>MEOA01000020.1 GCA_001768515.1 Bacteroidetes bacterium GWE2_42_24 | reverse complement strand
TTTGCCGATAAGTTTGATATTGTATTCTCTTCATCAAATAGTCCCTTTTTCCCTTTTGCCTTGAATTGATGGTTTGCCAATGGCTTTTTGCCTTAATTATTAGGCAAACATACAACTATCCATCTGAATAACAATGATTTAAATTACAGAACTCCCCATTATTGATTATAATTGGTTATGCATTAACAGCAGAATTAAATCGAACTAACTTATCCCAGTCTATCTCACCATTGTCCTTGCAAAACTCATTTGCAAATTCTTTAGTAAACTTATTAATCATCTGAGAATAAGACTTAATAAAGTCATCATTTCTTTCTTTAGCCTTATGTCCTAGAGGTTCAATAATTTTTGTATACAATTCAGGGTCTCCAGAAATAAATTCCCAAAACTTCTGTCCGCAATATTTGAAGTATTCTCCTTTATCATATTTATTATCTCTGCCATAACAACAACCATTTATTGCAACAACATTTAATTGAGAATTACTTGTTCGTAAAGTCTTTTTTGCAGTTTTAAAATCAGCAAGCAATTTTCCAATCTGACTGCTGTTACCCCAACTTGGACCAGATTTAATGGTCACAATGTAACGAATGTTATCTTTATCAAATTCAAGGTCGATTCCAGGAATTCCAGATTTACGGCCTTCATAAACCATACTATTAATAAAAATGGCCAAACCTTCAAGCCAATCACCAAAAATTGTTTCTTCTTGTGAAGAAATAAAAGCATCAGTCAAACTTTTTATAATATCCTGAGCAGTAAGTATGTACTTGGCTTTAAAAAGATAAGGATTCTTTTTGCTAAGAACTCTCTTAAGTTTTAAATCATTTAAACCTGCAGTTCTTTTTTGGTGAAATGTTCCAATGTTTTCTTCAACGTACTGCGTCACGTCTTTTAGGTTCATCCTTTTCATATATTTCTTTATGTTCTAAAAGATATAATTCCACTGGTTGTAATTGATCTCTTACCATTTTATAATATTCGGGAAGAATTTCAACTCCAATGGAATTTCTTTTCATTCTGTTAGAAACGAATAAGGTCGTTCCTGAACCCATGAAAGGGTCAAGTACAATATCGTTTTCCTTTGTAAAAAGTTTTATAAACCATTCTGGCAATTCTTCGGGGAACGCTGCGCTATGGTTTTTATTATTGCACTCTGTCGCCAAGTGCAAAACATTAGTTGGAAATGCTTTATCTCTATCTATCCAGTTTGAAATATTTTTACCAAAACCGCTTCCAACTTTTGAGTTATCACGAACTTTGTCGGTATCAGAAAGTTTTTTTAAACGGGTTTTTGCCCAATCACCCATTGGAACCATAACTTCCTCTTGATACATATTGAAGTGCTTATTCTTGTTAAATTGCAATAGTCTTTCCCAAGAGTCACGAAAGCGGTTAGGCCACTTACCTGGATAAGAATTTTTCTTGTGCCATATAAACTCCTCAGTCCATAACCAACCTTGTTTTCGCATTGCGATGATAAGTTCCATTACATAAGTACTACGCTCACCTTCAACAACTTTTTCCTTTATATTTAAAACAAAAGTCCCCGTTGGCTTTAATACTCTCAAAAGCTGCTCCGATATTGGTAGAAACCATTCAACATATTTGTCGGGATGAATTCCCCCATAAGTGTTTTTACGTTGGTCCGCATATGGTGGTGATGTCACAATTAGGTCAACAGAATTATCAAGGAGTTTCTTAAGTTCCTTTCTGCTATCACCAAGATATAAATCAGTTGTTATCTTCATATTTAATTATCGTCTATCTGCAAATTTAGTTTTTTTTGAGCTAAAATCTTCAAACAGTTTATAAGTCGCAAATTATTGCAATGTCGGTAATATTTTTTTTTATACTCTTCCCGCGTACATACGCGGATATCTCGTTAGTCTTCCCGCCTTTATGCTCATATAGTTGCTGAACATTACCTCACCCCATAGTCAATCACGCTATCGTTTAAAAATTACACCATCAACCCTTCATCACCCCTACTCCACAGCTTCGCCACGTCAGTTACAGCGTATTTGTACTAACATATTGATTGCGAGCTCGATACGAACAAAAATTTGTGCAGGGCTTTTGCTGAAATAAAATATTTTACCACTTGCCGGGCCGCTCCTCCCTCTCAGGGTTCGGGCACCTGGTGAGCCATACAGACGGTTTGTGAACTATCGGCACTCAATTGGGTCAAAAGTATGGAATCTTGCCGAAACATGGAAAGGAAATGAATAATCTTTCACTGGCGGATTAACTCCCTGGCATGGTGTGTCACCTGTAAGTACTACATTTCCCGATTTCCCGATTTCCTGGTTCCGGCTTTCACCGGGTTGCACGGTCAACAAACATGATCAGGATTTTAAGAATAACAACTAACATCATGATTGTATATAACCACCTGAATTTGAATGACCATGCTTCTTTTGGGTGTCATGCTGCCTCCATTCCCATTCGAACTTACATATCACCCAACCTTCATCTAAACCATTTATTAAATTGTATGAGGAAACGATGCCAACCTTTTTTATCGTCCACCCCCTGAATGCAATTCCAAATTTTGAACGTATTTTTATGCCTGTTTAATCCTTCCAGAAAAAATATTTCAACTTTTTTTCAAAATTTTTTCGTGACTTATATCGCAAAGCACAATTTTTTATTTAATTGATTATATGTTATTTACGAATTAAAAATACGTCTGAGAGGGGACAAAGATGGATCAGAGTTAGGACAAAGATAGGATTTTCTTATGTATCGCCTATGATTGTAGTAATTATGGAGTATATTTTATATGTAGAAAATATAACTATAGAAAATATTTGGCACGATTTTAGTAGCGACAATTTTACAGCAATTTTCTCAACGGTAATGTCGCGATATCCCCTCGCCGACCACCAGGGATTTCTCCAACAATTCATCAGTGAATTTAGAATTAGAGGCAGAGACAAGGCATGTCTTGTCTCTGCCTCTGTGTCAGGCTATTTCCGGTAACGGCGTATCCAATCATTTCCCTTTCTGAATAGGATTTTCCAATAAGTATCAAAAAGGATGTATTTATACCTGTGTTACACAAAAGTCAGGGTCTATTCGGTGCTGCTTCGTTGTGGTTTCGTGAAAAAACGAAAAAGCAACGAACCCGCTTCGAAGCCACTTCGAAGCTTGAACGAACCGATGATATATTTGGCCACTGTTTGTCAACACTTTAGCAATTCTATTTTTTGTTGTAGAATAATGTTGGTTTCTAAGTATTTTTGGGTTCATACCGGCAGATTTTCCGCAGCAAAGACGATCGCCCAAAGGAGCTTCCCACAGCATTGACAGTACCAGGTCATCGGGCAGAACTCCCTGACTGATTGCCTGGCAAAATCAGCCTCTGTTTTTCACAACGTGGCATCCCGTGACCGGTAAACCTTAAAAATACATTGGAGGGATAGGGGGATGAGCGTCGACGGAGAACCACCCGACTTAAGAATTCAGCAGGATTGAGCATCTGGGTTGCCTGTTCTCATTGGCCAGATGCCGGTGGCTATCCTTACGCTCATGAGTCAGAGTCGGGCTGCCGGAACAGTTTATGCGGGTTTGTCATGGCGAGGTACCTTCAAAGAAGGGCATCGCGATATGACAAGGCAATCCGGGGCAGGCGCAGTTTTGTTTAGAGCAGGGTTGTGCAGGATGGCCGGTGGGCGGGTATTCAGATTCTTGTGGTTACTTATGCGGGCCGGCACAGGCTAAGACATCAGTATTGTAACCGGCATCGTAAAATGCAGGTGGCTGAAGCTGATCAAGGGAGTTAAAACAGGTGGATAAGCATACAAATAAAAAGGGCTTTTATATTTTGTAATCATTTGATATACAAAACACAAAAACCCTGATTTTTCGTGGGAACAACAGGAGTCGAACCTGTGACCCTCTGCTTGTAAGGCAGATGCTCTAAACCAACTGAGCTATGCTCCCAATCTCTGATGAACTGTGCAAGTGAGCCTTCACGGCAGGCGTCAATCGCGGTGCAAAGATACAGCGACTTTTCATTTCTGCAAATATTTCAAAACGATTTTCAAAAAAAACAGGCCTTCACGCATCATTAGAGGGCTAACGATCTTAATTTCAGCATGAGATTTTTTGAAATCATGACTTACCCGTCACTTGATATTGCCTTTCCAATGGTTTCATTTAAATTTGCTCTTCATTAAAAGATCGTCTTCTTTGAATTACAACACTTTTACGTTGTAAGCCGTATTCTCAGAAATGGCGGTCAAATACTTCAGAACTAACGAAATAATATACATGAAACCTACACTTCTGATACTAGCCGCGGGAATGGGCAGTCGCTATGGCGGGCTAAAACAACTTGACCCTTTAGGCCCCTCGGGGGAGACCATCCTCGATTATTCGGTCTATGATGCCATCAGAGCCGGATTCGGGAAGGTTGTCTTCATCATCAGGCACGAGATCGAAAAGGAATTCCGTGCCTTCTTCGATGGAAGGTTTGGAAACCGTATCAAGGTTGAATATGTTTTTCAGGAGCTATCAAACCTTCCCGGAGGATTCAAGGCTCCGGCCTCGCGTACCAAGCCGTGGGGAACAGCCCATGCTATGCTCATGGCGCGCGACGTGATCAGCGAGCCCTTCGTGGTGATTAATGCCGACGACTTTTACGGGGCAGGTGCCTTCAGCCTGATGGCCAATTTCTTTAAAGCAGCCATAGGTAGTTCTGAGCGCACCTATGCTCTCGCGGGCTACAAGGTTAAAAACACCCTGTCGGAGTTTGGCGGCGTATCGCGTGGCGTATGTGAAGTGAATGAAGAGGGATACCTGAAGACCGTCACCGAGACGCACCACATCAGGCGTAACGAAACAGGGGCGATAGGAACCGATGCCGCCGATGGCACATGGGTAACCCTCGATGCTGAAACCCTGGTTTCGATGAATACATGGGCTTTCGGTCCCGAAATATTCAACGACATAGATGCCCTGTTGGTTGACTTCCTTCAAAAACGCGGGCAAGAGGAAAAATCGGAGTTTTACATCCCTACCATCGCCGATGCACTGATAGCAAGCGGAGAAGCTCGTTTCAGGGTTATCCCCACCGATGAGCAATGGTTTGGGGTTACTTATATCGAAGATCGTCCGACAGCCGTCGACAGCATCCGTCGGCTGACCAGCAAAGGAATTTATCCGGAAAACCTCTGGAAATGAACCACTGCCTGCCGGAAATAGTACCCGAAAAAACGCGAAGTGCCAGAGAGTCAGCGATTGCCTTTTTGCCGGATCACGCTGATTTTGAAGTCAGTCCATTCGGGTCAGGACACATCAACGACACCTTCCTGATCACTTCCGGTGCACTGAAACGACCTGTCGTTCTGCAGCGGATCAACCATCATATCTTCCCGGATGTGGAAGCCCTGATGCGGAACATCCGGCTGGTGACCGCTCACCTTGAGGATAAAAAAGAGGTATATGGTTACAGGATATTAAAGTTTATCACCACCACCAGCGGAAAACTGCTTACCGGCGACCCGGAACAGGGATATTGGCGGGCCATGGAGCTGGTGGAAAATTCGTTTACGCACAACAGACTCATCAATCAGACTCAGGCATTTGAAGCTGGGAAAGCGTTGGGCGCGTTTCATGCCATGTTCAACGACTTCGACGCCAACAGGCTCACTCCCACCCTGCCCCACTTTCACCACGTGGGAAAGCGCCTGGCGGCTTTTCACACAATACTTGAAAAGGCCGATGAAACACGCCTTAGGAAGTCATTGGATCTGATCAGCTACACGCAGGAGTTTGCAGAAAAGGTCCAGGCCATTGATCGGCTTACCGACAGCAACCAATTACCTGTAAGAGTTGTCCATAACGATCCCAAGGTAAACAACATCCTGTTCGACGCGAGCGGGAAAGCCTGTTGTATGATTGACCTCGACACCGTGATGCCGGGGTGCATACTCCACGATTTCGGCGATGCCATTCGCACCTCAGCCAGTCTGGCCGAAGAAGATGAGACAGATCTGTCGCGGTGCGGTATAGACATCGGTTTATTCGAATCATACCTGAAAGGGTATCTTGAAAAAGCCAGGACGATTTTAACCGAAAAAGAAATTTCCCTCATTCCGGCATCAACGCAAATCCTTACCTTTACCATCGGACTTCGCTTCCTGACCGATTATCTGGCAGGTGATGCATACTACAAGATAAACTATCCTGACCACAACCTCCTGAGGGCAAAAGCCCAATACGCCCAGGCGGCCGCAATAACAGTGAAACTCCCCGAAATGCAACGAATTGTTCTTACCTTGAGTACCTGAAGCCTTAAACTACAAACCTGATTACCATGAAAAAAAACATTTACCGGCTGTTTGCAATCCTGGCTCTGACATACGCCTGCTCGGGTCACCGTGAAGACAAGCGGAACATCGTACCGGCACCTTCCACCTTTTACCAAAACGATGGAGGCAGCTTTAAAATTTCAGCAAACACCCGGATTATCATTCAACCTGAGACGCCGGAGTTGCAACAACTGGCGGATTCATTGTCGGCGTTCATCTCGAAAGCATCGGGGTTTAAGGTTGAAACAATGGCATTTTCGACCGGCGAATCGCTTGATAATTACATTCTGCTGAGCACTTTTCAGGCTGACTCCGGATATGGCAAAGAAGGCTATAAGCTAAAGGTTGAGCCGAACGGCATACTTATTCATGCTAACACGGGTGCCGGTATTTTTTACGGAATACAAAGTCTCAAACAGTTACTTCCTTTAGAAATATTTTCGGGTAAAGCCGAATCCATTGAGGTGAAGTCGGCCTACATCTCAGATAAACCCAGATTCAGCTACAGGGGCATGCACCTCGATGTCTCGCGCCATTTCTTCCCGGTGAGTTTCATCAAAAGATACATCGACCTCTTATCATTTTATAAGATGAACACCTTCCATTGGCATCTGACCGACGACAATGGCTGGCGTATCGAGATCAAAAAATACCCCGGCCTGACGGAAAAGTCGGCATGGCATGTAGATAGAAATAACCAGCTCTGGAATGAGGTAACACCTCCGCAACCGGGAGAGAAAGCCACTGTTGGCGGCTTCTACACTCAGGAAGAAATCCGCGAAGTGGTTCGGTATGCTGCCTCACGTTACGTCACCATCATTCCTGAAATCGAAATGCCGGGACATTCATGTGAAGTCTTCGCCGCCTACCCTAACCTGTCGTGCAAAGGCGACACCCTGCCCGTTCAGCCGGGCACCTATTGGCCCAATGTTGACATCCTGTGCGCAGGCAATGACGATGTCTTTACTTTCATCGATGACGTTCTGACCGAGGTGGCTGATCTTTTCCCCGGACCATATATTCATATCGGAGGCGATGAAGCCGACAAAACCCGATGGTCAGCTTGCAAAAAGTGTCAACGACGGATCTCTGCCGAACATTTGAAAGATGAAGCCGGACTTCAAAGCTGGTTTATTAAACGAGTTGAGAAAATGGTGACAGCCAAAGGCAAAAAGATGATTGGCTGGGATGAAATCCTTGAAGGAGGACTTGCCCCTGAGGCCACGGTGATGAGTTGGCGTGGTATGGAAGGAGGCATTGAAGCTGCCAAAATGGGACATGATGTGATCATGACACCCACCTCCTATTGCTATTTCGATTACTATCAGGCAGAACCGGAAGGTGAGCCGCTTGCAATAGGTGGTTTCGTGACATTGAAAAAGGTGTACAGTTTTGAACCTGTGCCACCTGTTCTCAACGAAATGGAATCCAGGCACATTCTTGGAGCGCAGGGAAATGTCTGGACAGAATTTATTGCTACCCCCGAACATGCCGAATACATGGCTATCCCCAGGATGATTGCCCTGGCAGAAGTAAACTGGACGGAAAAAGAGAACCGCGATTATAATGATTTCATCCGCCGGATGGATCACCAATTTGCCATACTTGATCAGTTGAAAGTAAACTACGGAAAACAATCAACCCGTGTTGACATCAGCCTTTCGCGCAACGAGAGCACCGGGAAGCTGATGGTGGGCATGGAGACCGAGCTTTACAAACCCGAAATAAGGTACACAACCGATGGCAACGATCCCACGGCTACAAGTGTAGTCTATTCTGCTCCATTTGAAATTCCGGCTTCATGCACCATCAAAGCCGCCATATTTAAAGAAGGTAAGCAATTGGGCAAGGTATCAGAACGCGCTTTTGCCCTTCATTCAGCAACCGGGTTAAAGTGTGAGGTTTCGCCAGCCCCCAGCTTCAAATATCAGGCACGTGGAATACAAAGTCTGACAGATGCCACACTTGGGAGTGTAAACCATAACGATGGCTGCTGGCTTGGTTTTGAAGGCGACGACATTGAAATAACGATCGATCTGGGCAAGGAGCAGATGGTAAGGAACATTGAAGTAGCTTTTCTCCAGAACCTTAAAGCCTGGATTATGTTACCCAAATCAATCGTACTTGAGGTAGCAGACTTCAGTGGAAAATACGCGCAATCAAATGAACTTTCAGTAAGCATGGTTACCCCGGCTGATACCGTGCTTCGAAACAATCTGGTGATTCAGGTCAAGAAGCAGAACTGTCGCTTCATCAAACTAAAGATCAAGAACGGAGGGCCTTTGCCCGCCAATCATCTCTACCCGGGAGAGCCCGCGTGGCTGTTCATAGATGAGGTGGTGGTAAATTAAATGACAGGCCCCTCTAATCAGCCGGACGTTGACATCATGCTCAACATCCGGTTTTTTTCTGACAAAACGTGAAGAGCAGGCATATAACTGACGGGCGTGCAATGAACAAATAAAATAAACTTCTGTTGGTTATTTACGCGTGAAAGGAAGATTCATCGTATAACCCTATAGGTGCTTTGGCACCTGTCAGGAAAATCAGAAATTGAATGAATACAGGTAATTACTATTTTTCGACTCGTATAAACGGGACATTTGAAGAAGGCGAAGCCCGCCTGAGAGAGGCCTTACAGGCAGAATCGTTTGGAATCGTCAGTGAAATTGATTTCAAGAGCAAGATGCAGGAAAAGCTGGGAGCAACCATCAGGCCATATAAGATACTGGGCGCATGTCAGGTACAATCGGCCTTTAAAGCCCTGCAGCATGAACCATTCATTGGGTTGTTGATGCCCTGCAATACAGTAATTCGGGAATCTGAGGATGGCGTCATCGAGATCGCCGTAGTTGATACCATGATGACGATGGCAACGGTAAAAAACGCCGACCTGAAATGTATTGCAGATGAGGTTAGATTAAAACTTCAAAAAGTCATTCTAAGGATAGAGGGCGAATTGGAATAAGCCATTGCCTTCGGGACGATAGCTATCCGCAGCCAAAGCCAAAGCTATCGCTAATGTAAAAATCCACAGAGAAGAAAATCCTAATTCTGTGGTTCTCCTTATAATTATCGTCCTACCAACATCTCGCATCAGCAGCCATAGCAATAGCTATCGCCAAAGCATCAAAACCTCTTATCCCCTCCAAGAAGACTCCCCAGGATACCGCCTCCGATTCCGGCAATTCCGTCGCTCTGTTCACGGTGCCCATTTCTTGAGGCCGCGATAATACGATCGGCGAGCCGTGAGAAAGGAAGGCTTTGAAGGAAGACGAGTCCCGGGCCTCTCAGTTGAGCCAGGAAAAGACCTTCACCACCGAAAAGGGCATTTTTAAATCCACCCACAAATTGAATATCGTATTCAACTGTTGGTTCAAAGGCCACCAGGCAGCCGGTATCAACGCGTAATGTTTCGCCGGGTTTAAGTATCTTCTTCAAGATTGTGCCGCCGGCATGAACAAAAGCGAGTCCGTTGCCCGACAGACGCTGTAAAATAAAGCCCTCTCCGCCGAACAATCCTGCACCAATCTTTCTTGTGAAGGCAATATCTATGTCAATTCCATTGGCGGCACAAAGGAATGAATCCTTCTGACAGAGAAATTCACCTCCCAATTCTCCGAGGTGGAGTGGCAGAATTTTCCCCGGGAAAGGAGCACCAAAGGCTACTTTTGACTTTCCGTAGCCACTATTCATGAAAGTACTGATAAAGAAGCCTTCACCCGTAAGCATTCTTTTAAATCCTTTGAACAGTCCGCCACCGGTATTCGTTTGCATTTGAATGTCAGCCTCCATGTACATCATAGCGCCAACTTCAGCTCGTACACCTTCCTGTGGATCGAGTTCAATTTCAACGACCTGCATGTCGTCACCAAAGATCTTGTAGTCGATTATATCTGCCATCGTTTTTCTTATTACATTTCGATGCCAAAGGTAAAAAAGGGCAGCATTGATTTGAATATATTTCAAAAAAAGTGTTTGCAGAATTCCAAAAATGGTGTAATTTTGCAGTCTCAAAACGGTGGCTGTAGTTCAGTCGGTTAGAGCATCGGATTGTGGTTCCGAGGGTCGTGGGTTCGAATCCCATCAGCCACCCAAAATTACTTCTCTTTCTATAATCGCCCCATAAGGGCGATTTTTTTTGTTCCAAATGCGGAAATATTCCCGATTATGGACTTTTTATACAAAATTTTCATATAGCTATCTAATTGATTAACAGCTTAATAATTTTATTGGAATGCTTTTTGAGATATAAAGTTTGGGCTGTAATTATGTCTATTTAATTGACATTCACTGCATTGCCAAAATAATTTCATTTTTTAGTGAAACCATTTGTAATCTGCGACGTTAAAGCAGGAAAAATATAAGCTATGAACAGGATATTTTTCAAATGCAGTTTGTTTCTTTCCTTAATATTAATTTTAGGAACGGCGGAACCCCTGAAAGCACAGGCCACAGATTCTGTCGCTAAAACTGGAGGATTCTTTAAAAACTGGCGTGCAGAGGTTCACTTTGGTGCCGTGTTATTTCATGGTGATGTGAGTGAAGATGGTGTTCCATATATGCGTGACTGGCGACTGGGTTATGGCCTGGCACTGGAAAAGCAGTTGGGCAAATACTTTGGCATTCGTGCACATCTGATGAACGGAAAGGTTGCGGGCAGAAGCGAGGCTCTTGGGTATAAATTTGAATCAAACCTTTTAAACGCAAGTCTTCAGACAACATTCAGCTTTAGCCGTTTGTGGCAGGACGATAGCTATTTAAACAGCTATCGGACGTATGCGACGGTTGGTTTAGGCTTTATCAACTGGAAAGTGAATTCAGTTGCAATAAATAATTCGGTCTCCAAACCAGGTGATGTGCCGGTTACCATTCCTGCAGGAGTAGCACCTTCAAGCAAAAGCGAGCTCGATGGTTCGATGTCGGTAGGACTGGGATTAAACTATAATGTTTCAGATAATGTGTATCTGGGCATAGAAACCTCATTACATGGTACGAGTACCGATAAAATCGACGGAACTGTAAAAGGAAGTTCAGCCGTTAAACAGGATATGTACTCCTATACCTCTGTGGGTGTTGGTTATATGTTTGATCTGAAGAAGTCAGATAAGCCGCAGGCTCAGCCAACCGCTACCGGATCTGCATGGAATTCCTTAAAAACAAATAACCTTAACAACGAATTACCCGAAATTATTCAGGGTAAAGTTGGCCAGTCCAATCCCTCAACGGTTGATGTGATTGCCTGGGTAGTTCCCGATGAGATTGAAGAGGGTGAAGAAATAACGCTGAATATTCAGATTTATAAAGCCTCCATCGTTGGAAAAGGTGAAATAAAAGTTTTACTCCCCGAAAACTTCTATGCTCCCGATCAGGAAATCGGTCCAAAGATAGATTTTACATCTGACGACAGAAACCTGACCATTACACTCAACGAGCTTCCCGAACCCTTTGATTTTACATTGAATGTAAAAATAAGATCAGGAAAAAATCCTAAAGGAAATTATGCTATATATATCCTGGGCAGAATTACTGATGATCAGCAACAACAGTATAAACTCAGCAGCGTGGTAAACTTTAAACAGATGGCACCTGTAGCCAACCGGTGATCGATTGAAAGATAATAGAATCCTGTTCAAAGGGGTATGGAAACCGTAAAGGTTGTACCATGCCCCTTTTTGCTATCCACCTGAATGGTTCCACCCATCAAATCAACTGATTCTTTTAAAATGGCCAGACCAACACCTGTACCTTCGATATTGACGGCGGATGGCTCGCGGTAAAATGTATCGAACACATATTGAACATTGGATTCAGAGATACCAATACCCTGGTCTTTAACAATAATTTTCAATAGATTATCACCAATAAATACAACCAACATGACCGTACTGCCGACAGGGCTGTATTTAAAAGCATTACTCATCAAATTGTTGACAATATGTCCAAGGAGTTTCCTGTCAATATTAATTTCTGAAGGAAAAACGTTATGCTGGTATTCGAGTACGTGATTTCTACCTGTACCAATTTTATATTCGTCGGCAAGGCATTGAAAGAAGCTTTCGGGTGATAAAGATTCTAAAGTAACTTCAAGTTTAGAGGCATTCATTTTTTCGACCAGTAAAACATCATTGAGCAGGGCCGTCAGGGTGGTTACCGAATTTCTGATTTGCCCTACATGTTTCAGAATACCATCCGGTTCTGATCCCTTATTAACATTTCGTTCAATAAGTTCTGCCGAGCTTTGTATAGTAGTGAGCGGCGTTCTGAATTCGTGCGATACAGTAGTAACAATATTTGCCTGAAAATTAGTCAGGTCTTTCTGTTTAACCAAGGCTTCTTTAAGCTCCTTTTCGGCTTCAACTCTTATTTTATTCTCACGTTCAAGTTCCAGGTTCTTCATTCTGATCTCGAGGGTACGCACCTCAACCCGTTCTTCCAATTCCTCCTTGATTTTAACCAAACGGATTGATTCCATCCTGCGTGCCGTAATATCCCTGAAAGTTATTACATAAGTTGAAGCGTCATCGATGGCATTTTGTATCTTGGTTATCTGCTGTTCAAGTATCAGCGAAAGGCCGTTATCAGATGACCATTGAACATCGGTGTAGGTTATTACACCGGCTGATTGAAAAGATTTGCCTTTTGTATTATCAAAAGCATCAATACTGATGTTGGGAAACAAACTAAAGATTGAAGTTCCCGATAAATTTTCCTCTTCCAGATTCAGGATTTTAATCGTCGCATCATTGTGAAACAGGATATTTCCGTTACTTTGAACCATTAGTACACCATCAGCAATGTTTTCAAGAGTAACTGAGAGCATTTCCTGATTTTTCTTTAACTCATTTTCAAGTTTGTGCTTGTAAAATCCCATTTCAACCATGGTCTTCAGGTGCTCTCTGCTGTATGGCTTCACCAGATAACCGATAGGATTGGTAGCTATAGCCAGTTTGATGGTTTCATCCTCAGTATTTGCTGTAACATAAATGACGGGGATATCATATTTCTGGTTAATGATTCTGGCGGTCTCGATACCGTCGAACTGGCCGGGAAGATTGATGTCCATCAGCAATAGATCGGGACTTGTTTCTTTCGTAAGTTCGATGGCTGCCTGACCATTAGGAGCAATCCCGACAACTTCATATCCCAGCCGGTTAAGGGTTATCTGCATCAATTTTGCACTGGTTGGGTCGTCTTCAATTATCAGTAAGCGGAGTCTGGGTTCCATCTTGCTATTTTTAGTCCGCAAAGATAACATAGTTCCCATGGATAAATAAACTCCCGCGAGTTTTAAATTGAACAAGATGTGTATTTTTTGGAAAATTACAGAGGTCTGCTTTTACACCAGACTTTTTGTTGATGTTTTTTTTATTTCGATTATTGAATACCAGATTTATTTACCTTTGCCTAAGTATTTGTGTATTATGTTTTTATCTATGAATAATTTTCGACGATTCTTCATTGCTTATTTTGTTATCAGTGAACATAACTCTTTGGAATAATGTTTGATCTTCGAAAATGAAATTTATTAAAGATGTTGTTTGTGAAATCAAAATTATCCATGTTTGCCTGCTTTGGAACCATCATCGTATTGATGACATGTTCGCTTGAACCGGGATACAGCCAAAAGGTAACAACATTAAAACCAAGCATTGGCGATCATGATTCATTGAGTCTTGAATCAATATCAGCAAGGGTTGATGTTTTTCTTAACAACCAACTTAATAAATCCATTCCCCCTAAACAGATTGATGATACCGTACTCGTCAGGATGCTGTTCAGCACCAATTACAGCGTTAACAACCAAAACGAAGCCTTCATTACCTATTATGAGAAAGAAAAATCAAAATTAATAGGTGATCCCGGACTAAAACTCACAGGTTCTTACATTGAAAATTTTGAACCTGGCGTACTCGATAATGAAGATCTGACCTACAACCGTAGGTTCTATGTTGGCATTGAGTGGGATTTGTTGAGTGGAGGGTTGCTTAGTAATCTGAAGCGCGCAAAAATCCTGGATAAAGATCTTGAAATTCAGCAATTGGAAAGTTCGCTCGACAACAAGGAGAGCAATTACCTGTATATATACAACTACCTGACTTATCTGTTCAAACGGCAGAAAATCGAAAAGTTGAACCAGCGCTACAACGTGTTGAAGGAGCAGCTTCAGATCGCACATCAACTTTATTTTCTGCGCTATATCCAATGGGAGGATATTCTTGATCTGCAGAGCAAATTATCGGAAGTAGAGGTTATGATGAACAACAATGATGTTTATTACAACCGGCGACTGAAGAACTCATTTCCTGATATGATTCTCGACGACAGTTTCCTGTATAATTATTTGCCCATTCTTGATCTGGATGCCAACAAGATGGTAGACATCTTCAACAAATCTGTCACCGCTAACCAGATGACCAATCTGAAGCTTGACAAAATTGACCTGGAGTACAACCGTTTTTCCGACTGGAGTCTGAAGCCTTATGTACGCTTCAATTACATGGCTCTGGACAATACAAATGACCGGACTTATACTTCAGCAGGCGTTAACCTGAGTGTTCCCTTGAAGCTCAAATCACATCAGGGGGAATCGAGGGCAGCAAGACAGAAGATCATGGAGAACTATCAGGAAAACGAGCGTTTTGGTGCGGGTAGCGAATTGCTCAACAACTACTATGAATACCAATTTAAAAAGATGCAATACATCTCGTTTTATTTTAAGTTGCTTCTTGTAGAAGAGCGTTTACGGAAGGAGATCGTGAAGCGTGACCTTGGTCTTGAGTCGTTTAGTCCGTTGAGAGCCATATCTGTTCTTGATGAAAAAATCAGTATCGAGATTGAAATGGTTGATATAAAGAAGGATTTGTATCTAAAATTCCTGAAAATTTATTCCTCGCTTGAGGAGAAGAACCCAAATAGTTTTGTCAGCGTAATGTCTCCCGAAGATTTATCGAGAAAATATCAGGGCAAACGTTCATTGTATATCTGGTCGTCTGACTTTAAAGAAATGCCGCTCAATACAATGCTTGCTTACCTGAGAAATTCAGAAATCAAGGAGGTGCTTCTCTCGGTAGGTAATGACAGGACACCTGAATTCGATCAAAAAGTTGAGGATTTCGTTTTTCAGGCCAAAGCCATCAACATCAACACCCATTTACTGACAGGACACCAAAGGGTTGATTCGGCATCGGCAGTTTCATACCTCACACAGAAGGTTGAGCTTGCCCGCCGTTTTGGAATGAAATCAATTCATCTGGATGTTGAAATACATACCATAGATGACTTCAAAACCAATTCTGGCATGTATGAGGCCGAGTATATCAACATGCTCAGGAAAGCAAGAAATATCTGTGATGCCAATGGTTTTCAACTGTCAGTATCGATCCCTGTTTACTACAACAGGGTACTTCTAGACAGTATCTACAACCTGTGCGATAAGGTATACCTTATGGCATACGAGCATCCGGATGTCGAGTATATTACCCAGAAAGTGTCCGAAGAATTCGCTATTAACGCTTCTAAGACAATAGTTGCCCTGAGCGCTGCCGATTTTAAAGATCGATTGCTCTTCGAGGCCTTTGTTCGCAAGTTGCTTGATAAATTGGGGGCCGATCAATTGGCCATCCATGATTTAGGCAGACTCATTGAACTGGATAACCGTTCAGTATCAAAATAAATGACTGCCCAACCCCTTACCACCTAAGTCTCCAAAAAATGAAACAATTCAAATTTCAGAATAAAGCAAGCATCATCACCGGAATCAAGGAAGAAAAACCTAAAAAGTCACGAAATTGGGATCGTATTATCTATATGTCGATTTTCATTTTCATGATCGTGAGTCTTGCTGTTTATATCCTTCAGAAAAACCTTTATGTTTATTCTCTTGGAGAGGTCATCACCGAAAGATTTGAAGTAACACAGCCCAATGATGTAGAAATAACCAGATATTTTGTTGCTGAAGGTGATATGGTGGAACAGGGAGATACACTCTTCGCGTACAAATCTGATTTCAGAGATCACGACAATGGGAATGGTGGTGCATTTGTCTTCAATAATGTCGTTATTGATAAACCGAATGAATGGGTGACCAAAGAACGAATGAATACAAAGAAGACCATTAGCCTGAAATATATAGATATTCGCGATATTGACAATAATATAGCACAGACCAATGCAGCGATCGAACGATTGAAAATGGAGGTGCATCTCGATCTGGTAAGTCCTGCAATATTAAGCGAGAAACGGATGGTGGTCGAGAACCTGCGTGTTGAAAGGCAGCGTAAGGTTAGTGAACTGGGCTATCTGCAGCAGTACCTTCGACAATTGGACTCGTTCGAGGATGATTACAAAAAATATCAGTTATCTACGGTTGGATTTGGTGATGGTAACGCTCCGATTAAGTCATATTATGTGAGTCCGGTCTCAGGTATTATCACCAAGATACCTAAGCCTGAGAATGAAATATCATTCCGCCAGGATATCATTATGTATATCTCAAATCTCGATGAGATCTTTATCCGGGTATTCATCGAGCAAAACGATCTGGAATATTTTGAACCCGGAGATGTTGTTAATCTCAGGTTTTTGGACGGAACGAGAAGCAAGGGGCGTATAAAGGAATTTTATGTAAATACTGAGTCAGTCCCGGAACCTTTTCGTAAAATCCGCGGTAAGGATCAACGAAATGTTGTGGCCGTTGTTAATCCGGTGAATGATGACGAGAAGCGAATATGGAGATCCTATTATCAGTTCACAGTTCAGGTCTCTAAACTGCGGTTCTTTTAATCAGGTGTTGAAGCTCGTTCGCGATATGCATCATTCAAATTCTTAAAAAGCTATGTCTGATCCCATTTTTGGAAGGAAAATTAGTAACGACAGAAATCTGGAGATTATACTGATCAACGATTTTAACTCAGTTGACATCAGGAAACTCGCCATTTATGATGCGCTGATTCTTGACTACACCGATCGTGATGGTTGTTCCAGATTCGTCAGACAATGTCGTAATTCGATGATAGGTACTATCTACCTGATGCCCATCTTTATTCTGTCAATTAATCATGAAATTGATAAAGTGATGGAGGCGATGAGCGATGGTGTTGTTTCTTCTGTTCAGATCGAGGCCATTATCAGCAGAATCGACAGAATACGATTGCGTCAGGATCAACTGGTATCGGTTGACAGCAGTTCACCCGATATCCGGATCCTTACAAAAGCCATGCGCTTCATGTTTACCCGTGAAACGCGCCTGACCCCTGTTGTCGATCATAAGTCCCATATAGGTTATAACTTCCCGGTTATCTCAGATCATTATGACCAGACCAATCTGAAGGAGATGTTCCAGCTATTTGAAACCGCTACCGAAAAGGAATATTTCAGGAGCAGGTTCGTCGACAAGCTGCATGTATGCAGTTCATGCTACAGTTCATTCCTGAACTTTCGTGAAACATGTCCCAAATGTGAATCGGCTGACCTGGTAACCGAGAACCTGATACATCACTTTGTTTGCGCTTATGTCGGACCTGAACATGATTTTCTTTCAGGCGATTATCTGGTATGTCCTAAATGCAACCGTATGTTACGACACATCGGTGTCGATTATGACAAGCCATCCTTAATCTACAATTGCAAAAATTGCAGCCATGTATTCCAGGAACCGGTTATGGAGGCTTTCTGTTTTGTCTGTAAAAAGAACAACTCGATTGATTCCCTCATTGATGTGCCGATTTATAGTTATGAGCTGACGCCAATTGGTGAAGAGACTGCCCAGAATGGTCCATCACGTGATGTGGCCGAAGACGTTAGCATTCCTGGCTTTATCACGGCTACGACGTTTAATATTTTCCTGAAATATGAAATTGAGCGGGCAAAGACTTCTAAGGAGAGTGCGGCCGGCAGCCTGGTGATCAGGCTCTCTCCCCGTACCCGTGAAAACATGGGAAGCAATTACAACCGGATGATGCTTGAAATTGCCGACTTTGTAAAAAATGCTACCCTTTCAACCGACATCCTGTCGCTGGTCAATAGTAATACCTTTTTATTTATATCTCCCGAAACAAATCGTGAAAGATTAGACGGACTCATTAACCAGATTAAAGGCTCAGTTATCAAGCTACTCGAAAGCAGTCTGCCTGGAATTGATATCGAGATTTCGGTTCAGACGGTGACCATTGATGGTTCTTTACCTCAGAATGATGTACTTACTCAATTGATCGGAAGCGGGAGGTAACTTATGCTATTTGGCTTCTGGGAAGACTTCTTTTACTACATTCAGCACGAAGGTTTTGAGCGTATAATAAATCTTTTCTGGTACTTCTTTTACCTGGAGGCTCCCAGGTTTATACTCATGGATCTGATTGTTTTGGCCGTAATCGTTTGGCCTTCCAAAAAGCGCAAACTAAAATATGAAGCTGCACGCAATGCCTTCTTTGCTGAAAATCCGCTGATCAGTATTATTGTCCCGGGAAAGAATGAGGGAGAGCACATCTTTGCGCTTGTAACAGGCTTCAGGGAACAGACCTATTCAAACATTGAATTTATCATTGTCGATGACGGATCTACTGACGACACCTACACAATCTGTCGCAACCTGAAGCAGAACGGTCTGATCGATATCTATTTGCGTAATGAAGAACGCGGAGGAAAAGCAAGTGCGGCAAACCTTGCGCTACGTTATGCCACCGGAAAATATATTGTTCACGTTGACGCCGACACATCGTTCGACAGAGATGCCATCGAGAGTATTATCATTCCCTTTTACCTTGATTCACGGGTAGGAGCTGTCGGCGGAAACATCAAAGTAAGAAACTCAAAGGATTCCATCCTCTCAAGCCTGCAGGCCATCGAATACCTGCAAACGATAAGCGTAGGCCGGATGGTTACTGCTTACCTTGGAATCTACAAGATTGTTTCGGGCGCTTTCGGGGCATTCCGCCGTGATCTTCTCGATCGGCTCGGCGGTTGGGATATTGGCCCGGGTCTGGATGGCGATATTACTGTTAAAATCAGAAAGCTGGGTTTTAAGGTAGCCTTCGAACACAGGGCAGTCGGGCTAACTCAGGTTCCTGTGACCTTAAATAAACTCTCGAACCAAAGATTAAGGTGGAGCAAATCGCTTATTCGTTTCCGTTTCAGAAAGCACAATGATATTTTCATGCCGTCGCAGGCTTTTACCTTCTCTAACTTCTTTGCACTCTTTGATAATATATTCTACAACCTGATTCTCGACGTTCTCTGGTTCTACTATTTCGTCGATCTGATTGTAAATAATCTTGAATTTCTACTGTTTATTATTCCATTAAAGCTAATTATATACTCTGTCTCCTCCTATATCCAGTTTTTTGTCGTTCTGTCCCTGTCTGAACGGCGCAGACAGGAGATGCGGTTACTGTACTATATCCCGCTGATGATGGTTTACAATGGATATTACATGCGTATTATCCGTTCCATGGCCTATGTGAAGGAGATATTCTGGTACTCATCTTATAACGACGCCTGGAATCCTGCCAAATCATCCAAAAAAGCCAAGGAGTTCGGATTATAATCCCGAAAGCATCTCCTGATATATAAGGTAGTTAGCCTCATCATAACAGACAAAGACCACCTTCTGTGGCCATTGATGATTATCAAGATGATTGATAACGGTAATCACTGCTATCCCTGCGGCCTCCTGTTTGGGAAAGCCATAAACCCCTGTACTGATATTGGGAAAAGAGAGAGAAGCCAACTTGTGTTCAACTGCAATGTTTAAAACCGACTGATATGCACTGGCAAGCAGAGCCTTCTCGTTGGAAGTACCTCCACGCCACACCGGACCTACGGCATGAATCACAAAAGGAGCCGGTAACAGGTACCCTTTTGTTAGCCTGGCGCTTCCGGTCGGGCATCCTTTCAGCCCCTTACATTCTTCGTATAATTCTTTACCCGCCACCCTGTGGATGGCGCCATCAACACCACCTCCGCCAAGGAGAGATGTATTGGCGGCATTTACAATGGCATCTACCTTTATCTGGGTGATATCCCCTCTGATTATCTCAATCCGGTCGAACATGTCGGTTAATCTTTGATTTTAACTACAAGTTGTGTATTGCTCATTCCTATCACCACCACAGGTGTCCCCTTGTCAATATAACCTGTTTCGGCTACAGCATCACATATCTCGCCATCAAGGTCTATTTTGCCGGCTGGCCGGAGTATGCTGGCTGCAATCCCCGTGGCCCCCAACATAGTCTGTTGATGGCTATCGACCGATGAAAACCCTTCAGCCTTATCCATTGTTGTATCAAGAGCCAGTTGTCCGAAAAAGGTTCTGCTGCCGAACAGTTTCTTCGTGAGCCAGAATGAAGCGACAATAGACAGGAACGTCGCCGTAATGACAATTAAAACAGCCTCCATGAGCTTTCTCAGTGAAGCATCATCGAATCCAAACCCTATGTTGTCAACCATACTGAGCGCCAACCCGCCTACAATTAATATTATTCCGGTGATCCCCGCCACCCCGAATCCCGGAATAGCAAAAATCTCGACGGCCACCAGAATCACCCCGATGATAAAGATAATAATCTCCCAATTGGCAGCCATCCCTTCCAAATACAAGGGGGCAAAATACAACAGCGCCCCTGCAATGGCGATAACAGATGGGAAACCCAAACCAGGCGACTGCAATTCGAAGTAGATTCCTCCAATAATAAGCATAATCAAGAGGCCGCTAATGATCGGGCTAATAAGAAAACTGATAAAATGATCGACAGCAGTTAATTTCTGTTCTACCAGGGTGTAACTTACTATGCCGGCATCAGCCATTACTTCGGGGATGTTTTCAGCCAGCCCTTCACAATAGCCGTGTTTTACTGCTTCCAAAGCGGTGAAAGTCAATACCATGGTAGAGTCAATCAGGCCCGGAATCACAATCCGGGGGTCGACCATAGCCTGTGCTATCTGAGGATCACGTCCTTGCGCTTCAGCGGTTGAACGCATAGTGGCACGCATATATGACTGATATTTATCGGGCATGGCCTGCCCCGTCTGGTTAACTACAGTTGCAGCACCAATGTTGGCACCCTTTCTCATGTAGATAGAATCGCATGCAATACTGATCAGCGCACCCGCAGAGGCAGCATTGTTGTCAATAAACACCCAAACAGGAATAGGGCATTGAAGAATGGCGGTCCTGATGGAATCAGCAATCCCCACCTCTCCTCCATAAGTATTCATATGAATCAGGATGATGTCGGCATTTTGCTCTTTGGCATTCTTTATCCCTTTCTGTACCTTACGCCATATTGGAGGTGCAATCTCTTCCCTGATTTCCATCTTAAAAACCAGCTTATTTCCCGGCTTTTCTTTTTGTTGAACGATGGTATCGCCGGCAGTCAAACTTATCGTCTGAGCCATTAAAACTATTGTAAGGATCAGAGACAGGAAGGCACGAGCTGTTTTCATGATAGTTCTTTTGTTGGCTAAATTAGCACTTTTCATTATCAAGCGGAAAATATTGCGCGATGGTTTTTAAATAGGCTGCGTGAAGAGAACTATTGGAAGCGACGATCCGTTTGCCAGCCAGAAAATCATTGCCCCCTTTAAAATCTGTCACCTGGCCGCCGGCCTGCTCAACAATCAATGCTCCCGCGGCTACATCCCATGGATTGAGTCCATATTCATAAAACCCGTCAACACGGCCACAGGCTACCCAGGCAAGATCGACAGCAGCCGATCCGAACCTCCGTAAGCCCCTTGTATGCTTCATGAATGATCCGAACAAACCGAGGTATTCGCTCAGCAGATCGTAGTCATAATAGGGAAAACCGGTTGCCAGCAACGACTCATTCATGTCATCGCATTCTGACACATGAATCGGGTTCCCATTCAGCAGGGCGTGGCCACCCTTCCAGGCGCTAAAACACTCCCGGCTATTGATCTCATAAACCACGCCAGCAACGGGTATGCCATGATGAGCAAGGGCTATACTTACCGAGAAGAGCGGTATACCGTGAATGAAATTGGTGGTTCCATCCAATGGGTCAATGATCCATTGCCATTCTCCAACTTCTGACTTTACAGTTTCCTCTTCTGTTAGAAATGTAGCTTCAGGGACAACCATTTGTAGCATTTTGACGATGATTTCCTCGGCACCTTTATCGACAAAAGTAACATAGTTGTGCTCTCCTTTAACTTCTATCTGATTGGTTTTTAATTTATTTATATGCAAAAGAATAAAATCACCGGCAGCTCTTGCCGCTGTTTCCGCCTGAAATGTAATTTCCTGAAGGTTCATGGTAAAAAGTTCATAATTGTGTATTAAACAGAAAAGCCCCATCCTGATGGCGGGCATTGAGGTCTACTTTAACCACATGATTAATAAATGCTTCATTAAATATGGTCTTTACCCGAAGGTAGTTACGGGTAAACCCCTCCATATACCCTTTCTGGTTAGCCGACTCAAACAGAACCTCTTCCTGCCGCCCTATATTGTCGTTGTAAAAAGACTCAAGCCTGTTTTCCGATAATAAATGCAGTTCCTTACTGCGATGCTGTTTGATGGCGGGCGATACTTTTCCTTCAATATTTATAGCCGAGGTTCCCGGACGTTCGCTGTAGCTGAATACATGCAGGTATGATATCGATAACGACTCAATGAAGCGATACGCAGAAGCAAAGTGCTCATCTGTTTCACCCGGGAATCCAACGATTACATCGGCAGCAATGCAGGCAGCAGGCATACGGCGTCTTATGGCCTCTACCCTGCCGGCAAACAGTGTTGTATCATATTTTCGGCGCATTGCTTTCAAGACGTCATCGCTTCCCGACTGAAGAGGAAGATGGAAATGTGGCAGGAAGACGCGGGAAGTTGCAACAAGGTCGATGATGTCGTCGGTCAGTAACTCTGGTTCGATGGAAGATATCCTGATCCGCCCGATAAAACCTTGCTTTTCGATAAGATACAATAAATCATAGAGTGATTCGCCCATAGGCTTCCCAAAATCCCCAATATTTACACCGGTTAACACAATTTCTTTCATCCCTCCGGAGAAAATCGCTCCGATGGTTTCCACTATCTCTGAAGCTGCAGCACTGCGGCTTCTTCCTCTGGCAAAAGGAATGGCACAATAAGAACAGAAGTGATTGCATCCGTCCTGAATCTTAAGAAATGTCCTGGTACGATCATCACCCGACCACGAAAGATGAAAACTGTCAGGTGATGAAATTCCGGAGGTCTCTGCTTCAGGGTGATGGCATGGCAGGTAGGTAGTAATGATTTCCGTATTGCTGTCGATAATCTCAGCCAAACGGTATTTCTCCTGATTATCCAAAACAACTTTAACTCCTTCAATTCTCTGAATATCGGTGGCCCGTAGCTGGGCGTAACACCCGATGACTGCTACCTGAGCGTCCGGATTCCTGCGGACAGCCTGGGAGATAGCAGTCCGGCACTTCTTCTCCGCAACAGAGGTAACCGTACATGTATGAACAACATACACATCGGCTAACGCTGAGAAGTCGACAATTTTGTAGCCCCGTTCTATGAAGTCGCGGGCAATGGTACCTGTTTCCGCGAAGTTAAGCTTACAGCCGAGCGTATGAAAAGCAACGGTTTTTTCTTTCATGATGCAAAGGTATTGAAATTGGATGATATTACTTTCTGCTATTCTATACGTCTTTGTTTCTCAGTGTTATACGATACATACTTGATCATCAGCCCATTTATTTATTTCGAACAAAAGCCATCCTGAATGTTAAAAGTTTCATTTTTTTTATTCATGAGTCGTATCTGAATCATAAAAATGTTGATATTTGAAGTCGGTATTACTTTTGGATATCAATCCAAGTGTATATATCAACCGATAATTAACTTAATACTAACCCAAACCAAATTAGATTGCAGTTATGAACAAATCAGATCTCATGAAAGATGTGGCTTTAGCCACTGAATTGACCCAGAATGACGCAAAGGATGTCATCAATGTTATGGTTGGAGCCATGAAAAAAGCTTTGGCAGCCGGTGAACCCATTTCTCTGGTAGGTTTTGGCTCATTCAACGTTGTAACACGTTCAGCCCGCAAGGGGAGGAATCCTCAGACCGGTAAGGAAATCTCAGTTCCTGCCCGTAAAGTAGTAAAATTCAAACCAGGAGCTGATCTTCGTAAAGGCCTTTAAGATTAGGTCTGGGTATTTTCCCATTTTAACAAAAAGCTGCTGAACCGTTGTAGGTTAATAATACACTACAACGAGTCAGCAGTTTTATTTTGCAAAAAACTGACTTTCAGAACACAAAACAACATCTGCTTTCACTTATTCTGGCTTTGGCTCCCGATAGTTTTCCGGAGGCTATGGCTATCAGTGGTTTTTTGGCAATGAATCATAATAGCAAGTTTACTTGAGGCCCGACTCTTAAATCCCAATCTAAATCGGAGAACAGTACAAATCCGGATGTAGTGCATTCCAGCTTTTGTAAGGCTGATTAATGTGTCATTTTTTAAGATGGACCGTAGATGGACCGTAGATGAAGCGTAGATGAAGCGCAGATGAAGCGTACGGTTAAGGTTGATCTTCGCTTGATTTTCGGCTGAAATGCGGCATAAGTTCTTTTCATATTTCATTATGTTAGGCCAATATCATACCAAACCTGTGTAAAATTCAGGGATGGATGAAAAAAATTTCGATTCGTTAAAATGTTACTTACCGGCCAATATAAGCCACTGTTTGAATTTCTGGACGATCAAATTAAGCAGTGCAATTTTCGCTTCTGAAGTATTTTCGCCCGTAGATACTATTCCACGGGCGATTAGCTGACCGGACTGAGGACACAGTGCAAAGAAAATCCGGAGCGTACAGGTCGCCGGAGCATCGGGATTTTTCTTTATTCAGCCAACATCAATTGTAAGGAAAATTTAAAACTGTAAGCTCCAATGAAAATCAGGGATACTAAGGTGTAAAGGTTAATATTTAAAATGGAATGTTGACACACGATATCAGAACACAGATAATACAGCATACCAGTGACGGGCGCTGTTTTCTTTTGCGCTGACTTTCAAAATCCGAATTTCCGAAATCTAATTTCCCCTAAATTTAGATAATCAGGATCAGCCAAATACCTTTTTCAGTATCTCATTTACGCGAGCCAGAGGATCTGTCCGGATAGCTTTCTCCTCTTCGGCAATTTTAATAAATAAGCCATTAAGACCTTTACGTGTCACGTGATCATCGAGGGTAATTGTCACAGGCGTCAGGTTGAGTATTTGTCCGGCCAACGAATTTGCCAGTTCATTATAAGGGGTGGTCAGGTTCTCCCATGCATCATTTGCCGATATTCCGGCTATTAATGGTTTTGACAATGATTCTCCAATAATAGGCTTGAAAACACCGTAAAGCCCCCCATAGGTCTTTTCTCTAAGATAATGTGTTGCGGCTGAATCAGCTCCGTTTAAAATCCCAAAGGCATCAGAAAACGACATCGAGGTAATGGCATTTACAAAAACAGGTGTAGCCCCGCCAGCAGCATCCTCTGCCGCCCTGTTCATCCTCAGCACCAATTCGTCTATCAAATCACTTCCGTCTGGAATCAGGGCGATGTTCTCAACAATGACGGAAGCCTCCTCAGGAAGCAAAATCTTTAGGATTTGATTTCCGAAATAGCCATTAACCTTGTTTAGTTGAACGACGGCTGTGTCGGCTCCAACAGTGAGGGCCGACTTGAGTCCCTGAACCACATCCTGTTCAGTCAGTCCGGATATTATATCATCAACCTTATCACATCTTGTAAGCGAAATGATGACCAAAAAAGCGACGACCAGAGGGCGAAAAAGATGTTTCATAAAGATCCTGATTTGAATTATAAAGATGTTGAAATACCTTCAGTTATGCAGATGTAAGAAAGGATTTGTAATTTTGCCAAAAGTAGTAAACATCTGTGATGAAAAAAATATTGAACCCTTATTCAACGCTCGACGGATATAGTTGTTTTGGATGTTCTCCAAAAAATTCACTTGGATTGCAAATGAACTTCATAGAAGAAGGTGACGCTGTTGTATGTCATTGGTCGCCAAGAGATGAATTTCAAGGTTTTCCCAACACGCTTCACGGAGGGATACAAGCGACGCTTCTTGACGAAATAGCCAGCTGGGTCATCATGGTCAAATTAAAAACCGCGGGAGTTACTTCCCGGCTCGACACCCGATATTTGAAACCATTAAAAATGACGGATACACCCATCACCATTACCGCCAGAATTGAGGGACAACGGCTTAACCAGGTCATAGTGGATGCTTCCATTACCAATGTGCACGGGGTGATCTGTACTACAGCCAGGGTCACGTACGCCGTCTTTTCTGAGGAGGTTGCCAGACGCAGGCTTTACTACCCGGATTACAAAAGATTTTTCGACGAAGAAGCTGAGAAGTAGTAACCCTCCATCTGGCGAAATATCTTCACCCAGTCAAGGTTAGCATCGGTTTCTCCAAACCGTACGATCACAATTTTTTTATGTGGATTAATCCAGATATACTGACCAAGAACCCCTTTGGCGAATAGAGAACCATCGGGCAGGATGCGCCAGTGGTGTGAATAAGCATACCCTCGGCTGTCCTTTGAATCCAGGGTATCCTGGTAGGTTTCATTCACGTACCATTCAGGAATAATCCGGCTTTGGCCCCATAGCCCTCCATTCATCCACAGCCTGCCAAAACGAAGGTAGTCGCGTCCTATAGCGTTCAGACAACAAAACGACTTAATGGTGGTATCAGAACGGCTTGCGCTACTCCATTGGGCTTCAGACTCCATGCCCAAAGGTTGCCAGATCATCTGCTGGAGGTAACGATTAATCGGCATTCCTACGGCAGCTTCCAGAGCCATGGAAAGCAGTTGAGTATTCATGCTTTGATACCGATATTTCACATCAGGTGGCAGCGCGATTTGCAGATTTCCCACTTGTTCACGGACATTTCGGCCATAGTATAGTTTTGGCATTGGGCTGAAGAACGAGCTATACCCCTCCTCGAAATCAATTCCCGATCGCATATTCAACAAATGGCGTAAGGTAACCTTTTTAAAAGCGGTGTCTTTCAGATAAGGGAGAAAGTCGGTTACCGGCTGATCAACCGATCGTATCTGTCCTTTTCCGGCAGCTATTCCAACAAGTGATCCCACAAAAGATTTCGCAACAGAGAAGGATGAGAGCAGGGAAGACTGATCAAAGCCATCCTCATAAAACTCTGTCAGCAGGGTATCATCCTTCATGGCGAGCCATGCTACAGTTTTTGTTGTCACCAGAAGCTCATGCAGTGGAACGTCGAACCCTTGCTGATTAATAATTATATCCGGTAGTCGCCGATCAGCAGGCATCACGAATTCAAATCTGTTATGTTCAGCCGGCAAAGGATATACCTTCCCTGCCGGAAATTTCCGATAATCGTCGATTCCCGCCTTATTCCACCACAAGATGCGCACTGTATCGCATCCGGCCAGCAACATACTTCCAACAACAAAACAAAAGAAAAGTATGCCGCTACCCCGGGTAAGGGCATCGGATGAACTAAACAATTTCCTTATACGTAAAAAAATCTTCATGGTTTTTTAAAAATACGCGGTATTGAGAGGGAATATATAAACACAACATTAACAGTCAACACTGTAACACATACTATTGAACTCAACTACTGAACAAAGGTACTCTTTCACTGTTTTTCTTGCAACAAGGACTACAGTAACGCGTTTTCCCGGTTTTGGATTTAATACTGATAATACTGCAAGTGACCTGAAAAGACACTGTTAACATTAAAATTTCGAAAAAAATGAAAATTGATATTGAAACCCAATGGATGGGCAAAATGGCTTTTGAAGCATTGGTGACGGGACATCCTGTTGTGATGGATGCTGATAAAGAATCGGGTGGCGATGACTCGGGACCCAGACCCAAAGCCCTGCTGTTGGCCGGACTGGCTGGTTGTACCGGCATGGATGTGATTGCAATACTTGATAAAATGCGGGTAACACCCGATGCCTTCCACCTGAAGATAGAAGCCGAACAAACAGAAGAACATCCCAAAGTATATTCACTGATCACAATTGTTTATCAGTTCAAAGGCCAAAACCTTCCGATGGATAAGCTGGAAAAGGCAGTAGCTTTGTCGCAGGAAAAGTATTGTGGCGTTTCTGCCATGCTGGGTAAAGCAGCTAAACTCATCCACCGGATTGAACTGATCTGATCGGCATGATTCCTCCAGACTATATCCGAACAAAGCATTTCACTGTCATTAGCAAAATGAATACAAGCATACCTAACATATCCTTTTTATAAATTATCAATACCAAAATACACATCCTCTCATTATTGGCTGTTAGTCAACAATAATATCTCCTGCAAAAAAGAGTTCTCCAGTGATAACTTTGCTAAAAAGTCGGGCAGTCGGGTTAGATGAGCTACGGAATCTTAGTAATACAAATTAGTTCCCCGGATTATTAGATAATAGTAATTGTCACGGCACCAGTCAACATCTGTATCAGTAGCCTGAAACAAGGTTAAAAACAAAAACAGGAGACATAGTATTGCCAGAACATAACAGCAAATCAATAATCCGAGACGAGTAAAACTATAATTTAACAGCTTTTACAAACTGTCGTGTGCCACTGCCTTCAACGAGTACCATGTAGATGCCGGAAGGGAGCTGGTTGAATTCCCGAACGGAAAAGACGCCGTTTCCGAACAGCACAACCTTACCTGAGCGAAAAACACACGATCCATTCATATCGAAAACAGAAATGTAGAAAGGCTGGTCAGGAGCGCCAGAAATCAGCACTGAAGGAAAACTAACAAAAGGATTAGGAGCCAGACGTAATGATGGGTTTTCAACAGTTGTTTCACCCAGACCTATTGATAACTGTGCCTGCAGAAAATCAGGGATACCGTAACCATAATAATTATCGGGATTATCGGCCTTTGATGCAGTGAAGCGAACAGCATCCTTAACTTCGCCGGGCGAATGCGAGGGAGAAGTCTGCCACAAGCAGGCCATTGCCCCGGCAATAAGCGGTGATGAGAAAGAAGTACCAGAGCCAAAGCCAATATCGCCTGTGGCAAATGCTACAGCAGCGCCACTACCCTGAGCCGTAATATCAGGTTTGATTCTACCATCAAAAGTCGGACCCGTAGAACTAAAGTTAGCATACTGTCCCGAGAAGTCAACAGCTCCGATAGTAAAAACCTGAGGGCCGTCAGCAGGCGCTCCGACATATTGCCAACTTCCGCCCCCTTCGTTTCCGGCACTGTTAACCACCAGCATTCCTCTCGAAGCAGCCCGCCCTGCGGCGATGGAAACAGGTGTTGTTTTGCCATCCAGATCGCTGTATGAATGATTAAACAACGGGTTATCGAAGGTAGTATATCCCAGCGATGAATTAATGACATCAGCACCGATACTGTCGGCTAGTTCAGCTCCTGCAGCCCAGTTATACTCTTCAACCAGCGATTCGGTAGGGCCTTCTTCGGTACGGATCAAAAAGTAGGTGGCATGAGGAGCCGTTCCCACAAGCTGACCGGGCATGTTGCCGCCCATTAACGATAGCACACTGGTTCCATGTGAATGCATGGTAGAGGCAAATATATCATTTCCGGGTTCGCTTATATCACGCCAGCCCATGATACGATTTGTCAACCAGAGTGTATCGAAAACGCTAATTTGATTCGCATTGGCAAAGCCAGCATCCAGAACAGCTATCAACATCCCGTCGCCGGTATATCCGGCATTGTGTAATTCCTGAAGGTTGACCATTGTGGTCTGGTTGGCAGCCAATCCGTAATCAAGCACATTTCCCGATTTTAAGGGAGCGACCGGGACTGCACCATCTATTCGTTGAATTGAGTAGGGAGGAATTCCAGGAGTAGCCTGAACACCTGAACCGGGCTGTATTGAAGCTGATTTTTTGGGAAATACAGCGCTGACGCTATCGACAAAAGAGAGCGCCCTCACGACATCCAAAACAATCGGATCGGAGGTTGCAAAAGTAATGGTGTTTAACCAGCGGGAAGTATTAATGACTTCAGCACCGGTCCCTCTCACCTGAGTGATATAATCGGGGGTCACCGGCAAATCATAAGCATCAATGGCAATTGAATACCTGGCTCTGCGCGCAAGAGCACGTTCCGAGAGGAAAGCTGAAGGATTAGAAATGGAGTAAGGATTGTTATTTTTATCTTTCAGGAAGGCAACAAACCGTTCCGGGTTAGTCTGTGCAGGCAACCATTCACCGACAAATATCATTAAAACCAAAAAGAAGAATTTTTTCATAAAATATTCATTTTTAGAAAGAACAAAATTTCAATTAAAAAGTTTTCAATAGCCGGGTGATTGAAAGTTAACCATCTCCGGAATCTAAAACCCGCAAGTCGGAATAGTTGCCCAAATGTATATCTTTGTTAAAACTATATACTAAATTTATGCAAGGTCTGAGAACTGTTTGTTATACCGTAGCCGATATGGGAAATGCCCATGAATGGTATGAAAAGGCATTTGGCGTTAAACCTTATTTTTACGAACCTTTTTATATCGGTTTCAACATCGGGGGATATGAATTGGGGCTGATGCCAGAGGAATCGACCATATACGGAAACAATTCAATTACATATTGGGGTGTTGACAATATCGAAGAAACATTTCAGCAACTGATACAGGCTGGTGCAATCGTCCATGAGGCTCCACATAGTGTAGGAGGTCCGATTATCGTTTGCTCAGTGTACGACCCATGGAAGAACATAATAGGACTGATCTTCAATCCATTATTCCAGTTACCGATTAACACGCTTATTTAGGTTCTCTGAAAATCCGGGCAGCTGAAGCCTGAGCAGTAGGGGTAATCAACAGATACTCGATATTAACGTGTCGGGGACGGTTCAGGGTAAATTCCACTACATCGGCGATGTCGGTCGATGAAAGAGGGATAAATCCTTCATAGACTGCATCAGCCTTCATCTGATCGCCCTTAAAGCGAACCGTGCTAAATTCTGTCTCAACAGCACCGGGAGCGATGTCAGTAACCCTCACGCCACTGCCGGCCAGATCGATCCGCATTGACTTACTCAGCATCTTGACATAGGCTTTTGTTCCGCAATAGACCGATCCACCTTCATAGGCTTCAATTCCAGCGATTGAGCTGATGTTTACAATATGCCCGGCGGTTTGCCTGAGTTTGGGAATAGCCAATTGAGCTATCCTGGTAAAGGCCCTGATATTTACTCCGATCATTTGTTCGAAATCATTCCAGTCATATTCGTCGATTGAAGATTTTCCAAGGGCAAAGCCTGCATTGTTAATCAGAATATCAATCTGTAAGTCAGACAACTCAGCAAAAAGGCCTTCGATCTCATTTAATACCATAAAATCAGCTTTCTTCACAATCACCTCGACGTTAAAATCACGCCGAAACTGAACTGCCATCTCTTCCATACGACTGAGGCGGCGCGCGACGAGAATAAGATTATGTCCACGAAATGCAAGCCGTTGTGCACAGGCTTTACCGATTCCACTACTGGCACCGGTGATTAAGGCAAATTTTTTCATTATAGAATCTTTATCCAAATAGTAATTGGCAATACATTAAAATTAGTAGCATCCTGTTATACTAACAGATGGTTAGTTCAACCGAAGCGTAAATCGAAAAGGCAAAAGTCACAAAAAGATATGACCTTGCCAAATGCAAGGTCATATCAATTATTTTCAGTGCAATTTTAGGATTTACTTCAGCCAGCGATCAAGCCAGTTATAGAATACGCGTTGCCACAGAATTCCATTCTGGGGTTGCAACACCCAATGATTTTCATCGGGGAAGTAAAGGTACTCAGACGGAATCCCCCTGAGCTGGGCAGCATTGAACGCAGCCATCCCCTGAGAAGCTACAATTCGGTAGTCCAGTTCACTATGGATCACCAGAATAGGGGTATCCCATTTATCAACAAACCGGTGGGGCGAATTGGCATAGCTCTTCTGGGCTGTTTGATTTGATTTATCCCAATAAGGACCGCCAAGATCCCAATTCACGAACCACATTTCCTCGGTCTCAAGGTATTGTTGTTCCAGATTAAACATACCATCATGGGCTATAAACGCCTTAAACCGTTTTTGGTGATTTCCTGCCAGCCAATACACCGAGAAGCCGCCATAGCTGGCTCCCACGGCACCCAACCTGCTTTCATCAGACCAGCTTTCTTTCGACACATCGTCGATGGCTGCTAAATAATCCTTCATGTTTTGTCCGCCATAATCACCACTGATTTGCTCATTCCATGCTTTCCCAAAACCAGGTACCCCGTGTCTGTTGGGTGCTACCACCACATAACCATTGGCCACCATCATCTGGAAATTCCACCGATATGACCAAAACTGACTAACAGTACTCTGGGGGCCACCCTGACAGTATAGCAAAGTCGGATACTTTTTTGTTGAGTCGAAATCAGGAGGAAGGATAACCCAGGTAAACATTTGTTTATTATCCGAAGTTTTAACCCAACGCTTCACCGGTTTGCCAAAATTCAGCTTTGACAACAGTTCTTTGTTCGTGGCAGTTATGGCCGCAGCTTCTCCGTTTTCAGTATTAACACGGTAAAGTTCAACAGGCTCCGACATGCTCATACGCCCTGCGATGAGTCCATTCCCAGAAAGAGCAATGGTAACGTAATCATTAACCCCATTGGTAAGAACCCTAACCTTTTTGTCATTGACAGAGATAAAACAGACTTGTTCGCATGCTTCCACCGGGGCTGTGAACCACAAACCATTGCTTTCGTTGTCCCAGGTAAGGTTGTGAACATCATTGTCCCATCCCTCGGTAAGGTATGTTTTTGTACCCTGAGCAATATCAAGCAGGAACAGACGAATCTGATCGGCTTCATAGCCATCGCGTTCCATGCTTTCCCAGGCAAGGTATCGTCCATCAGGTGAGAACACCGGATTAAGGTCGTAGCCCGGCATTCCTTCGGTGAGATTACTTGTCCGGCCTGAGGCGAGGTCATAGGCAAATAAATCGGAATTAGTGCTCAGCGTATATGCTTTGCCGGTAAGTTTACGGCATGCGTACACCAGGGTTTTATTATCGGGCGACCAGGCAATCTGTTCAGTGCCCCCGTTTGGTTTGACTGGTGCATCCCATTGCTCCCCCTCCATGATATCCTTTACGTTTGAAAGCTCTTCATTCTGGTAATCACCAATGAAGATATGCGAGTAAGAATCGACCCAGGTATCCCAGTGACGGTACATCATTTCATCCATGAGGCGGCCTGAGGTTTTATCGAGCCCCCCGAACAAATTGCGTAATGGTTCCTGAGCAGCAACTTCCGCCGTAAAAAACAGTTTTGTCTGATCAGGAGAATAACGAAAACCGGTAATACCCCCATCGACACGACTAACCTGTTTACGATCAGACCCATCAGGGTTCATCTCCCATATTTGCATAGAACCAGATTCCGCTGTCATGAAACCAATCCGTTTTCCATCAGGGCGCCATTGTGCATCATATTCTCCCTTAGCGGTGGCTGTCAGTTGCTTGAATCCAGCCCCATCAATTCCAATGGTATAGAGCTCACGATTACCCTTATTTTGTACGACATCATACCATGTGACACCATACAGAACAGTGTTTTTATCAGGGCTCAAGCGAGGTTCACTTACCCGGCCCAAAGCCCATAAAATTTCAGGGGTCAGCCTACCATCAGTAACATCAAGGGTTTTAGATCCAATAATCTGTTGGTTATCAGACACTGACTTATCCTTCGGTTGATTAGCACAAGAAGACAGAACCAAAAGAGCCGAAAGAATAAAAAGATTATTTTTAATCATGACAGAAATAGTTAATTTTATGCTGGCGAAAGTAGTAAAACTGATGGAAACAAACCATCAGTCAAAAAATACTTTCGACGGCCATGGCCATTAAATGAATAGAGCAAGGTTCAATGCAAAGGATATTTGCACCCGTTCAGGAGACTTCTCTCTGGATTCTGAAAATTAGGCTATAGCCAAAAACTCAGTGTGAACAGATGAAGACGCAATCCTTTAAAAGGCTTATTAAAAGAGAATTTGTCAGGTCAGCCCTGATTCCAATCATCATCATTGAGATTATGCTTTTAGTGCTTTATTTCAGCATCAATGCATACAAGACCCATCGAACCAGGGTCACACTACTAGAGGAAGTTAAAGAAAATGTTTCGGAGATGGCCTTTCGTGAAACCAGAAACATTAATGCTGAACTGATGGCTGTGAGCCAATATGCAAGAATCCTTCAATCTGAAAACCAACGTTTCTTCAGAAATCCTGAGAAGTTCAGGCTACCTGATGTACAGCCAGTACTTAAAGTTGCCAAAAACGGTACCATGTATAAGGCGAACAACAATGGAGGGGGATCAATCTATTACGCGGGGATCACTCCATTTAGCCCCTTTGAATATTCTAAAGCATCTAATTCTGAAGCGCTTGACCCCCTTTTTAAAATTGTAGCAGATATAGATTCCAATATTGTAGCGGTCTACCTGAACACCTATGACAACATGAACCGTTACTACCCTTATATTGAGAAGACATACGAGCAATACATGCCCAATATGGAAATTACTTCCTTCAACTTTTACTATGAAGCCGACAGCATTCACAATCCTTCAAGAGATGTAGTCTGGACAGATGCCTACCTCGATCCGGCGGGCATGGGATGGATGGCATCATGCTTTGTACCGGTTTACAAAGGAAATTTTCTTGAAGGGGTGGTAGGCATTGATATCACCATCGAAAATTTCAAAAAGAATATTTTAGGAATGAAAATCCCCTGGAATGGCAAATCATTTCTTGCCGACAATCAGGGCGTGGTAATAGCGATGCCGGCATCGGTAGAAAAGATACTGGGTTTGGCAGAACTCACCCGGCACGACTATTCCCAGTTGGTACAAAAAAACACCTATAAACCTGATGAGTACAATCTATTAAAGAATGAATCGATTCCGGGAAAAATGCGCGAACTTGTTCAAAAAAACCAGACGATAGGCGAAATAAAAATAAAAGAAAAGACATACATCATTGCGCAACATGAGATTGAAGAAACCGGCTGGCGTTTTTATACCCTCGTTGACGAAAGCATTGTACTTGCGCCTGTGAAATTGTTAACCAGGCAGAGCAATATCCTTGGATATCTGGCAATCGCTTTTCTAATACTATTTTACATTCCTTTTTTTCTCTTTTTGAAAAGAAGAGCCGAAAAGATCTCCTCCAAGATTACTTCCCCGGTTCATCTTCTTGTAGAAGCCACCACAGAAATGTCAAAGAACCTGGATTTAAAACACATAGAAAGAGCAGGCATTGAAGAAATCGATGAACTGTCGGATAACTTCAATGTAATGACAGATAAATTGAAAATACTGTATGCCGGACAGGAGGAAAAAATAAACGAAGGCATCAAGCTATTGCGCGACAAGGATCACTTGATTATCAAACAATCGCGACAGGCAGCCATGGGAGAGATGATAGGCAATATTGCCCATCAGTGGCGGCAGCCGCTTAATAGCCTTAGTGTTATTGTTCAGAACATCGAAGATGCCTATCTTTACAATGAAATCAACGCGGTGTATTTGCGTGAAAAGGTGAGTCATGTGATGAACCTTTTAAATTACATGTCGCACACTATTGATGATTTCAGAAACTTCTTTAAACCCGACAAGGAAAAGCAGAACTTCAGTATATACAAGGCCGTACAGAGTGCTGTCGGATTCATGGAAGCCAATTTTATTCACAACAACATTAAAGTAGAATTCAATTGGCATCAGGATACAGAAATCTGTGGATATCCTAATGAGTATGCTCAGGTGATGCTCAACATACTGAACAACACGCGTGACATAATTATCGACAGAAACATCAGGGAACCGACTATTAAGATAACGGTAAACAAATCATTGGATAAATCAGTTGTGCTCATCGGCGATAATGCAGGTGGTATCGCACCTGATATCGTTCACAAGATATTTGAGCCATACTTTACCACGAAAGAAGTAGGTGCAGGATTGGGTTTGTATATGTCAAAAATGATTATAGAAAAAAACATGAATGGCTCGCTTACTGTACGCAACACAAAAGACGGTGCCGAATTCTGTATAGAGGTATAACATTGATATGGAAAGACAAGAATTAAAGAAAATACCGCTCAACGTCCTTCTGGTTGAAGATAACATCAACATCAGAGAGAATACCTTCGAGATACTTAAAAGACGAATTGAACATGTCGTCATCGCTTCCAATGGGGTTGAAGGACTTAATCAGTACAAATCGAACCAATTTGATGTAGTTATCAGCGACATCAAGATGCCAAAGATGGATGGTCTGGAAATGGCGAACCAGATTCGTATCATCAATCCCGGGCAGCATATTATCATTATTAGCGCATACAATGAAACCGATCTACTCATCAAAGCCATAGAAATTGGTGTCGATGGTTTCGTTCTGAAGCCACTTCAATGGAATCGCCTGATAGATTTGATCAAAAAAACAGCCGATTCAATCAGGCTCGAAAAAGAATTGAAAGAGAAAAACATACTGATCAGCGAGAAGCAGGCACAGCTTGAATCGATGCTCAATAGCTCTGTCAATGTTGCTATCATTTCGACTGACCTTCATTTCTCTATCACGAACTTCAACCAGACACTCAATACATGGCTTCTTTGTAAAAACAGGAATGCTGTCAACATAAACGATTCAATCCTGGATTTGTGGCTTAATGATAACGATCATCTGGTCATCACCAACCACCTAAAGAAGGCTCTTGAAGGTCAACCCGTTATCGGACTCGAAGATTCCCCCTGGGATCAACAGACAGAGACGAAATATGATATAAGCATCTGGCCTGTTCATAATCAGGATAGCCATACCATCACCGGTTTAACCGTAATCATCAATGATATTACGGAACGAAAAAAGAATCAGGAGCAGCTTGAAAATTACCAAAATCATCTTGAAGAATTAGTAAAGAAAAGAACTGGTGAATTATTGGAAAGCGAGTTTAGGTATAAAAACCTGATCGAAAGGCTTAACGACGGGCTGATGATTATACATGAGAATGACATCCTTTATGCTAATCCCGCTCTGGGTAAGCTGATTGGAGTGGATTCTGATACGCTGGCAGGCAAGGAGATACTGAGCATTGTCAGCCGAAAGGAGTCAGCGAGTGTGAATAAAATTCATCAGGACAGGCTGAAAGGAAAGGAAATGCCTGAGATATACGAGACAGTGTTGATTTCTGCTGACGAAACAACAGTTCCGGTTGAGCTTAATGTAAGCCGGGTCAATCAGGCGGACAGTTCTTCCCACATTGTCATCATACGCGATTTGAGGCACAGGCACGCCATCGAACATGAGCGAAGCAAGCTGGCCATAGCAGTTGGTCAGATCGCCGAAGGTATAGTAATTACTGACACCGATGGAATCATAGAATATGTCAATAATTCTTTCTGTCGAATCACCCAATACGATGATCTGGAGGTTATTGGCAAAAAGACTAATATCCTGAAAAGCGGGGAACAACCCCAGCAATTTTACCAGTTATTGTGGCAAACTATTAACGCAGGGCAAACGTGGTCAGGGGTGATAATTAACAAGAGGAAGGACGGCTCGCTGTACCACGAGCATTGCGTAATAAGCCCGATTGCAGATTCATTTGGAAAGGTCGTAAATTTCGTAGCCGTGAAACGTGATATAACCAACGACCTGATGCTCGAAAGGAAGATGAGGCAAACTCAGAAATTGCAGGCTATCGGCACATTGGCGGGAGGGATAGCTCATGGCTTCAACAACCTGTTGATGGGAATGTCGGTATTCACCGAGTTGGCCATTAATGATCTGGACGAAACTAACCCTGTAAGGGATTATCTGATTCAGATCAGAAATGAACAACAAAGAGCTATATCACTCATTGAGAAAATCTTGTTATTTAGCAGACAGAAAGAAGAAGTAGTTCAGGAGATCCGAATCAAAAAAACGGCTCTGGAATTCATTGAAATGCTAAGTGCTACTTTACCGACATCGATAGAGATAGATCGACAGATCGAGGAAGTTGGGTTATTAGTTATGGACCCCACACACTTACAGCAGATTCTGATCAATCTGTTCAACAATGCCAATTATGCCATGCAAGGTCAGGGAAAGATTACCATTATCATTGATATTCCCCCTTTGTGTGATGTTCCCAGAATGAATCAGATTCAGGAAGGAGTTGATAAATGGCTCAGAATATCAGTAAGAGACAATGGTTGCGGAATTGAGCCCAAATACCTCGACCGTATCTTTGAGCCCTTTTTTACAACCAAACCGGTTGGCGAAGGCACAGGGCTTGGATTGGCAACCGTGCACGGAATTGTAGAAAATTATAATGGGTATATTGAAGTCAACAGCCTAACCGGTTCAGGGACCACTTTTACAATCTACCTCCCATTTAATAAAAACACCAAATGATGAACAATACATCGAATGACTTAGTTGACATTGAAGTTCTTTTTATAGAAGACGAAGAGATTAACTGGGCGCCATTTACCATGATGCCTATGTGTCGTGAAAAAAATAGTGACTGTCTCTGAGCGACTCGAAGTACTCAACATGTGCTGGTCACGTTATTTAGATATGATTATTGCCGTTATCAATATGCCTGTGATGGCAAGACTTAAGATGACAGCCGGAATAAAAATTACTTCTTTTATTCCGATACTGGTAACTGCAGCCTACGAATTCAAAAATTTTCTGCATAAAGCTATCAGGGCAGGCTTCAACCAATACCCGATTAAACCAATTCAAAAAAAATCTTTGATACTTGCCCATACAGAAATGGGCAGAATAGATATGTTCAAAAAGAATAGAGCCAGACGACATGAGTTTGTAGAGCTACTGTATGGGACTGAAAAGAAGATATTTCTTTTGGCTTCCATTAAGACCGTCAGGAAAATCAACAGCGATTTCCTTGGTTTTTTTGGCTTCTCATCAAAAAAGGACTTTTATAGTCCATATGAAACGTTTCTTGAATTTTCCATAAAAAACGGCAACAAAACCTTTCGATACAATTCAACAAAGGATATCCACTGTATCGATTCATTCATGAAAATGAATGGAGTTGAACAGTTTTATGAGGTTGAACGCAACTGCATTCTAAACAAGTCGGTAATCTCCACAATGTCAGATTTCAGCCTCAACATCAAACTAATCGCTCAAAACCCTATAATTGCACTCATTCTTCAACCGTTGACCTTTTAAATACAGCCAAGACCATGGAAAAAATCCCTATAAAAGTACTATATGTTGAGGATGAAGATTTCATCAGAATCCCAATGACAGAACTGCTTATGCGCCGCATACAGCAACTCGAGACAGCCTCCAATGGTGATGAAGCCATTGAGATTGCTCGTCTTTTCAGGCCAGAATTGTTAATGACCGACATCAAAATGCAAGGGATCAGCGGTCTGGAATTAATACGCACAATCAGGCAATTTCTTCCGAATATCCGGACAATGATCCTATCGGCTCACAATGAAGCAAACTTCTTTATTGATGCCATTGAACTGGGGGTTGATAGCTTTCTAATCAAACCGGTTAACCGACAGAATCTCTTCAAAACGATTGAACGGCTTGGCGAAGAAACCATCCAACGAAAGCGGGCTGCCATTAGTGAATTGAAATTTAAAACACTGACATCAGCGGCTAATGATTCCATTATCATTCTGGATCAGGAATTGTTGATAACCTTCAGCAATGAAGCCACTGATAGTATCTTTGGTTATCCGAATGATGCTCTGATCAATCGCCCCATCCATATACTATTTCCAGATTTCAGTTTGCCTGACTCCTTTCAACAAACAGGAAACACCACCTTCTCTGGTGCTAAGCCAATTGAACTGGAAGCCAGACGTAAAGACGCGACAACGTTTATCTGCGAGAACTCCTGTTCGATCATTGAATTATTAGAAAAACCAGGAATACTGCTGATTATTCGAGATATTACAGAAAGAAAAAAACGGGAGGAAGAACTAATGCGGGCAAAAGAGGATGCGGAAGCAGCCACAAAGGCCAAACAACAATTTTTATCGGTGATGAGTCATGAGATCAGAACGCCACTGAATGGAATTCTGGGAACTGTTCACCTGCTTGCGCAGGAAGACCCTCGGGCCGACCAGCTTGATTACCTGAATACCCTCGAGTTTTCGGGCAATCAACTCATGTCTATCGTTAACGATATCCTCGATTTTAGTAAGATAGAAGCCACGGGAATCCAATTCGAGAAGATAGAATTCAATCTAAAGGAACAAATCAACGGGTTGATTAAAATATTTACCTTTAAAGCGGCCGACAAAGGAATTGATCTTTCTCTTGACTTCGGTCGCGAACTACCGGAGGTTGTTGCGGGAGACTCGATGAGGCTAAACCAGATACTAACAAACCTGATCGGTAATGCCTTGAAGTTTACAGAGAAGGGAGAAATTAGAGTAAAAGTATCTCTGGCTAAAGAGGACACACCAACTTTTATACAGTTCTCTGTTACCGATACAGGGATTGGCATTGAAGAACAAAAGCTGGAGACAATTTTTGAATTCTTCAGTCAGGCTGATGCAAACACAACCCGTAAATATGGCGGGACAGGTCTGGGGCTTGCAATAACACGAAAACTGGTCGAACTTCAGGGTGGATATCTTCGTGTCAGAAGTAAGGTTGGTACAGGTAGCGTTTTTTCATTTGAACTACCCTTTGACACTACCGACCTGCAGCATGAACATACTATTGTAAAGGCCGACGGAAATAAACTTTTTTCATTGGCCGGTATCAACGTTTTGCTGGTTGAGGACAATAAAATAAACCAGATGATTGCCAACAAATTTCTGGACCGCTGGAAATGCACTACAGATGTTGCATCGAATGGCTTTCAGGCACTCAGCATGATTGTAAAAAAGAAATATAACATCGTTCTGATGGATCTGCAAATGCCCGATCTTGATGGTTACGAAACAAGTATTCGCATCAGGAAAATGGATGATGATTACTATCGGAATATTCCAATTGTAGCCCTGACTGCCTCGGCTTTTAACGAAGTAAAAGAAGGTGTAATGCGGGCAGGAATGACCGACATCCTTAACAAACCTTTCATTCCTGATGAGTTAAATCAGAAAATCTATTTTTATACCCGACAGTAGATCTCTTTTTTGGCGAGGTTGCTGTAAAGCCATACCTTTGACTAAAATTTCACCACTGTAAATCTACTGTAATGACAGATATTTGGGGAACCTTACTAGCCGAGATCATCAATACTCCGGTCATGGAATACATTGCCGTGATCACGGGAATTATAAGTGTATGGTATTGCCGGAAAGAGAACATCCTTGTTTACCCATTTGGATTGGTAAATGTTCTGATATATGTCTATTTATTCTTTAAAACAGGCATGTATGCCAATATGGCCATCAATGCCGTGTTCTTTATCACAAGTCTTTATGGCTGGTACAATTGGAGCCGGAACTCAGAGGGATCACCATTGAGGGTCACCATACTTTCGCCCTTCTACAAAACACTTTTCGTGATAGTCATCGCAATAATCAGTCTGGTTCTCTATTTTATCCTGAAACGCTACACCGATAGTCCTATCCCATGGATGGACAGTTTTACCACAGCTCTTTTCATTGTAGCCATGTGGCTTCAGGCCATCAAAAAGCGTGAGACCTGGATACTCTGGATTGTGGGAGACATACTCATGATTCCTTTAAGCATTTTCATGGGACTTGCATTCACAGGTCTTCAATATCTTGCATTTCTGTTTCTGGCCACCTCTGGTTACATCGAATGGACCAAATCATACAAAACCACACTGAAAGCATGAATCAGAAAGCCATCAGAATAGCTATCACCGGCCCTGAAAGCACAGGAAAGTCATGGATAGCATCACAATTGGCCATACAATATAAAACGCTCTTCGTAGAAGAATATGCCAGAACATTTATCAACCAGCTAAACCGCCCCTATGTCGAGGCCGATATTCTTACAATTGCCCAAAATCAACTTGCCAATGAAGATCATCTGGCGACATTAGCCAACCGAATGCTCTTCTGCGATACTGATCTCACCGTCTGTAAAATCTGGAGTGAGGTTAAATACAATCGTTGTCATCCATGGATCGCCCGGAAGGTAAACGAACACATCTACCCTCTCTACCTGTTAATGGACATAGACCTTGAATGGCAGGAAGACCCCCAGAGGGAACACCCACACATGCGCCAGTTGTTGTTTGACCTGTACAAACAAAGCCTTGAATCCAGAAATGTCAATTTCAAGGTGATTAGTGGACAGGGGGAAAAGAGATTGAAACTAGCAATGGACAGCATCAAGGCGTTTTTATCAGAAAGCACCTACTGTGTATAATTAATCTTACCAAAAGTTTCGAAAAAATGAGCATTGGAAAAAATATTGAAACCATCAAGGCTGGATTACCAGAAGGTATTAAATTGATTGCCGTTTCAAAAACCCAGTCGATTGAAGTAACCCATCAGGCTTACCAGTCAGGGCATCGTATATTCGGAGAAAATAAAGCACAGGAAGCTGCTACTAAAGCTTCAGCATTACCTGCTGATATTGAATGGCACTTCATTGGTCACCTTCAGACAAACAAAGTAAAACTGATTGCCCCCTTTGTTAACACCATTCATAGTGTTGACAGCATCAAATTATTATATGAGATAGATAAAGAGGCAAAAAAAAACAACCGAATTATCAAATGTCTGCTGCAATTCCATATTGCTTCAGAAGAAACGAAGTTCGGGCTCGATATGCAGGAAGCTATCACCTTCATTGAATCGCCAGAGATTAAAACCTTCCATAACATTTCAATAACAGGTGTCATGGGAATGGCAACATTCTCCTCTGATCAAAATCTTGTTCGTCGGGAATTTAAAAATCTGAAAGAAATATTCTCTTGGATTAAGGAGACATATTATGCGAACCAGACTGAATTCAAAGAAATCAGCATGGGTATGTCGGGCGATTATCAGATCGCCATTGAAGAAGGAAGCACGATCATTCGTGTTGGCACAGCCATTTTTGGAGAAAGGAACTACCAATAACCTAAACTAATACAATCACCAAATGAAGAAAATATACTGTTTGCTGTTAACGTTCCTTACCCTTCTTATCCATGCGGGTACGCTCAAAAGTCAGGTTATTGTTTCAGGCGCTGTTAGTGGAACATGGGACAATTTAATCCATGTAACAGGCGACATTTGGATAAATGAAGGAGAGTCGCTGGTTATTAACCCTGGGACAAGGGTCGTGTTTATCGAGCCAGCCATTTTCAATGTATGGGGATCGGTGAATTCAAATGGGACATCAGAACAACCGGTAATCTTCACTGTACCTGACTCCACAGGATTTGCTGATTCAAGTCAGCTAACAGGCGCCTGGCAGGGGATTGTCTTCAGTCACATGGTAGCAAATACCGACTCATCTATATTTACAAACACAGTTTTCGAATATACGAAGGACAAGCGCGATGCAGGCGAAACCTCATGGGGAGGCGCCATTACCGCCGTTGGATTTAGCAAACTCAGGTTCTCTTTCTGTAATTTCATCTCCACACATTCATGGAGTGGCGGCGGCGCTGCTGCCATGACAGCCGGTGCAAATATTATATTTCAACATTGCTCTTTTGAAAATTGCCGGGTCTATGACTCTCTGACAGGATTTGGTGGTGCTCTTTACGCCAGAGAGGCGTCGCCGATTGTTGAACATTGCACTTTTTACAATAATAAGGGTGGATGGCTTGGAGGTGGCCTTTGTTTCTACTATAGCGACCCGTTAATACGCTTTAACGAGTTTAAAGGTAACAGCGCACTGATTGGCGGAGGAATATCTCTGGTTCACTGCCGTCCTGCCAGGATCATCAGTAACAACGTGATTCATCAGAACGGACCTGCTTACTTCGGTGGTGGCGTGGCCTGCAACAATGCTTGTGATCCCGTCTTCGCAAACAATACTATCGTCGATAATTACGCCGCCTACGGCGGAGGTTTTTATTGCAACGATTCGGCAGCGCCTACAGTTATCAACTCGATTATTACAAACAATTACACCTTTGGAGGCGATGGTCCTCAGGTTTACATCTGGGATATATACTCTCACCCTAACTTCTTCTATTCAAACATTGAAGGCGGGCTCAATAATTTTGCAGGAAGTGGTGCTCTGGGAGGGTACCATGGAGTCTTCGCGGATAATCTTGACACTGCCAATTACTTCGACATTAAAGGCCCACTACCCTGGGCATTATCCGATTCATCACCCTTACGTGATGCCGGGAATCCAGACACCGCTGCACTACAAATTCCTCCTGTCGACTTTGCAAACCAACTAAGGCTTGTAAAGGGCAGAATTGATATTGGAGCCTTTGAATGGCAATCGGGAGAAGGAGTATCCCAAATTTCAACCGTATCAGTCAGTGTAGCACCTAATCCTTCCAACGGAACTGTGGTCATTCGACTTCCCAAAGCAAATGATGGACTATTTCAGGTTGAACTGTTCGATATGAGTGGAAAGAGATTGTTCAACCAACAAAAAATATGTATTCAGGGTAACATACCAGTCGATTTCAGTAGGCTATCGGGGAGAGGTTTATACCTTATAAGAATCAGCGGAGAACATACTTTTTCAACAATAATTGTACTGAAATAACATACAGCTTTACTGACAACTAGTTTCCTCCCTGCTACAACTTCCAAGAAATGCGTTACCTTTGGGCTTAGGTTCTGCCCTAAATCCCGTCACCAGTCATACACTCTTACCCAATAGTACAAACATGAAGACGTCAATTCAGGGATAGAGAAAATACCCGTATAAAAAATCACCCACATGAAATCAAAGAATTTGAAACTTTTATTGGCCTCCCTACTCTTTTCATTCTGTTTACAGGCCCAACCCGTTATTCTTCATCCAGTAGTTGGGGACACCATCGACTTGACCGAAAAGAGGGCTTACCTGCTGTTCCCGCAATTTGCAGATTCAATCTTCCAATATGCTTGGATAGAAGAAAAAGCCGGAACCTTCAACCTTCATGCATATTTAAAAGGAAAAACAGTTACGAGTGTTATGGACACTGTTGAAATGGCTGAATTTAAGATGCACATCGAAAAACTTTCTGCCTATTATGCCAGTCAGGGACAACCTGATTCCATCACTACCAAGTCGGGTAGTATTGTCATCAAAAATAAACCATCAAGTGATGACAAGCGAAGTTATGATCTGACCCCCGAGATGTTGGAAAAAATCAAGCGGGAAGCTCGTCGTTATGCTGCCCTAAACCATGAAGCCCAAATGCAGGGGCTAACAGGGCGTGCGAAGGAAGATTACATCAATACGTCGGGACATATGGAAATTACGATAGAGACGGGAAAGAAATAGTATTGGGTGCTCTTCGCAATTCTCAAATGGAAAAGCGTTCCAGATACGGTACCCCCTTCTATTCCTCTTCTATTAATAGTTTCGTGGCGATAGCATCGACGGCCATCATCAGCGAACGGGTAAGGTCACTGTCGGCTGTATAATCGGCAGATAACAACCCTGATACACGTCCGTCAGTAATGAAATTCCAGGCCTTGCCCCAACGATCCTGCCGATACTTGTCGTACACAGCGAAAGTGATGCCATTATATCGTTTGACAAGCGAGAAACATGGAACATCTGTATAGCCATCACCTACGAAGATCATGTGTTCCATTTTAATCCTGAAATCTTTATAAGGAACCCTGCGGTTCACAGCAAAGGGATTGTTACGTGATCTTTCCCCAATGATGCCTTTGGAAATTTGGAATAGATAACGCGTTTTATCCGTGAAGGAAATAACTTTACGTGGGAAGTCGATTGCGCCGGTTTCATCATAATGAAATTCGCTTGCCCAGATTTCGGTAAACTCTTTTGCAATCCTGGTGTTTCGGACAATCTCTCCTACTCCGCTGGAAATGATATAGAATTCAAGTCCTATATCTGAATACCTAGATGCAGCATAACTCCTAAGATTTTCGAACACCCTGGTAACGCCGGGATGGAATTTCAGCTTCTTTCCAAACTTACACAGCATCTCCTGAGTAATGGGGCCTTCCTGCCTTTTCTTCGAGAGTTGTATCAGTGCATACTGATAAGCGGGGATTGGATCCCAATCAGACTGGTCAAGCAACTGAACTTCTTCTTTCCAGAATCTGACTACATCAACGCCTATGCTCTCAAGGAAGGCCGAAGTACTATCGTGAGCCAGTGTATCATCGAAATCAAAAACCAGTGCTATTTGTTTCATTAGAATATATTATAAGAAAAAATGTCGGTCAAAAACCATTCGGCACATCTCCGGGGTATTCCGGCAGGTACAGAAAGACTTTGACCGACACCTTGATAAGGTCAGATTATCAGATTGCTATTTCGAGCCCAGATAATCTGAGACACCATCATGGGTAGGTTTCATGGCCTTTTCACCCTTATGCCAGTTAGCCGGGCAAACTTCGCCATTTTCTTCGAAATACTGAAGTGCATCAACCATACGAAGGGCTTCATCTACATTACGACCCAAGGGCAGATCGTTAACCAGCTGATGCCGTACTATACCTTGTTTATCGATCAGGAATAATCCACGGTAAGCAACAGCTTCACCATCGAAATAAACTTCATCATCTTCGTCATCGTATTCATAAGAACCAGCAAGAACATCAAAATTGGTTGAAATGGTCTTACTCAGATCAGAAACCAGCGGGAACCTGACACCCTTAATACCACCATCTTTCAGTTCGGTATTAAGCCATGCCCAATGCGAGAACTTGGAATCGATACTACAACCAATTACTGCTACATTTCTGGCTTCAAACTCTGCTAACTTCTCCTGAAAGGCCAGGATTTCAGTAGGGCATACAAACGTAAAATCAAGCGGATAAAAGAAGAAAACGACATGCTTCTTTCCAATATACTGCTCAAGTGAGAATTTCTCAACGAATTCACCACCGTTTACAACGGCATCTGCTTCAAATAAAGGGGCTTTTCGGCCAACTAAAACGCTCATAGTTTATTATTTAGTTTTCGGGTATTGATACTTTGGATACTATAAACAACATTGAAAGTATTTGGTTCGCTAAAGTAACTTTGAAATGTCAAATAGTAGCTTTCCGTTAGCCTTAAAGTCAAACAAAGTGAGCTTTCTGATGCTGTAATAATTATACCAATAATTTTGCAATGAACTAATGAAACCCTTTTGTGCCTGGTCTTTTTCTGACTGGGCAATATTCAGGTCGGTGATACTGATTTTCCCAATCATATATCTTGCTTTAGCCACTTCAAAGCTTCTTCTGGCAATGGTATCACTTTTGGCTGCAATGTGAAGCTGAACCGACTGCATATTGAACTGCATCACCGACAGGAAAACCTCCTGCTCAAAGTCGATGCGCTCCTGCTCAATGCTTGTTTTAACAAGCTCTTCATTTGACTCTGCCAGCTTAATCCGTCCACGGGCAAGCCCCCAGTCGAGAATAGGAACGTGTACACCCACAGTGACCTGTTGTTGATCCTGGGGGTTCTTGTAAACATTCTCAAATGATGCAGTTGTCTGAGAAAGGCCATATTCTACATCAAGGTTGGCAGAAAACCTATTTTCAGAACGAGCTTTGTACACATCGCGACGAGCCTCAAGCAATCTTCTGTCGAAGGCGATTGCTGATGACCTGTTTTTAAGTGCTTCATCTATAGCTTTACGGGATTCCACATCACCATGCCAGGTATTATTGGGTGGCACCAGTGTAAGTGCTGCCTCCCCTTTTAACCGCAAGTAAGATTTAAGCTTAAACTGATTATTTTCAACCTCAAGTCGGCTATTTTGTACATCATTTCTCGATCGTAGCAAATTAAGTTCAAGCTGCAATAACTCATTTTCGCCGATGGTCCCCATGTTATACCGTCCTTTTGCAATACGATAAAGCGTATCGTAGTTGCCTTCATTCACTTGAGCAATTCGCAAGCTGATCTGACTTAGCAGAAGATTAAAGAAATAGCCGGAAGCGGTGATTGCTATTTGCTCATTATCTTCCAGGTATTTACGCTTCGCCTCTTCATATTTAACAGGGTCTATTTTCTTCTGCCACCGATACTGGTTATAAGTAAAAAGTGGCTGCGAAAAGCCAATAGTAATTGGATTCGAAAGCCACGAAGTACGTGAGCTGTCGGAAAAATTATCTACCCGCTCCAGTCGGCTGCGAATGAATACTTCACCACCAGTTACGCCAACAGTTTTAGTAAGCGACATGGCACCAAAATAACGGGCATATTCCTGGTTAACGTAGACCTCAGTCCCATCCTCTCTGGTATACTTATTAATTGAACGTGACCAAGAAGGCAAGGTACCATCAAAACTGAGCATAGGCATAAATTGGGCCTGAAAATTCCGATATTCCCAATAGCTGCTTTTAAAGCGATGTATAGCGATAAGTGCATCGGGCGATTGTTCCTGGGCAACGCGTATGGCATCTTCAAGGGTAAGCCTGACGGGTAGCTCCGACTGCGCTATTAGTAATTGAAACGGGCAGCAGAGTATCGATAAAAGTATTATTGTAAATAGCTTATTAGAATGCATAATAACTTTTTTTATTCATAACGAAGTGAAGTAACAGGATCCTGTTGTGAGGCCTTTTTGGCAGGCATAAAGCCAAACACGACACCCACTGCAACTGAAACACCAAACGAAACAAGTACCGAAAACATCGAAATAATAGTCAGGATATCGGCAAATCTCATAATCATTTTTGACAGTATGATTCCCAGAAGTATTCCGATTAGTCCACCGGTAACACTGATCAGGGTAGCCTCGGTAAGAAACTGAAGTACGATGTCACGCTTGCGGGCCCCGATGGCCATTCTTACGCCTATTTCCCGTATACGTTCCATAACTGAGGCCAGCATAATGTTCATGATACCAATTCCGCCAACCAAAAGGCTTATGCTGGCAATGGCTCCCAGTACGATATTAAAGATGTCTTTGGTCCGTTGCTCCTGTTTTAACAATAGCTCAGGTACTTTCACATCGAAGTCTTCAACACCCGAATGCTTGCGGGTTAACATACGACGAATAACCTCGGCAGTAGCATTCAATTGGGTGCTTTCCTTCACCTGTACTGTGATTTTGTCAAGCTGATTGAAACCGGCTTCTTTATTGCCTTCCGAATTAAAAACGACATAATCACCACCGTAAAAAGCTTCCCCTTCGCCAAGATTAGATTTATTTACTACCGATCTGTCTTTGAACCTGACAAAGACTGTACGCAAGGGTGTGAATACAACAGAATTATAGTCGTTAATTCCCAGGCTTTCGCTACTCTTCTCCGAGACAGCCACATTTTGAATCACCCCAATCACAGTCAGCCAGATGTTGCCACATTTCACTTTCCGCCCGACAGGGTCAATCTGTGGAAACAGCCGTGCCTTAATCCCTGATCCAATAATACAGACTGGTTTCCCATCCACCTGTTCAAGGTTTGAGAAATAGGCACCTTTTTCAAGTGTGAGACTAAAGATCTTAAAAAAGTGATTACTTACGCCTGTAAGGCGAGTACTCATACTCTTGCCATCCTTCACTACCTGAACGTCATAACTTACCTCAGGGCTGACTTTTGCAACAGTGGGAATCACATTAAGCAGCGCTTCGGCATCTTTAAGCGACAATCCCGGAGAGAATTTCTCTTTCAATTGCTTGCCGGCCGATTCAGTATTGGATTCTGATTTCTTTTCCTTCGTAGAAATAGGTGAGATGATGATGTTATTCACTCCCACTAATTTCATCTGATCGAGAATTTCTTTCTGGGCACCTTTTCCAATGGCCATCATAGATATCACGGCGGCAACACCAAAAATGATACCCAATGCCGTAAGCATCGACCTGACTTTGTTGGCAAAAACAGCCTCTAAAGCCATATTAAAAATTTGAGAATACCTTTCCACAGTTATTCCTTTTTAAGGATAATTTTCTCGCCGTTCAGTCCGAACAAAGGCAATTCTTCTGCATTGTCCGGCGAGGTAAGCATAATTTCCTCTCCCTCGGTCAAACCCTCTTTGACCACAATCTCGTTGTCATTGCTATCACCGAGTTTTACCTGCTTACGCTTTTTGCCCGACACCACCCACGATATACTGTCGGTGGTATGAACAGATTCAATCGGAATGAAGAGTTCACTTGTAAAGGTATTTGTAATGATAGTATTCTTGGTGGTCATGGCAGGCCTCAGGATAGAATCAAATTCATTTACGTTGATTGTAACTTCAAACACCTTGGCATTCGCTCCCGATAATTGTTCCCCAATATTCGCCACCTCACGAACTTTGCCGGTAAGTTTCTTATCGGGGAAGGCATCGATGCCAATTTCAACGAGCTGCCCGACTTTCACTTTTGAGATGTCAATTTCATTCACATAGGTCTTTGTAATCATCTTTGACAGATCTGGCAATGTGGCAACAACATTATCCCATCCACTGATTTGTGCTCCCACTCCCATTTTCTTACCATCCCAGTTACGCCGATAAATCAGCATCCCTTTTTTAGGAGCTGTCACAGTAAACTGGTTACGAACTTCAACCAAACTTTCGAGCTGTCTTCGGGCTTGTTCATAAGACGCAGAAACGTCCTGCATGGAAGCCATGTTCTTCTGAAGTTTCAGGTTGTAGTTCTTTTTGGCTTGTTCAAGGGCTCTCTCAGATTTATCAAGCGAAATCTCAGCCTGCCTGATAGTCGCTGGTGGCTCAAACTTCGACTGTTCAAGTACAATCCGTGTTTCTTCAACATTGTATTTAAGATTCAACAACTCATCGCGGGCAGCCCTCATTTCAATGGAGGTATCAATCCTTGATTTCGTGACCTGAACTTCAAGTTTTTCGAGTTCAGTTTCCTTATCCTTAATCTTGTTGCTGATTTCGGTCATGTCCATGCGCGCAACATATTGACCCGAATCTACCAGGGTGCCATCAGGAATAATATCCTCAATTGTCAACCGCCAGATACCCACCTGCTGAAGCCCTTGTGGCCCGTTAATTTTTTCAGCGTTTTCTGCTTCAAGCTCTCCGGTGGTTGTAACTGAAATTTTAAACGGCCCACGTTTTACCATAGCCGTAATGATTGACTCTTCCTTCGACTGGTCAGCCGATAGCCAATAGACCGCTACTATAAACACCAGTAGTACACCACCGATAATCAGATTACGTTTATTCATTTTCCTTTAATTGATTAGATTCACCAAAGTTATTGTGATAATTTTTACATCCGGCAAATATAAAATATTCTTTCCGACAAGATTTACAAAAAAGTTAACGCTTAAAACTGTGATTTGTTATAACAAAAAACGCCTTTCCTTGCGGAAAGACGTTTTTACTGAATCTTGAGAAAAATGGTGACTATTCACCAAGTTGCAGCCGTTTGAAAGCTGTAACGGTAAGTTCACTGTCAAAGCCAGTGAGGTACTGGGCTACTGTTTTCTTAGAATCGCGGATAAACTCCTGGTTAAGGAGCGTGTTGTCCTTGAAGAATTTGTTCAGTTTACCCTGAGCGATCTTCTCGAGCATATTTTCCGGTTTTCCTTCAGCACGTGCCTGTTCCATTCCGATTTCAATTTCACGTTTAATGGTACTGGCATCTACAGAGTTAGCATCAACTGCCACGGGATTCATAGCAGCTACCTGCATTGCAATTTCATGTGCCAATTCAACACCATTGCTGACTTCCTTGCTGAATGCAACAATGGTTGCAAGACGATTACCCATGTGGTTATAAGAAGCCACAACAGGACCTTCGATAGCCTCATAACCTGAGAGTTCCATCTTTTCACCAGTTTTCCCGATGAGTTCAGTAAGATTTTCCTCGAGAGTACGACCATTGATATCGAGCTTAAGAGCAGCTTCTTTATCTTTAATACCGGCTGCCAGAGCTTTTGACTGAAAAGTTTTGGCCAGGTCAATGAATTCGGCATTCTTGGCAACAAAGTCGGTCTCGCAGTTAATGCGGGCTACGATGCCAAAGGTATGGGCATCGTTGGTTGATGCCAGAACAATTCCTTCGTTGGCTTCTTTGTCAGCACGTTTGTTGGCCACTTTCTGACCTTTTTTGCGCAGGTAATCAACTGCCTTTTCAAAATCACCTTCCGACTCCTGAAGGGCATGTTTGCAATCCATCATGCCTGCGCCGGTCATCTGCCTCAGTTTATTAACATCGGCTGCTGTAATATTTGCCATAGTATATTTGAATCTTTTAGAAAAAAAAGTGAAGATACGTGTGTTGTCACGTATCTTCAGCATATTGAACATTAAATAAATATTATCTGAAGGGGATGTGACAATCCTGCTTAACGACGTGGAGGTCCGGCTTTTGTAGGTTTGACAACAACTTTACGCGGACGTTTTGTTTTACCGGCTTCTTCTTCCTCGTCAGTTTTAAACTTAACAGGAGCATCCGAATCATCATCATCGTCATCGGTGGTGATCGGTAGTCCGGTGATTTCGTCAATTTCAACGTCATCACGGTCGTCTTTGCGATCCTTATCAATTTTGCGTTCGTTCAGACCTTCTTCGATAGCTTCAACCATAGCGCGGGTAATAAGTGCGATTGATTTCGAGGCATCGTCGTTGGCAGGGATTGGGAAGTCAACCAGCAGGGGGTTGGAGTTGGTATCAACAATGGCGAAAGTGGGGATGTTGAGCTTACGGGCTTCAGCAACAGCAATGTGTTCTTTAAGTACGTCAACGATAAACAGTGCCGAAGGTAAACGATTCAGATCGGCAATACTACCCAGGTTTTTCTCCAATTTGGCTCTTTCACGGGTTACCTGCAAGCGTTCGCGTTTCGACATTGTAAGATATGCCTCGTTTTCCATCAGTTTATCAATGGAGGCCATCTTTTTAACAGCCTTGCGAATAGTAGCGAAATTGGTCAACATACCACCAGGCCAGCGTTCTACCACATAGGGCATGTTAACGCGGGTAACCAGTTCTGAAACAATTTCCTTAGCTTGTTTCTTGGTAGCTACAAAAAGGATTTTCTTGCCTGATTTTGCAATTTGTTTCATTGCATTGGCAGCCTCTTCGATTTTTGCCTGAGTCTTATAAAGGTCGATAATATGAATACCGTTGCGCTCCATAAAAATGTATGGGGCCATATTTGGATTCCATTTTCTTTTCAGATGCCCGAAATGTACGCCGGCATCCAGCATTTCCTCAAATGTGACTTGTGCCATTTTTTAATTTAATAGATGTTTACTTTCCTTAAAATCAATTACCAGGTAGTACGCGATTCGTAGTCGTGGTAATTTAGATACTAAACACGATACATGAAGGTGTCTAACGTTTAGAGAATTGGAATCTCTTACGGGCTTTCTTCTGACCGGGTTTTTTACGTTCAACCATACGCGGATCGCGACGAAGCAGTCCTTTGTCCTTCAATGGTTTGCGGCTACCTTCAATTACCTGGGTGAGCGCGCGGGAAATGGCGAGCCTGAGGGCTTCGGCCTGACCGGTAATACCGCCACCATCAAGGTTTGCTTTAACATCGTACTGCCCTTCTACACCTAACGTGGTGAAAGGCTGCATTACAACATACTGCAATGTCCCAACGGGGAAGTATTCGGTGTAATCCCTGTCATTGACCAGAACTTTGCCACTTCCGCTCTTCATGTAGATACGGGCAACAGCGGTTTTTCTCCTGCCGATTGTGTTGATTACTTCCATTTTACTTCAGGTTATTTAAAACAATTTCTTTCGGAAGCTGGGCAACGTGCGGGTGCTCAGCGCCGGTATAAACATACAGGTTGCGATAAATCGCACGACCCAACCTGTTTTTGGGTAGCATGCCTCTCACGGCATTTTCAAGGATGCGCTCCGGAAAGCGTTTCATCAGCATAGCAGGGGTAGCGAATCGCTGACCACCCGGATAACCGGTGTAACGCACATATTCCTTTGCTTCCATCTTGTTACCGGTAAAAATAATTTTATCGGCGTTGAGGATGATAACGTTGTCGCCACAATCTACGTGAGGAGTATAATTAGTTTTATACTTGCCCCTCAGCAGCTTGGCAACTTTAGTTGCCAGACGGCCAACGACTTCGTTCTCCGCATTCACAACAACCCATTCTTTAGTAGCGGTTTGTTTGTTTGCGCTAATCGTCTTGTAACTCAGAGTGTTCATTTTTGAATCCTAATTACTTTTAAATCCAATTATCGACCTAAAAAGGGGTGCAAAGGTAAGATTATTTTTGATTTATAACAATTTCCCTGCCAATAATTTGTCAAACTAAGACAACTTGCACTAACTGGCTTAATAATTTTCCCTATGCATGGCACCTTAACACATTTCCATACCTTTGCCTTCATGATCGTGCGCTCTACTTCACAACTGATTGCCATCGCCGGTGTAAGCCGCGCAGGGAAAACTTCCCTGGCCATGTTTATTCAGCAAACCCTGCCTGATATTCCCGTCAGAATCTTTCACCTTGACAATTTTGTATACCCCGAAGAACAAATTCCTAAAATTAATGGGCATACCGATTGGGAATGTCCGAAATCGACAAATTTTGATGCGCTTTTCCATCAGGTTAAACCCCATCTAACCCGCCCGGGCATTACTATCATAGAAGGGTTGTTCCCCTTTTCTGACCCCAGATTGGCTCCTATATATAATAAGGTACTCTACCTCAGCCTCCCTTTTAGAGAATTCTACCAACGAAAGGTCAAAGACGTCCGCTGGGGAGCCGAACCTTCTTGGTATATCCGCCATATCTGGCGAAGCCATTTGAAGTATGGCAGCCCTCCAAAAGAATATGACGGACAGTCCCTCTTCCTTCCCTGGTATGATAGCTCGCAAAACTCCAGAATTGTCGAATTTGTCCGTGACTTCTAATTTTAACGTAATTTTGCCCGACAATCAGTAATCACGATGGCCATTACAGTTAGCAATATTTCAAAACTTTACGGCTCTCAAAGAGCCCTTGATGCGGTCAGTTTCAACATCAATCCCGGGGAAGTTGTAGGAATTCTCGGCCCCAATGGTGCCGGAAAATCAACACTTATGAAAATCATCACATGTTTCATCCCTCCCACAGGGGGCAATGTTACTGTAGATGGTTTCTCCATTCATGACCAATCGATTGAAGTGAGGCGCCGAGTGGGCTATTTGCCTGAAAACACGCCACTCTACACGGAGATGTATGTACGCGAATATCTTGAATTTGTGGCAGGTATGCACAAACTTCAAAATATTAAGAAAAGGACATCAGAAATGATCGAAATGACCGGACTGGCACGGGAGCAACATAAGAAGATCGGACAGCTCTCGAAGGGATTCAGGCAAAGGGTCGGAATAGCGCAAGCAATGATCCACAATCCAGACGTCCTTATCCTCGATGAGCCTACAAGTGGGTTAGATCCTAATCAACTGCTCGACATCAGGCAATTAATCCGAACTCTGGGAAAGGAAAAGACAGTCATGCTGAGTACGCACATCATGCAGGAAGTCGAGGCCATCTGTAGCAGAGCCATCATCATCAATCAGGGGAAAATTGTTGCCGACGATACTACCGCTTCTCTAAGTTCAAAACTGACAGGCAGCAACATAATTCTGGTTGAATTCAGTGGACCTGTCAGTGGCGAAAAGATTAAAAACCTGAAGGGAGCCAGAAAGGTTAAGCTTCGCGAAAACAATCTTTGGGAAATCCATGCTGATATGGAAACCGACCTAAGGGAGGATCTTTTTAAACTTGCAGTTGACAATAAAGTTTCTATTCTGTCTATGAATCGCGAAAACGCATCCCTCGAGCAGGTATTCCAGTCTTTGACCCTTATTTGATTCATTCCCTGCCATGCTTCTCTTTTTTTTGGCCGCAATTAATCCTTTTATCTCGAAAGGATTTTGTACCTTTGCACCCTGTGGACAGATTTGATTGATTGCAACCACGTAAAAAGAATGCTAAACCAGAAACTGGTTCATTTTCATTCATATCTTCCCACACAATTTATTCATTTAAAATAAATTCGACATGGGATTCTTTTTCACATCAGAATCAGTTTCGGAAGGCCATCCCGATAAAGTGGCCGATCAAATATCAGATTCCTTACTCGACGAATTTCTTCGTTACGACCCTAATTCTAAAGTAGCCTGCGAAACGCTGGTCACTACAGGACTTACCGTTTGCAGTGGCGAAGTTAGAACCAATGGTTATGTTGACATTCAGGATATAGCCCGCTCTGCTATCAAAAAAATTGGTTATACAAAAGGAGAATATCGCTTTGAAAGTGAATCTTGTGGTGTAATTAGCACCATCCATGAACAATCAGGCGACATCAATCAGGGTGTTGACAGGGCAACGGAAGAAGAGATGGGTGCAGGTGACCAGGGAATGATGTTCGGCTATGCCTGCAATGAAACCGACAACCTGATGCCTTTGCCTGTAGAACTGGCCCATATGTTGGTTCAGGAACTTGCTGCCATCAGACGAGAAGGAAAACTGATGACTTACCTGCGTCCAGACTCCAAATCACAGGTTACCGTAGAATACGAAAACAGGTGGAAGGCGACCCGCATCGACACCATCGTGCTCTCAACCCAGCACGATGAATTTGATCAGGATGAAAAAATGCTCGCGAAAATCGAGGCTGATGTCAGACACATTCTGATTCCACGTGTGAAAGCACTGTTACCTCTACGAATTCAGGTTCTTTTCGGCGACAACTTTAAACTCTATGTAAACCCTACCGGAAAATTTGTAATTGGAGGTCCTCACGGTGACACCGGGCTTACCGGAAGAAAAATTATCGTCGACACCTATGGTGGACGTGGTGCTCATGGCGGAGGAGCCTTCTCAGGAAAAGATTCTTCGAAGGTCGACCGTTCTGCAGCTTATGCCATGCGCCACATCGCCAAAAACATGGTCGCGGCAGGCTTATGCGAAGAGGTTCTCGTACAGGTGGCTTATGCCATTGGAATTGCTCGCCCGGTTGGATTATTCATCGACACCTATGGAACCTGCAAGGCCACAAATGAAAAAGGTGAAGTTATAAGCGACGAAGTACTTGCCGACAAAATGCTGTCAATATTCGATCTCCGTCCCTTTGCCATCATCAGCCGCTTTGGATTGAGGAACCCCATCTTTGTGCCTTCGGCTGCATATGGCCATTTTGGACGAACTCCATACGAAGCAGAGGTGGAAGTAAAGTACAAAAACCATGAAACAATTTGCAAGTCACTCGATGGCGTTGATCGTTATTTCAAAAAAGTAAACTTCTTTGCCTGGGAAAAAACAGATTATATTGATAAGCTCAAACAAGCTTTCAATATCTGATTGATTAACAAATAATTTACTTAGTGGCGGCCTTTTCATAGAGGCCGCCACTTTTCATTATCCAATATCGGATAATGACATCAGAAATGAATTAACAAAAATATCGCCATCAACCTCTCATATAGAACATATTACAAAAACCATCACTTTTCGATCATTAATAGTGTACAACCAACACCTCACCTTTCAACCAAACGAAGAAGGTATAAACACCTAATAGTCAATGAAATTATTACTTTGGAATAAAAATTGCGATATGACAGCAACCTGATTTAATACCAATTTAATTATGTCTATTCATTCGGTTAACGAACTCCTTTTTGTCTTTCAGAAGAGATGTTGCGAAGCAGATAAAACTGAAAATCAAACATCCAATGTAAAAAAGAACTCTGAACAGGAATTTGACCGAAAACAAACTGAAGGCTTAAGGAAGATTATTAACCTTGGAGTGCGATCGGGAAATCGTTAAAAACTACCTTTTGTGGAGGCAAGTATGATTAATTTAGTGATTGCCATTTTTTTGATAGGGGCTTTTGCCGGAAGCATAATTTATGAGCTGAGGAATGCACCACTGGCTGAGGAACAGGAAGACGGTTCCTACCGTTTTATCGACGGTCATGAGAGCTAAATCAGATACCGATAAAAAATATTAATTCCGAACTTTAACCCTGAAACCAGACAAGCGTGCTTGTCTGGTTTTTTCTTGAAATCCACTTTATTATAAAAAACTAAAAGTCCCCGGAGGTAAACCCCGGGGACTTTTTCGAATTGTCGGCGGCCAGATGAACAAAACCCATCGGGCTGTTCTCTCCACATAAATGTTTTCTCCGACAATAATGCAACCTTACTATCTGTTGTGTGCCGATATCTTTCAACATCGACTGATGATGTGGTGAAATTAATAGCAGATGCAGCAAAAAACAAGTATTTTTGTCACTTACCGGTAAATAAACATGAACACCTGTCTATTTATCTTTTTCTACCTTCTGCCACCGAAGTCAAAATAGCACAACGCACTGATTTTATTAATCCTAACTGTATTTCCAACCTGAACCTCCGCATGTATACAAACACTATAAATTCGGATAAATTTCTGGATGCCTTTAATCAGATTGAACAGGTACTGAATGAACGCTTCAGACCCGGCTTTCATGTCGGTTTTGCTGAACTGATCCGTCGTATGCAGTCAACTGACAGTGTGATAAAACGTTTTGGTGCCGACTTACGGGAATATGCTGAACTTCGCAATGCCATTGTTCATAACCGAAGGGAAAACTTCGTGATTGCAGAGCCTCACCCCGACATTGTTGAAGAAATCTGCCGGATCAGAGACCTTATCCTCAATCCCCCTTCAATCGCCAACCTGCCTCATCGAGATATTTTTAGAATCACAAAGCAGGCTTCGGTAAAGGAAACCCTCATCACCTTCGGTAAAAACGACTTCACCCGCTGCCCAATTGTTGACGGTAACAGGATTATTGGGCTACTGACTGCACGGTCGATTGCCCGATGGCTTTCATCATCCATTTCCCAACTCGACGAACTGAAAACTGCCAATATTGAACAAGTTCTCCCCTGGGCCATTAAAGAAAAATACGCTATCGTCAATTCCAGATCACGACTACACGATGTCTACGAACTCTTCAAAGCACAACTTCGTGACGGAGGAAGTCTGCAAGCCGTCATTGTCACTAAAACCGGTCGCCCCGAACTGCCCATCCTCAATATCATCACTGCCAGTGATCTGCCAATGATCTTCACCCTGATTGATAAAAATCAATAGGCTGAGCTCTGCCGCAAAAGAAAGCCATACCTGTCGTACCGGCTCAACAAATCATTACACAAACGTTGGCTTTTCACAATAGCTATCGGAATTGGTATCAGCTTTGGTATTGGTATTTCATGATAGTCATCGGGAGTATGGTGCTCAATTTTGCACACAGAATAAAGAATGTTACCAGTGAGTAACACCGCTCCCTTTTCACTTAGCTTCTGAATCGTAGAAATCCCCTAATCCTTATATTTTTGCCATACCTGCCTTCCTGATGATCTACCTCGAGACAAAAGGAGCTGACTGTTGGTAATGAATAGGTTAAGAATCAGAATTGAGCATTATCCAAAAACAATTAGTGGATTTAGGGCTTAACAACAAAATCACAAATCACCAATAATCTAATAATCAAACTAATTATCATCTACCGATAAAGACCTTGTTCCATCCACCGAAAGTCAGAAATCAAAATATTATTTCCTTCATCGATTAAATAGCAAATAGGGCATCTGACTTTGGCCTGGAATAATTCTACATTTTGTTGACTGAAATTTCAGAATGCACAAAATAGAATTTGAAAAAAATATTTCCATCAGGAAAGAAATGCTTTAATTATAAAGTTGATTTAAAATTGCTGGATGATTTTAAATATCAGGCATGTGACTCAATCCTATTATGGGAGGAAAGATAAGGGAAATTTGAGGGTATTGGTTATCACATAAAGAAGACTACAATTCATAAATCAACACAAATTCTCTGGGCATAGTTCTAAACTAATTGGGGAATAATTGCTCGAAAACAAACGTTAGCATGAGCTCAAATGCTTCCAAAAACCCACATTATTCTAAAACAATACATGAAATTGCCAAACCATTGACAGACAGTGATCAAACATATCATCGCTTCGAAGTCGCTTCGAAGTCGCTTCGTAACGCGTTCGTGCTATCACGAAACCAAAACGAAGTAGTATCGGATGAACCCTGTCTTTGGTATTACACGGGTGTAAGAATTGTTCTTTTCTAAAGATCATGGATAACACATCTAACGAACGGGTAATGACCGGATAGCCATTAAATATTATTACCCGGCAAATAATCATACCAGACACCCGGATAATCAATTAAAGGTTAGCACCAGTCAGCATCTGATTAACTTTATTCCATTAACATCATACAAATCGATATGCCATGAAAACATACCTTTTCACAAATCTCAGTCTGTTTCTGCTTGCCGCTCTTGTTGTAACAACAGGATGCCAAAAAGACAAAAATACCGAACCGATACCTGAGCCACATAGCACACTGTATGTAAAATTCGTAAACGACACACGATCTGTAGCTTCCATCTCATATATCTCCATCAGACAAATGGGAGCCGTCCAAACAACCAGATCGGAGCTGTCAAACAGCGATAACACATGGAGCGAAAATTTGCTGACTGGTGGCAAAAAGCTTAACCCGGGTGAACACACATTTTTCACCCTGAGCATACCAAATCTTCATTATGCAGAATACCGACTGGGTGTAGATCCTGGAGATGGGACAGAGATATTGCTCCATGAACAGCCAAACTATGTTGAATATTATGCACCTATTACACACTGGGGCGGTGATGACCGTACAGTCTCGACCACCGTATGGAAACAAGAAACAACCGGGAATTATTACATATCAGGGTGGAGTGACTTCGCCGGAATTTCAAAATAAATTGAATTCCGGATCTAATTCCCCAAAAGGCTGATTAGGCTCAGTGATGAACGATTCTTTTGGCTACTTTTGCATGTCAATCACACATGAAGTCCGAATTGGGTTATAACAGAAGAAAAATATTGTTTTTCACGCTTCTGCTGTTGCTTCTTGCTTCCCTGATAGCGATTCCGTTCTGTCTGTTCAGGTCGAAGACGGTAACACCTGTTGCGAAACGCCGGCTATCCGCCCCACTGACTGTTGCCGGTATTCCAAAAAAAACAATCTGGGGAATAGATATTTCACATCATCAGCGGATCATCAACTGGAACCACCTAACCGATAAACCCTATTTTATCTTTCTGAAATCAACCGAAGGAGGGAGCCATACTGATACCCGGTTTAAGAAATATTACGCGAAAGCACGAGAAAAAAAGATTTTATGCGGAGCATACCATTTTTTCTCCTATCGTGTTTCAGGAGAAGCCCAGGCTCGCCATTTCATCGCTAACACAAAACTTCACAAAGGAGACCTCGCTCCCGTGCTTGATGTAGAAAGAGCCCGCCGAATGCCTGCAAAACGGGAAATAATTAAAGAGGTTAACAACTGGATGAAAATTGTCGGGAAACATTACGGCGTTGAACCCATCCTTTATACCGATGAAAACTTTTACATGAAGTACCTGAAAGGAAACCTTCATAAAAATTACCAATTATGGCTTTGTGATTATTATCAGCAGCCTGATGTAAACTGGAAAATTTGGCAAAGAACCGACCGCTTCAGGCTCTCCGGAATCCATGGCACGGTGGACCTGAATTACTTTAAGGGCAACTTTGCAGACTTACAACGCATGACATTGAAACAAGATTGCTGTCTATAAAGATAAGGATGGGACATCATGATTATTCTTAAGGATTGAAGATCAGTTTTTGTTAATAATCAATATGTCGATCTGATAGTCATAAACAAAACTCTTCCCTTTTTATTTTCCAGATCAAATTGACAAGTCGGTCTATAACGGTAATTGCATTAATAATACCTCTCCATGAATTATTCCCATAAAATCGTGGTTTTTTTTAACACACACAAATATATCGACTTATTATGAATTTGTAAAAGCACATATCTGTTTCGTGTTTTTTCAATTAAATACTCATAATTGTCGTAACGCGTAAACATCATAGATATAAAGGGAAACTAACTATCTGAGGTGTTTGCCATAGAATTAGTGGCGAAGTATTCAGTTACACATTTGTGCTGGTATTGACCTGAACAAGGAGTTCACCCATTAATCAGAGGATTCTCCAGCTATTTTCACTGGATTTTTACTTCTGGCACAAACGTATCAGATCGAAATTCTAAGCACAGCATTCAACAAACAATTATTCCCCCAACCTTAAGAAAAAGCAATAAGAGCTTTTGGTTATCAAAACTTAAATTGTTATATTTGCCAAAACATAACAGAGTAGATAATCAAATCTATGAATACCTCCAAGCTTCTTCACCTTAAAGCTACCTGTCTGGGTTCTGACATTGCCACCCCTGAACAACTTCCTTACCGCACCTTGCTCGTTCCGACACATTTAAGCATATATCAAATGACCCTGGCCATTTTAAACTCATTTGATTTTGACAATGAAAATTCTTTTTCATTTTACAACGAAAAAGACGATCAGGCCAAGCCTAAATTTGAAAAGTCAGCAACAAAATTAGCCATTCCAAAACTGAAGGATGTAAAAAGAAACCTGATCGATCGCTTGTTCAGAAGTACCGGAGATACATGGTTCATGCTGTATGATTATGAAGACCGCTGGTGGTTTGAAATCAGGCTTATAGAAATAAGTGATGAAATGCCGGTAGGCAAATACCCCCGGATACTTACAAGTCAATATGACAACCCGATACAGTATCCTGATTTCGAAGAAGAGATACCACGGGTTTCCAAAGCCGAAAAAGCAGATTTGAGTGATGCAAGCGCTGAGGTTGATAAATGGTTTACCGATGTTCATCACGATGAGATTTCCAAATTGTTTACATCAATTCTGATCGAAGCCATAGACCAACAAAATAGATTTTTGGATGAAGAAAACAGTCTGGTTGAACGGCTGGGAAAAGACTTCGCGTTGACGAATCTTGTTGATTTGTATTTCAGCCTTCGGGATCGCCTGCTTGAGAACATTAATAATGCGAAGCATAATGAACGGGCCCAATTAATTATCAATAACTGGACAAACGGACCAATTGACATTAAATCAGCTAGTTTTAGTAAATTGACAACTAACGACAAAGCCGACCTTCTTCTTGGCAAAGCATACCTGAGCCATTACCTGTCGATGAAGGAATTAGCCGACCAGATTTCCAGAATTTCACCCGATAATATTGCCAATATTCTGCTCATGTCGCTATTTGCCGAATCTGCCGAAAAGGTAAGGATGCTGCGTCGGGTTGAAAAGCTCATCTGCCAGAAAATCAGCCTCGATCCTGATGGAACAGTCGATAATAGTATTTATGACGAGCCCCTGATTTACGACCTGCTGGATGTCTGGCGCGATCTATCGGTTATTCTGTACGAACTCGGGCTGTATAATAAAGCTATTATATGCACTGAATACTTGTTGAAATGGACCGATGAAAAATGCGAACCCGACCACCAACTATTGCTTCCGCTATTATACTTGCACACACACGACTTTAAACGATTTCAGCCTGAATTCGACAAACTAAAACAACTCAACAGGGATGCCGCTTCCTACCATTGGATCATTTACGAAAGACTTACCGGAGCTGATGAAAAGTCAATCGAAGCTTCAATAGAAAAAGCGATTAAGACAAATCCAAAAATTGCACTATACCTGACCACCGATACAGAAGAAGAGTATGATACACCAGACAAACAGGAAGCAATTGACTATTTCAACAACTGTATGCAGGTATGGAACCATTATCCTGACCTGATTGAAATGCTTGAATCGAGCCTTGCAGATGCGATATTCTAAAATCATGTTCCCAGTTACCTTCTCTAATCTGAAATACTGTCTTTACAAGTACACCTCAGTCAATCTGAAACCTGCAAACTATCAGGTGTTTTATAATAGTGGTCCTATCAAAGAACAACATCCTCATTTAAGGCACGCCAGGTTCATCATAACCGCATAGAAATAAAGGATCAATGGACAGAAGTTAGTCAATAAAACTATTTCGGACACAAGGCTGCCCAACGTACTAATACTAATGTTGTAAAAGATTATCCATCAACTCCAATCTATTTAACACAACAAGGCCATGAGTACATTTTTTATAGAATGAGACATATTAGCGGATACAAGCAACCATTCATCACGAAGAATTGTCAGATAGATGATTTGAAATAAATCAGTAAAATGTGTACATGCATTCAAAAACTGTGGCGAAGTAAGACCAAAACATTAGTCTGGAGAACCAGATTACTTGTATTATTTATTGTCGTTAACAGCTTACAAGTGGCCTATGCGCAAATTCCTACAGTTCAGGATTGCCTTGGGGCAATTGCGGTCTGTCAGGGCATCTATGATCAGGGCACAGCTTTCAGCGGTGTTGGAAATTATGCGCAGGAAATCGACCCGACCCTTTCCTGCCTGGGTTCGGGTGAAAAGAACGATGTCTGGTACGTTATAACCGTTCAGTCTTCGGGGAATCTGAGTTTTACCATCACCCCAAACAACTACACCCCCGGAAGCATTCCGGCTAATGGCGACGATTACGATTGGGCCCTGTTCAATCTGACCCACAATGTTTGCAGTGATATCTCAGTAATCGATGAACTTGAAGTAAGCTGCAACTATTCGGGAGAAAGGGGACCAACAGGTGCCAACGGACGGCCGGGAGGCCTTAATGAACCGGTTGTGCCAGTCCTTGCCGGCGAAACATTTGTTCTCAATGTAAGTAACTTCAGCACTTCACAGTCGGGCTACAGGCTCAGTTTCACGGCAAGCACTGCTGTTATTCTTGATAATCAGAAACCGTCCATGATTGAAGTCCTTCCCACTACCTGCTTCGATTCAATACTGACCGTCAGGTTCAGCGAATTTCTGCTTTGCTCATCGGTAGACCTTTCCGATTTCCAGCTAACGGGCCCCGGTGGAGTCTATCACCTCAATTCGGTTTCAGCACCAGGATGTATAGGAGGAGGGCATCATGACCGCGATTTCACTTTCGATACCGACAGTATATTTGTAGATGGATATTATGAGTTGGCTTTAACCGGCGAAGTAAAAGACTTGTGCGCGAATACATCGGCACCCGGAATCATAGGATTTTCCATCGTCGACAGCCATCCCCCTACACTGGTAGCCTTAGCCAACAGCCCTTGTCTGGGAACTACCCTTCAGTTAACTGCCACCTCATATCAATCAGGTGCTTACCTTTGGAGTGGTCCAAATGGCTTTTCGTCTACCAAGCAGTCCCCTACTATCGCCAACGTAACAACAACTGCCAACGGAGTGTATCAGGTTACAGCAACACTTAGAAACGGCTGTGTATTTACCGATGCTGTGACTGTAACCATTAACCCCTCCCCGCCCCCGGTACAGAAGAACATCTATCACGATTAACCGGCAGAGGTAAAACCGGGTAATCACTGCATCCTTAAAGGATAATTTTAAGTTGGTAGAATGCCGGGTACCTGCATCTTTTCATTAACCCCGGTAGGAAATAAATCAAGCGTACTTGATTCTTCTCAAGGAATGTTCTATGTCAGATTAATTCTACATACTTACTGGTGAAGAAACCTTAACAGTTGAACTCAATTGGTTAGTTCAACCAAACCATAGCCAACTTAACTCCAGCAATTTTTCGGCAGGCTCCCACTATTTCACCCTCCAGCAATTAAATAGTTTTCCAATTTTGAGATTGATTTTTATCATAGCAAAAACACCAATTTTAAAAAATTTTCATCTTTTTAAAAAAATTCCAGTAACTTATTATCACAAAATTCTATTTTTTAATCAATTGACATTATGTTTATTATGTTTAGATTCTATACTAAAGTCATAATAAAGATACACCAAAGTTATATCAAAGATATCTTTTTCTTATGTATTGCTTATGACTGTAGCAAGGTTTAAGTATCTTAATATATGAAAAAACATAACTATGTGCCATTTTTGGTACAATTTTAGGAGTGGCCATTTATAGATATTTTTTGACATATGAATGACCAGTACCGCCCTCCTGCCGGTCATCAGCGACTACAAAACGATCTAACTGAAAACATAGATTTAAACAGAATTAGAAAGGGGCGTCCTTTAAAAACATGTACATGATATTTGTATTTCCGGCAAAGCAATATCTTTCCACATAAAAATCAGTAAAACAAAAAATTACTTAATTGTGGCTCAACAAATAAGTGAATTATTGTCTTTAGCATTCTCTTCTCGTTTATCCCGACTAAATTTACTGTAAAACACAGTAATCACTTTTTATTAAGCCAGTTGCATAAGAATTTCGTTTTAAAGCAACCTTTTTGTACCTTTGTGTTCTCTATGTAAGAAACTTGTTCTTAGTAATGCGCAATTTGATAAATTAGGATGTGAAGACAATACGCTACCTATTGCTCTATATAATCGGGCTTTCGTTAACTGCTGTGAAAGCACAAGACCTCCCTCCCACCAATCCTTCTGTAACCGATCAGTCGGTCGACAGCCGGCTAATTGACATTAGCCCCCTTACCGGCAGATACTCAAGGGAATTGTTTCTTGAGAAGATTGGGGCACTGGGGATTTATACTACATCAAGCGTCGCTGAACCGATTAAAGAAATCGTTATACTGGCAAAGCATGAAGTCAATATTAATCAACATGTTGTCAATCAATTCATTGAAGAGTGTAAACTTGCAGAAGAAACCACTCCTGATAGTGAAAAAGAAGCTTACCTTAATAACAGACAAACACCGAACGGCAGGGAACCCAAAATGCCCTGCCAAAGCGTAAAGCTATACTTCGATACCGCCAACTGTATTCCGCAACCGGAAACCGTAGGTTCTTACACGTATTTTAACCTCTGTCAAGACGACACAATTCACTTCGCTGTGGAAGGTGTTTACAACCAGAATGGGACAAATTATACACAGCAGGACACCTTACACAAGTATTCGTGGGTTTTTGGCGACGGGGCTAATGTTATAACCCATTTTGAGCCCTTTTCGGATAAGTTCTATGGTGAAGCCAAAGGATACGAAATGGTTGTTACGATGACCGATACAAACAACTGCCCAAGTAACCCGTTGAGTGCACGGGTCAGGATAGCCGGCAATCCCATTCAGTCGATCACCCGGCCCGACCCCATCTGCTTCGATGCCACCAAGCCCGGCGACACCATTCAGATTAACCTTACTACGCTGGCTGCCGTTGTCCCTTTTCAATATGCACTCGTTTCAAGCCAGCGGTATGACAGCATAACCTTTATTCCTGATGGTCCAAATTGTCCACAGTTAGGTTTATGTTATAATACTCCCGTCACATTTACTTCCTTTACCCCAGGTCAAACATTAACTTCTCCGTCCGATTTGTTATCTGTTTGTGTCACTATGGAGCACACTTATTTAAGCGACATCAATATCACAATTATTTGTCCTAATGGGCAACAGGCTGTTCTACATCAAAATAGTGGGGGAGGTAGTTGGTTAGGAGAGGCCATTGATGATTCTGGTGGCAATGTGTGCGATCCGAAGCAGAATCCCCCAGGGACACCTTATAATTATTGCTGGACCGAGTACTATCCAACTTCGACAACTCTGGCTAATGGCCCTTCTCACAATTGGAATGGAGCAAACGTTAAAGACTCCTCCAATAGGATAAACCATACGAACTACTTTTCGCCTCAATCATCTTTAACTTCTCTTATTGGATGTCCTCTTAATGGAGAATGGAATATTCAGGTTTGTGACATTGTTGGTGTTGATAACGGATACATCTTTAGCTGGGAATTAAACCTTGACCCTGCACTTTTACCCCAAAATTGGCAGTATTCGGTATCCAACGACACCACCTACCTTGAAGGCCCGGGTGTAGTAGGGCAAAACAAATCAAATGCGCTCGTTGTGCCAACGGCACCGGGATTATTTGAATACACGTACAAGGTTCAGGATGAATACGGGTGCACATTCGATACCACCATAAGCATCGAAGTAATTGCCGTGCCCGACCCCTCTCTCGGACCCGATACACACGCCTGCCAGGGCGAAACTATAACCCTGGGTAACACCAATTGCACCAATTGTATCTACACATGGAGCACCAACGACAAAACACCCACCATTGATGTGCACACCACAGGCGCCTACTGGCGCGAGGTCACCAGTCCCGAAAATTGTACAGCCTCCGATACGATTCAGGCTATCTTCCATGCCCCCCCGCCCCCCATCCTGATTAAGCATCTGTAATCATTCTTCCCCCAATCCCCCTTTGGCTATGGTTTGTCCATCTTGGATTAAAAAAACGTTAAAGAAACACTTCATCACCTACAACCAAATGCTGCAAACGTTTGTCTGGATAACGTCTGTTAAGGAAAAAATGAAAAAAACTTTACCCTTCTTTCATCTGAATTCATTGAAATTCTTACTTTTGTTGACTGTTGTTGCAACTTTGAACGCTAACCTAATGGCTCAACAGGATTCGATTTTTTGGTTCGTGGCACCCGATGCGGATGCAGCTCACGGAGATAACCCAATTGTTGTTCGATTTGTCACTCTCGATCAGGATGCTTCAATTAGTATAACACAACCTGCGGCAACATCATTTCCTGTGTACTCGCTCAACATTCCAGCCTATTCGATGGGTACCGTTAATCTCACGGCATCCAAGGCTCAGATTGAGAATACACCTTATGGAACAATTAACACCAAGGGATTACTGATTCACTCTACTGTTCCCGTTTCAGCATATTATGAAATAGCTCACACAAACAACCCAGCCATTTTTCCTTTAAAAGGAAAAACGGCACTGGGATTATCGTTTTATATTCCTTCGCAAGATGTATACCCCAACAACACAAGCCTGAATGGAAGAGAAGCGTTTGACATCATTGCAACCGAGAACAACACCCTGATCACAATCAAAGTAAAGGCCGACATAACTAACCATACAGCAGGAAGCACATTCAATATCACGTTAAACAGAGGGGAGACATATTCATGCCGGACGATTTTGCCTGATGCAGCGATTAGTTTGAAAGGATCCAGTGTTACTTCAAACAAACCAATTGCCATCACGATTTCCGATGATAATGTATACCCTCCAAATTCAGGCTCCTATGACATTATAGGCGACCAGTTGCTTCCAGTCAACCTAATCGGAATTGAATATATAGTAGTAAAAGGTTTTGCCAACAATTATGAGCGGATATTCATTCTTGCCACAGAAAACAATACAACCGTTGCACTAGACGGAGGACCAGTGGTAGCTACACTGAATGCAGGTGAGCAATACACAGTAACCCCCACCAATAATGCCTATTATATTACTTCTTCGCATCCTGTTTATGTTTATCATTTGAGTGGACACAATGGAGAAATGGGAAGTTCTATCATTCCGCACATTACCTGTACAGGATCACCCGAAATCGGATTCAACCGGCAAAGTTCCGGGAATTTTGCGATGATGGTCTTAACCAAGACAGCCAACATTTCGGGTTTCTCAATCGATGGGAACAATACGCTTTTAACTGCCGCCGATTTCTCGGTCGTAACAGGCACCAATGGTATATGGTCTTCAGCCCGGAAAGAATTTAATAATAGTGGGGCAATTCTTCCAGTAGGAGCGCACCGGATTATAAATACCTTAGGTTTGTTTCACCTCGGGATACTTAATAATTTGGGAGGTAGCTCAGAATATGGCTATTTTTCAAATTATACCGGTCTGTATATCGGGGCCGACCTGACAATATGTGAAGGGAATTCAGTTACTCTGGATGCAGGGCCCAACAGACTGAGTTATCTCTGGAGTACAGGAGATACCACACAGACAATTGCTATTACCAATCCGGGTACCTATTGGGTGGAAGTTGATGATGAAGATTGTGCAAACCTTGCCGATACTATACAAGTAAAAATATTCCCACCAACACCTGTTTCGCTGGGTCCCGATACTGCCATTTGCCAGGGACAGACAAAAGTACTGACCCCCGGCGGAGGGTATAAAGATGTTTTATGGCAGGATGGAGCCACTACTCCCACATATCCTGCCACTACCACAGGCACATACTGGGTGAGGGTTCTCGATGGGAATCTTTGCCCGGCCCGCGATACATTAAATTTGATTGTAAATCCGTTGCCCGGTGCAACTTTTATAAAACATAATTAATCTATCTACCGTATAACCTTTTCCGAATAATACTGTATCTAACCGATAAGACGAGGATAAATGAAGACCAACGCTACACAAATCAAGCAATTTACGCTTTTGCTCCTTTTGGCCATCGTGACCAATATGACCTCTCTGGGGCAAAATCTGACCACCAACCCCGATACGGTTTGCAAGAATACCACCGAATTTTATAGGGTGGATTCTACTGCCGGCTCGTATTACCAATGGTCGGTCAAGAATGGAACAGGCACCATCAACCACCTGTATCCGCCAAACGATTCGGCTGCCCGTATCAGTGTTAACTGGGCCAACACCATTGGTTTTGATACACTGATCGTTGTAGAATACAACCAGTTCGGTTGTAACGGTTCACCGAACAAGTTGCGGGTAGAACGCTACAGCGTTCCTGGTCCCACCCTGAGTATCGGGGATGTAACCCAGTGTGTAGGAACCACCTACTCAGTAACCGTTACGCCCAATAGCATCTCTACAGGTCTGACTTATCAGTGGAAAAAAAACACGACCGATATTCCGGGGGCTCACAGCAATACTCTGACGCTTAACAATATTCAGCTCAGTGATGCGGGTTCCTATACTTGTCTGGTGACCAATCTTTGCGGTGCTGTAGAAACACCTGTTGCTTCCATACTAACAGTAATTTATCCTCCTGTTGTTACCTTGCAGCCCCTTGCTCATAGCACCTGTCTTGGAGAAACCATCACTCTGGTTTCAAATATTGATGGATCAGCACCACTCGGTTACCAATGGTATTTGGGGAATACTCCTGTCAATAATGTAGCCGGGCATATTTCAGGCGCTACTAATGATACTCTTGTCATTACAGGGATGACCTATGCTGATACAGGATACTACCACCTTGCCGCTTCAAATGTGTGTGATATTGTTTATACTGACACTGTACATGTCAACATCAATGTAATTCCACAAATTACAAACCAGCCAGATAGTTTATCAGTTTGCATAGGTGATAATATTGCATTTAACACCACTGTGACAGGAGACAGCTTGTATTATCAATGGTATCATTATTCAAATCCCATCCCCGGAGCTGAATCAACTCAGCTTTCGCTCACAAACGTACAATATGCCGATACGGGTAGTTACCATCTGCATATCTATAATACCTGCGGATTTATCAGAACTGATACTGTTGACCTGAACATCAACCGTTATCCAGTCATTATTGATCAGCCTGACAGTGTTTCAAAGTGCCTGACTGATAATATTACATTTACAGTTCTGGCCACCGGAGATAGCCTTTCATACCAGTGGTACCATTACGGAAACCCGGTTGGTATAAATTCTAATGTCTTAACAATCAATAACGCTCAATATACCGACACGGGGACATATATTTGTAAAGTATTCGTACCCAATGGTTGCGATACCATTACCTCTGACCCGGCCGATCTAAATATCAACCGTTATCCCATCATTACAAACCAACCCGACAGTGTTTCGGTTTGTATCGGAGACAATGTCACCTTTGCTCTTACAGCCACTGGTGACAGCCTATCCTATCAATGGTATCATTACGCAACACCGGTAGGGAGTAATTCCAACTCACTGATTATTCCAAATGCTCAGTACGCTGATACTGGTGAATATCATTGTGAGATTACAGTACCCAACGGTTGTAATTTGCTGCCCAGCCAGTTAGTCGACCTTAATATAAACCGCTATCCGATCATTATCGATCAGCCTGACAGCCTTTCGGTATGTATCGGAGATAATGTTTCCTTTGTGCTTGCAGCAACAGGAGATAGCTTGTCGTATCAGTGGTTCCATTACACAACCCCTGTAGGTACAAATTCCAATACACTGGTCATTCCAAA
>MEOA01000019.1 GCA_001768515.1 Bacteroidetes bacterium GWE2_42_24 | reverse complement strand
CGATTTCTGTTCACAGGGGACTCCCAACCGGTAGAACAGCGTGTTGTCAGGTTCATTGATGTAGCTGATCTCATCATACTTAACGAGCATCCTGCTTTGTTCCACGACAGAAGGGTTCGCCTGTCGGGAAGGATAGCTGATGGTAGCCGACCTTGTAATGTTGCCGTAGGCATCTGTTTCGAGTGTCATCTGCCGGGTAACACGGGGGTTGTTGGCATCGCGTTCGTAGTTGTAGGCCAGGGCATCATATTCGGTTACATGGAACACGGCGTGGGGGTTGGTACCACGAGGTTGCAGCAGCCTGACAGCATACGACTTTTCAGCAGTCGTGTAAGGGATGTTCTCCATTTCAGAACCATCGGCCGCATAAACCTCCTGATGCAGGATACTTCCGCGAAGGGCACGGCATGCTTCCCTCGCTTCGGTGGCAGTTAGTCCTTCTGGCAGGGTAGTGTCGGGAAGTAACCATCCCTGGGGGTCGTTGAAGTACTCTGAAGCATATTGCCGGGTAATATCACCGCTCTCAAGTAAGGCACCTGTATGAAACCATGTCTTGCTATAGACAGGTGGCTGGTCGGCTTCGCCCTGCAGGGTAAGGTCGTGCAATGTATCGGTATCCCATTGTTCTACCATGCCGAAGCCACGGAACTCACGTTCCACCCCGTCGAAATAGCCATGGTGATAGGCATAGCGGGTGGCATACCGTGTATCGGTGGGCAGGTCATGTACCTCTGTCCGCTCAACCACGTGCACGGGGAATGGGAGTTTTGTAATCCAGGGCCTGCCAGCCATCCGGTCGGCAAGGTAAAATTTGGTGGAAGGTGCATAGGTGAGGGTGGTCACTGCCCCCATGTTGTTGTTCATTTCATACATCAGGAAAGGCTTTTGCCCGCCCGTGAGCTCAAGATATTGCAACCTGGCACTTTGTCCATCACGGGCAGGGGTCATGGCAGTAAGGCAACTGGTGCCGTTGCCCTGTAGATCCATGATGCTCACTTCGTCCAGTTTGCTGAACGAAGGAAAATGAGTAATCTCGCAGGCAGTGCTCCAACTGTTTCCTGCCATGTTTTTCCAGTACCTGATGGCTTTGGTGCCGAGGTAAATGATATCGGTGGTTCCTGTGCCGTCGATATCGGCCAGGCGTATGCGTTCCTGTTCGAATTTATCGGTTGCATCAAAGCGGGGAGCCCCTTTCATGCTCACTCTTTTTCCGAATCTGCCGTAGCCAAGGTTTGGCCAGTAGTCGATGGCTCCATTGCGTACACGGACAATATCGGTAAGCCCGTCGCCGCTCATATCGGCCAGGTATATCGATTGCTGAAGATCGGCAAACACGATAGCGGGGCCTTGAATTTCATCGGTAGGTTTGGTGGTTTTATGAGCCTCACCGAAACCATCGGCTGCTTCGGAATAGTGGGCTGTAAAACACTGGTGCTCGGTGATGAGTATATCGGCATGGCCGTCGCCTGTCAGATCAATCATCTTCAGGTTAGGATCATTCATGTCGATGTTGGGGATATGCCTGAACGGGCGGAATGATTCCCACTTACCATCACCCGATAGTTCGGTGAAACCCGCAATGCCCGGCCCCATGACCCTGAGGTCGGTACGTCCGTTCCCGTCGATGTCGCCTAATTGTGCAGTACCTTTCGAAAGGTTTGGAAAACTGGCAACCTTGTTTAAGGCACCGAGCCAGAGGCCGGGTTCTTCGCCCGACATGGTATCATAATATCGCTTGTCGCCAAGATTGGGCTTGTAGTACCATGCCTCACCGCCCTGCATCAATACGCCACTGAGCCCCTCGCCGTACAGGTCAGTCCATCGGAAGGTATCACCCCCCGCAAAATTTTCAATGTCGCCTGCCGTAAGTTGCCTGCATTCTGTGGCAGGCAGGGGTTCGGTGTAGGAGAATGAAAGCGGGGGGAAGCTCTCAGTATCTGAATCTTCAAAACCGGTTAAGGTAATGCTTCGCAGCAGGGTGAGTTCAGGGCGTTGTTCGTGATCGAGCGCGAGCATCTTCACCAGCGAGGGAGATGTTCCCAGGGCTGTAAACCGGTGAAACATCAGGATGTTGTGGCAAAGCCTGTAGGTGCGTACTTCAAAGCCGGGCCTGAAGGTCGAAAAAGGATCGGTACGGCAGCCCCAGTCCGCCTGTTCATCGTAGAAGGGTGTATTGCCCGAGTGTTCCCCGTAATCGAAAATAAGTTCAAAATGCCATCCGCCCGTGTAAGGGGCATCAACAACGGTTGAAGGAGTGTAATTACCGTAACAAACCTTTTTAAGGTAACGTTGATTGAAGGCTTCACCATCTGCAATGCGCCGGTCTTCAAATACCGAGGGTGCAATATTGGATGCGTCTTCAGGCTTGTAAACATATTCGATGAGATTGCCGCGGTTATCGGCTGTCCGTTCAATCATCCATTGGAAAACTTTTACCGGATCACCCGGGTGGGCAATACGGGCATTGCTGCTCATCCCATACACCGTGGTGATGTTATCGCGTGTTACTGCCCTCCAGTGGCTGATGCCGGTTGAAGTGTTTTCCCACCTTTCGATGCGGGCAAACAACCCTTCGGTGCGGGGTCTGTATCCATATACCCTGTAACTTTCGCCCTGGGCATTCCTGACCTCAGGGGCTATTTTTTGGCCTGATGCATCCAGCAGTCTTACCAGGTCTTCGGCTCCCGACATCACGAACACATCTGATTCTTCGAGGTCATGATAGAGGGGCAATCCTTTATCTGTTTTCCGGGAAATGGAGGGAAGCCCGACGGAGAAACCCAATCCAAATGCACTGTTCCCTGAACCCGAGTCATAGCTTAAAGCCAGTTGAGGAGTGAAATCACCGCGCCCGGGGCTTAAAGGCAGCGGAACAGAGACAGAGCCGGTTCCGGTAAGCGGGTTAGCCTGGAATTTCTCACCAATGCCTTTGATGGCACCACCCCCTTTGGGTAGCGTAAGTATCTTTTCGGGCGACAGGGTGTTTTTTGTCCCCTGGGCAGGCTGATCAGCCTGTGATGGAGCTGCCCCTTTACCGGCAGTTACGGCTTCAGTTTTACCACCAGTTTGCTGTTGTTCCTTGTAAAATTGTCCGGTATACGGCTGGTTGGGCGATTTGGGATTGGTATTCATAGCGTTAATAATTTAGTTTTAAGCCTGTGTTGTTTGAAAACTTATGATTTAAGACGAAGAAGTTCATGGTTGAAGTTGGCATATAGCAGGATATCCTGCTGCATCTGGATCAGTGACTTTTCAAAATGAAAATTAAGCTTATCGAAAAAGTTAAAGATCTCCTGCTTGTCGGTTTCACTCAGGTTACTTATGTCGGAGTATTTAGTCCTTTTATCCAGATCCCTGACAATTTTGTACACTGATTCAAGGTGAAACCTTATATCCTTATTATAGAGAAAGGAGAATGTCAGCATGAAGGTGTCGAGTTCAGCCGAAAGCTCTGTAATCCGCTCACAGAAATCGGTTAATAAGGTTGGATTGGTTACGCTAAGTATATATTTTATTCGTATTGAATTAACCGATTTAATTGCATCAACTTTTAACGAATTGACCGGATTAGTTGAATGCATTAATCCTGTTAATACATTGATGTTTTTATTTATATCAGTTTTCCTGTTTTCGACCCAGAGGGTCAGAAAAGTCCCGAGCATCCCGCTCATCAACCCGATAATAACGGTTAAGGTTTCGGTGCTTAACATAGGAAACAGCGAGAAAAAATCCTTAATAAATTCATCCATTTGAATTTGTATCTTTATATAAACATAAAAGACCATCTTCTTCAAATTCTTCAGCTACCGGCATAGGATATACCAGCGATTCCATATCAACCTGAATGTTCAGCGGTTGATAAAACATGGGGTGGATAGCATAGAGGTGATCAAATTGTTCGACAAGAATATCTTTCACCTGATATTCAAAAAGCGACTGAATAATGTGCTTGGTGGTGAAATACTGCTCCTCTTTCATGACAATACCTATTAAGCCGCACTCGAAAAACAACCTGATGGCATCGTCGCGGTCGAAACTTGTCAAATGCGATTTGCACTTGCTCAGCCTTTCGTGTACGTCCTTGATTTTGATCAGGTTCTTCATGTCTGTGAAGGCCTTTTTTATAAGCGATGTGGCGTCATTATAAATCGAATCATAAATAGAAAACGCCTCATCAGTCAGTTCCTTTAACCTGATATTTGATCCTTCGGTTATACACTCTTTTGTGATACAGGTAAAGCTTATATCATTCTCATTTGCAAGCGAGAGAATTGTGTTGAGAATGGTAATTATTTGCCGCGGCTTCTTTTGGGTATGCCGGATTATAAAAGGGAACGTCGGGAATTTAATGCCTGAAAAGGTTATTACTGTTTCGGGGAAGTACTGTTCCAGAAACTCCTTTGACTTAGTGAAATTCTCGAAATCGTTCAGGTTAAACAATCCATTCAAACGGTAGTCTTTCTCGATGAGCAGGTTGTAATATCGTTTTGCGATCAGGTTTACAATATCCTTAAATCGCCAATGAATGAAATGGATTTTGTCGTTTATCTTTCCAATGTTTTCCATCGGAAAGTAGGGATACATCTCGGAAGGGAAGGCTGCTTTGACAATTATTCCTGATGATTTCTTTTCATAGAAATCAAGTATCTCCTTCATCAATGACGATACCAGCGCTGCCGACACTTCATCTTTCAGGTTATATAGCTCGTTTGAATCAATCATCACCAGAATCTTACTCTTGCTGATATGCAGGAATGAACAGAGCGCTTCGGTTGCAGTCCTGAAATCGTCGGAGGTAAGTCTCGACAAGACGTTGGAAACAAAAAAGGCAGGCGACTGGTTGGTGCGCTGAATTCTTTTGAACTCTCCCTTTAGCTGTTCAAGCAAGGCATTATATACTCCGGTTCCATTAAAGAATAAGCCTGAACTGTGCCCCAGTTTATGTTTAGCCAGATATTTTTTAACCGTTTTAATCTGATCAGGAATATCAGCATCCGGTAGCGAATAATTCCGGTCAACCTCAACAAGCGCGGAAGAAATAATGACCCATTGCCATATCTTAACAAACGATATCGATAATTCCTCCTTGTAGAAGTTGCTAAACATCGGATCCCGATAGATGGTGGTCAGGTCATAGAAGAATTTTTCGGGGCGTATTACCGTTGAAAAGAGGTAAAGTTTGTTTTTCTTTTGCTTGATTTCATAATCCAGCATCCTGATGATGGCCGTTTTCCCGGTGCCCCTTCTTCCCCAAAGGAAAAGCATCGATTCCTTTTGAAATACCTTGTAGCTTTGCGTGTGAACGAAAACTTTCGAGGAATTCGTGCTATCGGCATTCCATTCAACTTCAGCTTCGTTGTCGCCTATATATTTCTCGGGGAATAAATTTCCTTTGAAAAGGGAATAGCGATAGCTCGAATTATTCACATTCTGGAAAGTATATTTACGATCTATCATAGGAGAGAAATTTTCGGGCGTTGATTTTTCCGATAATTCCAAAATCACCGGCAAACAGTGTTTCAAACTTTTTAACGTTTTCTCCGAATTTCCGATCAAACAGGATCAACAGATAATAGTCCGAGCCATACAAAAGCTTATGTTTAATCAAAGGGTACACCGGCGAACTGATTAGTTTAGCTATAACATTGAAGTCGGAAGTGCATGACAAGTCGGTGTAAAGGTTGTCATACTGCTTAATAAGCCTGATGATCTGGTTTGACCACAGGTTTATGTCATTAATATCTTCGAGGGCTTTGCCGAGTTGTTCATCTCCTCCGAAATGAGCCAGATTAAGCTTCAGTTTAGGGAATTTCTGCATCACTTTTTCCCACAGCAGGGGATGGTTCAAGGCCAATGCCCTTTCTTTGATGGCATCGCCTCCGTCTGACAACAATGAGGTTTTAAATCCATACGTCGAATGGTTGAGGTAAACCAGCTTGCCGTCAAGGAAAATATCACCGGTTATTTCAATCCTGTTCATGAAAGTGGCAAATCCTCCGTATGAGTTATGAGCCGTTACCGGAATGCCGTTTTCTTCGCAATACCTGTATAGGCATTGTGAACCGTATTCATCGCCAAACAACAGGGGATCTGTGGGTGAATAGCCGTTAGGGGTATATAGCTTGATCCCGGCAAATAGTTTATCCCTGCCTGTTGTGTTCATGGCTTCCTGCAGTATGCCGGCTCTTCTGGGATCTACCGCCAAAAAGGGGAGTATCCGGTCGTTAAATCCCGGTCGGGATTTAAGTTCTGCCAATTGCCTGATTTGTTCGCTAAAACCATCAAAAAGGGAGTCGGCATCGGAAGTGCCTTTATCGGAAGCCTGGAGTTCGACTGATTCCAACTCTGAAAGTTCAAGTTCGGCGACATGTTTATTGAGGTTGTTAATTTCGCGATCAATCTCTTTCTTAAGCTTTGCTACCTCATCTGTCCTTGCAATGGCTTTTTCCGAAACCTTTAATTCGGCCTTTATCCGGGTAACCTGCGCAAACAATTCACGCTTTACCTGATAAAAAAGCAATGCAGGTTCGGTGATTTCTGATTTCATCCCCTTCACGGCACCGGCACTTTCGACAAAACACCACTTAAGATCAAACATTAAAGGGGTTATGATAAAGCGGTCGTTGTAAACCTTGTTCATTTCATCGAAGATGGCAGTGCTGTCCTTTTTTAATCCGATTTTCAGAAATGCATTTACCCGCCTGATGGTTTCGATGATATTACGAAGCCTGTCTATCACGCTTTCAACGGTATCTATTATCCCTTTTTCGGCATTAATCTCCGGCTTGTTTTGATTTAGCAACAGTTTCTTGATTTCTCTGACGAGGAGGGCAAAAAGTTCTTTGGCCAGAAAAGTGCGGTTGAACAGATGACAATGGATGTCATAGAGATATTCTGAACCTGTTACGATAGGATTGTCCTTTAATTGGTCATTCTGAACACCAACTGAAAATGGAACAGAAGCATCCCATGCAGGTTGTGGCGGGCCTGAAAGCCTGTGTTGGGGAGTCTGGCCTGAGGGCATACCTTTACTGATTTCTGCAAAGAAATTATTGTAATTGCCCCTGAATGCCCCGTTTTTCCATACCATCAGCAAATGTGAGGTAAACAACCCGTTGAAAGGCCCGTCAAGGGCTGTCTGGTTGTCATGGCAAGCCGATAAGAGCCTTACCGTGGGGTTCCCTCCTTCATCGCGAAAAGTGCGGACATCCTGTTTGATCTCACGATAGAATGATTCGTTCTGTTGAAAGGTAAGGTAAGCTATATTCGCCGGGATATGCCGAGGCGATTCTTCCGGCATGGGCGATAGGTTTTGGTTAACCATTTTTGTCACCGTTCCCGAATGGCAACTGTCAGAAATGATAAGAATATGCGCCCCGTCGGGAAACAACGACCAGAACGACTGAAGTTCGTCATCAATTAATTGACCATCGAAAAGGCACCACGTTTCATCAAGACCATCTTCTTCGTCTCCACTGGTATCGGGAACCTGTCCTCCATGCCCTGAATAAGTGAGCGTGAAAAGGTCACCAGGTTGGATAACCGATGCAATTTCTTCAATTGCTTTTCTTGTATTCTGACGTGTGGCATCCTCATTAAGAAGCGTGTTGATCATTACATATCCTTGCGAAACAGCAATCTTTCTCATTTCGGAAGCATCGTTGCAGCAGGCATTCAGGGTGCCTTTCCATCCTGAATAGTGTTCGGGATCAACATGGTTTAATCCGATGTGGAGTGAGTAGCCCTTGGGGGAGGTGGTTGAATTCTGGTTCATAATTGATGTTGAAAGACAGTTTATGTGAGGTCGGTTTTACTGGTTGTAATCTTGTCAGGATATTGTCGTCTCCTCAAATCCGAAAATGGAGTAATCAACGTACATATTTCCTGTAAGGTCGATGGTATCTTGTTTATCACGTATTCCGTGCGGGTAATGTTCGCGGCGGATAAAAGAGGTAAGAAGCATCCCCGCCAGGTCGTCACAATCGGCCTTAAACAGCGCGGTGCTTATATTTACCAACTGGTTCATTAAGATGCTCACTGATGCTGCAACAGGATTAGAAAACCCGGCAACCTGACCTAATGCACCTGCAATTGTGCCAAGGTTGCTATCAGTCAGTATTGTTGAGATTAATGTCCCTGTTTCACGTGTCCGGGAATCTTTCTCGATGGCCAGTAACATCCAGCTAAAATCGTCGGGGATTACCGGTGATTTGAACACGATGTAGCCTGTGTCGCCAAAGTAAAGCGACGCGTTGTCCTTTACCTTTTGTATCGGGAGTAAAATGCGGGAACTGAGTATTTTCATCGCGGCATCTTTAACTATGGCAATTTTTTCTGCTTCACTTTGTGTGACAAAAAACTGCTGTAACATTGGAAAATCCTGTTCTGCCCCGGTGATGAAACTCATTAGTTGAATCTCACCCTTTCCTAACAATTCCCGGTTATTGAGGATTTTTACTTTATTGATTCTTATATAGAACATGTCCTGAAAAATTTATTACTTAATCAAATAACAGGAGAATAATACTGACTATCAGCTTTACAAGAATTTGAGAGTAAGTCTGTTGACTTTTGGTGGATGTTCAAGGTGAAAGGAAACAGCGGGATGGATTCTTTCTTCGAGAGAGAAGCCTGATAGAACCCATCCCTTTTTTGTTTCCTGCTCTGATTACAAATCAGGTGAACAGGATTTGTTTTTTTGATTTCAATTCATAGATATGGTTTAGAGTTAAGTACGATTTGATTACGAACCACCAAGAAGAACCACATTCATGAGAGAGCATAAACGGGCTCTCCTTAGTGTAGAATAGTTTCCTGATTTTCATCAGGGTATTGAGTGTGTCATTTAAGTGCCAACATGTGATCAGTTTTCCTGATCACATGTCCGGTTGTTTTAAATTGTATATTTAAGAACTACAATCACATCGTCAATTCCTGAGAAGTCGGAATCGGAGCTTATAGCAATTGCCAGCTCTTCATCAGACGTATCAAGTGAGATATTTGTATCTGTCTCAATGTGGCTCCAGGAGGGCGTATTTTCAGGAGTAGCTAGGGGAACCCATGAAGGTGGTACAGAAGGAACCTGGGAATTAATGGTTATCCCTCCTGAAGTGATGGCCTTCTGAACATACAACGAGACAGTGCTTATCTGAATATCCTTGTTGTGCATAAAGTATGGGAAATCGTCATGCGTAATCACAAGGCTGGTTGATGCATTGGTTCCTGATAATGGATTGAGGAACTGGTATAGGTTGTCAACACGCTCCTGCTTCAGGCTGATCATCCGATGGAAGCATCCTTCAGGGCCCATGATCAGAGTAAGTTCTTCATTAAGATGGTCTGATGCAGCTTCTTTTAAGACTCCATCTTCGAGTGCCGAGTAATTAATGTGGATGATGACATCGGCAATGGTATCGTAGTCGAATTGCCTGATTTCGGCGGGAAGTTCAACTGTCCATTTACTGATGGCACCGGCACCTTCAAACGGGAGGTATCGTGCATCGTTGAAATTGAATTCAAACATCCCGGAGTCTTTCATCCCGTTGCTGGTGGCTATCGACTGGATGGCTGAAACGGCTGAAACGAAACGTGAATCTTCGGGTCCTGTCTGAGGGTATACATTATTGGTCAGCAAAGCATTTTTTCGATAAGAGCTGCTTACCAGCGTGAGCTTGCAGTTGACGTTTGTATAGGGGCCGGTAACGGCCGGTATCGAAATACTGATTGATTTGATTCGCCGTTGATATTGCCCCGGATAATCAAGATCATACATCATCTCGCTGAGGTCGAATTCGCATTTTCCCGTTGCCCTTAGCTTAATTAGCATCGTCGGGTTAATAGTGGCCAGCGAAATGTGTTTCTGCATCTCGAACCTGCGTTTGTTTTTATCGGTATAGGCGGCATCCATCCTGTGCAAATCGTAGGTGAGCGATTCACCGGCCAGCAGACCTTTGTAGAGCGAATCCCAATAGGATGTTCCGATAAACGTGGTGTCTGATTCTGCAAGTTCGAAGCGGTATGCTCTTTCGGCCTTGCGGGCCATTTCGAGGGCCAGCTTGTAGGCCGAAAGGTAAACATCGGAGAGGCGGGTCAACATCCAACCATACAACTCAGACGAGGTGAACTTATCTTCGAGATAAGCCTCAATCTCCTTGTTCTGATTGATCTGCATGTCGAGGCTGTTCAGTTCGTATTGTGCCATCTCCAGCCTGATGGTAGCAGCAAGTATCTGCTTGTCTGTTTGTTTCAGCTCTATGGCCGTCAGTTCATTCTGTAGCTTCCAATCTTGCTCGCGCCGTTTGTGCCCTGCCATAATGCCCGAGCGGGAGGCTAAACTGTCGGAAAGGGAGGCAAGTGTATTCAGTTGTGAAGCCACCAGTGACCAGCCTGCCCCGATAGTTTTTCCGCCATGGGTAATTGTGGCTACAGGAGAACCACCCCAACCTTGTAAACCTACAGTGAATTCAGGCACGGTTGTACTCACTAATGCCCCAACCAGTGAAAGAGCTGCTCCTCCTATTCTCATAATAAAACTGGTATCCATAAAAGTGAGCTGTTCTTTTTCCTCATCTATCAGTCCCTGTGAAAGCAATTGCTGATAATACTGCGACCTTTTCAGCGTGGAGGTAGCAGCAATCTTTGTGGCTTCAAGTTGTGCCTGTGCTTCATTGATGGCGGCCACTTTTACTTCGCGCATGCTTTCGTACAGATTTGCTTCATGGGTGTTGCGCAGCAGGCTCAGTTGCTCGGCATCTTTTTTCTCGAGAGCCGATAGCATCGATTGCCCCAGGCTCTTAACCTCGCCGGCAAATTCTACGGCTTTCTGCAGAAGGTGCTGGAACCTATAAGCAGGCAACAGGGTGTTGATTTCGCTCAGCGCGGCACCAATACTTAATCCCGAAGCTTTGGCTCTTACAAGTAACATTGGATCGATAGGCGGATCAAATAAGGCTAATTGCCTTTCCACACCCTCGATGTTCATGCAATGCCTGATTTTGAAGAGGCGATCGGCCAGAACATCCCAATAAACCAGTATCTTTTCATTGTGTGGAATACCAAAGTAGAGCGAGTTTATGGTACCCATTTTCATGAATGGCTTGTTTTTCGGGTTGCCCAAGTTTGTGCCTTGGGAGTTGGTATCGGCAATAATATTGTTTATTTTGACAAGAATGTTACTAAATGCATCCTGTGTCGAATCGCTGTATTCGTCAACCGAAAGAACTGCCGACTCATGCTTTCGTGTCTGTTCAGGCCTGCGGCCAAGCAACCCGGCTGCCAATATGTATAATTGCAGCGACTCCTGAATGGTTTCCCATGTGTCGCGGGCATACAGTGAGTCTGCCCATGCAATCAGGTTGTCGAGGTATTTCATGTACACATATTTCATATAGGCTACAATTCTCAGGCGGGCCACAGCATGTGGATCGAAAGGATTGCGCTCCCAATTGTCAATCTGGGTGCTGAATTGCATCAACCCGTAGTATTGCCCGAATTCATCACCGGCTGTCGTTCCCGAAGCCATATCTGCCAATAGTTCATAGAATGGCTTCAACATCCAGAACCTTTCCGGACCCTCTTCACCGGGTTCAATCGTGGGATTAAAAATGGCGTGGTACCATTTACGTGCTTCGGCATAAGAGCCGTTTGCGGTAAGCCTTTCGGCTATCATCATCGGAAGGTGATAGAAAAGCTCCCAGTTGTAGGCCCCGTATGCTGAACTTTGATCAAACTCAAAAGATCTTCTGGGTAATCTTTCTTCCGGCTTTTGTATTTGGCTGTTGATTACAACGTTTGGCATGATAACATAATCATAACTGTCTTGTTGATCCGAGGACTGTGTAAATGGCGAGTAAATCAATTTGCCATAACCTTGTCTGTAAAATTTGCTGTCAGGAACCGGATTAATGATTGATTCCAAACCTGTTTTATTAACCTCCCGTAATAATGAATCAGACTGCGGATGGCAGAATGTGAGAAGCCTGAATTTACCGGTGTCAATTGCCGGGTTGTTTGTTGTTCCTCCGGTTGATGTAACAGATCCCGATTGGTTACTATTACTCTGAGCAATTACCATAGATTGTGTGCTGACTCTGCTATACACAGTTTGGCTGTCGTTTAGCGAATAGAATCTTGGGGTTTCCTGTGCGTTAATTTCAGCAAAATTATCAGTATTGAGGGCTATGGTTGAAGGAAGGTTTCTTGCCATGAGTGAGGTGAGTGGTGATAATGAAGCAGAACCGGGAGTTGCGCTTATGTCAAGGCACATCATATATGATGCGTTGCTGTCCATAAAGAAGATGGGATCCTGCGAATAATAGCCCGGAGGGTAAGAACCGCTGAAATATTTGTACCCGTTTTGTCCTGATGGCAGGAGTACCGAAAAGGATTTGGTCAATCTGGAATCTCCGACCCGCCACATTAAATTCTTATTGAGATATAATGTGTTATTAGTATTAAGGCCGATAGGTAAATATAAATGCTGGTTTACTTCGTATATGTATCTATGATCTATCAGGTTGTTCCAGTTTTTTAAACCTCGCAATGATTGGAAGTAATCTCCATTCTGACGAAAATCGACAGTCGGTTGTTCGAATATACTCGCGAACCAGAATCTGCCAACATTAACCATTGTTTTCTTAGTCCATGCGTTAATATTGTTTTCATCATAACGGATATTGTACTTGACAAATACTTCAAGTATTGAGTCTTTTACAGCAACATCTGTTATAAAAGCGTCAGGTTTCAATGAAGAAGCCTTAGTACAGTTATCATGAGATGCTTTGTATTTATTTGTCATGAGGTTTATATAGCCGCTTCGATGCCAAATTAATGGTTCTGAGCAATACTGTCGTTTACCCCATCTTTCAGCCGAACGAATGCACCAGTTCAGTCTTATTTCTTGATATTTAGATGGTTTAAGGTCTTCATCAGTAGGAGGCGTGTCTGGATTTCCGCCTAAAGCTTTCGGAGTTTTAATATTAGGTTCTTCGGCAACTTCATTAAACTCAAGCCAGGTAACGACGACGTATTGATTCCATTGGGCTATGCCGATATGGTCACCCTGAATGTCAACATCCATAGCTTCCCAGGCTGTCCAATACGATTGGTTTACCCATTTTCTGTAATAATACTTACGGGGATGTGTACGCGAACGTGCCACCACGTGCATATCAGTCGGCGAAGTATCTATACCGAAGTTTGGAGTGTCAATTATTAAGTGATGACCCGAGAAAGCACAAACTTCAAGATTGGCAACATCGGCCAGTCCTGTAAGATAATCGCGGTAAAGCTGGCTGACTGATTCTTCTGAAAGATCGCTTTGTTTCAGTTTTTTTTCAAATTCTTTGTAAAGTGGGGTCTTGTCGGATCTTAATTCGGGTAGCAGGTAATTCTCGGGGTACAGGAAAACCTTGCGGTTAGCCTCCCACACCCGGTAGTTCCGGCGCCAATCCCATTGTTCGATATTTTCCTGGCTGAAGGTCATCGCATCGGGCAACAAGCCTAATAAAGCCCTGTTGATCATGGTCTGCACTGCCAGAGTGGCTTCTTTGATACGTGAAATCCTGCCACAGGAGGCCATCTGTGTATCTATAAACAGGTATTCGAATAGCTGGTCGGGAGTTGTAGCGTCGGCGATCAGGTTGTTTAAACAAAGATAGGCTACCATGGCATCTCTCTGCCTTTCACGCAGCCCGTTGCGAACAGGAACGGCCTGTTCGAGCCACGCGGAATTGCTGAAGGAAGCCTTGACCGCATAACGTATGACACGTGCATTTGATGTGGAGATATTTGTGATGTTCCTGGACGACTCTTCAACAATTAATTTGAGCTGATTATAACCTATCTTCGTTTTCCGGCTCATGGTGACAATGTTTTCAAGGATACTGATCCACTGGTCGTCTTCCATTTCTGATGCCGGTAGTGAACTGATACACGTTGTTTCATCAGTAGTCCATCCAGTCGCCTTTCCCAGGTAGTCTGTCTTATCCAAATTGGTTGTCAGTTTGTATAATTCAAAAACTGAATAGTCGGGTCTGAATAAGGCGCGGTGAAGTCGGGTGCTTTTCTGAAGGTTGACCCAATCCGAGTATAACGGCTTCCCGAAAAATGAAGCATATCTCGCCGGAAAATGAGTGAAGCGAATCCATGGACTATTATCAGCCACGATTTTATTAAGGATGTAATCTACATCATCCAGGCTGAGTTTGTTTACTTTGATGTAGGCGGCACATTTGTAGAATATTTCCAGAAATATGCTTTGTATTGAGTTGAAAGAGATATCCTTGTTCGAGTTGACAAAACTATGATAAGTGAAATAGTATTGGGCAGGCCGTGTTAACGGTTGTCCGTAATTATTCATGTATTTGTTAAAAAGAAGCTTTACCAGGTTATACTCTAAATCACTTGCATTACTTAATTTCTGATACAATGCATCCCGCATCAGATAATTAATAAGCTGTTCGATGGTATAGAGTACCCTGGCCGTGATTGTCAACAATAAAAGACCTCCGTTATTAGGGACAACCCTGTTGCACAGATCTTCAGCATCAATATAATCTCCGAGACACTGTATAATCAGGTTTCGTCTTTGCTGCAACTCGTTTTGAGGTATAGCTGCACTGTAAACTGTGAGTATGTTGCTGAGGAGCACCCCTGCTGATTCTTTCTCAACCAAAAGGTTTAAAAGTACACTCAGGGTTTCAGTGAGCGACTCCGGCACAATTTCAGTAATTGAAATTGATGTTATTCCGCCACCAGAGGTGTTGACAAATGCCTGGTCAGTGAATAATTCACCCAGGTATGTGTCGAGCGATGGATCAACGGCAAGGTACGCCTGTTTAAGATTTTGAACATTGGCGAAAACAGTCGGGTGATTTGTCTGGAATTGTTGTGTGGGTGTGCTGCTATCCTCTAAGAAGCCGGTTCCAGTGTTTGAAACCAGGCCGTTCGTAATCTCTATTAATCTGGTCTTTACGTGGGCAATAGCCTGCAGATAAATGCTGCTGCTGTCTCCCGGGTTTAAATGCCGGCCAAACAGGGAGACAAAGTAAGAAAGCCTGTCATTCTCAGAACTCAGGAAGTCTGCATGATTCGGCAATGTAAGCCTGTTGATTGCAGCAGAGATGTTGGCTGATGGAAACAGGTACGATGAAGATTGAATAAGGTTGGTAATCTCGGTGATCCTGTTTTGATTCCCTGTTGGGTTTTCAGCAATTAACGTCACTATGTTGCCGGCTTCCACGTCAAAAATCTGTGAAATTGTATTCCATTGATTTTGAGCAGGCTCACTGGTGGGCAAAATATACCTTGTTCTGACTTCTTTTAGTTCGGTACGCAACTCGGTAAGTAATTTAATCACGTCGAGTTCTTTGGGCATAATCCCGGAATCCTTTACCCGGTTGACACTCATCAGGTAAATAAAATCTGGAATGGTAAATCCTGATTTCCGGATAGTTTCCAAATCATCAAGAAATACTGATGTTTCTTTCGGGGTTCTTGGAATGCGGGTGTTTGAGGTATAAATGGTAACCGGATGCATTTCCATTATTTCAGTGAGTTGGATGTATTCTGAAATACTGATCCTTATGACCTTTGACAAATAGGATACCCCGTATAGGATCGTGAGATAATCGATAACTGCCTCTGCATTCGTGCCAAGCACTGCAGGAAGTACTTTTGATAACAAAAGCGTGTATTCATCACCCGACAATTCATTAACAGCTGCAATTCTGTTCTTATCTGGAGCCGAAGTAAAGGAAGCCGCTGTGAAATTAATCACTGCATCGTTTACTTTTGCACCGTAGGTAGCCGCATACAACGACTTGATATCTTCATAATTTTCTGTCTCATCCATGGTTTTCCACCAGGTCAGCATCCCGGTAATGTCGGCTTTATAATTCTGGTGAATCTTCTGAATATAATACAGGGTCGTTAGCAGATCGTTGGTTATACCCTCGGATGTCTGGATAGTGAAAGCGTTGAAAACACGGTCAAGTTCATAGATTTGCCATCCGGTTACCCTGTGCAACTGAACAAATTTATATAGTTTTATCAGGTCTGCACTGTTGAAATCAATGCCGGCGTCTTCGAGTTTACATGATTTAATATACTCTGTTGTACTTCCCTCGGCCAGACTCAGGTTAAAATCAATGGTCTTTCCGGCAGGGTTTATGAATTTTGAGGTGAGGTATTGAAGAAATTCCTGGTAACTAAGTCCGGTTTTTTGAAGCAACTTAAGCAAACTGACTCGCGCTGCTGTTGCTATGGTGCCTCCGGTAGAAACAGTCAGGTTTTTCTGCAATTCACTGATGTTATTAATTGTCAGCTTATACAATTCCAATAATGTTGGTACCCCTACCAGTTTTTCATGCAGTTTAGGAGTAATTTTCAGAAAGCACAATGCAGCCTTCAATTCCTGATTATCAATAAAATTGATCGTTGATGTTATACTTTTTGGAATTTGAAGTGCAATTTGCTCTCTGGTAGTATCAACCATGTTAAGGTAGGCATCTGCTTCTTCATTCCAAAGGTGAAATGGAAGTTGCCAGGGATATACTTTATCAAGCAACGTGTCGTATACTGCCGGAATAAGTGATTGGGGGTAGGCTTCGATATCGTCCTGATCGCCTTCTGTTTGCTGGAGAGAACCATTAGGTGTACCGCTTATTTTTCTTTCCAGTACTTCATTAACAATGTCAAGATAAGGAATTGCCTGGTTCGTGTTTTTGCAGTTAAGCAGAAGTTCTGGTATATCGGGGCGGCGATTTTTTAAGAATTCCATGAATTTGGAAGTGGTAGAACTGCTGTCGGCAATCGAATTGTGATTCTCACAAAAGTTGATCAAATCCATCAGGTAGGCTGCCGGACCATATACCGATTGACAGTGTTCGCACTGGCAATAATCCTGGGAGCCAAAGATATCGCTCATTAGCGCGTTGCTGTTGCTGGTGTCAGCAATCCCCAAATCTGATACATCTTGTAGGTCGCGCGTAAAATGAAGGTATGAGGCAATTGATTGAAGGGTGAGTCGTTCGGCTGTTCTGTAAATGTCACCAATAACCCGGGTATCCAACGCAGCGGCAGTTGCCAGCGTGGTTAACCTGTTTTCGCCCCTCGATGATACAGAAATGGCCGAATGAAGGTTATTGTTCCATAATAATTTGAAGTATGGTGCTTTCCCTTTGGGGGGCAGTAGCGAATAAACCCTTTTGACCGACTTAAGTGTTTCAATAAAGACAGCTGTGTTAAAACCTGAGGAGCCGGTCGGAAAGTTATAGTTTGCTGCCGGATCATCAAGTAATGAACTCGTAGCAAAATCAAAAGCGGGATTCAGCCCGATGAAGTCATCCAGATAATTTATCGATATTTCTGCATCTGTGCTGATCTTTCTTGTTAAATGAGCAGTGGGATAATACGATTCGAGTGATTCTACAAGGTGTTGAGCCCATACATGCCGTTTTTCTGAATCAGTTTCTCCCTCGAAGTTCTCCGGAATGGCTAATGTGTTGCTCTCAAGGTATGTTTCCCACTGGGTGACTGTTTTGTCAAACAGTAATCCTTTTGATGAAAAGTCTGTCAGAAGCTTTTTGGTCAATCCAAGGCTTCCTGAAGAGATTGCCGTATATTTGGTAATATCTTTAAACTGATCGATGAGCGTAGTTGAAAATGATATAGGTGCAGCTGCCAGAAGCTCCCAGAAAGAAGCCTCATCACCTTCATGGCTCAACAGCTTTGTAAGGAAAATCTTCCCATTGGCAGCCGAAATGCTTTTCACATCCAGCAACTGTTTATAATCAGGAATGACCGTTGCATTGGTTGTCAGGGTTGTTGTTACATAATTAATTACTGCCACTGCTGCCGTCTCTGCCACTGTATCAGGTGTGCCGGTTATTTTTATCTGATTTGTAGTGAGGGCACTTTTCACCGCGCTGATTATCCGTTCCTTCCCCTGCGTAAGGATATTTGCAAAGGAGTTGTCGCCTGAAGAAATAAGCAAAGCATAAATGACTTCAGATGATATCCCTGTCCGATCGTTTAAATCCTTGACCGCTATCCATCTGGTTATATCCGACATGCCAAGGTTTAATTTCCTGCTGAGCAGGGCAACATCAGAATCTGTGATGGCCGCCAGATCCAGATCAGCAGTCTCCCGGGTCAGAACATCATCAATTGTTGTAAACTGTGCCGGGCCTGTATAAGCGTTTTCGCTGACGATAAGGTTAATTGTCTCTTCCAGGTTTGAGTTCAGGATGATGGGCGATTTTATCAAAACAGTTGTACCATCAGTATCAACAACATCAACCTGGAGATCGAACGCTGTCTCGGCACCGGCAATCTGAATCTGATTATACAATATATAATAGCCACCATCGGTGCCTGTAACTGTCGATTCGATTAACTCGCGGTTCCCGGTACTGACCTGATAGGCCTTGACAGTTTTTCCAGCCAAAGGAGTCTCATCTGCTGAGAGTATGGTACCACAAACGACCCGGTTTACTACATGCCCGGTTGTTGATGAAATTATCTTAAATTTTACTCTTTGCCCAAAGAAATCTACACTGTCCATTAATTCAGATCTATGTCTTAGCTCCGAGTTTACTCTGAACTCGAGGATTACTTTCGGGTTTCGCTCAGCAAAAAATTGGTCAGAAACTACATAATTAGCATCTCCATTGGTGTCGGTGGTGATGGTTGAGGAATTTAAAGTGATCTCACCAGTGCCTCCGGATAGAATTTTTACATCTACTCCGGCTGCTGCCAGCCCGCTGAGTTCATCCTGTACATTAATCTGAAAGGTGTTGTTTCCGGTGCCGGTCTTGAATAAAACAAGTGTTTGTACAGTATTAATAACATCACCCGTTACATAGGTTCCGGTCGCTTTAATAATCTTGGAATCTTCGTACAACTGAATGTAAAATGTAGGGTATGTTTTTAGCAGATTTGGATCATTCGACGTAAAAGTTGCTCTGCCATTTGAAGCAGTAAGGAGGGTGTTTGAGTGCATTTTAATGTCAACTCCTGTCCCAGTATTATAGGAGTGAAGTTCGACGCCAATATTGGCTAATGGATTGCCATTCTGGTCGTTTACCTGAAGGGTGAGCGTGGAAGCCATGATGTTAAATTTTTAAATTGTAAGTACAGTCTGTGGATTATTCAGATGGATTATAACCACCTGACGAAAATTGTTGAAAATTGATTTAACTATTCTTGCAGGTGCAAACACATTGCTGTTTGCACTGATAGCACAGGGCTATTAGCTAAATAAAGTCAAATTCAGAATCTCTCTCTAAATTCAAACTTGACCTTGGATGATGATGCGAAAATAACGAATCGAAAAATAGGTTATTATCTTAAAATGCATTTTTAACTTTTTTTAATGTATTCTTTATATTGCAATAATTTCATGTATTCATAGTAATCTTACTGTGTTTTTTTTGAATGGAACCTGTATCTGTTTTATAATATGTGATATGCGTGACAAATACTTTAATATTCTTCTGAAAACTTTGGTTAGAAAAGCCCTTTGCCATGCCTGAAAAGATCAGGGAGGTCAACCCTGGTGGTCGGTAGTGGGGTACTTTCCCGCACTCTGGCTGGTACATCTTATTAGTGTGCTTTCGATATTTCTGTCCTGAAGGTAGGAAGGCCTGCTCTGTTAAACTTTATAGTCATATATATGGTATGTTTTTCCTGTCCGGTAAAACAGGGTCGGCCATCAGGGTGGCAGAAATATTTTTGTTTCCATAAAGTACACTAAATTCTGATATTTGGATAGGTATTAACGCTTGGGTTTGCCCCTGTTGAAAAATATTTTCACTTTATTTTAGAAAATAAGTGAGGGAAGGTCACATAATATTATTTTTTTAAACAATTGAATATCTGGTTTTTATAGCCCTCTTTTATGCCTCAGTTAGATCAAAGTCATACCAAAGTTAGGGCAAATTCGAATATTTCTTATGAAACGCTTATGGTTGTAGTAACGTTTTGGTATCTTATATATGAAGGAAGCATGATTATGTGTGATTTTCGGCACGAAATTTGTAAATGGTATTTAATAGTATGTTGCAACCCGGTAATGGACGGTAAAAAGAGATCAAAGTTTTCAAAAGAATATTCTCACGGATTTCATTTCATGAAGTTGTGTAACAAACTAATCTGCCGGCAATGCGTCATGTGGTTCACTATTGAATCTAAGCTTGCGGAGAAGTTGAATCAGGAAGGACGGATCACAGTCGGTTAAAACAATGAAATGGTCTGATTTCTTTTGTTAAATCATCAGATAATTTTCGCTTTAGGTTTGCTTGTCAGAGTTTACGTCTGGCTATGGAATGAAATGAGTCTGCAATGAGAGCCTACACAATATGTTCGCCATCTGGTAGTCGTGTTTTTGTTCCGGCTATATGGTATCAGAAAAGGTATAGGATTAGTTTATATAAAGTGTATCTCCGGTATTTTTTTAACAGACAAGCGGTGATGGCCTCAAGGTACTCAAAGCTGATGAGCAGTTGATGCTGGATTGAAAGATTGCTTTTAGCGTAGCGTCCTTTGGTGTTGTTTAAGGCGATCGTGAGAATTGACCTTTCCTGTGTCAGTCGAAGCAAAAGTCAAAGAATCTTAAATTACCATTGAGAATCGATCGTCACAAATGAATTTGTTTTAAATGTTACCTTTGTTTCAAATCTATTGCGATGAGAAACTCAGGGTTATTCATATGTCTGTTATTTCTGATTCTGACGGATCGTTTGCATGCTCAAAATTTTTCCCATAATTTGCAGAATGATAGTCTGGTAAAGTTGGGGCAATTGTGCTTTAACCTGCGTGAGCAAAATCCAAATCTTGCGCGGAAATATGGTTATAAAGCGCTTGAAATGGCCCGACAATCCGGTGACTCATGTCAGATAGCCTATGGCATTTTCTATCTGGGTAATTCAAATAACATGGCCTGTCCTGATTCGGCATACAACTGCTACCTGAAGGCTTTACAAATTTCCAGACACTGTAATGACAATGATCTACTGGCCTATCTGAATTCCAATATAGGTGCCCTGTTGATCAGGGCGGGTGATAAAAACGGAGCACTTCCATACCTGATAAAGGCGAGGAAACTGGCACTTGAATCAGATCACCCAGATCTTGCTGCATTGATTCTGAATGATCTGGCTGTTCTGCGACTCACGATGAGTGATTCGGTCGAGGCGGTGAGAATTTTCAGGCAAGCGTTTAAAATTTCCCGCGAAATGCCAAGGGAGGTCGGTTATGCTGTTACGGTTTTAAATATGGCAAAGGTTATAGATACCAATGATATGAGTCTTATCAGGATGCAAAATGAAGGACTTCAGATATTGCGTCAGGTTAAAGGTGCCGACTTTCAACTTGGAAGCGCATTGTTGAATCTGGCTGTTGACCTGCCGCCTTATCAGGCCTTCCCGCTTCTCAGGGAATCGTTGAAAGTTTTGGGAAATAATTATCCGCTTATCACTGTGGCAGCCTTAAATTTGTTGGGATATGCTTATGCTGAGACCGGGCATTTTGGAGAGGCTAATGTGATTTTTGCTGATTCAGCCTTACCTTTATGTAAAAGTATAGGCAATTACGATTGGTTGTCGACCCTGCATGATAGTTATGCGGATATTCTCGTGATGCAGGGACGTTTTCAGGAGGCACAGGTTCAGCAGAAACTGGCACTTGATGCACGTGAAAGAGCTGTCGCTTTGTCGGGGGCTGCCCAGTTGCGGCTATTGATGACAATGCACGACGTTCAGCAGAAGGATGAACAAATCAGAGATCAGGCCCGAAGCATAGAGGACAATCGTCGCGAATTGATTATTCTTCAGCTTTGGTTTGTTGTCACCTTTTTTGCCCTTCTGCTCGTAGTTGCGGCCTTTGTATGGTACCGACAACGTCAGAAGCTGAAATTCGGCAGGCAGAAGTTGGAATCTGCCGCTGAAATCATCCTTGCAAACGATATGACCACTATTAACCTGGGGAGGGAATTGCACGACATTGCAGGACTTCTTGCTGCAGCAATCAGCGGGAATACCGGGAATAAAGAGGAGGCACTAAATAAAGCCCGGATGAATATCAGAAATATGAGTCATCTGCTTCAGTTTAGTCATCCATCGCTTACATTTGCAGAGTCGGTAGCGTTGATTGCCCAGACCTACCATCAATGTTATAATGCAGCAATTACCACCAGATTTGAGATTCATCAGGAACCATCTGATGACAAACGCATGCACCTTCTACGGATGATTACTGAAATGGTGCAGAATTCTGTTGTCCATGCACCCGGATGCACAATAACGATTGATGGCAAAGATATTGGTAATCAATTGGTGGTGACTGTCTCAGATACCGGTCCAGGTTTTCCGGTGACGATGATAGCAGGATCGGGGGTTAAGGGTCTTTATCACCGTGCAATGCTAATCGGGGCAAAGCTAACCCATGTAAGCGGCACTTCGGGTGGTGCTATTTGGAGAATTGCATTGAAACTTAATTGACTTAATTAAAATGATAAGAATATTATTAATTGACGACCATCCAATCATCTCAAAAGGAATACAGGAAATGTTCCGTGGACGTCGGGATGGAGTTTGTTTGACGTGTCATACTGATACTGTCGATAATGCCATCCGGAAGTTCGGCGAAGACCGTTTTAATCTGGTATTGCTCGATCTTTTTTTGGGATCTAATTCAGATCCCATCGACAACATCAGAAGAATAAAAGAGGCTTATCCTCATTCACCCGTAGTGATTTTCTCGACCGAGTCCAGAGAAATCTGGAAGATTAAAACACTTAGTGCCGGTGCGGATGGTTATATAGAGAAGGTGGCTGATGCACGAGAGATCAAACAAGTACTATCAGGTATTACCCAGGCCTTCGCGGAGAGGAAAAAGAACGCTGAATCTGCAACCGGTCGGTCGCCTGATAAAATATCTGTCACAAAATCAGATCTCATTCTGTCAGACGGTCAGTTGGAGATTCTCAGGTTAATGAGGAAGGGTTGCCAGCAGAAAGAAATTGCAGTTTTGATGGATATGAAACTGTCGGGGGTAGAGAAAAGCCTTCGTCAGATGAGGGAGAAACTTCGGGTCGGCACAACCATTGAATTGGTAGTAAAATGTATCAAAATTGGTCTCTTGCCATAGCATTTTTTGGAAAGTGTTTTTAATCTGGAGGGAGTTTTTCCCTCCCAATTGAAGCTGCATTTCCTTAAGAAAAATCTTAAATAATTTATTTCTAGGAAGTTTTTAAAGAGATTCCTCCGAATTAATGGCGGGAAACCGCCATTAATTTGGAGGAAATTATTTTGTAATTGTGATTGTTTTTCGTATATTTTTGTTGCTTTCAATACCTTAGTCAATGAAAGCTGGTCAACGTTGTTCGTTTTTACTAATTATCCTTATGGCAGTACTGCCAGTTTTTTTGAGTGTTGACTTACTGGCTCAAAATCCAATTCCATCCTATAATGTAGTGGTTGAATCTCAGGAAGTCTTTTCGGAGAGTTCTGGTGGCGAAAATGTTACTGATGGTAAGCGAAAGGTGCTGATTACAGGTTCAAGCTCAACAAATCATACGGAATCATCCTGTAGTGCTACTGTTTACGTTGCCACCACAGATCAGCAAACAATTCTTGGTCCTTTTGCACTCACCTGTAGCGCAAATCTCGAAGTAGAGATTGACGACCGACAGTGGAGCGTTTTAGTCAACAGTGATACCACCATTCTGGTTTCTGTTTGGATTGAACAAAGTGACGTCTCCGTTATATTACCGCAACTATTTCATCCTGCCGATAAAGAAATTATGCCCACCTGCAATCCCCATAACTTATTTGATTTACCATTTAGGGGAGAACAGGTTGCTGTACTCTTTTTTATATCAAGCCTTATCTAATCTAAACTGTTATGAAAACTGTTTCCCGAATGATTATCGCTGCATTCATCATGTTTTTTGCGGTGGTAGCTAATGCCCAGACGATTAACGTAAAACTTAAAATCGAAGATCAGATCAACACTCAGTACACAGCATTTTTTGAGGTATGTGATATTCTTGGGAATACATATACCATCACCTCTGCAAATCCGGTCGATTGGTTGCAGAACGGGGGGAATGTTGTTAGTCTGACTTGTGTTGTTCCATATCTGGTGAATTTTCCATTTTATATCGTTAAAGTCAGGGTTCATTATATGAGTCAACTTGCGCCTGTGAGGTATGATCAGATTCAGCCTGTGAATACTGCAGACCTCTATCAGCAGACGCATTTCCTGAGTGTTAGTTTTTAGTGTACCTGCAACCAAAATCAGTTCCTGCTGGTCTTTCCAGCCTTCTGTTCCGGGGCAACATCCTCAGCCGGATGTTGCCCCCAGGAACATGGATGATAAAAATGCTTGCCGTTACCTGTTTATCACACCAACCTTACCAGTTCTCAGGCTTAAGCCCGGGCGTAACCATCTGATCAACATGTTTTCACGTTTTGTATATTAAAACGTGGTTGTTTAGTTTATACTTTAATCGATATTCATAACCATAGATTTCTTTTAGCAATACTATCCCATCTGTTAATCCAAATCGTGACCCGAAAATCGGAATACATAGTAAGCATTTTTAAACACAGCCCCTGATAACAACACACATATATGTCACGTAGTGGAAAGCATAAGAAGGGGGAATCAGACAGCGTATGTGGTTAATTATTTTGCAGCTTTTTAAGATACATTGTCCATTTTTAATCAGATACTTTAACTAAACATTCTCTATTCATTAACCTGTCACCAAAATCTAACAACGTCAGCGGATGGACTTCCGTCTGTGGGCGAATCCGGTAGCCAGGAATTGCCCCCCGGAAGGAAGAATCTAGAGTTAACTTGAGCAGGCAGGTTAACTATTTATGTTACCTGCAGAAGTAGAGAGATATCTGGTTTTTCCAGATGTTTTTGCAGCAGCCCGAAAGGCGCGCCAGTAATGGTGCGCCTTTACTTTTTTTGAGGATTTTCAGGATGAAGAATAGAAAGTTTTGATTTTGTCAATTCGTCAATACCTATGTAGCTTTAAAAGTTTTATTCCATGTTTGATATTGACTTGGTTCCCAACTTCTGAAATCTTGACTCCGGAATTTGTTTTGGCCTGCTTCAAAGCAGTTGTCTGTTTTCCAATTTTTAAAATGAGATGATTGTTTTTCGCACTCGTAAACTATATACGTTTCTCTGTCATGCTGAAATGACGTTTCCAGAATTTGTAAAGTATTGTGTGATATATGGAAAGTTGTAAAAATTATCTATCTTTGAGACCGCTTTTTAGTACAAAGAAAACAATTTTAATGTTTAGTGACGAATCGAATGTTATTCAATGTGCAGTAGATGAGTATACTGTGCTTTTGGGTCAGGTTAGTCAGTTGGCGAAATCAACTAATTTAGGTATAGTTGTTTTCGATGAAAATGGAACTCGACTTGCCTCAGTTGGCATGATAATAATTGGAAATTCAGTTTGTGATAACTTTCGCTTCATTAATTATCGCCAATTTCCAAATTCCTTCTCAGAATATCCCGGTATATCCGATATAGCGTCACTATATATTAATGAGATAGGTCTCGGGGAATTGGTTATAAAGCTTCCTGAAACCCTTCATCCGTTAGGTTATGTTGTGGCTGGTCAGTTTATAACAGATTCCGCCAATTGGTCAATGAGTAAGGCAGAAGAGTCATTGCAGAAACCTTGCCTGTTTCAGGAGCCTCGTCGGCAAGATTTCATTCCATTTTATGAACTCGAAGATCTTGTTTCCAGTACGGAATTTATTGTACGATTGTTTTCAGGATTAAAGAATCAGGATATAAATGGCTTGAACTTTCATAGAAAGATTGAGGTAGAAATTGAAAACAATGAAACCGAAATCAAGTGGGCTGGACTGTCTGATGAAGGCCGGAAGGAAGATGACTTTCGTCAGTTATTTGACCACGCGCATGATGCAATCATTATTTTCAGGCCTGAAGGTGAGATTGTACTTGATGTGAATCAGCATGCTTCGTTGGTCTATGGCTTTACAAGGGAAGAATTTATTGGCTTGTCACTGATCGACATTACTGTTGATCCAATTGCAGGGGCAAAGCATATGGCCGAGTTTAGAAAAGGTCAGGGAACAATAAGCATGGATAGTCAGCAAAGGACAAAAGAGGGGCGTATTCTGGACCTGGAGATAAAAGCATCAACCATCAACTACCGGGGTGAAACTGCCATTCTTACGATTAACCGTGATATTACCCGACGGAAAGAAGCTGAGAGGAGACTCCGTGAGAGTGAAGCCCTCTTCAGAAATCTGACAGAGAACCTGACAGATGTTGTCTGGACCATGGACATTAATGGTAAATTTTTGTATATAAGCCCGTCCGTCCTCCGACATCGTGGCGTGTCGCCCGAAGAAGCAATGATTCAAAAGATCGGTGAGGTTGTAACGCCAGAATCCTATAAACTGGTTAAGGATATAGCGAAGAAAGTAAAGATGAGAATCATGGCTGGTGAAAGGCCGGAGCCTTTTACATTTGATATTGAACAGGTACACAAGAATGGTTCGAAGATTTGGTCGGAAGTTCTCTTGAATAGTGTGTTTGATGATTCAGGCAATTTTTTGCATTTTCTGGGTGTTTCGCGCGATATAACTATATACCGTCTCACAGAAGAAAAGCTATCCAGGAGTGAAACAAAATATCGCTACCTGATAGACCATCTGCATGCAGGAGTCCTCGTGTATGCTGCCGATGCAAGTATCATACTAAGCAATCAGGAGGCTTCGAGAATTCTGGGTAAAGGGCTGGAATCACTACAAGGATCGTCAGATAGTGATGGTGGCTGGCATTTTGTGGATGAGGAGAGAAAACACCTTACGCGGGATCAATGTCCAGCTATTCAGGTGCTGAAAACGCAAACGCCAATCAGTAATCGAATTTTAGGGGTAGTTTGTGAGGTTAGCGGCGATATTAACTGGGCATTGGTCGATGCATATCCTGAATATGATGCTTCCGGAAATCTGATACAGGTGGTTGTAACGCTGATTGATATCTCATGGCGAAAATCTGCAGAAGACAACTTGTTTAAACTTAACAAAAGGCTTAATCTGGCAACTCTGGCAGCAGGAATGGGTATCTGGGACTGGGATATTAAGTCAGGTGCAATGGAGTGGGACGAAAACATGTTTAAACTTCTTGAAATTGATCAGCACAATTGCACAAACTACGGCGATAGCTGGAGACAACGGGTTCACCCTGATGACAGGGAAAGTACCCTTCTGGCAGTAGAAAAGGCCGTTCAGCATGATGAAGAGTTGACAATAGAATTTAGAATCGTACTGGACGACAAATCGATTCGTTATTTAAAGGGATTCGCCACCATCATTCGTGATGCTGATGAAAGTGCCATCAGGATGATTGGAGTGAATATTGACATTTCCACCCTTAAGAAAACGGAACTGGAGATCATGGCTGCACGAGTGAAAGCCGAAGAAGTGAGTCTGTTGAAGTCGCGTCTAATGGCTAATCTGAGTCATGAAATCCGCACTCCACTTACCGGTATCATGGGTTTTGCTGAGTTCCTCGTCAGTGATCTGGCAGATGAGACGCATCGGACAATGGCAGAAAATATCCTTCAAAGTGGCGAAAGGTTACTGCATACCCTTACAGGGATATTGGATCTTTCGGTAGCAGAGACGCAGAACCCTCGTGACGAATACAATGTAGTGAATATTGCCCGGCTCGTCAGGCAATGTGCCGATTCTGCCGCAATGGCTGTTATTGCTGCAGGACTTATTCTTGAGGTCAATGATTCTGATACTACGCTGACCACTGTTACCAATGCAGTTCTGGTTGAGAAAATCCTCAATAACCTCATCAGTAATGCAATAAAGTTTACTAGAGAAGGCACTATTAGTTTATCATATGGTAAAGGAACGGCCGACAATAAGTCAATCGTCTGGATCACCGTGAAAGACACTGGAATTGGTATAGCCCAGGAGCATCTGGGATTGATATTTGATGAATTCAGGCAGGTGAGTGAGGGTGCCAGCAGGGCATTCGAGGGAACAGGGCTTGGTTTGCATGTTTCGCAAAGATTCGCGCAGATGATTGGTGGAACACTGGCCGTTGAGAGCGTTTTGGGGCAGGGGAGTTCGTTTTCGCTTTACCTGCCTCTTTCTCCTTTCCCGCTTGTTAATGATCCGGAGAAAAGCGCTACCCCTGAAAAGGAATTTTCTGATTATTCTGATCTTTTATTTAACCGCCCAAAACCATATATTTTACTGGTTGAGGATGATGAACCCAGCGCCATGGTGGCAACCAGTATTCTTGAGGATTCATGTCGTGTCGTCAGGGTGAAGAGTGGTGAAGAAGCAGTGGATCGTGCCAACACCCTGCGATTTGATGGCATTCTTATGGATATAAACCTTGGAAACGGAATAAGCGGACTTACTGCTGTAGAGCTAATCAGGCTACAGCAGGAAAATAAACTTGTGCCAATTGCTGCCATTACTGCCAATGCCTTCAGCCATCACCGGCATGAATACCTTTCCCGCGGATGCAGCCATTACCTTTCTAAACCATTTTCACGAAAAGAATTACTCGTTTTAATCCACCAGATGCTTAACCCGGATATCAAAAAAAAATAGCTCTCCTTAGGCCGTATTTCTGCACGGAGGCTTCGCTTAACAGTCTTTGAATTAAAACCCGTTGTATTACTACTGTACCTGCGTTTATTCGTCCTGTCGGATTGTCTGAGTTGAGGTTTAAACTATATCAGTTTGTTTAAAATGATGCTGTTTAAAGCCATGCTTATGATGATCCACTGTACTTTTATAGTAACAGGCTATAGGTTTTCAATCCGGCTTTGATAAGCCTGCCTGATACTAGCTTGTTCAGTTTCATGTATGATGAGGCAATTCCAATGCAAATCCGTGTTTTCTTCAAGGATGTTTACATTTATTAGTAAAAAGGCATACATCAATTCAATAGTATTTCTCTCTCTATTTTAATCTGGCTGAGGAAATACTCGTCATGTGAGACAACAAGGAGGGTTCCCTGATATTCGTTGAGCGCCGCCGTGAGTATACCGATATTTTGGACATCAAGGTTGTTGGTAGGTTCATCCAGCAGGATGATGTCGGGTGTGTGGGTTTGGATAGTCAGGCAACAGAGCATCAGACGCATCTTCTCGCCACCACTTAATGTGCTGCAAGGCTTATCCCAATCTCCTGCTGTAAAAAGGAACCTGTTCAGCCGTGTCTTGATCTCATATTCCTGTAATGCGGAGGTATTGAATTGTGTTGCCTGTTCATAGATATTAAGTTGGTTGTTGATGAGCTTATAATCCTGATCAATGTACACCGTTTGGTGCTTTGCCCAGTATACCCGCCCTGTTTGAGGTTCCAGATCACCTAAGATAATCCTTATCAGGGTTGTCTTGCCTGAGCCATTTACCCCCTTCAGGGCGATGCGCTCTCCACTGATGATTTGAAAACTCAGGTTTTCAGCCCATAGCTGATGATCAGTGTAGCCAAAGTTGATGCTATTGGCTGAAAATAAAATCTTCCCTTTATGGATCGGTGAATCGTTAAAGCCAAACTTAATCATGTCGGGTGCTGGAAGGCTTTTTTTTAGTGTAATCAATTCCTGAGTCAACCCGTCAACCCTTCCCGCATGAATACCCCTGATTTTGGCAGTACTCTTTTCTGCATTGTTTTTGAAGGTATTTAGCATGATGGTTGGAATACCTGCTTTTTCCTGCTTCTTCTTGCCGCGGGAATCAAGTTTTTGCTGTCGTTCCATTGTTTCCTGTTCTTTCTCCAGAGCCTTTCGCAGTGTCTTTTCCCGGCTGGCGACATCCTGTTTCAATGCATTATCCTCTATCTGCTTTTGCGCTACATAGAATTCGTAGTTGCCACCATAAACTTTGATGCCGGGTTTGCCCAGCTCAACAACCTTGTCTAACAGGTTCAACATTTTCCGGTCATGACTTACCACAACCATGCTTACTGAAGTCGACCGGATGAAGTCGTAAAGCAATTGCCTGGCCACTGTATCCATATGGTTGCTTGGTTCATCCATCAGCACAATTTCCGGCTGATGGATATGGATTCCTGCCAGAAACACTTTTGCTTTTTGACCACCGCTTAAGGTTTCCAACTTCCGGGTAAGTGGCATATCTTCCAGTTGCCAGTACTTTAATGATTCAATGCAACGGTCTTCGATGGTCCAATCATCGCTGAGTATAGACAGGTTGTTTTCTGTAACGTTTCCCTCAAGTATTTCCTTCAAAGCTGTGATCTTATCCTCAATTTGAAGTGCCTGCGCAATAGTCAGATGGTTAAACTGCCCAAAGACCTGTGGGATATAATAGGGTGGGGCATCATTAAATAATTCTCCGTCAGAGGGAAGGAGGTCTCCGGTCATGATTCTTAACAGTGTAGATTTACCGGAACCGTTGTTACCGATTAGAGCAATCTTGTCGTGCTGATTGATATTCAACGACAGGTGGCTGAACAACAGTGTTTTGTCAGGATGTGTATAAGATATATTTCGCAGGCTAATCATGTTTCTTCTTTTTATAAGTACAAAATGCAGGCGTAGGTTTCTACGCGCTTAACTTATTGATGGAAAGAAATCATGACAACATCGTGAGTTTGGTTTTAAATATTTTCTCTGCAAAAATAATATTTTAAACTGATTCGCCGAAACGCCATGACGAACTTACCTGGCGAAATGGATTCTTATGTGTATACTGATTGTATTTGCTTTTCTACGGGTATAGTAATTGACAATAGAATAAAACCAGGCCAGGCGATGAATTTCAGTACAAGTATAACCGCTTTATCGATACAAGGAAACTCATTGGTGAATTCAGATCTATGCTGAGACCATCAAGATAATTGCAGACGCAGCTTTATTATATTTTTAAAAGTGTCTGAAAGACTTTGATCCGGTCTTTTCGTGTTGCAATTGTTTTGCTCTGGTCGGTGATCAGACGGCAGATAAAGAAATCTTTTAATCAAACCCTTCGTTTTCCGAAGTGATTGTGTGAGTCTGTTCTTCCACCTCAATATATTCTTCCATCATGACCGTTTTGCTGATCGGCTTACGCTCCCTGTCATGTCGATTAAAATCGGAAAAACCGGTTTTGGGGTAACCCAAAATGAGCAGGGCTGTCGGCTGAATATAATCGGGTATTTTGAATTCTATTCTTAGAATGCGCGGATCAAACAGTCCTACCATAACACTCCCGATTCCTTTTTCTCTTGCAGCAAGCATCATGTGGTCAGCTACAATTCCTATATCCAGATCGCCCGAGCATTTACCGTCAAACTCACGTACAAGCGCTACCCGTTCATCCCTGCATATTATCAGTATGCACTGCGAACCAAATGTGTTATAGGCTTTCTTTACTTTTTCAATATTTTCTGATTGTTGTACTACAATAATCCGTTGAGGCTGCTTATTACATGCCGATGGCGCAACACGTCCGGCTTCAAGGATATATTCAAGTAAATCATTTTCAATATGTCTGCTCGTAAACGAACGAACTGAACATCTTCTTTTAGCTAATTCTAAAAACTCCATTGTGCTTATTTTACGACGGTTTCCTTCTTTGAAGATTCCGCGGGTCTTTTCTATTGTCCCTGTTCAGAAGCGGCTTTCGATTGAAGGGCTTTTGTGTATGCATTTTACCGGTTTAATAGCCGTTTAATCGCGCGAATTGGCTGTTTGCACTATTGGTAAATCATACCTCAAAGTTGCTTACAACATGGCGCCCTTACTTTAACTCAAACCTTACCAGTATGGCGTACTCCAGGTTGATTTTCTCAAATTCAATGGCGGGTTCTTCTGAATCAATGATGTTATCAGTCAGCTTGAGAAGCGAATTTTGGGCCCGGTTTTGAAGAGAGTTGGATGTTAAATATGGATTGAACAAGTCAACCTCCTGTATGTAGAGCGCTCTTCCAATTGACTGGTTTACTGCCGATGCCAATCCTTCGGCTTTCTCCTTTGCAGCTTTAACCGCGTTGACTTTGACTTCTTTTCTGTATTGCTCAATCTTTGAGTGGTCTAATTTTTCAATTGAAATGTGTGATATTCCAAGCGTTTGAAATTCAGTATAAACTTGCTGTAATGTCTTAGCATCGTGAACAATTAGCTGATATTGCTTGGTCAGGATGATGTCATCGTTACTAAGCCAGTATCGCTTGAAGTCGCTGGCAAAATCTTTAACAGAGAGGTCTTTGCTTACATCAACACCGATCTTGGAAAGTTTATTAACCATTGCCTTATCTATTTCATCCAGGCTCTGCTTGTTCTTGTTGTCTTTATCACTTAAGATGATTTTTAGATAAATCAGATCCGGAACGATGGCCAACTCGGCTTTACCTGTCACTTCAATGAAGTTCTGATCGATAAAATTCTTTTCACATGGCTGGGCGAATCCAAATATGGAAATCGTCAGCAAACCAATCACGATAAGGGCTTGTTTCATGAGTTCATGTCTTTTGTATATTATTACTATTGGGCTAAGCACCCACTGTTAATAATACCAGCTTTTCAGCTTTATTGTGTTGATGAGGCTGTTTTTACGTAAATGATGAATGGTGGTGTTATTGGTTTTCTCTTTTCGACTCTTTTAAGATCACATCATGGGCTCCACCTTCGATAATACTCGTTGAAGAAACCAGTGTTATTTTGGCAATCTCCTTTAATTCGGCTATTGAGAAAGCCCCGCAACTGCACATGGTCGATTTTACCTTGCCTAATGTCAGGTCAAGATTATCTTTTAACTTCCCGGCGTAAGGGACATAACTATCAACTCCTTCTTCAAATTTCAACGTTGCATTACCCCCCATATCATACCTTTGCCAATTTCTTGCCCGATTGGAGCCTTCACCCCAATACTCTTTAACATAACTACCACCAACTATCAGCTTTTTAGTCGGGCTTTCGTCAAATCGGGCAAAGTATCTGCCCATCATGATAAAGTCGGCTCCCATGGATAATGCAAGCACCATGTGGTAGTCCTGAACAATGCCTCCGTCTGAGCAGATCGGGATATAAACTCCGTTTTTTTCAAGATAAGCATCACGGGCCCGGGCAACTTCGATGAGTGCAGTAGCCTGTCCTCTGCCGATACCCTTCTGCTCTCTGGTAATACAAATTGAACCGCCACCAATTCCTACTTTAATGAAATCGGCTCCCGCGTTTGCTAAGTAATTGAAACCATCCTGATCGACCACGTTGCCTGCTCCGATCTTTACCCTTTCGCCATAATTTTTTCTTACAAACTGAATGGTTTCTGCCTGCCATTCTGAGAAGCCATCCGATGAATCAATACACAGAATATCAACACCTGCCTCTATTAGTTTTGGAATACGCTCAGCAAAGTCTCTGGTGTTTATCCCTGCCCCAACCAGCAGACTTTTATTTGAATCAAGTAACTCATCGGGATTGTTTTTGTGATTGTCGTAATCTTTTCTGAATACGAAGTATTTAAGGCATCCCTGGTCATCAATAATTGGAAGATTGTTTAGCTTATGCTCCCAGATAATGTCATTCGCTTCATCGAGACTGATGCCATAATTACCTGTTACCAATTTTGAAAATGGAGTCATAAAGTCTTTAACTTTCCTGTCAAGGCTGTCTCTACCGGGGCGATAATCACGGCTTGTTACCAGTCCCAGCAGTTTCCCCCCCGAAGTCCCGTCGTGTGTTACTCCAACGGTCGAAAATCCTGTTTTACGCTTCAGGTCAATGATGTCTTGCAAGGTGTCTTCAGGTTTCAGGTTTGCATCGCTGATAACAAATCCAGCCTTAAATTTCTTTACCTTTCTTACCATGTCGGCCTGATCTTCTATTGATTGAGATCCAAAGATGAATGACAGCCCGCCATTGCGTGCCAGGGCAATCGCCATATTCGAATCCGACACAGCTTGCATGATGGCAGAAACAAAAGGTACGTTTAAAACAATTTCCGCCTCGTTTCCTTTGGAATATTTAACCAGGGGTGTCTTTAAATTAATCCTGTCGGGAATACAATCTTTGGTTGTAAGGCCAGGTACTAACAGGAATTCATTGAATGTTCTGGAAACTTCATTGATGATATGTGCCATAAAATGGATTTAAGAATTTGCAAATTTACGGAAAAGCTGCCTAAAGGAGCCTATGGTCGGCAGAGGTTTTCATGGCACTAAAGAATTTTTTTAATATGCTGTTTTATAGTTTTATGCAATAGCCATGAAAATTGGGCTTTTCTTGAATGGCTTCGGAGGCATGAATGCAAAAAATGGCTGCTCAGGGTTAATGGTATGGAAATAACTGCATTGCCTGCCCGCTCTGATTTGCCGGGCAGGTAATGCAAGTATCAATATGGAAATATTGACTTAATCGCTAACATCAATCACCCGGGGAGAGATATTTACCCGAAAAGAGATTCAACTGTTATTATGTCAGGATTGCCTGTGTAGGCTGTTTGGTTGAATATTTAAAACTGCAATATCTTTCTGAAGATTCACAATTCGTCTTGTTCGCAGAGGTATAAACACATTCCTAAAACCCGGTAAGTAAATTGATATCAGGCTGTGTATTAAGATGTCAGTCAGAAATGTTTTGTCTTACAAATGTGCATATTTCGGATAACGCCTGCCGGGCTTCCGGGAAAAGTGGTGATAACAGCGGGAAAGCATGAATCATATTTTTCCAAACGCGCAGTGTTACGTCGACTCCATGTTGTTTAGCGACTTTTGCTACTGACAGACAGTCATCTAAATGGATTTCATGCGACCCGACGCAGATGTACAATGGCGGAATGCCTTCGTAATTTCCGAATTGGGGCGATAACAAAGGATCGGCAGGATCGTTATCCGAAATATAGAGACGGGTCCATGTAATCCATGAACCCATTGGGGCAACATCGTTTTTCGCGTTATAATCAAATGATCCGGCTAGGCATCTTAAGTCGGTAACCGGTGAGATTGAAAATGCTGCCTTAGGCAACATAATGCTCATTTTCTTAAGTGCCAATAGCAATGATAGTGTTAAAGTAGCTCCAGCCGATTCGCCCCCCACAATGATGTCATGTGGTTGATAACCCAGGCTTAATAACCATTGATATACAGTGATGCAATCATCGAGTGGCGCAGGAAATGGGTGTTCAGGCGCTAACCTGTAATCAAACACCAATGCTTCCAATTGGCAACCCAATGCGAATTTTGCGACATGCATCCGGTGCGTCAGGCATGATCCGGAAATGAAGCCTCCTCCATGTATGTATAAGAGTACCTTGTTTTTAATGGCATTCTCAGGGATAATCCATTCAGCATTGATGCTTTCGATGGTCAGTTTCTGTGAACTTATCGTTTTGGGCAGCTTAATACGAGCTGATACCCTATCGATACCATTGCGGAATTCTTCTACCGAGAAAGTGTTGTCAACGACTTCCGGTCTCAATTTCAGCTTAAAAAGATGTCTTTTTTTTATTAATCCAATTACCAATTTGCTACGGAGACTCTGCATGATTTTTGTATTTTTTGCGTTGCAAAGGTCTTAAGCCGTTTAATAAAACTAATACACCTATGTTAATTTTCGCTGATTAAGTGAGTTTTTTTCGAATTCTGCTCAATGATTGAGGCGCAACACCCAGAAATGAAGAAAGATGCTTTAATGGGATTTTTTGCATTAAATCGGCCGGATAATCTGTTAATAACTTTTTATAGCGGGCTTCAGCAGTCATGGTTTTGGCCTCCAGATAAAATGACTCCGAAAACTCTTGTATTTCATTTAATATCTTTCGAATAAAGATATTCCAGGAATTCAATTCTTCCAGCATTTTATACTGATTATAAGTAGTTTGCCATACAATCGTTTCTTCCAGTGCCTGAATTCCTTCATTCGACGGCTCTTGCTTCCTGAAACTAATCCTGGAGGTAAAGCAATACGGCGCGATGGTAAATATTTTTGTGAAATCAGTGCCCTCAACATTGGAAAAAAACCTGATGATTCCACTTTCAAGAAAGTAGAAATGCCGGCATATTTTTCCTTCTTCGAGAATGATTTCGTTCTTGTTGAATTTTTTGATTTCAAATAGTTGACTGATCATATCCCATTCGGTATCGGTTAGCTTTGAGTACCTCTCGATGAATTCCCGCATATTTATCCTCCTGTGAAATCTTATAAGGGTATTTTGTCATACCGGGTTGTTAAATCTCAGTTCCCCGGGTATTAATATAGGAAAACGAAAACCAGAGCAAACGTAATAAAAACAATCTGATTGATAGAAGATCATTTTCACACTTCTGTTAGTCATTCCGTTTATCTGCCAGTCACGTTGCATATGGATATTTAAAGGGCTGTACGGGTTGTTTTGAAGAGGGAATATTGTCTGGCAGCATTTTCAAAATAACATGGTAGTTTCCTTTTTGTGCCTCGTTATGTTTTCTCCACTTAGGTGGAAATCGAGCAGGGTTCATGCTTAGCGGGGTGTAATTGAAATTTACTAAGGCTGTTCGTTTTTGCGTTTTCTGACAGGATTGCCCTACCAAAAAAAATTGATTCCGCCTTTTGAAAAGTTGCATTTCCCGGTATGATTTTTGTAATACTCTGTATGCTATGAAACAAAAATACACCATAGGCCAATCGAAAACCAATCGTGAATTAAACAAGCCCGTACGTTGAGCGTACGCTTTATCTTCGGTTGATCTACGGTCCATCTACGGTTAAACATAGAAAATGTCCATTTTGCAGGGGCAATTAAATATTGGAATGTAATAGATGCGAATGATGAGATACGCTCTGCTATTGATCGGAAATATAAGGACAGGAACGACACAATTAGGATAACTTGCGATCACACCCCAAGTGAGCCGAATTTTCAACTAAACTATCAAAGTCTGCCACAAATTCTAACAAAGAAGGCACAAATTCACAATACTCTGGCATCGTAGTTTTCAACCCGACTTTTAATTCATGTAAACTTGCTATTATAATTCCCTGCTAAAAAATGGCTGATAGTTAACGGAACAAAGCTGCATGCAAGAAAGTACCTTTGCCCTGATATTGCCCGTGTTTCCTATATTGAAACAGGTTGACTGTAAACCAGAATATTGGCATAAATAGTAGTGGCTTATCGAATCTTAATGGCTATGACTTGTTACTACTACATAGTAAAACTTTTTTTAAAAAAATCCCCCTATCTTATGCATGCGAGGGTATGATAATCTGACAAACCCGGGTGTGCGTTCTGGCTTGCTGTTGGCTGACGTACTTTAAGCAAGCTACAGAATGCGCGTCGCAATCAGATTCTCGGTTTTTGGGGTTAGATTATGCTGGTTCTGAAAATCAAATAAGTCCAAAGCAAATTGCTATAAAGCTTGGTCCATTTAGGCCGCCGTGCATAATTACTCCAACCCAGGAGTTTTTGGTCTTTTGCACGATGTAAGATTGAATAAAGATCAAGGGTATCAGGGTAAGTAATAACTGCCAACCAAAGGCAATGTGAAACAATGCCCAGCCAAATCCATGAATGAGCCATGTGTGTTTTCCAAAGGCAACTTCCTGCCTTGGAAGCATTACGCCCCTCCAAAGCAATTCTTCTCCCATGATGTTCAGTATCCAATATGGAGTCCAAACCAACAGCAGCCAATACCTCCCTTTGGTTAACGGCTCGAAGGACATAAAAGCCGGGGAATGATCAAATTTGCCAATCATTAACTCAAGGCCTTTCATTATTAATCCACTAAAAATACCAACAAGAATCAGTCCGGCAATAGACCAGAGAATGTCTGATTTTGTGATTCTTCGAAACCGTAAGCGCTTTCTCCATGTATTAAAAGTGATTTTACATCCCTCAGATCGCAATATCATCATTGCAGTAATAATCAGAGGAGTAAATATGCCTAATCCAGCCACGATAAACCATAATAGTATGGTCTCTTGTCCAGTTATCTTTGTAAGAAAGGGTATCAGATACCTCGTCATGCAAAACATCAGTATAGCAGCAGGAATGTAGATCGCAAATGATCCGGTATATCCAAGTTTCTTAAGTCCTGATTTGTTTGCCATGTTCTTTGTTTTATCAATAAAATTTTTACTGAATTTGATTAATATATTGTATTACAATGATATATTATTGCAACATGGTTCCTCATCAACCCAAAGTGATTGCTCATTCTATGAAATTGTAATGCTCGTCGTACAAAAGGCGCATTTCTGTACACTAATTGATTGGATTTATCAGCAACCTGCTGCTAAATCCAATCTTGATACACTTACTTTTTTTCCGGCGGGTATACTGTTTTCCAGTCAGTTTTCATATCGGCAATTGTCCAGCCTTTTGCCATGGCTTCATCCAGACCCTTGTCAAACGGGTCGGCTGATACGCGATCATAAGCGTACTCACGGACAGAATCAGTATGATGCACATAAAGGCAAAGATGAGCTCCTTTCCCTGAAGCTGTCCATTGCATCATCGGAAGGTCATTGTCGGAATTGCCAAACGAGGCGATGGGGCGACGTCCTATAACAGATTGTATTGCCAGCGGTTTTGCTTTCCCGGTAATGATGGCGCTGAATTCTTCGGTGTTGGTGATGACTGCCCTTTCATTGTTCATCTCAAACCTTGTTTTCAAGCTGGAGCCAATGACTTGCTCCGGCACAATCCCATAGGTCTTTTCGGCGAATGCCCGCATGAAGTCGCAACTGCCACCCGAGACGATGTAGATCTTGAAGTCGTTTGCCCGCAGGTAGTCGAGCAATTCAAGCATTGGCTGATAAACCATGCTTGTCAGCGGCTTACCCGTAACCGGATGTCTGGCTATAGTTATCCAATCCGCCACGATTTGCTCATATTCCTCAGGACTAATGCCTGCCTGCGTAACCAGAATCAGTTCACCCATTTCAGCGAATGAGTTAATGCTGGCTGGAATTGCTGAATTGTTGTCACCCCTGAGCAAAGAGGCAAAAGGTTCCTTTGTTTTCCACTCAGGATGTTGTGGTGCCAATGCTTTTATACGGTCAAAGATGAAGAAAAGCTGGAAAGCCAGTGGCTGCTCTGCCCAAAGAGTCCCGTCATTGTCGAAAGTTGCAATACGTTCGGCAGGGAGTACAAAATCAGGGGAGTTAGCTGAGGTCACCTGCTCCACAAATGCAATGATGGCTTTCTTTGCCGGTGTGTTGTTCCATGACGGCAGCGTGTCGGTTGCTACAGCAGCTTCATTCTTTGAATGGTTGTTTGTTTCGTTGCAACTGCAAATGAACAATGGAAGCGCCAGCAGTATGTAGGGATAAATCCAGCGGGTGATCTTTTTCATGGCTTATTATTTTTAAACAAAGTAAGGGATTAAAGAATCAAAATTCAAATTTTGAAAATTCCGGCATTTTTCATTTCGATTGGTTCACACTGAATTCACCCAAATTCGAATAGTTAAAGTGTAGTGTTTATGTTACAAATATATACCTTAAGTGCCTTTTCTGTTGTTTTGGCGGATTTTGTAGTAATTCCTTTTAAATTATCATTGCAGAGCAAGGAGGGTAACCCCTGGCGTTTTTTACACCCGAATGAATACAAAAGGAACTGTGCGGGTATGTCCGTCGGTTTTTATGAATAAGCCTGTAGTGTTAGCCAATGAATGCAGTTTGTGAGGCAAGTATATTTAAACTGGATAATTTTTAACAAAAAAAAGAAACCCTGAAATTCAGGGCTTCTTTAATTTTCAGCAAGTGATATAATTACTCTTTTGTTGACCCACCAGGATTCGAACCTGGACCGAGAGAACCAAAACCTCTTGTGCTGCCTTTACACCATGGGTCATTGCATTGATTGCGGCTGCAAAAGTAGTAATTATGCTTGTTTGTACAATGGGGTACGGTAATTTTTTTCAAAAAGAATGGGTAGAATCAGCCTCAAAACGTTAAAAAGTGCAATTATTAAACACTTTTTGCGACTATTTTCTTACTTTCGCAAAGCCCAATAATCAAGCCGTTGCATTCCATGCAGATTGGTCATTTGGCCTGCTTGTGGAATGTATTGGCTTAGAAACCAAACCAATTAAAGTCGGATGAAAACATACCAACGACTCAACAACCTGTTTGGCTGGCTCGCTTTCGCGATTGCTACCATTGTTTTTATACTTACCCTTGAACCAACTGCAAGTTGGTGGGACTGTGGTGAGTACATCTCAACTGCTGTGAAGCTTCAAGTTGGGCATCCACCAGGAGCCCCTCTTTTTCAGATGCTTGGTCGTTTCTTCTCTCTTTTTGCCGGTGGTGATACGAGCCAGATGGCCTATATGGTCAACCTGATGTCGGCTCTTAGTAGCAGCTTTACCATCTTATTTCTTTTTTGGAGCATTACAATGTTGGCACGCAAAGTTGTAGCCTCCGATAACGAGTTCTCCACAGGACGGATGTTGGTAATCTTCGGCAGTGGCTTTATCGGAGCCATGGCTTACACCTTCAGCGATTCTTTCTGGTTTTCAGCGGTAGAGGGTGAAGTTTATGCCATGTCATCATTCTTTACGGCCATTGTTTTCTGGGCTATCCTGAAATGGGAGTTGGCAGCAGATGACGCGCACAGCATGCGATGGCTTATCCTTATCTCTTACCTGATGGGACTTAGTATTGGCGTCCACCTGCTGAACCTTTTGGCCATTCCTGCCATCGTATATGTATACTACTATAAGAAGTACAAACCTACCACAAGAGGTTTCATTACTGCAGGAGTCGGATCGATTTTATTGCTGTCCATCATTATGTACGGTATCATTCCCGATATTGTAAATCTGTTCAGCAAGGTTGAACTTTTGTTTGTGAATAGTTTTGGTTTGCCTTTCAACACAGGCACCATCTTCTTTACTCTCGTGATCGCTGCTACCGTTATCACAGGTCTGTTATTCACTCAATATGGTGATCGCTATCGTGTAAGCTTTTACATTGCCGGATCACTCTTCCTGCTGTTTATCTTCTCTGGCACTAATTCTGGAACAAGCTTCTTCATCAGGGCTATAGTAGTAGGTGGTTTAGTGACGCTTGTGTATTATACCCGACAACATCGTCATGTTCTGAACACTGTTATCCTGAGTTTTGCCTTTCTCTTGATGGGCTATAGCTCTTTCCTGATGTTGGTAATCAGGGCCAATGCCAATACCCCGATCAATGAAAATGCACCCACCGATGCCATTAGTCTGCTCAGTTACCTGAACCGTGAGCAGTATGGTGACTGGCCGCTTTTCTATGGACCCTATTATAATGCCCCGGTTACGAAACGTGGTGACGGAAACCCTGTTTATATGCGCAATGATAAAACTGGGAAATACGAGGTTGTAGACGATCGCAAGGGGACAGTCTCCGAATATGATCCATCGATGTGTACCATATTCCCTCGTATGTACTCTGATCAGAAACCCAGCCATATCAAGGCATACCAGAGCTGGGGAGAGGTAGAGGGAGTGCCCGTCAAAATTACCAAAAATGATGGTAAGACGGAAACTCTTGTGAAGCCCACTTTTGGGGAGAACCTTCGCTTTTTCTTTAACTATCAGGTTGGTCACATGTATCTCCGTTATTTCATGTGGAACTTCGTAGGACGCCAAAATGATGTTGAAGGACATGGCGGGATTACTGACGGTAATTGGGTGAGCGGCATCAGGATGTTTGATGAGCCCCGACTTGGAAGTCATGATAAATATCCTGCTTATCGTGATAAGAATGCAGCACATAATGAATTCTATTTCCTGCCCCTGCTCCTTGGATTGGCCGGATTCTTCTATCACCTGAAACGTAACAAACATGATACATGGGTGGTGTCGACACTCTTTCTTTTGACAGGTATGGCCATCGTGGTTTACCTTAACCAAACGCCTTTTCAGCCACGTGAACGTGACTATGCCTATGCGGGGTCATTCTATGCCTTCGCTATCTGGATTGGTTTGGGTGTAGCTGCTATTGCCTCATGGTTGCAGAAACTAACGAAAAATCTCACCCCGGCAGCTGGCGTTGCCATCGTAGTATCGCTGTCTGTTCCAGCCATCATGGTCTCAGAAGGATGGGATGATCACGATCGTTCAGGGAAGTTTGCAGCGCGTGATTTTGCTACCAATTACATCAAAGGTTGTGCCCCTAATGCCATTCTTTTTACCAACGGTGATAATGATACCTTCCCACTCTGGTATGTGCAGGAAGTTGAGAACGTACGTACCGATGTACGGGTTGTGAACTATATGCTTGCCGGTGGTGAATGGTATATTCATCAGATGGGAACAAAAGTATACAATTCGGAGCCTCTGCCGTTTACCCTTACACCAGCACAGTACGACAAGGGGCAAAATGACATTGTACCGGTAGTTGACCTCAACCCCAAGCAGATACCCGTGCCACTGAAGGATGTGATTAACTTTATCGCCAATGACAACAATCGACGTGACTTTGGCAGTAGTCAGCCCCTCAGCTATATCCCCACCAAAGTGATCAGGATTCCGGTTGATACGGACGCGGTGAAAGCCAGTGGCCTTGTCCCGGTTGAGATGTATGGAAGAATTCTGCCCTATATTGATTTTACAATCAAGAAGAATTACCTGTATAAGAACGACCTGATGTTTCTGGATATGCTTGCCACCAATGACTGGAAAAGGCCTATCTACTTTGCAAGTCCTTCAGCAATGTCTGCTGTGTTTAATGTTGATCAGTACTGTCATCTTGAAGGGATCGTATACAAGTTCCTGCCTGTTAAAGCCTCTTCCGATTATATTCGTGGACTGGGAGGTGTTTCGACCGATTCTTGCTATGCGGCTCTCATGAAATGCAATAACTGGGGACGTCTTGAGCAACCTGATGTGACCATTGACCGTGAGAGTTTCCGCAATGCTCAGATTCCACGTCAGAGTTACATGAGATTGGCCACCGCTCTCATTAGCAAAGGGAAGAAAGCAGAGGCCATAGAAGTGGTGAATACTTGCTTCAAATTTTTCCCCGGCGATAGGCTTGGTTATGACAGATACACTCTTCCGTTTGCCGAATTGTACTTCAATGCCGGCGATACAACAGCAGCAGTGAAACTGTCGCGTGATATTGCGCGTGAATTGATGGATGATGTGATCTGGTTCCGCAGTCTTGCCAATGGACCGTTTGCCAATCAGTTCAACAGCGATACAGAAGAGAATCTGATGTTGATGCAGAATCTGATCCTTCTGGCACGACGTAACAATCAGAATACGTTTGCCGATGAGTTAGAGCGCGAACTTACCCTTGTGGCCGGATTGAAATAAATTTACCACATATACAAGAAACTGCGGCCGGAAATATCTTGCCGCAGTTTTTTTATCTCATCTTCTTAAATTGGTGTTTGGTTTCCAAATATTCTATAATGCACTCTTGTTCTGCTTTATTGATAGTCATTACCGAAGATGATTAATACTTGTGAAGCTAAAGTGATTGAATGTTAATGTCCTGTTAGGTTGTTTTGTTTTGCTCCGCGTTAGAATTTATTCAGTATTAATGCTTATGGGTATAGACTCTGACAGAAGCAGGCGAAGCGCAAGAATGTAAAGGGAGGTCAGTTTTTTCTGAACACAATTGCTTCGTAAACATATAGTTCGGCTGTTTTCCATCCGTCAGGAGCGAGCCCCGCCTTTTGCTCACTGCAATGATTGAGCATCTCGTATCGGTTCCATCCCGTTGTCAGTGCCACCTGTGGGAGGAAAGTTCCCGTGTTATGCCCTTTTTTGATGTAGATGCCATGACGTCCAGGTTCAAATTCTGCTGGGCTGCTAATCTGTCGAAGGGGAGTAAGTATAGATATCTCTATGGTTAATTCAGGAAGTTCTGCTTTGCTGATCGGCTTAAAGCGGAAGTCGTTGAATGCTGCCTCCACAGCCATTTGTTTCACAACCTCCCATAGAGGTTCAGCAGATTCTATACGTCCAATACAGCCATGCAGTTTTCCTTTAAGGTAGATAGATACGAAGGCACCGCGAGGGGTTTTTAAAGCCTCTGAAAGCTTCTCTTTGTTCAATTCTTGAGGCTGACGTTTTAGCTTGCCCTGGATAGATTGAAAAGCGATTTCAAGGAGCTGTGTCTTATCAGTCTCGCTAAGGTTGAAAGAATATTCATCTTCCCATGCGGCCATTGCCTGATAGCCTACTACACGTGATGATTTATCGGGTGAAGCCATTCCGGAGTGGGAATATTGAACTGGTTTGAGCTTTCCCGTGCTGTTTATGCTGCACAGGTGCATTAACGTCATCACTGCGCCGGCTCCACAGAGAGCCGTAACCAGCGCAGGGTCGTCTCTGAGCTTTACGCTCCGCAACCATTCATAAAGATCGTCGATGTTACCTGCGGCAATTAGTCGCGCTGTGATCCTATCGGTTTTTAGAGCGTTGGCGGCATTAGGATAATGTGAGCAATCGGTGGAGATTATGAAAAGATTATCCTTTGTGAACCACGGTGAGAGCACTTCGGCCACCTGACGGCAAATTGCCGGGTTGTCGGTCCCCATTAATATTGGTACAATTTTGTAATTGTAGTTGAGCTTGTATTGTAGGAATGGTACCATGACCTCAAGGGAATGTTCGTATTGGTGAATTTCACTCCCGAATGAAAAGTTACCAAGCCGGCTAAGTTCTTCGGCAATTATGTCGTCGCATGGGACAACACCAAGGGGTGTTGCGAATCCTTTCCCCTTGAAAACTGCTGCTCCATTGTATGTGGACTGATGACTGTTTCCAATCAGGAAGAATCGATCGAAGTTTCGATCGTCAGGAATCAGACTAAAAGCCTGGGCGGCTGTTGTTCCTGAATATTGGTATCCGGCATGTGGGACGATGAGTGCTCTCAGATATCCATTTTCTTCAGGCGAAGGTGTTGTTTTTGCAAAAAGGCGTTCAATGGAGTCTTTTAGGCTGCCCGGGGAACTTGGGTAGAATTGACCGGCAACTGCAGGAGGCCTGATTTCTTCATCTGTTTTCATAGCGGTTGATATTGAAATTCTTCCTCAAAGATAGCAGTGTTTTGATGAAAAAGGCGACAGTCCTGCTTCAGAAAAAATATTTGTTTGAATAAGGTTAACTTCCGATATTTGCCACCAATAGTTAGTGTTGGATGTTTTTCAATTGTAATCAAAAAACAAGATTATACAAATTCAAAGGAATATGGAATCAATAAAGTATCAGACAGAACCAAAAGAACATCTTTATTTAGCCATTAAGATCAGTATCACTATTGCTATCGACCTGCTTATAGTTTTTTTCTTGTATGATCTTTTCACCAACAGCGATGCCCCAGTTCTTTTTCAAATAGTCGTCTTATTATTTTATTTGGGTTTGGTGGGGCTGTACTTTTTCTTTGCTTTTGGCGTAATGGTGGGTCATATCAAGGGCAATGGGGTGCGTTTGACGCCGCAACAGTTGCCTGCGGTTTATAATGTTATAGAGAAACAATCAATGAAACTGGGGTTACGAAGTGTGCCAGACGTCTATTTGCTCCAGTCAGGAGGAGTACTCAATGCCTTTGCCACAAGGTTTGTAGGATCGAACTACATCGTATTGTATAGCGAATTAGTGGAGGCAGCGTTGGAAGAGGATCCCCAGGTGCTTGAGTTTATTATTGCCCATGAACTGGGTCACATCAAATGCAAACACATGACCTGGCGACTGCTGACCTTGCCTGGCAGCCTGATTCCATTTCTCGGCGCAGCCTATTCGCGTGCCTGCGAATATACCTGCGATAACATTGGGGCTGCGCTCGCTCCGAAAGGAGTGAGGAATGGCCTTTTAATACTGGCTGCGGGAAGGAAATTATTCAAAGAGGTAGATGCCCGTACAATGATGCGACAGAATTATACCCGTACTGGTTTTTGGTTTTGGTTTGCTGAAAAGGTAGCTTCTCATCCACATCTGAGCAACCGACTGGAGAGGCAGAAAGAATTTACACTCGCCCCTGCCATATCTGTAATGCGTAAACCAGATGAGTTTGTTACAGCCGACCATTCGAAGTATATGCCGTCCTAAAAACCATTGGATGAGAATTTCATGCAAGTTATTTAAAATGCAAGCGATTTGTTATTTAGAAAGCCGGTTGAACACTGCATTTTGGGTAGTTGATAATTGTCTGGTTAATTTTTCGGTTGACGGGTTTTTAAGATACTGATCTATCATTTAAACATGGATTTGTGTATTTATTCAACAGAATTAGCACCTTTCAACGAATATTTATAAGTGTGTTTGAAATCTCTGTTGGAATATTTTGAGTGCTTTGTATTTCTGGTTGACCCTGTAATTCTTCATTGTTTCGTAGTGTTGGTGCAGCCGAAGTTCATTCGTGTTTGATACCAGGAGGTATACATCAATAGAAATTTTTAAACAACCTTGTAGCAATAGTCATTAATTATTTAATAATCATTCTATCATGAGAAATTTTTCCAGGTTAATGTCGATTTTCTTAGTACTGCTATTCGTAATCCAGTCGGAAGAATCGCAGGGACAGCAATGGACACCATTGAACCCTTATCCAACTAGCAATATTCTGTTGGGCGCATGGATGATGAACAGCGATACGGCCATTATCAGCGGACAGTATAATACATTATTACGAACTACCGATGGTGGTGATAGCTGGTTCCGGTGTGGCTCCTTTCAGGGCGATAACATGAAACGAATTGCCTTTGCGACAGCTGATACCGGTTTTATGATTGGTAGTGGTAAGTTATTTCAAACATGTGATGGAGGGGAGACCTGGAGTGATCGCGGATTATTAATTCAGATTGAGTTGACCGATATCTTTTTTCTTGATAATAAGCATGGCTGGATTGTCGGCAATTATAATTCTGTGATCAGGACAACTGATGGGGGGGTTAGCTGGGATGTGGTCTCTTTTTCGTTGATGAGCAATAACATGTATGAACAGGTGATCTTTGTATCTCCTGATACTGGCTACCTGGCCGGTAATCACGGATGGAATGATGAAAATCCGATAATTAGGAGAAGTACCGACGGGGGACTCAACTGGGTTGATATTTCAATACCTTCTGAAACGCGTGGTATTTCAGGAATGGCATTAGAGCCAAATCATACAATCTGGCTGGGGGGGCGCCTCCCTTTGTCGTCACCCGAAGGACAAATTACTTGTATCAGTAAATCGTCAGATGATGGGGCATCATGGGATGTCATTGAATTAGGCCCTTATTTGAATAATACGGGCAAAATAGAAATTGTTGCACCGGGAAAAATCAGGGTTTTATGTGGTAATAGCTTGTATTTAAGCGATGATCATGGGACAACCTGGAGCTATAGGTACATCGATCTTGAAGGATTTAGTGTTAGTGTCGATATTTGGTCTTGGGCTGATGAGTATAATGCTATCGCAGTGGGCGGGAATGGCAGCATCGCTGTAACGCATGATGGCGGTTATTCCTGGTCGGGTAAAACAAAAGGTATTAATTGTGCATTCAAGGGAATCAGTTTTACAGACGATCAGCATGGCGTTGTTGCAGGGTTTGGCAATGGCGCTGCCAGCCTGTATTTCACTGCCGACGGTGGAGTGAGTTGGACAGGTGGTACAACCGACTCTACCAATACCTTTCCGTGGTATTTTTATGATGTGGCGATGAGTGACCAATTTAATGGGTGGGCTGTAGGGCCTGGATTTGTCTTCAGGACTATTAATGGAGGCGCCGACTGGCAGTATGTGGATGTTCAAATTTCAGGGTACACCCTATGTGTCTTTGAATCCTCAAATATTTGGATTGGAGGAGCATCAGGACATATTGCACATTCATCTGATGGAGGGGCTACATGGCAATATAGCTATATAGGAAATCCGGAGTGCACGGTGAGTAAGTTGCTTTTCCCCGATCCATTGAGCGGATATGCAATCACTGACTCTGAGACGGGACAGGGCTTCTATAAAACAACTGATGGGGGATTAAGTTGGACTGCGGTACCTTATCCTGATTTGCCGTTTTATATTTACAGTATGGATTTTGTCAATGCAGATACCGGTTTCCTTGGAGTCAGAAATTCCGGACTTGTTATGACGACCGATGGAGGACTCTCCTGGTCAGAACCATTTCAAATTGGTGGGTTTGACCCAACTTATATCAGGTTTTTCAACGAATTGGAGGGAATAGTTACAACAGGGGAATATATGATTGCAGTAACCAAAAACGGGGGAATAGACTGGACCGTTATTTATGACGAACCACTTCAATATGGAGGACAGAATTTCTGCTTTGTGAGCCCTGACAAAGGTTGGGCAATTGGTGGTAATAGTCTGATTATGCGTTTCGACAGCAGTCCTCTGGGTATTGTACCCGGTTCAGAAGCTATGGCTGATGTGTTGCAAATCAGCCCAAATCCCGCCATCGATATGGTTACGATTCATTCCAGGAAGAAAATTGATCGGCTAGAGCTTTTCAATATTAGCGGAATTAGGTTACTCTCGGTACCTTACTGTAACGGAGGAGAGCTTAATCTGAAACCATTCGCAGATGGAGTGTACCTGCTCAGGGCTTTTTCAGGAAAGGAATTAATGGTGGGCAGGGTGGTCATTAGGCATTAAAGTTTCTATGCTGACGCTTAACTCATGCCGTCTGTATGATCGGAACCAATTCCTAAAGCCCATCGCTTTGCAGCCATATTTGATATTAATATTCGTACAACGCGAGATTATGTTGTATGAGATGGCAGCTAAACCAAATGGCTTTTAAAATTATTGAACATCAGAAAATTGCCTTTCTGATTTTAACCAGTTTTTCGAGTAAATCTTCCAGCAGGTCAATCTGAAGCATGTTAGCACCATCTGATTTGGCTTGAGAAGGATTAGGATGTGTTTCAATAAAGATACCATCAACACCTGTAGCGATACCTGCCCTGGCTACTGTGGCTATGAGCGCCGGTTGCCCTCCGGTCACGCCCGATGCCTGATTGGGCTGCTGCAGAGAGTGGGTGATGTCGAGAATGACAGGTACACCCAATGCCTGCATTTCGGGAATACCGCGATAATCAATCACGAGATCCTGATAGCCAAAGGTTGTGCCCCGTTCGGTAAGGAGTACATGCGGATTTCCCATGGAGGTGATTTTCTCGACAGCGAATTTCATGGCAGCAGCTGAGAGGAATTGCCCTTTTTTAATGTTAACCGGTTTACCAGTCAGGGCAGCGGCTTCAAGTATATCGGTCTGGCGGCAGAGGAAAGCAGGCACTTGCAGCATGTCGACATAAGCAGCTGCCATGGTTGCCTCCGGGGCTGAATGGAAATCAGTAACCGTAGGGATACTGTATTTTTTTCCAACAGCTTGAATGATCCGAAGTGCCTTCTCGTCACCTATACCCGTGAAGCTATCGCGCCGTGACCTGTTGGCCTTGCGATAGGAGGCTTTGAAGATGAAGGGTATGTCAAGCCGACGGGTGATGTCAAGGATATATTCTGCGATCTCAAAGGGCATATCTTCATTCTCGACAACACAAGGGCCGGCTAGAAGAAAGAAGTTTGCCGAGTTGCTATTGAAAGGGGAGGGAAGTCCGGTTGGTTGCATTATACTGGGAAAAGGTGAATAGCTAATAATGAATTTAATAGTGAACAGGTGATGGCTGCATATCTATGGAGTTTGGTTAACAGTAATAACCCTTAAGTATGAGCAATAACGCCGGCTAAATTAATAATTGTATTTATCTTTCCAGTGTCTTTTCAGATTTGTGCGCATATCTGCCTCCCTTGGGTTTAGCCCGGGGTCGAAGAGGCGGGTACCACTTAAGGCATCGGGAAGAAATTCGAGTTCGGCGAAGTTTCCTTCAAACTCATGGGCATATTTGTAGCCTGCTCCATAGCCGGTTTGTTTCATTAGTTTAGTTGGGGCATTGCGCAGATGCAGGGGTACTGGAAGATCACCGGTCTTTCTGACCAGTTCCAGAGCCTGATCAATGGCCAGATATGAGGCGTTGCTCTTGGGCGAACAAGCAAGATAAACGGCAGTTTGCGACAAAACTATACGCCCTTCGGGCCACCCGATCTTGTGAACAGTATCGAAGGCAGTACTTGCAAGGAGGAGGGCATTAGGATTGGCGTTACCAATGTCTTCTGAGGCCAGGATGACCATTCTGCGGGCGATGAACAATGGATCTTCTCCTCCCTCAATCATGCGGGCAAGCCAATACACTGCTCCATTGGGATCGGAGCCACGCATACTTTTGATGAAAGCCGAGATGATGTCGTAGTGTTGTTCACCGTTTTTGTCGTAGGCGGCAAGGTTTTGTTGAATGATCTCACCGGCTGTCTTATTGGTGATGATTACATCCTGTCCATTTCGTGCCAGTGTCCGGCTAATGATTTCTATGGCATTGTAGAGTTTGCGGGCATCACCACCTGAGATACGGAAGAGGGCATCGGATTCAGGGATTCCAATAGTAACCTGCAATTCTCCCTCCATGGCGATGCGGGCGGTCTCAAGAAGATGAACGAGGTGTTGCTCCTCAAGAGCCTTAAGAATATAGACCTGACAGCGTGAAAGGAGGGGGGTGATCACCTCGAAGGAAGGGTTTTCTGTCGTGGCTCCTATTAGTACCACGATACCCCTTTCGACGGCACCAAGCAGGGAGTCCTGCTGTGATTTGCTGAAACGATGTATTTCGTCGATGAACAGGATGGGGGGAATCTGCTGTTCTGCTGCTTTTCCTATCACTTCACGCACTTCCTTAACTCCTGAGCTGATGGCACTGAGTACGAAGAACCCGCGGTTAGTACTCCTGGCAATAATGAAAGCCAGCGTTGTTTTTCCCACACCCGGAGGTCCCCACAGGATCATGGAAGGGATGCTGCCGCTTTCGATTGCACGCGCAAGAATTGCTCCTTTACCAACAAGGTGTTCCTGACCTACATACTCATCGAGCGTCGTAGGCCGAAGGAGTTCGGCCAGGGGTTTGTAACTCATGATTTGGAAAATTAGCGCATATCAACCACATCGACGCCGGGATAGTCGGTAGTTTTAAATTCGAACATACCTGGCTTCATGGCGATGTTTTGATCGAGGCGGTTGATCTCATATGAAAAAACATTGCCACTCTTTTCATACATGGCAAAACTGATCGGTTGTCTGGTCCGGGTATCGAGCCGGATGCGTACTTTAAAGAATTTTTTTCCTTCTTTCGGTATCAGGTCGGCGACCATAACGTTCCTGACTCCCACTTTTTCTTCACGGATGTATTTAACCCTGTATTTTTTTTCATAATCGGCCAGAATTCCGGTTGGTGTGAGAGATTGGGAATCTTCATCAAGTGGGTTAATCTGTACCTCCTTTGCTTCAGGGAGATAGGCGTAAATGGCTTTGCCATCGTTGATAATCATCTGTCCTTCGATGTTCAGGCGGTACTTTTCACCCTGTACCAGGAGTGTCCCCTGTTTGCTTTCATGGATTTTAGACGATTCGTTGTCCATTTTATACACAAATTCAATCCGCATGTTTTTGCAGCCTCTGATGTCTGAGGCGAGACCGGCAATTGCCGAAGAGGCTTTGCTGTCCTGATTTTGTGCGATGAGTGGAAGAACCACTGTAAGGGAGAGGATGACCAGAGATAGAGTTCTTAAAATACTGTACTTCATGGTAAAAAGTTGTCGGGCGGCGACGAGCCCATGATGTTGAATGATTAATTATTTAATATCGCGGCTTAGTTGTCTCAAATATTGTTCCAAAGCTTCTTCGTTGGGAACTTTTACTTCACGGGCCTTTGATCCCTCGAATGGACCAACGATACCTGCTGCCTCTAGTTGGTCGATAATACGGCCTGCCCTGTTGTATCCAAGCTTGAGTTTTCGCTGGATGAGGGATGTGCTTCCCTGTTGTGTCATTACAATAACACGGGCGGCCTCTTCAAACAATTCATCCCGTTCTGAGGGATCGATGTCAGAGGCATCGGGGCTTTCGGTCTCATCAGCCACCGCTGGTAACTGAAAGGCTTCCGGATAACCACGTTGACTACCTATGAATTCCGTCATTGTTTCTATCTCAGGGGTATCGATAAAGGCACATTGCAACCTGATCAGGTCTGAACCGGCTGAAAGAAGCATGTCGCCCCTTCCGATCAGTTGTTCTGCACCTGAGGCGTCGAGGATGGTGCGGGAGTCAATTTTACTGCTTACCCTGAAGGCAACCCTTGCAGGGAAGTTGGCTTTTATGGTTCCTGTGATTATGTTGACCGAAGGTCGCTGGGTGGCGATGATCAGATGGATTCCGATTGCACGGGCAAGCTGCGCCAATCGTGCGATGGGCATCTCGATTTCACGACCGGCGGTCATGATGAGATCGGCAAATTCGTCAACAACCAGCACAATATAAGGTAAGTAACGGTGACCATGAAGCGGGCTGAGACGCCTTGCTATGAATTTGGTATTATATTCCTTGATGTTGCGAACCTGGGCATCCTTTAAAAGTTCGTAGCGATTGTCCATCTCTATACTCAGGCTGTTAAGGGTGCGAACGACCTGCCGGGTGTCCGTGATTATTGCTTCTTCTGAATCGGGGAGTTTGGCCAGGTAATGGCGTTCAATCTTACTGAAAAGGGTGAGTTCTACCTTCTTGGGGTCAACCATCACGAATTTGAGTTGTGATGGATGCTTCTTGTATAGCAAAGAGGCAATGATGGCATTCAGTCCAACCGATTTACCCTGTCCTGTTGCACCTGCCATCAGCAGGTGAGGCATCTTTGCCAAATCGGCAATATAGGGCTCGTTGCTGATGGTTTTACCTATAGCAATGGGAAGGTCGAATTTCGACTGCTGAAATTTATCGGAAGCGAGCATCGATCGCATTGAAACGATTTCAGGATTTTGATTTGGGACTTCTATGCCAATTGTCCCCTTTCCAGGGATAGGGGCAATGATACGGATGCCTAGAGCCGATAGACTTAAGGCGATGTCGTCTTCGAGGTTTTTGATCCGGGAGATGCGGACACCTGGCGCTGGAATTATTTCGTAAAGCGTAACAGTTGGCCCGATTGTCGCCTTGATCTTTGAGATGCTGATCTGATAGTTTGCAAGGGTTTCTACTATTCTTTTCTTGTTTGTTTCAAGTTCATCTTTCTGCACCGGAACTGTATCGCTACCATAGTTCTGCAACAATTCTAACTCAGGAGTGCGAAATTCGGGTAAGTCAAGGGTAGGGTCGTAGGGAACATCAAGTCCCTGATGCCCTGTGTTCTGATCGTCAGATTCAGTGGGTACTTCAGATTCTAAAATCTGAATTGCACTAACTGGCGGGGTTTCAACAGTAAACTCTATCTCGGATATCGTCTTTGATTTGATTGGTTCAGCGGATTCCTCCTCAGGCAGCCCGTCATCCTGTTCTGTATTCTCATCCTGTTTGTTACGATAGATTACTTCAAGTTCAAGTTCAGAGGATTCTGGTTGTTTTTTTGTTCTTCTATTGATATATGGTTCCTCACCAGAATTTTCCTTTTTAATATGGTGAAAGTCTTTCTCCTCCTCGTCGATTGCATATTGTGCAGTATTATAAATATCGGGATCAGGTTGTTCTTTTAAGCGCTCTGTAGCGAGCTTACGGGCTTCGGCTGCCTTTTCCCTCGTTAGGAGGTAACGGTCCCATCTGGGCTTAATCCAGATGTAGGGGATGTTCCATGTGATCGTAGTGAAGGCAAACAGCAGGAAAAGCAGCAGGAACCCTTCTCCCGGAAGCCCCATCACATTGGCAAGGTAATCGGATACATACCGACCGAAACTTCCTCCGGCGACACTCCAGTTACCAGAAGCCTCTGAAGTGATGAGGCCAAGGGTAGTTGATGTCCATATCAGAAAATAAAACGACCAGCGAAAGATTTTATAATAAGGGAGTTGAATCGATTTGCTGAGAATGCGTATCCCTCCTGAAAACAAGAGTAATGTGAGCGCAATAGAGGAGATGCCAAAACCTTTATAAACCAGCATGTGAGCGAGCATGGCACCGAGAGCCCCTGTCATGTTTTCAATTGGGGTTGCTCCGCTCAGGATTTGAGACAGGGAGACTGAATCAATCTGGTCGTAGTCGCTATCCCAGGTAAAGATATAAGAAATCTGTGCCAGCATCAGATAGACCGCCAAAAGGAGCACAAAAGCGCCTATGATGGTGCGTTGCCGTTGTGAAAGTTTAAAACCTTCGCTACTCTTGGCCTGCTTTTTTTCCGGCTTTTTCTTCGGACTTTTCTCCTTCGGTTCCGGTTCCGGTGTAACCTCAGGTTCCTTCTTTAGTTTATTGACTTGTATGGACATTGCTTTTCGGCTTGGCTTCGTGCAAAAGTAATCATTTGAACTGAATCGAAACAGGTGAAACTCCGTTTAAATGCAAAAAGGAGGAACCGAAGTTCCTCCTCTTTAATTATGATCAAACGAATGATCAGGCGTTCTCTTTTTCGAAATCGGCCATACAGTCCACCAGCGCTTTAACGCTTTCGATGGGAAGGGCATTGTAGGTAGAGGCCCGGAAACCACCAACTGAACGGTGTCCCTTGATGCCTACCATTCCGCGTTTCTTGGCGAATTCCATGAATGCTTCTTCTTTATCTTTGTATGCATCCTTCATTACGAAGCAAATGTTCATCAGTGAACGACTGTCTTTTTCGGCAGTCCCCACGAACATTTTACTGTTGTCGATGGCATTGTATAGCAGATTGGCTTTCGCCTTATTCATTTCATACATCTTTTTTACACCGCCAAGTGCCTTGAGCCATTTCAGCGTTTCGTTGAGGGTGAAAATAGGAAGTACAGGAGGAGTGTTGAACATCGAACCCTCTTTGATATGGGTACGATAGTCGAGCATCGTCGGGATGGCGCGTTCAACCTTGCCGAGGATGTCTTCACGTACAATGACAAAAGTAACACCGGCCGGGCCGAGGTTCTTCTGGGCACCACCATAAATCATGGCATATTTCGATACGTCAACCGGACGGCTCAGTATATCTGATGACATATCGGCTATAAGATTCACGGGGCAGTCCATATCGGTGTGGATTTCGGTACCGTAAATGGTATTGTTGGTCGTGATGTGGAAGTAGTCAGCATCGGAAGGAATGGTGAATCCTTTGGGGATGTAACTGTAATTCTTATCGGCTGAGGAAGCTACGGTAACCACTTCTCCAAACAACTTGGCTTCTTTCTGAGCTTTCTTGGCCCACACGCCTGTTTCTAAGTAGGCAGCTTTTTTGCCCAACAGGTTGTAGGGAAGCATACAGAACTGCATTGAGGCTCCTCCACCAAGAAAAAGAACCTGATATCCTTCGGGGATACCCAGAACTTCTTTAAACAGGGCTACTGCTTCGTCAATAACAGCCTGAAAATCTTTACTGCGGTGAGAGATTTCGAGTAGGCTTAAACCAATACCATTCAGGTCGAGAATAGCTTTGGCTGTGTTTTCGATGGCAATCCTTGGCAGAATCGAAGGTCCTGCATTAAAATTATGTTTCATGATGATTGAATTAAGTGTTTTTTGGAGTTATTCTTATAAGCTGATTAATAAAGTTAAAAAAGGAACATATTGGAGAAAACATGTTAAATTTCTGTACATATCATCTTACACTAAAGCACGAAACAAAATTACAAGATACCAGCAGATAAGCAAACAGTTTCAGTGATTTTTTTTTTGTTTAAACAAATGACCTTGATCCGTTGTAAAAAGTATTCATTATATGGAGGAGGCTGATACAGCATTTTTTGTGTTCATTATTTACTTAGGACTTGTAATTTAATATATCATGCGTTTGTCGGCTTAATTACGGAATTCCGCTCGCCGTAAAAACTGTCTTTTGTGAAGTTAATTTTCTCAAATTTTTCATCAGATTTTTTCAGATAAAAGCAGAGCGGTCGGGTCTATTGGTAAATATGGAGTTAGCGGGGCGGATACGGAGACATTGTCTTAACTTGCTGGCGCGGGATATCGGTTGCGTGATAGTTACACGGGGAACCACGGAGTCAGGTGTTTCTTCTCTGTGCAACATTGGCTTTGGTTCCCCCGGAGAATCGGTGTGAGATTCTTCTGACTGTATATATTGCTGAATATTAAGTTCTTCTGATCTCTTCTTAAGGATATGCTACCACGGGTAAATACGCGTTTAGAACCTTCATGCCGTTCCCGCACGAACGCAAGTGATGGTATGGGGTGGCTTTCAGTGCTGTTGTGGTGCAGAATGCCATGTCTGTTGTTAAATCGTTAGCGATATCACTGCTGACCGGCTGGGGTTCCGCTCCGATCATTCGTCAGAAAAATGTGGCTCTAAAATGGCATCTACTAAAATCGTGCCAAAAAATCTATATAGTTATGATTTCTTCATATAAAATATACTCCATAATTACTACAGCAATAGGCGATTCATAAGAAAAACATAACTTTGGCCTAACTTTGGTATGACTTTGAGGCGACTATGGGATAAAATGGAATTGTAAATAACATGTAATCAATTGTTTGAAAAATTGACTTATGTGATTATATTCACATAAAAATTTTTAAAAAAAGTTGAAAAATTTTTTAAAAGAGGGCGAAATCGGGTGTGAAAATCGCGTAATTCGCGGACGCTTCTTTTATCCACGAATTGTTTTACGTGCAAATTCGAGTAATACATTCAATACGTGAACGTTTCTTTTTATCCACGAATTTCACGAATTTCACGAATTGTTTTACGTGCAAATTCGAGTAATACATTCAATACGTGAACGTTTCTTTTTATCCACGAATTTCACGAATTTCACGAATTGTTTTACGCGGTAATTCGAGTAATACATGGACGCTGCTTTCTAATCCACGAATTTAACGAATTGTTTTACGCGGTAATTCGAGTAATACATGGACGCTGCTTTCTAATCCACGAATTTAACGAATTTAACGAATTGTTTTACGTGCAAATTCGAGTAATACATTCAATACGTGGACGTTTCTTTTTTATCCACGAATTTCACGAATTGTTTTACGCGGTAATTCGAGTAATTCATGTAACCTGTGGTCGTCTAAACTGAAATCCAAGGCACTAACCTCAGGCTATTTATAAAACCGCGACAATTGATTCTTCGCCAGGTCAGGAGGTCTGAGTTCGCGAAAATATCAGAACCTGGGGAAGCAGGTTGATAAAGCTGTTAAATGGAAATTTCCCATATACAGGCTTAAATCGATTCACCAATTTTGACCAGAACTTCCCGCACATATCTCAATTTCGAGAGCACTTCTGCATTGTTGTCGACCTGATGGTTTTGTTTGGCTTTCATTTTCTCGCGCGCTCCCTGAAGAGTAAACCCCTGGTCTTTTACCAGTTTGTAGATCATTCGGATTTTCTCGATGTCGGCAGCTGTATAGAAGCGGGTACCTTTTTTGTTGCGTTTGGGTTTGATGATGTCGAATTCTTTTTCCCAAAAGCGTAAGAGTGAAGCATTCACATCAAGCAATTCGGCAACTTCAGTTACCGTGTAGTATAAACGTTCGTTTTCGCCTGGTTTGAAAAGCATGGTGAAGCTGGGGTTATTCGTCTTTGTTATAGTTTGGTGACTGTTCAACAAGTTCGAGGAATTTCTGGGGTTCCATGTCGCTGAAGAAGTAGAAAACGGGGTTCACCTGCACATTGTTACGGAGTACTTCGTAATGCAGGTGCGGGCCACTTGAAAGGCCGGTATTGCCTACAAGGCCGATGAGGTCTCCTCGTTTTACTTTTTGTCCTTCACGCACCTTAAACCCGCTGAGGTGGGCGTATACTGTCTGGTAGCCGAAGCCATGGTTGATGATGATTTTATTGCCATATCCATCCGCGATGTTTCTGGCTGCATGAGTTACCACCCCATCGCCGGTAGCATAGACCCTGGCCCCAATTGAGGCAACGAAATCAAGCCCTTCGTGGAATTTTTTAACTTTGTATATGGGGTGTATCCGATAACCGAAGAAAGAACCGATAAATTTCAGGTCTTTTTTCGAAATGGGTTGAATGGCAGGCATACTTCTCAGGAGTTCATCCTTTGACTTGGCCAGTTTGAAAAGTTCGTCGAACGACTTCGATTGAACATAGAGTTGCCCGGTGATTTGATCTAGTTTGCGCGTAGTCTCGATTAAAACTTCTGAATTGTTGTAACCTTCGAGTGCTTCGTAACGGTCGACACCACCAATACCGGCTTTTCTGATGGAGGAGGGGATAGGTTCTGATTCAAAAATCTGCCGGTATATGTTGTCATCACGTTGTTCAAGATCTGCTATTACTCTTTGAACTCTGTTCATCCGATCATTCAGTATTTCGTACTGGAGCTTGTATTGTTCAATTTCACGTTTGAGACCTTTCTCCCGCGGTGACGGGAAAAAATAGAACATAACAGTAACTGCAACGGCCGAAAAAACCATTCCCGATGTGATAAATCCTAACATCTTCTTCAGTCGATCCCAGAAGCGGATGTGAATTAACTCGTATGTGAGTGAGATGGGATTAAAGTGATATTTTACTTTCTTAGCCATTTAGATAATTTCAATCTAATAGGAATTACGGGTTAATCTCAACCAGAATCCACCCTGACATAGATGCAAAATTAACGAAATCCGCTAACTTTGCAAACTTTATGCAATATAGGGGTCGACCTCTTCGAAGGTTTACACCGATATACCTTAACTGATACTATACCGATATTATTTTATAGCTCCTATGAAATCTGCCCAAATTCGTCAGACCTTTCTCGATTTCTTCAATTCGAAAGAACACCAGATCGTGCCATCGGCTCCCATGGTGATTAAAAACGACCCTACGCTGATGTTCACCAATGCTGGAATGAACCAGTTTAAAGATATCTTTCTTGGTAATGTGCCAGCCAAATTTTATCGTGTGGCAGATACCCAGAAGTGTCTTCGCGTGTCGGGCAAGCACAACGACCTCGAGGAAGTGGGACATGATACTTACCATCATACAATGTTCGAAATGCTTGGTAACTGGTCATTTGGTGACTATTTTAAGAAGGAGGCCATCGAATGGGCATGGGAACTATTGACTGATGTGTACAAGCTTGATAAAGCCAAACTTTATGTCACAGTTTTCGGAGGCGACGAGGCCGAGGCCATGGAGCCCGATAACGAAGCCCGCGATTATTGGGGTACTCACATTGCAGTTGACAGGATACTTTATGGTTCGAAAAAAGATAATTTCTGGGAAATGGGCGATACGGGTCCTTGTGGTCCCTGTTCAGAAATCCACATAGACCTGCGTACTGATGCAGAGATTGCTGCCCTTCCGGGTCGTGATCTGGTGAATGCAGGCCATCCTCAAGTGGTTGAAATCTGGAATTTAGTATTTATTCAGTTTAACCGTATGGCCGACGGTTCATTGCGCCCGCTGCCAGCCCGACATGTTGACACGGGGATGGGTTTTGAAAGGCTTTGCATGGCTCTTCAGAAGAAAAGATCAAATTATGATACTGATGTTTTTCAGCCCTTGCTCCAAGAGATTGCCGGGATCGCCGGACTGACTTATGGTCAGGAAGAAGCGGCCGATGTGGCCATGCGGGTTATCGCGGACCACTGCCGTACACTGGCCTTTGCCATCGCCGATGGACAATTGCCATCAAATGTCAAGGCCGGTTATGTAATCCGACGGATTCTACGTCGTGCCGTTCGCTATGGATTTACCTTTCTCAATCTTCGCGATCCTTTTATCAATAAGCTTATTCCAACACTTGTCGATCAGATGGGTCCCTTCTTCCCTGAACTTGTTTCTCAGAAGGAATTGATCACCAGGGTTATCACTGAAGAAGAGACAAATTTCCTCAGGACACTGGCGCATGGTATTCATCGTTTCGGACAATACATGGCCGAATCAAATAATAATGAGCTTATAGACGGACAGTTTGCCTTTGAACTATTCGATACGTTCGGTTTTCCTGTCGACCTGACGCAACTGATGGCCAGAGAACAGGGTAAAGAGGTTGACATGGCGGGCTTTATGGAATACCTTAATGCACAGAAAGTGCGTTCACGTCAGGCCGCTTTAAAGGACACCGACGACTGGGTTATGGTTGCTGATTCTGAGCATGAAACAATTTTTGTGGGTTATGATACCCTGGTGGCCGAAACCGAACTGGTAAAATACCGCCGCGTAAAGACCCCAAAACGTACATATTTTCAACTGGTGTTGAGTGAAACACCCTTTTATGCCGAATCGGGTGGGCAGACAGGCGATACCGGTTGGCTAACCTGTGGGGAGGAAACCTTTGAGGTCGAGAATACAGTGAAGGAAAACAACCTGATCGTACACATCACTTCAAAGCTGCCCGCTGACCTTACTGGCAGTTTTAAAGTCCTTGTTGATGAAACCAAACGTACGGCCACAACTAATAATCACAGCGCTACCCACCTCTTGCATGCTGCCCTTCGTCAGGTGCTTGGGACCCATGTCGAGCAGAAAGGGTCGCTGGTTGATCCTGAAAGGTTTCGTTTTGATTTTGCCCATTTTGCCAAACTTACTGATGAGGAGATCGTAAAGGTTGAAGATATTGTCAACGGGAAAATCAGGGCAAACATTCAACGCACCGAACATCGCAACCTTGAAATTGAGAAAGCCCGGCAGATGGGTGCAATGGCACTGTTTGGAGAGAAATATGGTGACCAGGTTCGCGTCATCTCCTTCGATCCGCAGTATTCGATTGAATTGTGTGGCGGAACCCATGTGCCGTTTACAGGTCAGATCGGATTGTTTAAAATTGTTTCAGAGAGTGCTGTTGCCGCCGGCGTCCGTCGTATTGAGGGGATCACCGCCAGGGTCGCGCTTGACTACTTCAATCGCAATCTTGGGTTAATAGAACAGATTAAAGTGTTGGTAAAGAATCCGGCTGATGTAATCAGGGGAGTTAACAATCTGTTGGAGGAAAACCAAAAGCTTAATAAAGAGCTGGAGGAGCTTCGTCGGCAGAAGGTGTTGGCAATAAAGTCAGAACTTAAGAAGGCCGTACGAATCGTTAACGGAATCAATTTTCTGGCCTGTAAGGTTGACGCTGACGCTGCAACAGTCCGCGATTTAGTGTTTGCGCTTAAACAGGACACCGAAAAGCTCTTTGTACTGCTGGCTTATGTAGCCGACGGAAAACCCGGTCTTACCCTGATGATAGCTGATGAGCTGGTGAAGGAGGGTAACCTTAATGCTGGTCAGATTATTCGAAATCTCGCCAAAGAGATCCGAGGCGGAGGAGGTGGACAACCTAACTTTGCAACTGCTGGCGGCTCTGATGCCGGTGGTATTGATAAAGCGCTTGCTCTGGCAGGTGAAATCATTAAAGCCTGATAATACTTTTAATCAGTATTATTTATTAATAACAGGATAGGACTGATAAACTTTTATATTTGTAATATCAGTCTCTTCCTGTCATTCTTATATCCTGTATATTTGCTGCCTGTTTATAATAATTTTACGCCAATTTTCCTTTATGAAACAACGCTTAACCGTTTTTGCTATTCTCTTTTTAAGTTTTCTTGGTTTTGCCAGAGGACAAAATGAATCGATTGCTCCCTCTCTGATAGGGACAGGTACCTACCTTGGAACTACACCAGCGTTGCGTGACCTTCCTCCGCTGACAGCCGATGAGATGAAGGCTAATGAAGCTAAAGCTGCTAAAAAGAGGCTCAATAAAAAAATAAGAAACCGCCAGTATCCTTTTGCTGCAACTGCCCTTCCTAAAGGGCCAGATGCGGTGAGACAGGAGGTGATGGGAACCAGGACGGCTCCCAAAGCTCCTATTGTTAACATTGCCGGGCAGAGCTCTCCTTATTTTCCCTCCGACTGCAATGGAACAGCAGGCCCCAACCATTATATGCAAACCGTAAATTGCACTTACGCTATTTATAGTAAGACCGGTGCCCTGCTTGCCGGGCCAACCAACATGAACACCCTTTTCAGTGGTGTAACCGGTGCTAGTTATAATGATGGTGACCCAATTGTACTATATGATGAGCAGGCCGACAGGTGGCTGGCAGCAGAATTCTCTATTTCAGGATCGAATGATTATATGTTGGTTGCAGTTTCTACGACCAATGACCCTACGGGAACCTGGAATAAATACTCTTTTGATGTGGCTGATATGCCCGACTATATGAAATTTGGTGTCTGGCAGGATGGCTATTATATGGGAACCAATAATAGTTCAGGGAACGATATCTATGTTTTTCAGCGTTCGGTGATGCTGGCCGGTGGTGCAAGCCCTCAGATGGTTGGATTCAATAATCCATGGAGACCTACCACCATAGATGGCTTTATGTGTGTACCGCCGGTTGACAACGACGGCGTTGCTGCGCCAGCCGGGACGCCTGGAATGTTTATAACTATCAACGACGATGCTATTGGCGGTGGTTCTGACCAGCTATGGATCTATGAACTAGCCGTGAACTGGAGCAATACTTCTGCTTCGACCTTTAACAGGGTACAGCAACTAAATGTCTCGCCCTTTGATTCAAATTTTGGTAATGATTGGACTAATATCGCCCAACCCGGTACTTCGCAGCAGGTGGATGCAATTCCCCAGGTCATCATGAATGTCCCGCAATACAGAAACTTCGGAACATATCAGACACTGGTATGTTGCCATACAGTTGATGTTGACAATACCGACCATGCAGGCGTCCGCTGGTATGAGTTGCGGAAAACAGGTACCACCTGGACAATCAGACAGCAGGGTACCTATGCCCCCGATATTCATAGCAGGTGGATGGGTAGTATTGCAATGAATGGCAGCGGAAAAATTGGTCTGGGCTACTCGATCTCAAGTAGTACCGTATACCCCGGAATACGGTACACAGGGCAGAGCTCTGCAGGCTACACTGCCGGCAATGGAATAATGGATGTTCCCGAAGAGATTATCCACACCGGTACTTCATCCCAGACATCAGCTGAGCGTTGGGGCGACTATTCACTGATGAGTATAGATCCCGCAAACGACCAGACATTCTGGTACACTCAGGAGTATTACCAGGGCGGAAAGAAAACCCGTATCGCCTCCTTCAATATTGGTAATAGCCCCATTGCGACTACTTTGGCAGCATCTGCTGTCACCCTTAATTCGGCTACCCTTAATGGATCGGTCAATCCGAACGGACTCTCTACAACCTATTACTTTCAATGGGGAACGACTGTTTCCTATGGAAATACAACATCGACGCTTTCTGCCGGTTCAGGAAGCGCAGCAGTTAGCGTCAGCGCCAACCTGTCAGGTCTGGTAGCGGGAACCACCTACCATTACCGAGTTGTGGCAGTCAATAGCGATGGCACAACTAATGGAGCCGATCTGGTCTTTACCCCTGGGGCCGCTTCTCTTACAACAACGGCAGCGACAGGAGTTACACTGATATCTGCCGTCACAGGTGGAAATGTAATCACTGATGGTGGTTCCCCTGTTTCGGCACGTGGTGTTTGCTGGTCAACTTCAACCAATCCAATGGTCTCAGGCAATCATACAACCGATGGTTCAGGTGTGGGCGTTTTTGTCAGCAATATTTCTGGGCTGACATCTAATACAACTTATTATATCAGAGCTTATGCAACAAATTCAAGCGGAACATATTATGGACAGGAACTGACTTTTACAACCCTTTGTGGCATCTATTCACTTCCCTTTAATGAAACTTTTAGCAGTACCACTATTCCGGGCTGCTGGTCTCAGGTCGATAATCAGGGAAATGGGCAGGTATGGGCTTTTGGTACCATCACCGGACAGAGCCCCAATCCGTCACTCAGTGGGAACTATGCCTATCTGAACTCTGACGCCTATGGCAGCGGCAATTCACAGAATGCAGATCTGGTATCCCCAACACTCGATCTTACTGCTTTTACAAATGTCACCCTTCAGTTCCAGCATTACTACAAGCATTACACCGGTTCATCGGCTAAACTATACTACAGTATTAACGGAGGAAGCACCTGGACACTTATCCAGTCATGGACATCCTCATCAACATCGAACCCCACTTCCTTTAGTCAGGTGATTGCTGCCGTAGCCGGACAGAGTCAGGTCAAATTCAAGTGGAACTATACCGGTTCCTATGCTTATTACTGGGCTATCGATAATGTACAGATTACTGGTACGAGCAGCAATACACTGGCAGTTACTCCAATAAATCAAAATGTTACTTCACCAGCCGGAAATACTTCTTTTACCGTAACTTCCAATACTTCATGGTTGGCCACGAGTAATGCCTCCTGGTGTACTGTTACCCCTTCAGGAACTGGCAATGGCACCGCTGTGGCTGCTTATGACGCTAATGCAACTGCAAGCACACGGGTTGCCAGCATCACGGTCACCGGAACAGGCGCACCTACAATTATTGTTACAGTTACTCAGAGTGGCGTAACACCAACACTCACAGTTTCACCGTTAAATCAAAATGTAACAGCACCTGCCGGCTCCACCAGCTTTAACGTTACTTCTAATGCTGACTGGACTGCCGTCAGCAGCGAATCATGGTGTACTGTTACACCTTCAGGCACCGGGAATGGCGCGGTTATGGCCAATTATCTGGAGAATACCAATACCGTACAACGGGTGGCCAATGTAACCGTTACAGTTGCCGGATTAACGCCTGTTGTTGTAACAGTTACACAGGCAGCTGCGGTTCCTTCACTTAGCGTTACCCCTGCTAATCAGAATGTGCCCTCCATTGCCGGAGCTACCAGTTTCAGCGTGAATACCAATGCCAGTTGGACTGCTTCGAGCAATGCCTCCTGGTGTACAGTTACTGCTTCTGGCACGGGTAGTGGTGCACTACAAGCCAACTTTACCGAAAACCCGAATACCTCACAGCGTATCGCTACCATTACGGTATCTTCTGCAGGGTTAACGCCTGTTGCTGTTACCGTAACCCAGTCTGCAGCCAATGCTACACTGGCTGTGACTCCATCCAATCAGAATGTAACAGCAGCGGCAGGCTCAACCAGTTTCAGCGTTTCCTCTAATTCTTCATGGACTGCGGAAAGCAGTGCAGCCTGGTGCAGCATTACAAGTTCAGGCACCGGGAATGGAACCATTACTGCTGACTATACCGAGAATACTTCAACTGATGCGCGTGTGGCAAGCATTACCGTTACAGTGGCCGGCATTACCCCGATAACAGTGACAGTGACACAGGGCGGCCAGACACCTGTTTTAAATGTGACTCCTTCAAATCAAAACGTTTCTGCTCCTGCCGGGAGTGCCTTGTTTGATGTAGTTTCAAATATATCATGGACTACCACCTGCAACGCTGCCTGGTGTACCGTGACAACGGGCGGCTCAGGTGATGGAACCATCACTGCCGACTATTCAGAAAATACCTCTCTTGATCCACGCGTTGCCGAGATAACAGTTTTTGGCAGTGGAGTAAGTCAGGTAGTCGTTACGGTTACTCAGTCTGGTTCTGAAGCTTTTCTGACCGTTCAGCCAAATGTTCAGAATGTTACATGGCAGGCCGGTTCGACACAGTTTGATATTGCTTCCAATACCAACTGGACAATAGTAAGCGATGCCGTTTGGTGTACTGTTACTCCGGCTGGGTCAGGTAATGGAACTCTTTTTGCCCAATACACAGAGAACACGCAAAATGTAATTCGTACTGCCAACATCACAGTTACGGGTGTAGGTTTGGCTCCGGTTACCGTTCAGTTGATTCAGGATGCCTTCGTGGCTATCGTCGAACCCGAGAGCCTCGGATTGAGCCTGTATCCAAATCCGACTTCCGGTAGGTTTACCATCAACCTTGATACGAAGCATGATGAAGCAATGGTGATAACGATTCTCGATGTCAATGGAAAAATATTGCTTACCGAGACTTGCGAAGGACTTGTAAGTTATCCGTTCGATCTGACAGGATTGCCCCAGGGCTCATACTTCCTCAGAATTGAAACAGATGGTATGACAAGTGGTTGGAAGCTGATCATTCAGTAAATTTTCCTTCTCTTATATTTTTAAAACGCCGGGCCTATGTCCGGCGTTTTGCATTTCCCAAGTGTACGACTTTTCTTTATGTTATTAAACAACATATTGTTTTAAATCACAGACAAACAATAGTCTGTAAAGATGCTTCGACCTTTATGTTGAATCTTTCTAAATAAAAAGAACAATATGTTATGCTTATTTGTTATAATGGTAGTTGGAAACAGATTTCCTCCTTGATTAAGTCTGCTTATTTTTTGACAGATGTTGCTGAACCTTAAATCTAATCGAGCCGATGCCACATTATCATACGTTGGGGCAGATCCCCCGTAAGCGCCACACTGTTTTCCGGAAGCCTGACGGTTCGCTTTATGCAGAGCAACTGGTTTCGACCGAAGGCTTTAGTGATCTCTATTCCTTGGTTTATCATTGCTATCCGCCTACAATGGTGCTTCACATCGATGAACCCTATTCGGTAGCGCCAGAGGTGGCTGTTGACCCCAATATGCAGCACCGGAGTTTCAATGGTTTTGAAGTCCCCCCGGTTGACGACTTCCTTGATAGCCGTATTCCAGTTCTGATTAATAATGACCTGTACATCAGTCTGGCAGCTCCGCGTAAATCGATGACCAGTTATTTTTACAAAAATTCAGGAGCTGATGAAATGCTGTTTGTCCATCGGGGGCAGGGAATTCTCAGGACGATGTACGGTGACCTGCCCTTTGGTTATGGAGATCATCTGCTGATTCCCCGGGGTATAACCTACCAGATTCAGTTTGATAGTGAGGACAACAGGTTGTTTATTATAGAGTCGAATACTCCACTTCGGTTTCCCGGACGATACCTGAACAAGGCCGGACAATTGCTTGAACATGCCCCTTTCTGTGAAAGAGATATCCGCAAACCCCGGCATCTGGTTACCAACGATGAAAAAGGTGACTTTCTGGTGAAAATCAAACGCAATGATACCATCTGGCCCTATCATTTTGCCACGCATCCTTTTGACCTGATTGGCTGGGATGGTTACCATTATCCGTTTGCGTTTTCTATTTATGATTTTGAGCCCATTACTGGTCGTGTACATCAACCGCCTCCCGTTCATCAGACCTTCGAGACTCCCGCATTTGTCATGTGTGCTTTCGTCCCCCGGTTGTATGATTATCATCCTGATAGCATTCCTGCCCCTTACAACCACAGTAATGTTGATTCGGATGAAGTTCTCTATTATGTGGACGGTGACTTTATGAGTCGCAACAACATCCGCAAGGGGATGATTACACTGCACCCGACAGGCATACCCCATGGGCCTGCTCCCGGGGCTGTGGAGCGAAGCATAGGGGCTATAGAGACAAAGGAACTTGCTGTCATGGTCGATACCTTCAGCCCTTTAAAGATTACCCGGCAGGCGCTGGCTCTTGAAAACCCCGATTATTACCGATCCTGGCTTCAATAGGCCTGAAAACATGAAGATTAAATACTTTAAATCCATAATTTAAGAAGGATGTTTTAATACTGACGGATATCAGCACGTGTTAACACCCTTAAAAAGAAATTCAATGAATATTAAAATTGTAAATAAGTGAAATGAATATAAAAGAAACAGGTGCAGACTTTCTGCCAATCAATGGTACCGATTATGTTGAATTCTACGTGGGGAATGCCAAACAGGCAGCTCATTATTACCAGACAGCATTTGGCTTTCAGCCATTGGCCTATGCAGGACTCGAAACAGGATTAAAAGACAAGGCTTCGTACGTGTTAAAACAAGGCAAAATTACTTTTGTCTTTACTTCTGCCCTTGTTCCTGAATCTGCTGTGGCAACGCATTGTAAGCTTCATGGCGATGGTGTTAAAGTTATTGCCCTTTGGGTGGATGATGCACGAAAATCGTTTGAAGAGACCACAAAACGAGGCGCCAAAGTGTATCAGGAACCAATGGTTCATGAGGATCAGAATGGGGTAGTAATTACTGCCGGCATCTATACTTATGGCGAAACAGTACATCTATTTGTCGAACGTAAAAATTACCATGGTGTATTTATGCCCGGATACATTAAATGGGATCCCGTGTACAAACCTGCTTCTGTTGGATTGAAATACGTTGATCACATGGTGGGCAATGTAGGCTGGAATGAGATGAATGTGTGGTCTGAATTTTATTCCCGGGTGATGGGGTTTACACAGCTTGTGTCGTTTGACGACAAAGACATCTCGACAGAATACACCGCATTGATGAGTAAAGTGATGGCTAACAGTAACCTGAAGATAAAATTCCCGCTGAATGAACCGGCCGAAGGAAAAAAGAAATCACAGATCGAAGAGTATCTCGACTTTTACAGGTCACCTGGAGTCCAGCATGCGGCTTTAGCAACCGATAATATCATTGAAACTGTTACAGCCCTAAAGAGCAGGGGCGTTGAGTTCTTAAAGGTTCCTGCTGCCTATTACGATACAGTACCTGATCGTGTCGGATCGATAGATGAGGAGCTGAAACCTCTTAGCGACTTAGGCATTCTGGTTGACCGCGACGATGAAGGGTACCTGCTGCAGATTTTTACCAAGCCCGTTGAAGACCGTCCCACCCTGTTTTATGAGATCATCCAGCGTAAAGGAGCCAGGTCCTTTGGTAAGGGGAATTTCAGGGCCTTATTCGAAGCTATAGAACTGGAACAGCAAAGCAGAGGTACATTATAAAATAATACAAATGTCAGTAATAATTGAGGCCAACGATTGTTCTTTAAAGTCATGGATTGAAACACCAGACCACAGCGATTTCCCGATTCAGAATATTCCATTCGGGGTGTTTCGTCATCCTGAATTTGGTGCAGTGGTTGCTACCCGTATTGGTGATACAGTCATCGACCTGTGTAGTTTGGCAAGGAATCATTACCTGAAAGATACAGGGGCTGACCCTGAAGTCTTTCACAGGCCGGTGCTTAACGACTTCATGGCGTTGGGTCAGCCTGTCTGGCGGGCAGTCAGAAACCGCCTGAGCTGGTTGTTCAGACACGACAATCCATCCCTGCGCGACAACATACTTCTCAGACGTGAGGCGTTGTTAGATGCATGGGATGTAGAAATGTTGCTGCCGGTTATGATTGGCGACTATACCGATTTTTATTCCAGTCTTGAGCATGCTACGAATGTAGGGATTATGTTTCGTGATGCTGCCAATCCACTTTTACCTAACTGGCGGCATATTCCGGTGGGCTATCACGGACGGAGTTCTTCAATCGTGGTGTCCGGAACAGCTATCCACCGCCCTAAGGGGCAGACCAAAACCGATCAGGATGAATTCCCTGTATTTGGCCCCAGCCGGCAGGTTGATTTTGAATTGGAGATGGCTTTTGTCACCGGAAAGCAGACCAGTCTTGGTGACTCGATAACTATTGATGAGGCTGAAGATCATATTTTTGGACTGGTGTTGTTCAACGACCTGTCGGCACGCGACATTCAGCGTTGGGAATATGTTCCTTTGGGGCCTTTTCTGGCTAAAAATTTCGGTTCTGTTGTCTCTCCATGGATCGTTACCCTCGATGCACTGGAGCCCTTCAGGACAGACGGGCCAGTGCAGGAACCGATGCCATTACCATATCTTCGCTTTGCCGGAAGGAAAAGCTATGATATCAACCTTGAGGTAGCACTTAAGCCCGATCAGTCAGAGGAGACCACCATCAGCCGTTCCAATTTTCGGTATATGTACTGGAACATGGCACAGCAACTTGCCCACCAGACTGTCAACGGGTGTAATATTAACGTTGGTGACCTGTATGGTTCAGGTACCATTAGCGGACCAGTACCCGGTTCTTATGGTTCATTGCTTGAACTCGCCTGGAAAGGGACAAAACCGTTGAAGATGACTGATGGAACTGAACGCACTTTTATAAACGACAACGATACCATCATTCTGAGAGGCTATGCCATGAAGGATGGTGTTCGTATTGGTTTCGGTGAAGCGATTACAAAGATTTTGCCTGTCAAATGAAATACAATATGAAAAGGCTTCACCTGCGTCCCGGCGACCTTTCCATTCCTGAGATGGCACACATCCTTACAGGAGCTGTGGGACCCCGTCCGATTGCTCTTGCCAGTACTGTTGATCCTGACGGAAATCCAAATCTTTCGCCTTTCAGCTTCTTCAATGCCTTTGGATCAAATCCTCCCATTCTGATCTTCTCACCTGCCCGAAAGGGGCGTGATAATACCACCAAACATACCTATGAAAATCTGAAACTGGTCGACGAGGTAGTTATTAATGTAGTAACCTATGGTATGGTGCAGCAGATTAGCCTGGCAAGCTCTGATTTTCCGAAAGGAGTCAATGAGTTTGAGAAGGCAGGTTTTACAATGGAACCTTCAGAGTTGGTGAAACCTTTACGTGTTGCTGAATCTCCTGTTCAGTTTGAATGCAGGGTGTTGCAGATTATTGAAACCGGCGATCAGGCTGCAGCCGGAAACCTTGTGATCTGCAGGATTGTGGCCATTCATATCGATGAATCCATACTCGATTCAAACGGAAACATCGACCCCCATAAAATTGATCTTGTTGGCCGGCTTGGCGGTGATTTTTATTGCAGGGCTTCGGGTAATGCCGTCTTCTCCGTTGAAAAACCTCTCAGCACTCCCGGTATTGGAATCGACAGCCTCCCTGAGCTTGTCAGGCTTAGCCACATATTGACAGGTAATGACCTCGGCCGATTAGGTAATCTGAAAACGCTGCCTTCAGAATCAGCGGTGGCTGAAGCACAACTCTCAGATGCTGTAGTGGCCATCTTCAAACAGAATGATACGACTGATGAACGTGCTTTAGCACTTCAAAAACTTGCAAGATTAAAAATTGACGATGGTGACCTGCCCGGTGCATTGACTGTGCTGATGATAAGTCCATAGTGTTAAAACCAAAATCTGACCATTGTTATGGAAATGAATGAAATACTCCATAAGCTGCCGAAGCATCTGCTAAGCCTGGTAGTTGAACAACCTTACCATGAATATACTGCGCAGGATCATGAACTGTGGAGGTATGTCATGCGGCAGAATATTCACTTTCTGGATGGAAAATCACATGGAAGCTATCTCGAAGGTCTTCGCAAAACTGGTATCAGTATCAACGAAATTCCTCATATGTATGGCATGAACCGTATTCTGAAGGAAATTGGCTGGGCTGCAGTAGCTGTGGATGGTTTTATTCCTCCATCTGCCTTTATGGAATTTCAGGCTTATAATGTGCTGGTTATTGCTGCCGATATTCGCCCGGTCGGACAGATTGGCTATACGCCTGCCCCTGACATCATTCATGAGGCAGCAGGTCATGCGCCCATTATCGCCGATCCTGAATATGCTGCTTACCTCAAGCGGTTCGGAGAAATTGGGCGAAAGGCTTTTCCATCGGTTAACGACAACCGGATTTATGAAGCCATCAGGCACCTCTCTATTCTGAAAGCAGATCCTTATTCTGACCCTGAACAAGTCAGGCTGGCAAATGAACAGATGGATAAGCTTGCAAAGGCAGGTAATCCTGCATCAGAACTGGCGCTGCTCCGAAACCTTCACTGGTGGACGGTAGAATACGGACTCATTGGAGCCATTGATTGCCCAAAGATATATGGAGCAGGGCTGCTGTCTTCAATCGCCGAAAGTTTTTACTGTCTGCAGCCCACGGTCAAAAAGATTCCCTATTCCATTGCAGCTGCCTGGCAGGGATTCGATATTACTGAGCCGCAGCCTCAATTGTATGTTACCCCTGATTTCGCAACCCTGACTGAGGTGTTGGAGATATTTGCCGATACGATGGCCTGGCGAAGGGGAGGGCTCTATGGTGTGGAAATGGCCATTGCCTCCGAAAATGTAGCTACATGCGAATGGGCAGGCGGAGTGCAGGTGTCGGGTATATTCACCAGTGTGATAGGGCATGATGGTCAGCCTGTCTACGTCAGGACAACCGGGCCAACGAGCCTGTCGGTTGAAGGAATAGAATTAGAAGGGCATTCTAAACGGTATCATAACCTGGGGTTTGGTTCTCCGGTCGGAAAATGGAAGATCAATGAAAAATCATCAGGATTGCATAACGGGGCTCCCTTTTCCGGCAGGATTCCCGAGCCCGGGGAGCAAGTTGCCATTGAATTTGAATCAGGTATTTTTGTAAAGGGCAAGGTGGAACGGATCCTTCATCATGATGGCAAACTTCAGATGATCACCTTCTCGGATTGCCTTGTAACTTATCAGGAACAGACACTCTTTCATCCCGATTGGGGAATGTATGACATGGCTATCGGTAATCTGATTGTTTCCGCCTTTCCTGGTCCGGCAGATCCGGAGGCTTATGAATTCAGTTTCCCGGTTCCTGCCGAGAAGACTCATAAAATTCAATATACTGCCGAAGCCAGACAACTCCATGCTATCTATGAAGGCATGCGTACTTTGCGGAGCGGTAAAGCTACCGAAGAATTGGTTTCTGACCTTTGGCGATCACTTAAAACCAGCTTCCCTGATGATTGGTTGTGCTCAGTGGGTTTGCTTGAAACAGCCTTGGTAGCCGATGTAGCATATGAAGTGCAGGCTGAAATACTTAAGGTACTGAATAGTCTTGCCATTGAGAAGCCTTCACTGGCAAAGCTTATCGCTGATGGTCTCTCTTTGTTGTATGAAAAAAATAGCCACCCTGTCGGTTCTGCCTGAATACCGCTATGACTCTTCAATTCAATCAACCTGTAGCTGACTTATGGACTGATTTTCAGGAGGCGATGACTGCTATCGGGATCGTTGGTTTGAGGAGCGTTCAGTATGATGTTCTCAACGCGATTGCAAAAGCACATGATTTAGTGGTGGTTTGCCCTTCAGGACATGGAAAAACAACCGCGGCCCTGCTGGCGGCAGCCTGGACGATGAGCAAGGCTGGAGGCAGCATCGCTTCGTGTATGGTGATGGCGGTAGAATCTGAAAGAGAAGTGAAGCGAATCATCTCATCATTAGCCGTGATGCCTTCTTATGACCCGCTGAAGGTCTTGCCGCTATACCCGACCAGCGATGCCCGCTTGTTTAAAAATCGTACTGAGCGGTTGCGACAGGAGCCGAATATCATTGTAACAACACCTGACAGGTTATTGGTTCACCTTCGTGTTGGTAACACCTCCGCCAGCCAATTCGGAATTTTCATTGTTGATGATGTTGACGTTATATGTGATAAAGGATTGTTTCGTGATCTGGAAAAGATATTCAGTCTGTTGGAGAATCATACGTGCAGGGTCTTGTTTTCGTCAACCGACAGGCCATCTCTAAAGCAAAGTATTGAAACATTCGTTAGAAAATGAGTACTGATGGATCACAACCAAAACCTGGGGGCGAGTAATATTAAGCATACAGTTTAGTAAGCCTGAAGAGAAAGAAATTTATGTCTGTCA
>MEOA01000018.1 GCA_001768515.1 Bacteroidetes bacterium GWE2_42_24 | reverse complement strand
TTGGTCAGAACAAATGCTGTTGTCAAAGTAACCACTGCAAAAACTAAAATTCTGATTTTCATGTTAATTGTAATAAATTTGGTTGTGTTAATTTGAAAAACTATATCCCTAGTTTGTCTGGAACAACAACAACGATATTGCAAGCTTTTGAAAAAAGATTCTAGTCATTGCCCCTGCTTTATTAATGTTAATCATGATATGTGTCTGTATAACAGTAATATGATTAATTTGTTATACTGTGGGAAACTCTATTCACGGATAAACCAAGCAAAAGATATTAGCGCCAATGACATCATCAAGAGTTCTGTAGATTTGTTTTTCATAATGTTGATTTTTAAAACTATAACTGGTTGTATAATACTCTGTAAGGAATATAAGATTCCACTGCTGTGAGGCTGCAGGGCGACGGCTGTAGAGTCGCCCCTTTTCGTTTTACAAAGATAAGCTCAGAATTACCAATTTCTACACTCTGGTCATTTTATCTAATAAGCGTTCATTTTCATCCGGTGAGTGATCGTTTTAATCGATAAGCTGTATTCGTGCCACAGGAGGACAAGAGGCGAGGAATGGTTATATCGGGCGTAGGTTAACGGAGGGCGTCAGGGCAACTACCAAAGTATATTTTAGTGCCGCTCGCCCTCAACGTTTATTTATCATGGAATCATTATAGTATGTTAACCTGCATCCAAAGCCGGGTGGAAAATTTACAAGCCCGGGTATTGGGGGGTGTACACCCTCTTTGGTAACTATTTGAGGTGATTTTTTAGCGTTTGTTGAAGATTCGCCCCCGTGGCGTGCCATAGCAAGCTACTGCAGTTGTATCGTCCCCGGCTCTTAAATCCCAATCATTATCAGAGAATATCGGAAAAGCCGGATGCAATGCATTCCGGCTTTTATTAGGCTGATAAAATGTGCCCTTTTTAACGGTTAGACCTACGGTTATGGTTTATCTTCGCTTGATTTTTGGCTGGTATATGCTGTATATTCTTTTAAAAGCATACCCATATTAAACAAAAATAGCGCGGGGGCTGGTTACCTTTTTTATGGAAAGTAGAGAAATGTAACTTTTCAAGACTATGCCTTCAGGATATGTAAATGCTAACAGCCTAAGCCTCCCGCCGGCTATGTAGAAGAGTACCACCGCCACTACTTCTCACCGTCCGTGCAAAGTCAATCCTCAGAAGTCGCAGGGAGCATCGGAGATTTTTGCCAGGAATTCAGGAAGTACCATAAAGGTATCACCTTTCAAGGTCAGGGTGACGCAAAGCAATCCGCGAATGAGGGAGGAAGACACCAGACTGGTGTATCATCTCAACTCCCCGAATGGCCCGGGTTGCGCTTTGGGTGGTACTTCGTAGCAATTCCGGTAAAAATATCCGCAGCGAACTAAGAGGGCGCTTTCTTTGGTACTTTCTTTTCGCCCGCAGGGAAAAGAAAGTACAGCAAGATGATCGACCGCAACAGAACAGGAGTTGGCTACAAAAATGTCCAGCCTTACGCCGACTACTTCTCACCGCCGGTGTAGCGGATAATCCTTAAAAGTTGCCTGGAGCAGCGGACTAAGAGGGCGCTTTCTTTGGTACTTTCTTTTCGCCCGCAGGGAAAAGAAAGTACAGCAAGATGATCGACCGCAACAGAACAGGAGTTGGCTACAAATAAGCTAAAGCTTTTCAATTATCCGGGCACCCGACGTGGGAAGAGCCCACAGTACCTGCGTTACACTACTTACCTGAAAAATATTTTACCTTTGGCTCTGCGATTATACGAAACTACCAATAACGGAAACCTTCGTGGTTTCGCGAAGGATTGACAAACGCGTTGTTATCAAAGCGCTGATGCCATAGGATTGAAATCGTGGCGAGTCTTTGAGGGCCGTGTTCCGACAACCGGCAGACGACCTGCCATGGTTATTACTGCCCTGTTACGCGGCTGGTTAGCTATAATCACCTGTTGTCTCTGATCAGGGATTTATTTCATATTTAAACCCGGAATTTCATGCTTGTTGAACCCTGTTACGTGAATCGTTAAAGTCCATTTTTTCAATGAAGAACCTGGTGATGTGCATCCTGTCGATTATAAAGCAACTACAGGCTTCATCGGCTATGACCGGGAAGCGGTTACGTGCCGTCATCATTACACTGCTGATCTGTATTTCGTTTACATCATTTGCCAATGCGCCGTCAACGGCAGACTCATTGCGAAGGCAGTTAAGCAAAGTCAAAGGGGAGGAGCATGTCAGGACACAATCAGCATTAGCCGAATTTTACATGTATTCAGATGGCCGTGAGGCATTAGCCTATGCCAAGGAAGCATATCTTGAGGCGGCAGGAATGAACAATACCACGCTGATGATGCGAAGTCTGACGCAGGAAGGGCTTGCCTGGAGCAACCTGGGCAGTTACGACACATCCATCAGCATTCTCCGGAAAGCCCTGAGCATAAAACCCCGGGACAAGAATCCCGGCGACCTGGGGAAACTTTACAGTGTGCTGGGTATAGCTTACGAGGGAGCAGGGATCAGCGATTCGGCGCTGAAATATTATCACGAGGCATTCCGGGTTTACTCGCTGGCAAAAGATGATCAGGGAATCGTGAACACCTACCTGAATCTCGGCTGCCTGTTCATGCGCCTCAAGAAATTTGATGAAGCAGGGATAAATTTAAACAGGGCGTTGAATGAATCTTTCAGTCGAAAAGCTGTGAAAGCTCTTGGATCGATATACAACAACCTGGGGGTTGTAGAGGATGTCAGGGGAAATAAAGAAAAGTCGCTCGGTTATTACACCAAGGCTCTCAAATATCAGCAGGCAGTAGGAAACATCGGGGGCATGGCCGCCATCTATCATAATGTGGCCATTATCCACTTCGATTTAAATGAGTACGGGCAGGCCCTCGATAATTTTAAAAAATCAATCGCGCTTAAATACGAAACGGGCAACAGGGAAGGGATTGCCACCACCTATAGTAGCATGGCGGAGGTTTATCTGAAGATAGATCAGATTCAGGATGCTGAAGCATACGTTATCAAGGCGTTAGAAATAGCCGCGGAGGGTCGGTATTTGGTTGTAGAGGTGCAAGCTTTCAAACAATTGGCTGTAATTTACGAGAGACAGGGCCGCTATAAGGAAGCTTCGGCACAATGGGCAAAGGCACTCATCTTTTCCGACAGCCTGTATAATCAATCTGTAAGCAGGCAATTATCGGAGATGCAGGGACGCTATGAATTAAGGCATAAAGACCAGGAAAATCAGATACTCAGGCAGGAGAAAAACCAGCAAAGAACCAATAACCATTTCCTTGTCTTTGCCATCATTGCTATTTCGATCGTATTGATATTGCTGTTTATTTTGTTAAGGATGAAAGTGCTCTCGATGCGAAAAACAAAGGAACTATTCGAGCTCGAAATTGCAAAACGCGCAAATGACTACCGGTTACTCGAAATTGAAAAGCGTGAAGAAGAAATGCGCCAATTGTATCTGGTACAGAAGTATAAATCGGAGGAGGAAATCCGCGCGTTGGAGCTCAGCAATCTGAACACCAGCGTCATGCTTAAAAACAGGGAGCTCACCACACTTACAGCAAATTTCATCAACAAAAATGAGATACTGGGTCAAATTAAAAAGGAACTGGTAAATATACAAAGGCAAGCCACTGAAAAGCCGGCAAATGATATCACTGAACTTATCAAAGTGATTAATAGCAACCTTGATAAAGACTTAAACTGGAAAAAGTTTAAAATTTCGTTGGAAGAATCGCATACAGGATTCCTTGAACGACTGATAAAAGCGGTTCCCGATCTTACCCTGAATGAACAAAAACTTTGCGCCTATCTATTTGTAGGACTTTCGTCGAATGAAATCGCGCAGGTTATGAACATCACCCTGGCAGCAGTAAATAAAGGGCGGCAGCGAATGCGAAAGAGGCTGCAATTGCCCGTTAACGGAGATATCAGCGCCTTCCTGAATGCCCTTTAAGCTTTCGTTCGCCGATCAGGAGACTGGTTGCTTGTCGGGCGAAAAAGTCCTACCACTGATTTAGCATGTCGTTTTTATTTTGCTTGTTTTGCACTAATTTACAAACCTTTAAAAATATTAACCGGTAAGTTTAATGAATAGTCCTACTATTTGTCCTACCGGAATATTTGGCAGGATGTATTGCCATCACGTTATTTGTGGATGAAAACAAACATTCATTTTAACAAACGATCCATTAAAATTTACCAGACAATGAAAAACATTTTACGCCTTATTGCCTTATTCATGCTTGGATGCAATGCATCGGGCCATGCCTCCGTGATGATGCCGGGGCAGGATTCATGTAATGTTGTCGTGATAAACGACACGGAAGAACAGAATGGTCTGTTTATAACCGGCAACTCGGGACAAAAAGCCGCCGTTGATATTCCGATAGCATCAGATATTCAGATGACCATTACCGGTATAAAAGTAACCCTTTCAAGCAAGATCCCGCCTACTTACGTCCATTTCCGTTTTTATAACGATACCTTGACCAATCCCGAAGATCCCGGGGAAATTCCACAGGAAATTCCCGGTGATATATTGTTTGATGTTACAGCCACCGAAATTGACACCTTTATAGTGGTAGGTTATGAACCCATGCATCAGTTCTACGTCCGTAATCTCACCATTACACTGCCCGAGCCCATCGTTTTAAAAGGCAACCTTGTTCAGGGCCGTTATTGGATGGGCGTTATCGCTGATGCCAACGCCTGGGCCAGTACTGCACATTTTGAAACCGGGGCCGGTGTTGTTGGTGAATCCGTTGTTATGGGAGGTGATAACTTTGAATGGTTCCAGATGATCAATCTCGAAGGCCTGTATGAATTGACTGCCGATTGCAGTGCCTTTGTATCCGTACAGGATCCTATCGTAAATAAAGGGATATCCATTTATCCCAATCCGGCCGGGGACTATATCTCGGTTAATCATGATTCAGGCGAAACGCTGAAAAGGGCAGAACTGTATAATCTTTCCGGACAGAAAGTAAGAGCGTTCGATTCGGATCTCAATAATCTCGATCTGTCGGGATTAAATGATGGCGTGTACATGCTGCGGGTATTCGATGCGGCTAATAATGTCGTCAACAAAAAAATTATAAAGGCCACCAGATAACATTTCTGAAATTATGGATGGCCTTTCACATCAGGTGAAAAAGGAAGCCCTGTACAGGGCTTCTTTTTTTATTTCTGAAAGGACAATGTAACCCTCCTCCAAACGCGCGATACAGGGCTATAATTAAAGCAAGTCCTCTGTCAGCTGTCGGCTATTGGAAACGCCCATACACGCTGATCAGGCGCCTCTGATGCACTGCACCACCGACTTTGACAACGGGATCTGCCACGGCTACTCCCGGCGGCTAGACTACACACAGCTACAATGCCTCAGCAAACGCATTACCTGCCGACTCTATCGCTGAACCTCAGTCATGAATACTCCGGCGGGCCTGTACCGGCGTAGCGAAGTTTTTTTTATGCGTCAACGAAGAAGCAAGAAAGATAACGGAGTTTTTCTATTGGTATTGATCAAGAAATACCAGCATCAGACATGCAGGGCAGGACGTTTCTGCCGGGTTGTGGTAGCGCAAGTATAACCCCGTCAGCAAACCATCAACCGGATAATTAAAACCACGGTCGTTATTTTTATTAACCACAGGGAATGGACAGATAAATCCAAAATAATAATCATTCACCAAATTTCTACTGTGCACCAACCAATTGTTTCGTTTCAGCGTCTGGCAAATGACAAACAAATATTTCTTAATTTTCGGCCAAATTTATTTCTATGAAGAAATTTTTTCTGTCTCTGCTCGTGGGCGTACTCTCTGGTGTCGTGTTTTTCGCGCAACAGGTTGCCGGGCAAGCTGTTAATGATATCGTTCCGCTCTCGTTGCCTGAAACCCTGAAAGGCAGAGCGCTGCCTGAGGGTGTTGATAATTCTGTTGCCCCCTGGTTTCCGCCCATTTATTCACAACTCTGGTTTCCCAACTGTCAGCAGGCATCGGGTGTGTATCATGCCTTTACCTATGCCGTTAACCATGCCCGGCATGATACGGCCAACACGCCTGATCATCAGATGTCTGCCAACTTTACCTACAATTTTTACGACGGTGAATCGCAGGACGGGGTAAGTTTTCTTCATAGTTACCAGTTGATCAGGGATGCCGGCAACCCTTCCGTTACAGATTTCGGAGAAGATCACATGGTTGGAGGTCTATACTGGATGAACGGTTATGAGAAGTACCTCCATTCCATGCACAACCGGATCGATAAGGTGTACAGCATCCCGGTCAACACAGTTGAAGGGCTAAACCTGATGCGCCAGTGGCTCTATAACCATCTGGATGGCTCGGAATGGGGTGGTGTGGCAGTATTCAGTGCCCACCCGCCATACTCCGATCAGTTTTTACCCCCTGAATCACCCTTTGCCGGTTCCAAAGTGATGCCACGAATCATTACCACTCCTTCGCACGGAATGACCATCGTGGGTTATCAGGATTCGATCAGATACGATGTGAACAGTGACGGAAGGTTTACCAACAACATTGACATCAACGGCGATGGCCGGGTTGACCTGGGCGACTGGGAGATCGGGGGTTACAAGGTGGTAAACAGCTACGGGGAGGAGTGGGGTGATAGCGGTACTTTCTTCCTGCTCTACAGCGCCTTTGCTCAAGGGATAGAGAACTGGGGGGCACAAAATGAATGCGCCTATGCCGTCACTGTAAAAGAGAACTACGAACCCCGGTTGACGGCCAAATTCAAGATCAGTCATAATATTCGTAACAGGCTCAGCCTGAAAATGGGGCTCAGTCTGGATACAGCTCGAGCCTATCCGCAAATCATCAGGGAGTATCAGATCTTCAATTACCTGGGGCAGGCTCATCTGCTCTCGGGCAATGATTCCATCGCGAACGGCGAGCAGCTTGAAGCCGGACTGGATCTTACCCCCCTGCTATCGGAGGTTACGTCAGGGCAGCCCTTCAAGGTGTTTTTAATCGCCGATCAGCATGATCTGTCCGACGGGCAAGCCCGGGGAACAATCCACAGTTTTTCGGTGTTTTCGGATGGTGTTGAATATATCAGCCCCGCCACCGATGTGGTGATCGATAATCTTGAACGATCGCTTGTTTCGGTTATCGTCAACGCTGCACAACCCGCCAATCCATTCTTTACCACCAGCCAGCTCCCACCCTTTTCAAACGATACGCCCTATTCTGTTCAGTTGGAGGCTACCGGCGGCAGACCTCCCTACAGGTATAATTTCGTCTCCAAATACCAGCATTTTGAAACGGATTCAACTTATACTCCGGGAAATGTATGGCCATTACAGATTGATAACACCAGATCCCGGCTCGCCTCGCTTGATCTGCCGTTTGAGTTTCAGTTCTATGGCCGGAAGTTTTCAAAACTGTATATCGGTGATAACGGGACCATCAACTTCGACAGCGTGTCGTATCCCTATTCCTACATCCGTGATGCACAGGCCTACCTGAAAGACCGCTTCTGTATCGTTGGAGGATATTCGATGAGCGGATCCTATTACCGGCCTCAGGGAGATCAGATTATGGCGGAAGTCCGCGATGATTTTGTCCTCATCCAATGGCACATCGTCTCAGGGCTGACGGGTGATACCATCATACCGGCGGTGAAGCTGTTTCCCCGGGGTCGCATCGAGATCTACCGCCCCCCCTTCACAGGAGCCAATCCCGGTATGGTATATACCGGCATCTCGGCAGGTGACCAGCAAAATTATCAGCTATGGAGCTATGACCAGACAAACACCCAATCCAATCACTGCCTGATCTTTGAGCCGCTGCAACCCGCCGCCGGCTTTACCCTCGATGACGATGGCCTGCTATCGTTTAATCCCGTTACCGACACGATGTCTTACAACCTCCACATCAGGGTTACCGATGCCGCGGGTCAGTATGCCGAAAAACAGTTCGGCATTTTCAGCATGGTTTCGGGAGCTGCTTCTGTAACGGCCGATGAAAACTCAAATACTACCTATAAACTTCAGCTTAATTTTGAGAACCATTCAGCCGGGTCGTTTGAAGATGTAAACGTCACGGTCGCCACGACGCATCCGGGTATAGCCATGATAACCGGAACAGCTTCTCTCCCTTTGCTGGCAGTCGGGCAGACCACTGCACTCAACGACCTGATTAAGTTCAGCATCGACAACCGGCTCGGGAACAAGGAGGTGGTCTCCTTCACGGTAAACCTGAAAGGAGCAGGACTGAACCAGACCCTGTATATCCCGGTAACGATCACGCGTCCTGAAATCAACCTCATTGGCTACAGGGTTGACGATGGACACAACAATCGTCTCGATCCGGGAGAAACGGCCGATGTGGAAATCACCCTGGCCAATGTATCGGATATCAGTCTCGACCATTTGCGTATGAAACTTATCTCTTCAGATGCCATGCTGGTAGTCTCCGATACTGCCTATACAGATCCGGTAATCATGAACCCCGGGCAATACATGAAGCATGCCTTCACGGTGAATAGCAGCCGCGCGACAGAAGAGGGTTCAGAGCATATTCTGACCGTTTACATAGCCGATACCACGGGATACAAACAACGCTTCCTCATCACGCTGACCGTTGGCGAAACGGTGGTGCTGATAGCCGATGCTGCTGTGCAATCAAATACAGCCGATACGCTTGAAAAATACTTTAACTTGATGAGAATACCCACCCGGACGGTTAAGTCGGCCGTGGTCGATTACAAGGCAACAGCCATATTCCTGTTGCTGGGCAGTCAGTCCAACTCTTATAACCTGGGCGCAGAAGAGGGGGGGCGTTATGCCGGCTACCTCAGCACGGGCAAAAACTTATACCTGGAAGGATTCAATTACTGGCGATATGGTATCAAATCGATTCTGAATAAATGCCTGAAATACACTGCCGTCACCACCCCTGTCAGCCGCTACGACAGTCTGGCGGGTTTGCCCGATAACTTCATGTCCGGCAAGCGCATCCGAATGACGGCCGGCAATACTGTCTCGACATACACGCTCGGTATGCTGGGAAACAGCAAGCCGCTTTTCGAGTCGGATATGCCGGTTCCCAAAACAATTGTCTATACCAAGGATACCCTTTACAAGATAATTGGCAGTATGGCCGAGCTTGGCAACATGACGCCGGTGTACCCCCTCACCATGCGAAAGTTGATAAGTTCGTATTGTTCTTTTCTGGGCCTCGATACATCGGGGATCAAGCCATTGTTTCACGCGTTGAACCGACGGGTAGGGCTCAGCGACACGGTTCGCTTCAAAGACGATTCGTTCAGCGACATCGCTACATGGCAGTGGGAATTTGCAGGGGGGACGCCTTCGGTCTCCACCGAACAGAATCCGCGAATTGTATATCCCGAAAAGGGAATTTACCCCGTGAAGCTCACCGTTTGGAAAGACGGACTGAGCAGATCGATTACCCGCGAAAACTATGTGATCGTAGCCGAGACCACCGGGGTTGTCAACAAACCGGCGATAGCCGATCAACTGCTGGTGTTTCCCAATCCTGCCACCGACTGCATCACCATAGAATGCCCGTTCCCGACAGGCCGGGTTACCCTTGAATGGTATTCGACGGATGGAGCACTACTGGGTTCAGAGCAGCGGAACGTAGAAAAGCAGATGAAGGTTCGAATCACCTTCCTTCCTGCCGGCAACTCAGTGCTGGTTGTCAGGCAGGGGCAGACAACACGCGCCGCCCAGGTAACACATATCAGATAATAGAGAATTACAACCATAAAAAAACAGCTGATTCTTAACGGGTCGGCTGTTTTTGATTAACGGGTTTAAGGTAAGCAGTAACGATTTGGAGATTTTGGGAGCTATAGTTCTTCCTTTCGCCCCTCCAGTCAGCATCATCGCGGCCAGTTCCGGCCTATTCCTGAAAACTAATTCACCACGATCGTCATAGGAGTACCATTCCATTCAAATCGCACCTTCACGAAGCCATCTTCATACGAAAAGCCATTCTTTTTTCTTTTACCTGATTTCAGGGGAACCTGATTCAGTTGAACCAACTCAGGAGCCGATTCTGCTTTAATCTCGAGCGTCATTGCACGGGTCTCTGGCATCCCTTTCCAGCTTCCTTCGCGGGTGATGGAAATGGTTGTTGTAGTTTTGCCGGTGCAACCCTTATAATGGATTAGTTCATAATCATTTTCTTTCAGCGCCAGATTGTTGAGCCCGTCATCCTCGTATTGCGTATATTCAGAATTGCCCATAGGGTAATACCTGACAGTGAAATTGTCGGAACGATAGAAATCGGTTGACCCGACAGGTCGGGTTGTTGGAATGAAAGCACCTTCTTTGGCGAAGATGGGAATCGTGTTTCTTGTAACGGGCATTTCGATCCATTGCTTACCGGAGTATCTCTTCCCGGTGAAATAATCATACCATTCGCCTTCAGGCAGATATAGATTCCGGAAAGCAGCCCCTGAATCGAGTACCGGAGCTACAAGTAGTTGATTGCCCCAAAGATACTCGTCATTTATGGCTACAGCTTTTTCGTCGTCGGGATACGAATAGTAAAGTGGTCTCATCAGGGGATAACCCTTCACCGTATTTTGCCATGCAAGGGTATAATTATATGGCATCAGTGAATACCGGAGTTTCATGAAGTCATGGACTATTTTTTGAGTCTCCTCACTGAAATAAACGGGCTCTGAAGGTATGCCTGAACCATGTGGTCGCATAATGGGAGTAAAGGCAGAAAATTGGAGCCAGCGGGTATAGAGGTCATCGTCTTTTACCCCCAAAGCAAATCCACCGGCATCGCTGTGAATGTAACCCAGGCCATTCATGCTCATTGACAGCAGAACAGGTAGCTGGGCTTTCAGACCACTCCAGGAGCGGCCGACATCACCGGTCCAGGGATAGGCTGAGTAGCGCTGAGAACCGGCGTATCCACTGCGTTGCAAGTGGAAGAGCCTGGTTCGGGGATAATACCGGGCATATTTTTCAAATACCATCCTGTCCCAGAAATGGCCGTAAATGCCGTGTACCTCATCGGCTTTCCCGATCACATGATAAATATCTGACGGATGACTTTCGGGTTCGCCCAAATCGCCCCACCAGCCGGCAATACCCTTTTCAATTTGTCTCTGGTAGTGCTTCCAGAACCAGTCTCGTGCTTCTGGTTTAAAAATATCGATCAGGCTGCCATGGCCAAAATAGAAGTTGGTATCCAGGTAAGGCTTCCCAAGGCTATCGGTAACGAAGATGTTGTGCTCCAGTCCATCGCGATAATTCTTTAATGAGTCGATAACATAGGGTTCGGTAATCAGGATGGTTTTAATCCCCTTATTTTTGAAATCGGCGATCATCTTTTCAGGCTCAGGCCAATTCTTCCTGTACCAATTCAGGTTACCCACATATCCCTTGATGCTGTCTCCAAACCAATAGAAGTCAAGTATAACAGCATCGACAGGGAAATCATTGTTAAGCATCAGGTTCATGATACTGTCAGTTTCAGCCTGAGTACGATAAGCCATACGGCTTTGAAGATTTCCAAGTGCCCAGCGGGGTGGTAATGATTGCCGTCCGGTAAGGGTGGTATAGGTTTCCATCAGGCCGGGATAGTCGTCGGCAGCCATGATAAAATAGCGGGCCGTGCCCCCGATGGCGCTCCACGTCAGGATATCCTTGTCGGTCTTTCCAATGTCGACAGATCCATTTTGAGGATTGTCCCACAGCAGGGCATATTTCTTCGACGAGATTACCAGCGGGATGGAGTAATTAAGTGATGTGACCCCCATACCATACCCGTAGTTTGGCTTGTTGTACAGAGGCAACTCGTAGCCCCGCCTGTTGAGGGGAATGGCCCTTTCGCCAGCTCCATAGATTTGTTCATCGGGAGTCAGGGCAAAACTCACGCTACTCAGCCCGGGCTTTACACTGAAGCCACCTGCATCACGCAGAATGGTGTCGCCCTTGTAAATAAAGGTCAGTGAAAATGGATTTTCCATTACGAGGATATGCATCTCCTCAGCCATAAACAAGATGCCTCCCCGCACTACCTCTGTCATTGTATTTACCGGCAACGGCCTGAAGTTTACCGCGTACGAAGAATCGGAAGGCAGGCTTCCATCGGATGAGAAGCAAACCTCCACGGCGGAGTTGGTATATGGTCTTAGGAAGACGGTTCCCTGATCAGTCGTTAACCGCCAGTAGTTTCCTGCCATATCGGTCTTTATGAGACGGCTGGCTTGAGAAACCAGGCATGAAATCAAAAAAAGGAGTAAAAAGCAGGCTCCCTGAAGTACATTCCCGATCGATTGCCTCATAGTTGAATGAATTGTTAGTTCTAAAACCATGTCGACACCCTCTTTTAACGTCAAAAATGATTAACCACTCTTCGTCTATATGATTGTTCATTTTCAACGAACAGCAATCTTTTAGCGACCGGGATTGATCATTTCAAACGTTTGCTATAAGCCGGTATCGTGTTGTAAAGATATGATTTTTCGGGCAATACCCGTTCAGTCCGGAGAAAGACAATTGGTGCTGTAACCTGAAATTATTCAAAATCGTTAGGGAATGCATCCGAATAGTGTTCACCAAACACCTTAATTTCTTCATTTTCAAAAAAGAATTCATTATCGAATGCCGGCTGTAATTCATTCATCCAAATAGCAGTCTCATCATAGCGGGCAAAGAAAGGGCGTTGTACCCAATCAGGATTCCGTCCTTGTAGGAATCGCAGGATGAATACTTTTTCGTTATTAATATCGGCCCGGCCGAGCAATTGTACCTTTCCGGGTGTACACGACATACAGGGGCCTCTGACTGTGCGGCAGATTCCGCTAACCATCTGATATGCCTGCTGCCAGATCAGCCATGTTTTGATCAGCGGGAGTGCAAAGTAGTGTTGGGCCCCTGTATCACGGGGGACGAACATATAGTAAGGAATGCAGTTGAGGTTAACCTGTTTGCGCCACATTTCGGCCCAGATGTCAGGGTTATCGTTGATATGCTTCAGAATGGGCGATTGTGTACGGATTTGGGCTCCTGTGCCGCGTATTCGCCGGATAGCTTCCTGTACCACTTTGGTTTCAAGTTCACGGGGATGGCTGAAATGAGCCATGATGGCCAGGTTGATTTGCAATGCTGTTATTCGTTCGAAAAGCTTTAATAAGCCGTCGGCTTCTGGATCGGTAGTATATTTATAGGGCCAGTAGCTAAGCGACTTGGTTCCTATCCTGATGGTTTGAATGTTGGTAGCCTCAATGTTTTCAAGCAATGGGTTCAGGTACCTTTCGAGTGTCTTGAGATTCATGATCATTGGATCGCCTCCCGTGAATAATATGTCGGTAACCTCAAGATGCGTCCTGAGGTAGCTTACCAGATTCTCGGACTCTCTGGCTGCAAATCTGAACTCATCCAATCCTGTAAACTGAGGCCATCTGAAACAGAAGGTACAGTAAGCGTGGCATGTCTGACCTGCACTGGGGAAAAACAAAACGGTCTCTCTGTATTTGTGCTGAATTCCCTCCAGTCGTTCGCCATTGAATATAGGTACGTTATGCTCCTTTTGACCTGCCGGATGAGGGTTTAGTTCAAATCTGATCTGGTTGGCGGTATTTTTAATTTGTTCATGGTCGGTGGTCGAATCCAATGTCTTTCTCATTAGCTCAAAGTGTTTATCGGCCAGCATTTCCCTTTGCGGGAAGGTCAGGTGGAAAATCGGATCATCTTCATAATGGTTCCAATCGATGAGCTCGTCCACGATGTAATTATTCGATTTAAAGGGCAATACTGTTCCCACGGTCGTCATGTCGCGGCAGACCTTAGATGGTAGTTTGCCAATCTGTGGGATTTCTTTAAAGTTTGATAATGTGAATGCTTTATAAATCATTCCAATAAATTTATTATTCTTCTCTCATACAGACCTGTCAGATTATTATCGCCATCCGAAGTATTCATTCCACATACCATTTCAGTGCTGTTCAATAGCCCTGTCTCAGTTTAGGAAGCAAAACAGCTATGATTAAACAAACCCGAAGGCTGTATTAGGCAGAGTATCCGGATGATAATCAACCAGAAGCGTCTAAATGGCTGACAGACTGCCCAAAGATAATAAAATTTAAGCATTTTTACAAACCTGTATGACTCGTTGTTATTACAAGTATTTAAAAATCAAGCACATTATGGTTATGTCTTTCTGTTGCCTTTACCAGTTTCATATTCCCTTTTTCATAGGAATAATTTAACCGCATGTGACCACTGGAAAGGCAGCCCCGATTAAAACTTCCCCTACCTTTGTCAAAAACTATCCTGCCATGAGCCTTCGTAAAGTTCATTTTTTGCTCCTCAGCTTATTATCGGCGGTACTTCTTGCCCTGGGCTGGCCACAACAAGGCTTTCCCGGTTTGTTGTTTATCGGGTTTGTCCCCTTGTTTTTTATCGAAGAAGCCATTCTTCAGCATCGTGAACGCTATGGCCGGTTTCATGTCTTCCGTTGGGCCTGGTTAAGTTTCTTTGTATGGAACGCATTGACCACCTGGTGGATATGGAACTCTACTATCTTCGGTGCCGTGATGGCCATTATCCTGAATTCCCTTTTCCAGGCTATTGTCTTTCTGGCTTACCACTTCGTAAGGCGCAATCTACGCCCTATGTCGGCAGGGGTACTATTGCTAAGTGCTTTCTGGATTGGATTTGAATACCTGCACCTCGACTGGGATCTCTCCTGGCCATGGCTTAATCTGGGCAACGGGTTCGCAGCGTACCCCCGTTGGATTCAATGGTATGAATACACCGGCGTTTTTGGCGGCAGCCTGTGGGTTATCTGTGCCAATGTTCTGATTTTTAATATTCTAAAAAAAATACTGACGGAGAAGTCCACAAAGGTGGTAGTGCCTGCCGTTGCGCTCGGTATGCTGATCATGATCCCTCTTGTTATTTCCTTCATCATGTTCAACCATTATGAAGAGAAGGGCAAACCGGTGGAGGTGGTAGTTGTTCAGCCAAACAACGATCCCTGGAGTAAACAATACGGACTCCCCACCAGACAGGTTATTGATAAGCTGATCAGGTTAGCAGAGAGTAAAACAGACAGCACCCTGCGTTATGTGGTTTTCCCGGAATCGGGCATTTACGATGACATCTGGCTCGACAACATTGACAAGCCGGAAAGCATTCAGCGGCTGCGTGCCTTCGTGAAGGAACATCCGCATTTGTCGCTTATCGTGGGGGCATCAACCTATCAGTATTACGGGAAAATCAAAGCTACTGAGACATCCCGTCGTTTTACCGATACGGGCGAATGGTATGACACCTTTAATTCAGCTATCTGCATTGATACTACCCAACATTACGATTATACCCACAAATCGAAACTTGTACCTGGCCCTGAACGGTTACCCTTTCCATCACTGACACGACCGCTTCAGGACATGGCCTTTGACTTAGGGGGTACTGTCGGGAGTCTGGGAACAATGAAAGAAAGGGTCGTGATGGGAGGCCGGCATGATAGCCTTTGGGTCTGTGTTCCCATTTGTTATGAGTCGATCTATGGTGAATTTGTTAATGGTTTCATCAGCAAAGGTGCCCGGTTAATCTTTGTCATAACCAATGATGGCTGGTGGGGAAATACTGCCGGACATCGCCAACATCTCACTTTTTCTTCGCTCAGGGCTATAGAGACCCGCCGTGATATCGCCCGCTCTGCCAATACCGGCATTTCGGCCTTCATCGATCAGCGCGGTATTATCACCCGGCAAAGCAAATATTGGGAAGAGGCTGTACTGCGCGGCACCATGCACGCCAATACTGAGATCACCTTCTATGTAGCGTATGGTGATTATATTGGAAGATTATGCGGATTTACAGCCATTCTGTTTATACTCCTGGCTGTTACCGTTGCTTTACGAAAGAAGAAATTGTAACCCTTTCAGGTAAACCAATCCAAAAGAGGCTGTCTCTTTTTCTGAGACAGCCTCCCTGCGTTTTTCCTCTTTATGCCGAAAGAGTTTAAACCGGTTTATTTCACCAAAACCAAACGGCATTCACCGAAAGTCCTTCCATCTGAGAGTTTCAGTGTGTAAACACCCGCTGGTTGATTTTCGAACCAGGTGTTGAGTGAAATCGTGTTTTCGCCAGCTTCAAAAGATGCACCTTCAAGAAGAATTCGTTGATGGCCTTTCATGTCGATGAGGCACAGGGTGACTATTTCCCGGGCAGGCAAAGTGAATACCAAATTCCCCTGATGGTTTACAGGGTTGGGCATAACCTTCATACCGAAGGCTTTTGATTCAGGGGATGTAATCCCAATTACAAAATCAAACTTAAGAATGTTATTTTCTTCATCAATAGTGTCATTTGCATAGGCAACATAGAAACCATCGTTAGCTTCTCCTTCATATATACCAAAAAGAGCTTTCTCGAAAATGATCTCATCGGTTGAGGTTGTCCCTGTATAAGTCTGTTCAGGGCCTGTTACCGAAATAAATACAGGAAACCCCGGTGAAGGTATTCCACCGACAAGTATTTTACAGACCAGGTCGGTACGGATTACATTCAGGGTGAAATTAATATTAGTGGCGGTCTGGCCAGGCAGCAGGGTTATACCGGCGATGGTCTGCTCATCGGTATAATCATGGCTGGCAGTCACATCATAAGTTCCTGATGCCACTTCAAGGATATAGTTGCCCGAGGCATCAGGATGGGATGAATTTGTACCTGCCGTTACGACCACATCGGTGATGTTTTGGATTGTTCCTTCTACCGTGATATGTCCGGTGATGTATGCGATGTCGGCAGCAGGTGTAAGAATAAAATCAACATTGTGAGTGGTCTGTCCGGGCACTACCGGAGTTCCCAGTTGAAACTGGGTGGCATACCCTGCAAGGCTGGCGATCACATCGTAATTACCAACCGGAACCTCCATTGAGTAAAAGCCAGAGGCATCGGGATGTGCAATATTACCTCCGGCGTTCACCTCCACATCGGTTACAACACCCGTGCCTCCGTTGAGGGTTACATGTCCGTCAATCATGCCGGTGGTAGGTGCCAACTGTAACTCAAAATCGATACCGCTGGTTACCTGATTCAATACTACTGCGACATCCTGAACAGTATCGGGGGTGTAGAGCGGCAATGAAGCGATCACATCATAGATACCCGGGGATACCAGCATCGAGTAATGGCCTGCCACATTGGGATGGGCCGTTACAGTTCCTGCAGTGATGGTTACATTCCATACGCTCCCGATTCCATTGATGATGGTAACGTCACCTTCAATCTTCCCGACGGGGATGGCATTCAGGGTAAGGTTAGCAGTGGTCGTCTGATTCTGGATGACTGCTAAATTTGGCTGGGAGGCCGGATTATATCCACTGAGCGAAGCCGAAAGGTTATAGGTACCCACCGGCAGGTTGAAGGTGAAGAAACCCGAGGCATTAGGATGGGTAGTATAACTTCCTGCCTGAACGAGAGCATCGGTGACGACCCCAAAACCACCGTTTAAGGTAATGGTTCCCGAGAGGGTTCCAAAAGCAACGGGGCCGGGTAGTCCATCAAGACTAAGATTCTGGGCGTATATGTCGGAAGTGCCATTGCGGGTATCTTCCCAGGCAAGCACCCATTGTGCATTGTAGAGAGTTGAAATACTGGTGTGAATTTTCTGTGAATTGACCGTGCTGACCGGTTTGAGGAAAGGTGTCCAGACGAAACTGCCATCAGTAGCTACCCGCATGGCTTTAATGAATGAATTCACACCTCCCGAATATTCTTCAACAAACAGCACCATGTCAGTGGCGGTATTTCGACCCGCCATGGGGTAATAGTCAGTAGAAGAGACCGGGATCAGTGTCATTCCGTTGTCGGTCCATAGCCTTAAGCCTGTGGCCGAGAATTTCTGAGCCATGATTCCCCATTGGTCTTGATTGCCATTGATTTCATTCCAGAACACATAGACCTCCTGAGATCCTGTGGGTAATCCCAGTTCGGGATACCAGTGGTTCATCGTCCCCTCCATGGAAACAGCCACCCCATTGGCCTGAAACACGGCCTGACCTGAGGCATTGATATGCTGTACCCAAGAGTTTGCCAGCAGGTTGTTGTCACGATCATCGTCCCAGGCCATGTAAAACCCTCCGTTGTTATCGCTGATAAACGGTAGGATTTGAGTTTGGGCGGAGATTCCGCCGGCGTTTGAGATTACGGCAGGAGTAGACCAGATGCCAGTACCCGAGCTATTGTATTTCTGGGCATATACATGACGTGTAGGCGACCACCCGGCACCACTGTCGTCGTAGTATTTCATGAAGAATTCGTCAGTTCCCACAGGCATCATTTGTGGCCATGTGAGGCTATTGGTTGCGCTGATAGTGATTCCGGCAGGTCCCCATTGCACCACACCCGCGGGATTGATCTTCTGCATGATAATTACCTCATCCGACATCCAGGCAGCTACGATGTTCCCCGCGTTAGTAGCTATGACCTTAGGTGCCGCATTGAAGGATGAATTGTTTGACAGTGCCACTCCGTTGGCTCCCCATACAAAGGAACCATCGGGGGCGATGCGGTATGCGTAAACGTTGGTATTGCCATTCCTGATGTCATTGAATACAAGAATGGCATGGTTAGCCGGATCGGCTGTCATATCCCAGTCGGTTAGCCATGTCTCTTGTGGATTGTTGCTGATAAGAATACCACCCGAGGTCCAGAGTATGTTGCCCAGACCATCGAGCCGCTGGAGCCTTACGTTGTAGTTACCCGATTCGCTTGAGAAATAGCCAACATAGATATCACCATTAGGGCAAACAGCCACTTTAGGGATGGCCTGTTCGCCTGCGAGGTTGCAAATCACATTATTAACGGCAGGATTAGTGCTCCACTGTCCATGCAGCGATAAAGCACCCAAAAGCACTATCCAGAGAAAAGTCAGTTTTTTAGTCATAATGAGTAGAAAGGTTAAAGGATGTTAGAATTATTGTAAAACAAATTTCAATGAAAAAGGTAGCGGTATCAACCAATCATTTCAGGTTGTATCTTACGGCAACTTCTCTTCTGCAATATATTCAGCAAGCGTTTTTGATTTAGCCCAGTAGAGCATGAAAATCTCTTCCAGCGCATTGGTCAGATCGGTATGTTCAACCACCATCGAGGTGAGTTTAAATTTCGAAGCATCGTTGCTCCTAAGCGAGACCATGGCAACGATACCGTCGATGAGCAACATCTTCAGGGGAAGACTCTCACAGATACGAATCTCTTCTCCGATCTCCTGATAATATGATACCATGTCGATGAAGGGCTTTCGGTTGGATCCTGTTTCAGCCTCAAAGATGGCCTGTGCCCTGGCACCCGATTGTATGATGTCTTCAAGCGGCCGCCCGGCCTCTTTGATTTCGTCTAATGTGCGGGTGAACCCGGTTGCATAAGGTTTCTTGTTAAAGGAGAAAAGATTTCGCTCAGTACGGCGGATCAGGTCATCAAACTTCTCAACCTGTCCAACCTTTGAGGTGAGTACCTGGAAGAATTCGGTTGACGCATTTTCCTGCGTCATAAATGTAGTCTCAAGTTCTTTCTGCAATTCCTCCAGTTCCTTAAGAGAAGCTTTTTGTTTGTTTACCAACTCGTTGAAAGCCACCTGTGGATTTACCAACCGGTAGTTCTTAACCGATCCGAGGATTACGCTGCAATAGCCGCGTTTTTCCAATGAATCGAGGACACTGTATATTTTCCCCTGTGGTATACCTGCCATCCGGCTTATTTCACCGGCAGCAAGCTGTCCATTCTGTAACAGAATGGCATAGGCCTGTGACTCGTATTTTGAAAACCCGTTATCCTGAAGCTTTTTTTCTATCATAAATTTGCTACAACTTAAAGTGGTTACAAATTTATATAAATCATAATATAAATTGACAAATTGTCCTCCAGAACAAAAAAAAACATAAAAAAAATGTCGTCGTATATATTCTGACCTGAATACTACTCTTAGATGACCGGTACTATCGTTCGGGAATGAAAACCAAAATGAAGTTTCGTGTTAAGAGAAACGATAGCTACCTGCCCTATTTAAGTGGCTGTTGTTTGTAAAAAATAACAGGACTTTACCAAAACATTAAGCCAGAGGATTAAATTGAATCTGACCTCATTTCTTTTCCCTGAGATATTGAAACTGATACACGTGATTGCGAATTACTTTAATACTTCTGATGACTTGACTCCAATATATCCGAAAACACATATAATTGAAAGGCAGCCGATTCTGAAACTCAGAATGGCTGCCTTATGGATATTGAACAAGCTAATGAAAGCGTCGTATAAGTGAAATCTTCATGTAGCGATAATCGGTTCTGACGAAGGAAAGAGGATTCCCGATGTTTGTATTAAACAGGGCTGATCATCGCTTTATTCAATAAAAAACTATTTAATTAATACTTTTACTACTGACCGAAAGTCGTCTGATTCAATCTTCAGCAGGTATAATCCACTTGCAACCTGAGTATGTAACTCATTATGCTTTGAGCCATTGAGGTTAAACTTACTGATAATCTCTCCGCTTAGTCCTATCAATGTGGCAGTACCGGTAAGTGAAGCAGGGCTATCGATGAATATTGAATTTCCTTCTGAATATGCTGTTAGCTTATTATCAGACTGATAGTCTATACCGGTGATCACATCCATGAATATGGTGTTTGAAGTGACAGCGGAAGAAGTAACACATTCGAGTGAGGAAGTCATTACCGTCTTCACTTTATCATCATTTAATGGAATGTAGGAATAAGTGTTACCGGTTCCGGCTGATGTTCCGTTAACAAACCATTCGTAGGAAGGAGTTCCTCCATTGATGGAGGTTGGAGTATATTCCACCGTAGTACCTGCCGGTACGGGATTCTGACTTGCAGTGATACTTACTTCGGGGGTTACAGGTTGGTTGATGACAAGCGCAACAGTATTGGACGTAGCAGGACTGCCCGTGGCGCAGGCTAAACCGGAGGTCATTACTACAGAAACCTGGTCGCCGTTGGCAGCAGCATAAGTGTAACTGGGAAGTGTTGACGTTGTGGCTACCGAGCCGTTAACTTTCCACTCATACAAAGCATCGCCGCCATTTACGGGAATGGAAGTAACCGTGAATTGTTGCCCGGCACAACCCTCTGGTTGTTGTCCTATGGTGATTGAGGCAACCAATGAAGAACTAACCGTCATGACAACGGTATTTGAAGTTGCCGGGTTACCACTCACGCATTCTATATCGGAAGTCACCACGCAATATACCTGATCTCCATTAGCAGGTATGAAGGTATAGACAGGCAGGCTGGCTCCGGTGGCTACACCGTTTAAATACCATTCATAAGTTGGTGAACCGCCGTTGACAGGAGTTGCCGTGATAGTTACACTCTGGCCTGTACAAACGCTTGTTTGACTGGCTTGAAGTGTGACACTTACAGGTAGTTGATCTTCAGCAACAATCACTGCTGAACCAATCATTGAAACTGTTCCAAGGGCATTTGTCCCTTCGATGGTATAAGTCCCTTCGAGCCAGTTGCCGAATGAAAGGGCTTCACCTGTTCCGGGTACATTATTGGCAATGATTACACCCGCTCTGTAGAGGGTGTAGTAAACCCCTATATCCGAATCAGCCAAACCGACCGGTAAACCTGCCCCACTCTGGCAGTAACTTCCGCTGCCTGTAACCTGATACAAACCAGGTGTTGCTGTACACTTATACACTTCAACTGCAGGATCATCCTGATAGGCTCCCGGGAAATAGAGAGAACCGTTGTAGGGCATGAAAGTGAATTGCATAATAATCATAGCTGTCAGCGGGTCAGGGTAAGTAGGATCCTGATTGGGAGTTACAATGGTTCCGGCTTCTGTTCCGTCGGTTTGCCAAAGTTTGGTTCCAAACATATCGTCGGCAGCCCTGAAATAGAGCATGTTGTTGTACTCTGCGAACCCTTCCGGGAAGTTTGACCCAGGATTAAAGTCAATACCTCCTGTAGGACTGGGATTGATCTCTTTTACGAGCTGAACGCCAGTTGCTTCGGCAAAGGAATACAGCTCATAGTTACCAATTCCGCCCCCGGCAAAGGTGTTGGCAGCTATAAAGTATAATTTACCGTCAAATGCCTTAAGGTTTACTGGATCTTGTATAGCAGGAGAAATCATAAAGGTTCCTGATTCAGTTCCATCGCTGCGCCATAAATACAAGTTGGCATTGTCCACTCTGGCATTGAAATATAAAATGCCATCTACAACAGTAAGGTATGTGGGATAACTGCCATTTCCATCGGTTCGAATATCTTTAACCAAATGCGTCCCTGTATCTGTTCCATCTGTAACCCAAAGTTCCTTGCCATGAACACCATCGTCTGTAGTAAAAAACATCTTTTCTCCGCATACAGTCAGGTATTGCGGCCCTTCACTCGAAGCTACGGGTGCAATGTCTTTAAAAAGATGAGTCCCTGCCTCTGTTCCATCGGTAACCCACAATTCCCGGCCATGTGCACCATACTGCTGTCCACCGTCATAAGCACTGAAATACAGTAAACCGTTAAATATACAATATTCCGAAGGTTGGCTGCCCTCATCCGGACGAATATCTTTTAACATATATGTACCCGCTTCGGTACCATCAGAACACCATAACTCAGTATCATGATATCCGGCCGTTGTACGTCCGTCACATGCCGCGAAGTAAACCTTGTTGTTGTATGTAAATAACTGCTCCGGGGCACCATAATTACCTAACCCGGACCAACTGGGGTCAATATCTATCCCGATGTCTTTTACAAGATAGGTTCCTGTTTCCGTGCCATCGGTAGCCCACAATTCAGCTCCATGTATGCCATCTTTTGCAATAAAGAAGAGTTTGTTATTGCATTCAGTAAAGTTTCCCGACCACCCTGCTTCACTTCCAGATAACCCGGGGTTAATGTCTTTCAATAAAATGGTTCCTGCATCTGTACCGTCTGATACTCTTAATTCCCACCCGTAGATGTCATCTTCTGCACAAAAAAACAGCTTTCCATTGGCTACAGCCATCCAATTGTAAACCGAACTGCTCCCGTTACCCGGCCATACATCCTTTAGTACTTCCACAACCTGCCCCTGAACGGCAGAAGCCGACAGCCCGAACACGAGCATTAACATCATGGGCAGAAGTAGATGCCCGATCTTTTTGTAAATAGTAATCATTTCATGTAAGTTTATTTGTCAAAATAGTTTAATAATTAATGATTGCAAAATTATAGACACACTGCAAGGTAACAATCCGTGCCGGTGCGCATTTTAACTTTAATTATCAGTCCGTGCCAGCACTGATTACTGCAAAAAACCGGCCATTTGGCATACAATAGCTAACATCAGGGAGTGAGGGAAAGCTGCTGACAATGTACTTACATACTGCTGTTTACATAAAGCAACTGATGTATTACCGTGTGTTCTGATCATGTTGATGTCGTTCCCGTGTATTAAAGGAGAAGGTCAGGTTCATTGCCTTACAGTCTGGATGAAAACCGGGGATATTTAAATCCTTTACCTTTGTCGTATCAATTATCGCTATATAATCTTTTTATGAAGAAGAGCTCCGGAGACTTATGCTCACGCTGGTTATTAAGCTGCCATTCAACAACCGACCGGGTTATTCCCCGGGAAGATGCAATAAATGGCACTTGTACAGGGCGACCACCGGCGGTCATGAGAAGGATGCCTTTTCATCCCAATGCAGTGTCTTCCTGCATTCTTTCCTGCCAATACATCAACCGCTTGTATCCGGCGGATTCCTGCGTATTATGAACTTCAATTTCAATGAATAGAATTCCATATAAGCCCCTTGTGAAATACCGCGAGTACATTTTGATTCTCACGATTGTTATATGTCTCGCCCTGGTGATGTGGATTATTTTTACTCACATGGAAGCCCCTGCTGCTGTTAAGCCCTCAGAGAATCCAAATACAACAGCGCTGGATAATCAGTATGATTCGATTCTAAGTGTTGGCCGCAGGTTATTTTATATCAATACCGACAGTTCCCGGGAATTTGTTTTGAAAGGCATGGCGACTTTACCCGAAGGATCTCCCCGGATAAGAATGAAGCTCTATAACTTTATCGGTGCAACCTATCAGGTTCAGGATAATTACGAGCAGGCACTAAACTATTTTTACAAGGCTTTACAATTGTCGCCTGCTCTGGCCGACAGCGGCCTGATGGTTACCATCTATAATAATATAGGCGATCTGAACCAACGTACAGGCAATTATAAAGCAGCCATCGGCTTTTTGCTTAAAGCACTTCACATGGATAATGCAAAAGGCCTTTCGGTGAGCATTCTTAACAATATAGGAACAGTTTACCTAAGCCTCGAAGAATACGAAAAGGGAGAGGAATATCTGCGAAAGGCTTATACCATTTGTCGGGCGCAGAACGATAGTGTATCGCTGTCAACGATTCTCAACAACCTGAGCACGGTTTTTATAACCCGAAGGGAATCCGATTCGGCAATGAAATACCTGAGCCTTTCGAACGCCATTGCACTGAAAACCAGAAACCTGCTTGCTTGTTGTCTGGTGTATAATGCCTATGGTGATTTGTTTTTTTCAATAGATAATCCTGACAAGGCCATAATCAATTATGAGCAGGCGAAGAAGATTGCCATAGAAATTAACGACCCATACCGTGAGGCTTATGCTGTTATGGGTCTCGCCCGGATTATGCTCCGAAAGGAGGAGGCCGATGAAGCCCTGTTGTATGCTTTTGCCGCGCAGGCTGTGGCCAACCGGTTGAAAAATGAGGTACTGCTCTATGAGTGTAACCGGTTGTTTTCGGAAATATATGAGCAAACGGGCAATTTTGCCCTCAGCCTGGCTCACTTCAAGGAGTATATCTCGTTAAGAGACCAGCATGTTAACCAGAGTTCGCTGCGTCAGGTGTACAATCAGGAGATTACCATGTTGAATGAGGATAACCGGATCAAACAACTCGAAATCGACAGAAAGAGCCTGGTCATCAGCCGGAAAAACCTGCTCAGTTTTACCATTACAATTATCTTTGTCCTGAGCCTTCTGGGTATTTATTTTCTGTTCCGCAATTACAAATACCGGCAAGCCGGAAAACTGCACAATTTAGTCGTCAGCCTGAACGAGAAAAAATCAAGGGCTTCAAGTGAGGCTGAGCTACTTGAGCGAAAACGAATAGGCCGCGATTTGCATGATGGACTGGGACAAATACTCTCGGTTACAAGGCTAAACATCAGTGCTATCAACCAACGTAACGACCTCACGAAAGAACGCCAGACAGAACTGATTGAAGCCGCCATCAGCAGCATCGATAATGCTTTCGAGGAACTACGCCAGATTTCTCACAATCTGGCTCCTTCTGTTCTTGCACAAATGGGTCTCGAAGGGGCTATCAATGAACTGGTAGCGCGTATAAATAAAAGTCTGAAAATTAAGGCTGATTTTGAATCTTATGGAATCCGGGACAGCCTCGACCAGTTAATCCAGAACACCCTCTACAGAGCCGTTCAGGAACTGGTGAACAACGTGATTAAACATGCCGGCGCTGAACACGTTACCATCCAGATGGTACAGAGCAGCCATGATATAAACCTGATGGTCGAAGACGACGGAACAGGGTTCGATTTCAATCGTACCCATTCTGAATTAACCAGTGGCGGAATCAACAACCTTAAGTCACGGGTTGAAAACTTCCATGGCACCATTTTTATTGACAGCACCCCAAACAGGGGTACCATTGTTACCGTTACTATACCTTTAACCAACACGTGATGGAAAACAAGATTAGTGTTATGATTATAGATGATCATCAATTGATTATTGATGGAATCAGATCGTTACTTCAGGATGAGCCCGACCTTATATTTGCAGGAGGAGCCAATAACCTGCATCAGGCGCTTGATATTATTGAAAAGAACGTGGTTGATGTTGCATTGGTTGACATCAGTATGCCTGAAATATCCGGAATTGAAATCACGAGAAGGATTAAAGAGACCAGCCCGTCTGTTAGCATTATTGCCCTTACGATGTATGAAGATGTACAGATGATTACCCAGATGATTGAGGCCGGTGCTTCGGGGTACATTTTCAAACGAACGAGCATGAAAGAAGTGATCGAAGCCATCAGAACAGCAGCCCGTGGTGAAAAATACCTCAGCAATGCCGTTCAGGCCGTGTTGATGGATAGCATCAAACTCAGGAACGAAAAACCCGAATCTGTGGTTAGTCCAAAAGCTAAACTCTCGGGCCGTGAATTAGAGATACTCAACCTGCTGGCTCAGGAGATGAGCAATGAAGAGATTGCCGGAAAACTATTCATCAGCGAGCGGACTGTTGAAACCCACCGGAGAAACATTTTTACGAAAACGCAAACAAAATCTGTTGTTGGCCTCATTAAATTCGCGATGAAAGAAGGGCTGATATAGCAATCGGACGGGCGCAGAGAGAAAGCCCTTAACCCTTACTCCATCTCTTTCAATCCTGATTCCCTGTATTCATGTTTTACGCTTCGGGAAATCACCTATTAAAATCTTCCCTTATTCGGGAAGCAAAGACCCGGAAATCAAAAAAAATAAAAGAGGCTTTTTTGTCATCATAGCTGTAAGCAATGCATATCAAGACTTTCATTGCTCAATAGTAATTGCATAATGGGGAGTTGAGATTATCCCAGATTCGTCAATAGGAAATCACGAATGAACAACAATAGACCATTGCATTTCTTATGAAGCGCGCCTCAAACCGGTAAACCATTCCCTCCGTTTCATGGCCAATGAGAGTTTTAAAATTCTTGAATTACCATCTTTAGTCATGTATCCGCCTATCGCAAAAACTTTATATCGTAGCGTTTTCATGAGATGTTGAACTTTGGTACCCATTACTGCCTGCCTGAATAAGCTCATCAGGTTATAGGCTATCATTACGAAGTTTAATATAGCCTCCGTTGCCCAAAAGTCATGACATTAAAGCTTTCACCCCCAAAGTCAAACTTGACCTCTTTTATTCTGTTTTCAGCATCTGCCTTGCCACGGTAAAGATTATAAACTACCTTGGGAGGTAGACTCAGGCTGGTAATAAAGCATAAGTAATGGTAATTTTTATATGTAAAAACGCCATCCTGTTCAAATAAGCAAAGCTTTTTTCCTGCTGCATTAGGACGTTTCTCTATTTCCTGACGAACCATTACCAATCTTCTGACCCTCTTCCAATCTGCTGCCTGGCATTCTGATTCCGCTATTTCTATCCCTTCTCCCAACTTTAGCCATGTGTTTTGTAGAGCCATTTTCATCTTGGTTGGATGAATGAATCTGGCAGCTATGATGTAACTAATTGGCTGCTCCTTTCCAGTCTCCAGATAGTCAAATATCTCTTTGCTATAACCGCTATCCGCTCTAAGAAGACCTACTTCTATGCCGGATAATTTGTCCAATGTATCCTTCAGAAAACTCAAGAAATTATTGGTTGTATAACTATCTCCCGGACGAAGCCAGAAATTAGCAATCATGCGGCAATCATCTACAAAAGCTATTATCGGATGGTGTGACTTTCTACCTGGTTCTTGGACCACCTCATCTCCTTCCCTGTCTATTTGCCCTCAACCTTCATACAAAAGCGCTGAATATCTTCTAAACTGAAACTCCCTCATCCTGCCTGACGGTACAATCAGGTCATATACCTGTTAAATATTCTGGGTTCACGGATTAACCACTTTCGCAAATTTGGTAATAATCTGCTGAATGATTGTTTTTCAAATGAAGGGATATACTATCCCTTTTGTTGGTACAATATTTCCTTCAGTATGTAGGGCCGCATCCTGCCTGATTGGTGTTTCGGGTAATTGTATTTTGAAATGCTGTTAAAGACTTCTCCGGTAAACCCAAATGTAAATATGTATTGCACCAAATTCTCACCCCCATTTTTAATAAGTGCTAGCTTGTATGAAAAATTGAAAAATAGTACTTTCAGTACTTCTTCTGATAACATGCTGACTTTTCAGAGCTGAGTTCAGCCCCATAGCCTTGAACCTATCAGCCATGAGTGATGGCGTTAAGAGTCTATTAGTCATCACCGAAGTTAATTGCTCAACTTTTGTATCTTTGCATTGCAATAAAGTATGAATGATTCGGATTATATTGCAGAATGAACCATTCTGCTTTCAGCCTTGTAAACATGTTACCTTGTAATAACATTATTTTATAAATTTTCATCGGTTACACTCCTGCGGAGCCTTTGTCTTTTGTCATTAAACATGAATAGTAGTTATTATGATCCGGAAATCAGGCGATTCCTCAGCCCCGACATTTTTATTCAACAGCCTGAAAACTCGCAAAGCTATAACCGCTATAGCTATTGCCTTAACAACCCGCTGAATTTCGTTGACTTAAACGGCTATTGGTGGGAGGATTACGATTTTGACTACGGAGATAGGGATAATCCAGAGTATGACCCATATTTGATTGGCCCCCGAGAGTATATAGCTTTCACATGTACATGTACAGGTCGAGAATTTGAAATAGTAGCTGATCGAATTTACTTTGATGAATACGATGACAGACAGTCCTTTGAAATGGGAGACCAAAGCGATTATTTGGAAGATTATGCCTCGGAACAATGGGGTATGCCTGGGTGGGCTACTGATGTTAATTCAGGTATTGGTGCTTTTAATGCAGCTAATGGTCTTAAATCTGAATTTATTGAATATGCTGTACGAAGCAATTATAAGTCTGCGAGAACATGGAGTGAATTCAATAATCTGAGGTCTTCGCAGCAAGCATGGAGAATCACTAATACTCTTGGGAAAACTGGAGCAAGTTATTTAAAATATGTCAAAGGGTTAGGCTATGTCGGAACAGGTCTGACCACTACATATTCTGCTGCTAATGCCGGAATGTATTATTACAATGGTGGCACTAGTTGGGAAGTTGGAACTAAAGCCGCTTTGGATGTGATAATGACAGGAGTAGGCTTTTTAGGTCCAATTGGTTTTGGAATTAGTGCAGCCTATTTTATACTTGACGGTACTACAGGCGGATTTGGTGGATTTGGAGAAATAAAACCTTAATTAAATATGAAGTATTTAGAATTTTTATATTACAGATATTACAATTCTCAGGTAAGACTGGGTAATAGGGATGTTGCTCCTTTTAGTGCAATGTTAATAATAGTATTTACAATTATGCTTTACTATTTCAGTTTCTTTTTCTTAACTATTACGTTTATTCCTAAGGAGTACATGGTTTTAAATACATCATTTATTAAATTTTTTTCAGTAGTATTGTTTTTTTCTTTGATAGCTGTATTTTATTTTTTATTGATACACAAGGGGAAATACAAGCAGATAATAAAGTCTAAGGAAAAGGAATACGGAGGGAAAGGGAAACGTAGTTTTGTTGCAATACTCTTTCCATTAATTGGTTTTTTGCTTTTTAATTTAGGATGGATATTGAAAATGTTACAGAATCAAGGAAGATTATAAGCAAAGAAGCCCGGCACAAGTCTGGGCTTTTTGATTATGATACAGCAATATTATTTTGCTGGTAATCATTAAACTGTTTTTTCTAAGTAAATGGCAATAATTTGTAGCACTCCTTCAATTTTTCCATATTATTAAAGGATTGTATATTAGCAATCATTACTATCCGATGAAACGGGTAATAGAGGTTTGATTATATAATTATCAGTATAATAATCATATAAAGTCTCTATTTTGGTTGCCTTATAGAGTAAGCCCCCTCTTGCGAAAAGAGCGTTAGCTCGGGTGGGTCATCCGAGTCTTCTTACCAGTATTTATTAGGATTCTATAAAAATCGGAGTCAGTGAATGTAATTGAACAAATGAATTTTACAAAAGCTTACTAAATTGGAAAAGGCTCAATACACCAATGACCTCATCAAAAAGAGGTATCATGAGTTTTCTTGTGAGCCCCTGCTGTTTGGATGCTAAACGTTGGTTCTAAACAGCAGGGACACGCAGTGGATATTAGTCTTATAATGTTGGTTTCAATCGACTCCCGATAATCGCGTGCAATTCAGCAATGGCTACGCGGTGCTGTTCCATTGTGTCACGTTCGCGGATGGTGACGGTATTGTCTTGCGTGGTTTGGTGGTCGATGGTAATGCAATAGGGAGTGCCAATAGCATCCTGCCGGCGGTAACGACGGCCAATAGAATCTTTCTCCTCGTACTGGCACATATAGTCGTATTTAAGCATCTCCATGATCTCGCGGCCTTTCTCGGGCAGCCCGTCTTTAGCTACCAGCGGCAGGATAGCAGCCTTGATTGGCGCCAGCATCGGGGGGATACTGAGGACAACCCTTTCGGAGCCATCTTCAAGCTTCTCTTCGTGATAGGCATGACTCAGTATGGCGAGGAACATCCTGTCAAGACCGATAGAGGTCTCTACCACGTAGGGGACATAGCTCTCGTTGAGTTCCGGGTCGAAGTATTGCAATTTCTTGCCCGAATGGTTCTGGTGAGCGGTCAGGTCGAAGTCGGTACGTGAATGAATCCCTTCAAGTTCCTTGAAGCCAAACGGGAAATCGAATTCGATGTCGGCAGCGGCATTGGCATAATGAGCCAGTTTATCGTGGTCATGGAAGCGGTATTTTGAGGCGGGCATCCCCAGCGAGAGGTGCCATTTCATACGGGCTTCCTTCCAGTATTTGTACCACTCCATCTCGGTGCCCGGGCGCACAAAATACTGCATCTCCATCTGCTCAAACTCGCGCATCCGGAAGATGAATTGACGGGCGACGATCTCGTTGCGGAAGGCTTTGCCGGTTTGGGCAATTCCGAAAGGAATTTTCATACGGCCTGTCTTCTGCACGTTGAGGTAGTTGACAAAAATACCCTGTGCCGTCTCGGGACGAAGGTAAATGGTGTTGGCTTCTTCACTCACCGAACCCATGGCGGTGGAAAACATCAGGTTGAACTGACGAACTTCAGTCCAGTTGCGGGTGCCGCTAATCGGACAAGCGATCTCGCAGTCGATGATCACCTGACGAACCTCCTCCAGATCACCCTTGTCCAGGGCGCTGAAGAAACGTTTGCGTACCTCATCCATTTTCTGCTGGTTCTCTATTACGCGGGGATTAGTAGCGCGGAACTGGGTCTCGTCGAAGGCATCGCCAAAACGTTTGGAAGCCTTTTCGACTTCTTTGTTTATCTTGCCTTCTATTTTTGCCAGATAATCTTCAACAAGTACGTCGGCGCGGTAGCGTTTCTTAGAGTCTTTGTTGTCGATCAGCGGATCATTGAAGGCATCGATATGTCCCGAGGCTTTCCAGGTCGTCGGGTGCATGAAGATGGCTGCATCGATTCCCACGATATTTTCGTGAAACTGTACCATCGATTTCCACCAGTAGTCGCGGATGTTTTTTTTCAGTTCGACACCATACTGGGCGTAGTCGTACACAGCACTCAAGCCGTCGTAGATCTCGCTTGAAGGGAACACAAACCCATACTCTTTGGCATGGGATACAAGATTTTTAAAAATATCGTCCTGATTGGCCATAATGATCTTTTAAGTGTGCAAAAATAGGGAAAATAGGTTGAATCCCACCGGTTGCATCAATTGAAGAGTCCGATGTGGAAAGAGAAGGTGAGCACCACATGGAGTCCGTAGGCCAGTATTGCCCTGACCAGCACGAGGGCCGTGATGGTGGCGACAGCCCAGATGAAACCTGCCCGATAGTTGGTTTTGCGGTGCGACACTGATGCCGGTTTGGCATGCCGGTTGAAGTACATCGCCAGTGTCATTACACCGAGAGCTCCGGCGATAATGGCGTCGTAGACCATGATGTTAGGGTGCTGGGGTGTACGGTCGGGGTCGCGCAAGGCAAGCAGGATCAGCGACCCGAAGAGCCAGGGCAGCACGGCCTGACTGGTGACAAACAGGAAACGATTTTCACGTCTGATTCGTATCGGGTTTCCGGCTGTGGCCAGTAACCACGGCACTACATAATATCCGGCATAAGCCAGAATTGAAAGAGCAATCAATGAGAAGAGTATCTTCAGCACTATGCCAAGAAACATCCAATTGGCGACATAACCAAAGCCCTGGTCGGTAATGATGCCGGCCACAAATCCGCCGAAGAACTGGTTGAACAGATGGAAGGCAAGCCACAGGAAAAAAAGCCGGTTGAAGCCCCTGACAACCTTTCGCCTGATAAGATAGAAGTATGTGAAGAGGCCGCCGAAGAGCGATGCCAGCGGACCTGCCAGCGTAATGGCGATTATGTTGAGGGGCGTCCACTGCGTTGAAGCATTGCCAATTGGAAACATCACCTCGTAATAATACAACACCGAGTCGATGTTAAAGAATGATGCTACCAGCATCACCGAGAGCTGATAGAACAACCAGGCCGACAATCCCGCAGCAAGGAAGACGGTGAGTGAACTTATAAAATAAGTGAGTTCGTTGGCAATTTTTACACTGACGGGTTCATGTTTTGTGGTCGGCTCTTCCTTGAGGAAAGGGTCGTGGGGTGCATCGCGCAGGAAGAGGCTGTAGAGAAGATTTTCCCACATGCCTTGCCATTTTCGTGGTAAATATTTCCAGATGAGGAAGTGTTTGGTCTCAAAGTGTTTTCCGCGACTTGAACGAGCTTTTTTCCGTCGTGCAGGACGCTGCACAGTAGCAGGTGCAGGGAGAATGCCTTCAGAAGTACCTTCGGGTATCTGCAGTTCAGCTTCATTGGTTGCGGTCAGTGCAGGATCATTGGCCTGGCTCCCTGCAATGTAGGGTCTGGCATGTCGGTGCTGACGCAGCCGTGGATGCCCGATAACCTTCTTCAAGAAGGAGGCCTCGCTATGCCTTTTAAGCCATGATTTAATGTTCCTGAGGGCCTCCGTCAGCATATTTTGCTCTTGCCGTTCCGGTTGTTTATGATGTTTATGCTTCATCTTCCGCTGCCGATGCTTAACGACCGGAGGATTCACTTCTGCAGTTCCGGCGATCCATTCCCCTTCCTTCTCCTCAGTATCGCGGTGGCTTTGTTGCTTTTCAGGCGGCTGTGAACCCAGCAGACCGGCGATCCACCTGTCGATCTTGTTGGATGAAGAATGATTGTGCTTACGGTGACCGGGCATAAAACAGCGTTTATGTTGCAAAGAAAGAAAGATTAGGTAGCTTTACCAAACATAAACTGTTATTTTACGATGAATTAATCTGATATGCCGTCAATCCTTAGGGTACAGCCATCTGCCCTACGCTGGTTTTAACGTGTAATCTGGTTTGAAACTAATCCGCTACCCTATCACGCGTCTGCCTCCCGATAGCTAATGGGCCTTGGCTTTGGCATCAAATAGCTATTAATGCTTTTTAACAGGTAATCATTTAGTTTGTAGAGACTAAGCATGCCTTGCCTCTGCAATAGTTGTATCGTCCCCAACTCTTAAATCCCAATCAATTTCAGAGAATACCGGAAAAGCCGGATGCAGTGCATTTCAGCTTTTTGTAAGGCTGGTAAAATGTGTCATTTTTTAAGATGAACCGTAGATGAACCGTAGATGAACCGTAGATGAACCGTAGACGAAGCGTAGACGAAGCGTAGCTTAAGCATATGGTTAAGGTTGATCTTTGCTTGATTTTTGGTTGAAATATGGCTTAAGTTCGTTTCATACTACATAATGCTATGCCAATATCATACCTAACCCGTATAAAATTCGTGGATGGATGAAAAAAATTCGAATCGTTAAAGTGTTACTTATCTGCCAATATAGACCCCTGTATGCTCATCTGGGCGGGTATATTAAGCAGGGCTGTTGTCTCTTTGGAAGTGTTTTCACCCGCGGAGCCTGATCCACGGGTGGTTGACCGGCTGGATTGAGGACACCACGCGAAGAAAGTCCGTGGCATTCAGGTCTCCGCAGCAGCAGAGTTTTTTTTGGCATCATCCGTTGTGCTAAAGATTTAAGGCTTTGGGGATCAATGGTAGGCAGGTCTCCTGAAGTGCTGTTAGAGTCAATAATTAAATCCTTGCCCTTTAAACTTTGAATTGATTGTTCTGTCTTTCTGGTTATTTGGTTTGCTGATACTAAAAATATTCCTGGCTCAAGAAATACATATAAACAACACTAAAACAAGCAAAATCAACAAAATAAGGCGACAAATCGCTTTACCAATCAGATTATATGAACCACAGGGGTTAATTCAGGAGGATGGAGGCCGTCAGCATGGTATTTTGCAAACGGGATGAAACAGGCAATAGCAAGGATACGCAGCATACATAAATAATTGTTTTGGCGTTTTAAGTCATCCTCACATAAAATAAATACAATTGCTGGATGCAGCGTTACAAACTTCACCGGGCATAGAAAATCGTCGACAGCTATCGGTAGATGTCAAAGTGAAAGCAAATGTAAAAAATGTAAAAAATTCCGTCTCTCTGGCTGGCAGGCTGTGTAATACCTTGGCCAAAATGATCAAAGGATGCTCATTACATGAATTGCCCCAGAAATTGGCGCCCGCCTTACTTTCGTCCCAGTGTAAAGGTGCGGGTAATATTAAATCCGAAGTAAATATCTCCTTTCAGCCAGTCGCCCTGCGTTTCGGTAATAAACGCGTTTTCATTGATAGGAACACTGTTGGTGAAGAAAAGCTGAAAAACATGGCCACCTGTCTCAATATCAAATCCTATTGAGAGGCTGTTGTCGTAAGCATCGGCAGTTTTACCCGGAAGCAAATAAAAATATTCGGCATTGACGCTCATTCGTTGTGTAAGCTTTAATCGCCCGCCTGCTCCCATGGCAAATACGGTATTCTGGTCTTCCTTCAGAGGTACAAAATTGCGATGAACTACCGTCGGTGTGAGTTGTAGCGAAAAGGACGAACTAAACTTCCGGGCGATGAGCAACTGGTGGACGAACGACAAGCGACTTGAGAAATAGTTAACCCTGTCGGTATTCTCCCACTTCAGAGAGTTGATTCCCATTGATCCGAAATAGCTAACGCTCACTGGCATATTCTTTTCTCCACGGCTTTGTTGTAGAAGTTTATACTTAACAAAGCCGTCGAACATCTTTTTATAAGTACTTCGTCCAACGCCAATGGCAAGCCTGTCGGAGATGCCATATTCAAAACCAAAACGGATAGTTGCCTGATCGAGTCCAAACAAGTCGTAAGCACCCTGATTCAGCCTTCCAAAGTGGTGCGAAATGATAAAGAGCAAGTCTCCCTTAGCCGGCGACTGGATGCTGTGGTTCAAAACCACCCGGGTAGTTTTGAAGGTTGCATAAGCATATTCGGTGGCAGGCTTATTGTCGCCAAGCATATTCATCAGGTCATCCTGAGCGCTTGCCCCCTGCACCAGCCCTGTTAACAGGACGATCACCCACATTCGTTTCAACAGGTTCATAATTAGTTCATTTTATCGTAAGTAGCATCAACTGTCACCTCAATGGTTTCGGCTATTTGCTTCACCACCGCGGTAGGGATGTTAATTCCATAATCTTTCGGATTTACGTTAAATACAGCATGGCCGATGATCTTGCCCCCCCTGCTTTCGAGGGTGGCGGTGGTCTTCACTTTTTGAGTCACGCCATGGATGGTGAGGTCACCCCCGACTTCCACGTTGTGTTTTCCGTCTTTCAAGAAGTCGATAGATTGCAGCCCGGCAACAGTCCCTTTGAAGATGGCATTGGGGAATTTGTCCGACTCGGCATAGTTTTCATTGAAGTGTTCCTGCATCAGTGCTTTTTCAAACCCGAATGATTTCATCAGCACCTTGAAAACCATCTGACCGGTTGCCAGATCGAATGCCGAGTTCACTTGTTGGTTCACCCCTTCAATTTTCTCCATCGGGGTATCGCTATAGAAGCGGATTCTACCCGTTTTGGTCACATATTTCTGAGCCATAAGACTCTGAATGGCCATTGACATAACTATCAACGCAATAATTCTGATCTTCATGGATTATTTTATTACTTATTCAACAAAAGAACATTTCTCAAAAATGACGTCAGATCCGTTGAAACCCGTGAGGTATCCTTTCAGGGTGACAGGTTTATCAGGAGTCAGATGGAAATCATGTTTAACGGCCCGTGGGTGAAGTGCGCACCGGATGCCTTCATCGCCGAAATCACCCTGCCTGAAGACGAATACCACAAATTGCAGGCTGTCGGACTGTTCAATTCCGGAAGGTACTCCGGTAATTTCTACCACTTTTCCGTTATATGTACTTTCTGCTAACGCCTGATCGGCAACAAAGGCATTGAAAAGTGTGTTTGCATCAACAGAGACGTCAGCAGGTATGGTCAGATAATCCGGATGAGGTTTGTTGTATAGGTACTTCCAGACATAGATGCCGGAAGCCAGGGCAATGATGACAATTGCAACAATGACGCGGAGCGGGTTTTTCTTCATTTTGTAGGTAGTTTGATAGATCGGGAAAGGATCGCGGGCGAGATCAGTTTTGCAGTGCACCGGCGTCGATCCATGTTTTGATTTTATCAATATTACAAGCACTCAGTTTATTGCCATTTTGAGGCATAGAAGAAAAGCCTGAGGCATGTGATACGGATCCATAGAGTTTCCCGTTCAGGGCGATGATTTTCAGCCCTTCATAGGTATTGGTAACCACACCGCCTGAAGCGGTTGCCCCGCTATGGCAAGAGTTACACGATGATGCCATGACAGGCGCGATGGTAGCCTGATAGGTCACGTTCGAGAGATCGCAGTTGCCACTACCTGGTACCTGCGGATAGAGTTCTTCCGCGTTGTCGCGGTAACATGCTGCTGTAAGCAGTGATAATACGACGAGCAGCGTGAGCTGAAGAGCAGCATGCTTAATTATTCGGTTTTCCATTGGCGATCCATTTGTTGAGTTGGGCGATCTGGCAATCTGAAAGCTGACCTGACGGAGGCATGGGTTGATAACCGGTAAGGTGTTTCACCACCCCCATAAGTTGTCCTGTAGTAGCGATGGTTTCTACCTGGGCATAGTTGGTGAGGAAGATCCCTCCACCCGGGGATGCCCCGCTGTGACACCCGGTGCAGTTTGTCTGTATGATGGGCATGATTGTTCCCGCGAAGGTGACGTTAAGGGTGTCGCAATTGGTTTCGGTGCAGGCATTGTTTTGAGCCCCCTGATTTATCCATTTGGCAATAAGGGCCTTTTGATCTGTGGTCAGCGGTTGCGCTGGTGAAGGAGGCATCCGTTCCTCGCCGCCACCACTCAATACCTCATAGATTTTAGAATCACCGGCATTGCCGGGATTTACTTCACCGGTAATCATGATGCGGTAGTAATCAGTGAGCACGACTCCTTCCCGTGCTGTGGCAGCATCATGACAGCCTGACATGGCACACGATGACTGGATCAGCGGGAAAACAGTGTTGGCGAAATAGACCGAATCAGGATCACACCCGACGGTAGGAACCGGAGGATCGGGATTTACAGGAAGAGCCGACAAATCAGGATCATGCTTACACGAGGCCAGCAGCAGGATGAGGAGAAGTTCCGGGAGCATCAGAATCACATTTTTCTTTTCCATAAAGTTATGAGCTGTTATAACTATCAGGGCGGTAATTGAAAGAGAAACCAGGGGAGACAGGCCACCCTAAAGGATCAGGCACACAGATAATCCCTAAGACCAGCGGTTTCCAGAAAGGTTAACCGCTTGGGGGATGACATGTTATGGCGATGGCCTTTAACAAACAATAACAATACTGAAAAGTTCGTTTCTCATAACTTCTTTAACAAAACATGGCCTTTCTTCCCGGGTGCTTCCTCAATAAGCATCTTAACATTGCTAATAGACAGTAAGTTATGGTCAGTGGGGGAAAAATAACGCACAAATCACATTTATTTCATTTACATTTAGCTGATTGTCTCTACATTTGTTTTCCGACAGAGGATAAACTGTTTAACTTATGATTCCATATAGTAATAGAAAAATTAACTATTCACAAATTCAATACATTATGAAATTTTTTACACGATTTACCGCCATGGTGGTGGTTATTTTAGCCTTCGGGACGGGAGTACGGGGCGCCAGTGCAGTGGTCGCACTTCGACCTACGCACATCGACATTTCTGCAACTACATCCGAGAGCGCTGTTCTTATGACTCTTTCGGCATACACCAGCGATGATGCCCGTTATAGACTATATAACTCAAGTGTTCAGTACAATTGCTGGGATGCTGTAACCGGAGCATACATTACTTCATCCAGCTATGGATCCGGGCCCCAGGTAATTGGAACACCAACTACAACCACAACGTTCTGGATATTGTTTCAACGGGGAGCTAATATCAGTACTGCTGCATCCTACAGAGACAGGCTTGGATCAGCCTATAGTACCAATTATCAAACTGTTGCATTACCGGCAGCAACTTCTATAACTACCCCTTTTACAGTTTCAGGTACATTTGCCGGAACAGGAAGCTACACTACTACTGTAAGATATGTTGCCTTGGCATTTAGTGGCTCAACATTAGTATCTGCAGCTTCTACAAATATTTCTACAGGCACTTTTGCGGTCGTTTGCCCTGACGGAACGACTATTGATAAAATTGAGATTCGTACAGTTGATAATACAATCGTTACATCAAAAACCGGATCATGGACAACAACAACTGATATCGGAACATTTCCAACAGGATCAAATCCAGCAGTTGCCCTTAACGTGACACAGGTTAATAACGGACAATCACCTGTTGCCGGAGTTCCTTTCAGTGTCATCGTTCAATCTGTTGATGCTTCGAACAATGTAGCCAATGTTTCTTCTGATGTAAACATTACCTTAACCTCTACGGGTACCATTGGAGGGACTACAACAGGCACGATCTTAAGTGGGTCGAACAATGTTACCATCTCAGGAGTAACTCTTACTGAAGGGGCTGCTCTGACAATTACTGCATCAGATAATGCCACAACACTTACAAGCGGAACAAGTACAGCATTCAATGTTGTTGTTGAAAATGCAGCCTTCAGGTCAAAAGCCTCCGGTAACTGGAATGCCGCTTCAACCTGGGAGATTCAAATTTCAGGCTCATGGTTTGATGCTTCATTCATACCTACGTCAGGTTTAAACGATGTAACAATTTTACCATCACACATTGTTGCGCTCACTGACAATACAGGCAAATGCGCTGACTTAACTGTTCAAACCACCGGAAAATTGTGGAAAGGCAGCACATCAAACAGCTTCCTTTATATTTATGGTAATATTACCTGCGATGGTGTAATCGGTAGTGAAGATAATGGTATCACACCCGATGGCATCAGTTTCGATATAGAAGGCTCAAGTTGTACGATCAGTGGAAACGGAATTTTTGATGCCGGCAGACTTTCAAAATATACTGAAACGAACACCACGCTGAACATGTATATAAACATGGATTTTGCGTTAAGATATTCTCATGCCACAAATGCAGCATTGTATAATTTCAATTCTTCAACGACTACCTTCAACATTATTCTCGGAGCAGGCAAAAAGCTATCTGTACCTAACGCCAAAATCGATTTAACAGGTTGTACATTCACCCTGCAAAACGGAGCTTCTTTACTCGATAATGGTGTCATTGATGGAATGGACGGAACTAATACGGTTGTCAATAAAACCATCAATAACAGCAATTACCATCTCCTCTTCCTGCCGGTTAACAACACTTTTACTGCTTCACCCACTTTTGACGGCTTTTACCTCGACGAGTATGCCGAGAGTAATGGTGCCTGGACGCCGCTCGTTGATGCAAGTAGCGTATCTCCTTTTAAAGGTTATTCGCTGAAGTATGATAATGGTGCAGGTGCTCTTTCATTTACAGGGACACTGTTTACCGGTGATCAGAACTTCAATGCTCTTTCATACACGGCCGCTGCCACCGGTTACCTTTATGGCTGGAACCTTATCGGGAACCCTTTCTGTTCAGCCATCGATCTTGACCTGGGTGGTTTTACAAATGCCAACCTTAACGGCTTTGTTTATGTATGGAATGGAGCCAATTATGTATCCGGCCCACTAGCTGGTGGTGCAGGAACATTGACCGACAACATCATTCCTGCTCACCAGGGATTCTTTGTCCGTACCTCGGATGCCGGGGCTACACTGACTATTCCTCAGGCAGCACGCGTTCAGAGTAGTCAGGCCTATTACAAAGAGGCTAAAACCTATGAAGATGTAATCGGCTTAACCGTTACAGGTAACAATGCTGAAGACCGTATGCTCATCGCTTTGAATGCTGATGCCACGGCTGGTTATGACAGCCGCTACGATGCCTTCAAATTATTTGGCAATACTGATGCCCCACAACTCTATACGGTAGTTGGTGACCAGAACATCAGCGTAAATTCAGTTAACGCGATCGACGTCAATACCGAATTCGCCCTCATGCTAAAAGTTGGCGTAAACGGACAATATACCATTGCGGCTGAACATCTTGCTACCTTCATGAATGGTGCTGACGTATACCTCACCGACCTCCAGACCAATTACCGCCAGAACCTTTCCCAGAATCCGGTTTACACCTTCACTGCCAATACTGGTGATGCTTCTAACCGCTTCAAGGTAAGTTTTGCTGCTGTTGGAGTAGATGAGAATCCCCTGCAGAATGTTGGCATATATGCAGCCAATGGCATGGTGTACATTCAGACGGCTGAATCAACACAAGCTCGCGTTACCATGACAAACCTGGCTGGTCAGATTGTTGAACAGCGTTCAGCATATATCTCTGGTGAATTGGTCATCCCGGCACCTGCCACCACGGGCATGTACATGGTTACCATGACAACCGGACAAGGAACCATCACCCGTAAAGTGTTTGTAAAATAATTAACTTTGTGATCCGGCAGGCGCAGGTTTGCCGGGCCACTTCATCCGAATATAAAATATCAATTATATGAAAAAGAATATTCTAAAGCTTATTGTTATTGGAGCACTGGTTGCAGCACCTGCTTTGATATTTGCCCAACCTAATCCGGGAGAAAATTCAGGTGGCACTCCTGTAGGAGGAGCCCCCATTGGAGGCGGTTCTGCTCCCCTTGGTGGAGGTATCGCCATCCTGCTGGCTATGGGTGCCGGCTATGGTGCCAAGCGGGTGTACAAAGCCCGAAAGAAACTCGCAGAATAATTTTTTTAGGTTATTATTTATTTCCTACGCCCGGCCATTGTTATGATGGTCGGGCTTTTTTGTGTTAGTGGAGTTAAGGGAACGACCACGAGAGGTACCACCGCCTTATAGAAAGCAATTCATCATTACTGCCCGAGTTGATGGGGCGCATTGTCTACAGAAACCAAACCTGAACTATTTGTCTCTAAATAGTTTCATGTGAAGAAATGGATTCTGATAACAGGTTCTAAAGTAATGATTTTCAATATCTGTAAATAAAAAGTTGATACACCAGCCAAAGCCAATGCTGGTCTGAAGGAAAAGGAAGTGAAATAGCTGCTGTTGCTTAAGAAAACGGCTTAATCATCCAGCAAAAATTCATTCAGAAATTTTTTCAGTTTGTTGGAGAGTTCATGCATGGTCCTTAATTTATCAATCTCCTCGTCACGTTGGAAATTCTCATGGTTCTGCCTTTTCAGCATTTCCTTCTCGAGTTGGTCGGCCATCTTCTGAGTCGAGAGGTAAATGATTCTTGATTCTGCCAGCGTCAGGTTTATGGCCTTAATTGATTTGGTATCCATCAGTTTAATTATTCAATAGGTCAAAGGTAGTAAATCCGGCAACGGGTATTGAATTGTTTGAAGAAAAAAAGGAGCCTGTATAAAACAGACTCCTTTTAAAACGCCGGAAGACGCGTTATTATTTTATTTCGGGCAACCTTAGCAGCCGTGCAATATTTTTGGGAATATCGGTATTGTCGGGGAATCCGTTGAAAAGTTCTTGTCCTGCACCAATTACTCTGACAGGAACGGGAGACCCTGTGTGCATCCAGGTTGTAAAACCAATACCGGCTTTGTTGGCCAATATCCTTCGGGCAGTAACCCCGATTGGTTCATAGATGTCGAAAAGCACGGTGTTCTCGTCTTTGCAGAGGCTCTCCTTCTCGCCCGACATGCTGATCCGGAAGGCACGCCGCAGTTGCTCCTCTTCGCATTTGCTGAGTCTGATGTCGGCACCAAGTCCGAAATCTGTAGCCACCATCCTCATTACAGAGTCAAACCGTACCATCGAAGCGGGTGTTCTTTTTTTGTAAGCTTTCATCTTTGCATCAAACAGGTCGCTTGATACCTTCTGCCGATCGAGCAGTGTAAAATCCGATTCATATTGGGTCCCGGCCCAACCCAGAGCAAGGCCTCCGGTTTCATGATCGGCGGTCACAATGATAAGGGTCTCATCGGGATGCTGACGATAGAACTCGAGGGCATATCCGATAGCTTTATCAAGCTCCAGCACCTCGCCGATAATAGCTGCTGCATCATTGGCATGGGCAGCCCAGTCAATCTTTCCGCCTTCAACCATCATGAAGAAACCTTTGGGGTTATCGAGCACTTCTATGGCCTTCTTCACGATGCCACTCAGGGAAAAACTTCCGGATACGCTGTCCATCGCGTAGGGCATGTCGCTGCTGGCACTCAAAACAGGATTGACGACCATCATGGGGAGGCTCCTCACAGAAACGGTATCAAACACCTTTTGTTCTTTAACGATTGTATACCCTTTTGCCGCAACGGCCTGGTAAAGATCAGGCTGATCTTTATTTTTGCCTGTCGGATATTTAAAACCACCTCCACCGAAGAAATCGAATCCGGAACTGAGAAGCTGGGTCCCTATCTCATAATACATATTCCTGTCGGGCTGATGAGCATAAAAACAGGCAGGGGTAGCATGGTCAATGCTTACCGTAGTCATAATCCCAACCTTCATCCCTTTGGCCCTGGCTCTTTCAGCGATAGTACGAAGGGGATGTGTACGGGCTGAATCCATCCCAATCGTGTTGATTGAGGTTTTCTCTCCAGTTGCCAGAGCCGTTCCTGCAGCCGCGGAACAGGTTATATAACGATTTTTGGCAAAGGTAGCGGCAAAGGTCATTACAGGAAAGGTGCTCATGTTCAGTTTCTGTATGCCTGTTTTGCCATGCCTTTCGGCCAGCAGTGCTTCTGCCATACTTACATGAGCAAGCCCCATGCCATCGCCGATGAAGAAGAACACATACCTGGGGTGTGGGACGGGTGCAGGTGCATCGCCTGCCAGTGAGGCGATCTGACTGCCGGCGACAAATGCCAGCAGGAGGATGAGATATCGCAATCTATTCATTTCGGGTTATGGTTATGTATCATGTATGCAAAAATAGAACAATTCAACGGGATGCAGATTAAGAAACTGTTACGAAATCTGGCGCAATCAACATGAAGTTCCTGAATGCTTTGGCTGTGGTTATCGAAGTCGATCCTCCGGATAGGCGTAACAGATTACCGGGCCTGCTACTGGAAAAGAGTGGAACGGTTTATAAATTGATGATCAGAGTTCTGATTACTTAATCTGTAAAATCAAGGCAACTATGTCAGGGCTGTGGACTAAGCGTTGTGGCTGGTTTCTCGTTACACTTATCATTGGCCATTCGTCATTAACCATTAACTTTGGCGGTGGCTATTACCAGAAACATTTTCTCATGAATACCATCTATACCATCGGTGAAACAGTTTATGATATTATCTTCGTGAACGGACAACCTGAAGCGGCAAAACCAGGCGGCGCCATGCTGAACACAGCAGTCAGTCTAGGCCGGCTTGGCATGCATCCGCAATTGATCAGCGAGTTCGGCCATGACGACATCGGCAGACTCATCAAAGAGTTTCTGACAGAAAACGGGGTCTCCACCAACCATTGCTACCAGTATAGTTCTGGTCAGACACCTGTAGCCATCGCCTTGCTCGATTATGAGCGGAAGGCCAGCTATACATTCTACCGGAATTTCCCGACCGGACGATTACTGATCGATAGGCCCCCCTTCCGGCAGGGCGATTTGGTGATGTTTGGTTCGTACTTCAGCATCAGTCCCGAACTGAAAGCTCCGGTGAAAAGAATACTCGGGTGCGCACAGGATTCCGGTTGCCTTCTCTTCTATGACCCCAACTTCAGAAAAGCCCATTTGGATGAACTGGAACAACTGCGGGAGGGTGTCGTTGAAAACCTCTCCATGGCGAATATTATTAGGGGATCGGATGAGGATTTTAACATATTGTTTGGATGTCAATCGGCCGAGGATGCCCACCATTACTGCCCTCAGGCGATCCTCTTCTACACCATGGGCAGCGGAGGTTGTACCATGATTACCCCGCAAGGTGACCAGCGCCACTGGGAATCCATCCCCATTGACCCGGTGAGTACTATCGGAGCCGGTGATACATTTAATGCCGGACTGGCATACGGTATATCGCGCGAAAACCTTACTTTTGACACGCTCCTTCACCTTACACCAACAGAGTGGGATCGGGTGACCGGAACAGCGCTACACATGGCCTCGGCTGTATGTATGAGTTTCGATAATTACATTTCACACTCACTGTCCAATTTTCTGACCGATGGCATTGAAAACTGAAAAAAACAAGCTGAAGGCTCTCCGTAAACAAATGGTAACGACACTCACCCTGCTTCATCATCGGGGATGGGCACTCATTCCACAGGTTCATCTTACCGCCAGAGTAACCGGCCTGCCCGAACTCACCGACCTGATTACAGATCTGCCTTTACTCACCATTCAACTACCAGAGCCGTTTCCAAAACTGGCCGGCGACTACCTCCTGATTACCCGGCCGGGGCTTCCCGTGGTCGATGTGATAAAAAAACCGGAGGAGACTATACTTCTCTTCAAATGTGCTGAAAATGGAACAGTCTTGCATTTGATGGGATCGCAACACGATATCAGGATTGAGCCCTGCAGTGCGCTGATCAATCACCTCCGCTTTCACGAGAAGCTGGCAGGAACCATAAAAAATGCCATCGTGATGCTGGCCGAACCCGACGACCTGATCCGCCTGTCGGCAATCATGCCTTACGAAAATGCATTCAGTCCCGATAAGGTGTTGTGCAGCGCCTGGCCCCCTGTTAAAAACTTGCTCGATCCCCCGGATGTCAAACAACTCTGTCAGATTTTCGATACTGACACTAACGGCTACAGGGTGGCAGGGCATCTGCCTGGCCTTGTTATCTGGGAAAAACACGGGGCTTATGTGGCCGCTAAACGAATCTCCTCGGCCATCACAATGTTGGAGGCTGCCAGTAAAGCCGCCCGTCTGGCGCTTCCTTTCAGCCTGCAAACCCAAACCATCTTATGAAATATTAGCCGGACAGACATCAGCACGCATGTAGACGGATATCCGGTTTACTTAATTCTGACAAATAATTTATTGAAACAATATCGCTTAATCACCAACAATTTAAATTATGGTCTTTAAAAATATCTTTTGGTTCTTTGTTGCTTTGCTGATTCCTTTGGGAGCATCTGCCGATGGGATCAGGCAATTGCTTGCTGCTGCCGGTTCTGCTGCCGATTATAAGAGCGCCGGCGTGGTGGTAGTATTCGACAGCACCACGGTAAAGGTAATGCCCACCGGACTCAGCCACATGTACCAGCACAAACTGGTTAAGATACTAAATGAACGGGGCGCTCTCGACAACCGCACCCTCATTTTTGGTTATGATCCCCTGTCTGCCTGGGCAGAGATACAGGGTGTCCGCATCCATAAAGCCAATGGCCTTACCATGGACTTTGACCTCGCAAATGTGAAGGATTACGCAGCCCCAGCACGTGCCATTTATTGGGGTGCCCGCGAGAAGATGGCCGATCTTGGTCGTCTTGAAACAGGTGATGCCGTTGAGGTCTGGTTCTACCGCAAAGGCTTTACCTATGCTTTGCTGCAATCGGGCTCTGATCCCGATGAACAGTACATCCCGCCAATGCGTGGTCATTACTACGACATCGTTCCTTTCTGGAGCTCTGATCCCATCATCGAGAAGGTGTATCGCGTTTGTCTGCCGAAGGACAAGCCGATCCAGTATGCTATCTACAACGGCACACTACAGTCGTCGATGCTATTTAAAGACGACCAGATAATCTATACTTTCAACCTGAAGGATATCCGACCTATTGCAAGTGAACCTTCCATGGTTTCACAGTCCGATATTGCCCCTAAACTCCTGCTTAGCACCAGCCCCGACTGGGAAGCCAAATCAATGTGGTTCTATGGTGTAAACGAAGATTACGGCAGTTTTAAGAGCACACCCGAGATCAAAGCCAAAGTAAAGGAATTACTGCAAGGCGCCCGCAACGAAATGGATTCCATCAGCCTGCTGACCCATTGGGCCGCAGATGAGATTCGTTATTCAGGAATCTCGATGGGTAAAGGTGAAGGATATACCCTTCACAACGGGGCCATGAATTTTGCCGATAGGTGCGGTGTGTGTAAAGATAAGGCAGGAATGCTTATCACCATGTTGCGTGCAGCCGGTTTCAAATCGTATGCCGCCATGACTATGGCCGGTGAAAGAATTGACAGGATTCCTGCTGATCAGTTCAACCATTCGGTTACCGTTGTACAGCGCCGTAATGGCGAATACATGATGCTCGATCCCACCTGGGTACCCTTCCTGCGTGAACTCTGGTCGAGTGCCGAACAGCAACAAAACTACCTGATGGGTCTTCCGAAGGGAGCCGACCTGATGGAAACCCCCGTCTCACCACCCGAGAACCACTACCTTCGCATGGTAGCTGTGTGGAAGATCACCAACGATGGTACACTTAACGGGGAGATCACGCTCACAGCCGAAGGGCAGACCGATAACGCTGTCAGAAGTATTTTCACCCGTTCAAGTCCGGGCACCTGGCGCAACAACCTCGAAAAAGAGATCCTCCGGTTGGCTCCTACTGCTAAGATATCAGATATGCAGTACACCGATCCCGATGAATACCAGAAGCAGCCAGTCAGCATCACGCTGAAGTTTTCAGCCCCCGGCTATGCCTTAATCGCCGATGATGCCATCATATTTAAGCCCTTCGCTGCAGGAGGCTTCTTCAGCAGGGCTCAACCCCATCTCTACACCAATACCGGCATCGAAATACGTAAGTATAATTTCCGCGATCGGTGTAGCCGTTTGGTTGAGATTACCGAGAGCTTTGAAGTACCGGCCGGATATAAGCTGGTAACACCCAAATCCATCAGCCGTGCCGGCGATGAAACCGCCTCTTATGAACGTTCAGTCGTTCAGCAGAGCAACGTCGTCAGTATCAGCGAAAAGATATCCCTGGGCAAACGTATCTACAAACCCGAAGAATGGTCTGTTTACCGTCAGGTGGTGATGAACCAGAAGGAGATGACCCAGGGTCAGATTGTGCTTTCGAAATCGAAATAGTTGAAGGTTTAAACGACACCCGATGCCAAGGTCAAAGTCAAAGTTAATGCAGGATTCATCTCTTCTTACGTATCTCCGAAGTCATCGGGTATCTTAACCCTTTAAAATTAGTGAGTTCCATCTTCACCTTTCCAACCACGATAGCCGATTCAGCCAGCAGGGGGACATGATTGCGGTCGTCGCTCACATACAGAACCATGGGGTATGGATCGCTGAAGACGGCGCCGGTAGCTACCATGGGCTTAAACTTTAAACAACTGAATCTTCCCGATTCTATGGTTATTGTATCACGCCCGAGGTATTTCACCGCCGAAGTGTACACCGAATCATCCAGAAAGAAGGGAACCGGGAGAATATCACCCTCCCTGACATGGCTGATGTCTAAATTCCTGGCAAAAAAGACAGCCGAGATGATATCGTGGGTGCCAGGCCTGATTTTCTTCTTTTTCGTACTGCTGGTCGCCGTTCCGGCCCGCTGGTCGAAGATCACCACATCGTCCTTCCTGTAGCCCCCCTCGCGTGTTGAGCGGGTAAATTTACAGGGGAGCAGCGAGGCTGTATCGACCCATGTTTCGAAACGATCCTTTACCTTGAAGAACAGGTTGAACATCCCCTTCGATTTTCCTTCACCAACAATGTGGTATACGGGACGTCCTCCCTGTATTTCCGGTTTCTTCTGCACCGTAACGGTTCCATAGCCCGCCGTTACATCGGCCAGCCATGCATCATAATAAAGCCTGAAGGTGAGTTCTTCTCCGGCAACAAAGGTGTGATTCACGGGCTGAGACATCAGCGAAGAGGCAAACAACGAAACAACAACGAATAAGATCTTTTTCATGACTCGGGAGATTAGTTACCCTGATACGTACAAAAAGGAGGCCACAAATTCCAATGCCCGGGAATGTCCTTCTATTGACCTCCCAATTCCCCTTAACCGGAAGGACTATACCTCATGCTTTGCTGTTAGGCTTCCTGGTCAGTTCCTGAAGTTGTTCTGCTGACAAACTGACAATCATTGGTCTGGGGCGTTGGCGTTTGCTTTGGCTTTGGCTCCAGATAGACATCAAGATCGCCATCGAAACGACCAAAGCTTTTGTAGCCGGCACCTGTTCTATTGCAGTCGATCATTTTGCTGTACTTTCTTTTCCCTGTGGGCGAAAAAAAAGTACCAAAGAAAGTGCCCTCTTTGCTCCGCTGCTCCCTGCGACTTTTAAGGATTGACGTTGCACTGGTGGTGGTACTGATCCATATAGCCTTCGGGAGGCTTCGGCTGTCAGCATTTACATTTCCTGAAGGCAAAGCTTTGAGAAATACATTTCTCTTCTTTCCATAAAAAAAGTAACCAGCCCTGGCACTATTTTTGTCTAATATCGATATGCTTTTAAAAGAATATACAGCTTATACCAGCCGAAAATCAAGCGAAGATCAACCTTAGCCGTACGCTTAATCTACGGTTGATCTACGGTTGATCTACGGTTGATCTACGGTTCATCTCAAAAAATGACACATTTTCATTAGCCTGATAAAGCTGCCCCGACTGCACTCCCTCCCCCGGGACAGAGGACAAGCCGTCATTCCGTGTAAAGTGAGGAATCCATGAATTAAGTGGGGCATTACCACTCAATTTGAGAAGCTATTATGCTTTTTTTTGCAAAAAAATAGATCATATCTGTTCTCTTTCGTTGCAGTTACTTGAAATTATGAAATTTTTATCAGTAAGTTTGCCAAAAACAGTGTTCAGGATTAAGTAAATTCTCCGATTACATTTGCAAGGTGTCTCGAATCATGATCAACGCAAAACTGAAAATGAAAAACAAGGAATTATTATGAATAGAGTAGAATGCATAACAATTCTCGTTAAACAACCGTGCGCCGGTAGTGTGAATTAAAAGGAATAACATTTAATCACCGACTTGATCGCTTAAGTAGCAGATGCTCTGAAATTGGCAGCGCTTTCTTACTGTTAACCATTAGCGGCCTCTTAAAACCAGATACACAGTGAAACAGATATTAGTATTATTGTTCTTGTTTTTTACATTAACCTCATGGAAGGCCGATACGGCAGGCCCCTGGGTTATTACTGAAGGGAAAAGAGTCACGCTGTATTCGAGACCAGTTGGATATAGTAAAGCTGACTCTCCTGATTCAATTGCCATTCAGTCTATTATCCGGGAGCAGGAGCATGTAATTGATCACATCAATCAAAGATTGAATACCTCCTTTGATACAAAAGTTAAGGTATTTCTTTTTAATAGGGACGAAGCAAAGGAAAAAATTGGTACAAATGGCGGTGGCTTCGCAAGTCTTAACAAATCTAAAAGGCATATTTATTTTACTTTTCATGAAAAGCCATTTTTGAATACTGGGCTTAATCAATACGATTATTTGGGAGTTCATGAGATGGTTCACATTATTACAATTAATCAAATTGGAAATCTGAGAACAAGATTTTTCGGTGAAGGTTATGCTAATGCTCTTGATGGCAATTATGGCGTTGAAAATGTAAATGGAATCCTGACTCGCAAACGGAATGATTCGACGCTGATTAAAATTAAAGCGAATGGAAAACTACTAAAACCATCTGTTTTACTATATAATGACTCAATTCCCGAGTCTGAATATTATCCTCAGATTGGTTGTTTAATCAACTGGATGTTTGAAAAATACGGCGTAGATAAAATAAACCTCCTTTATGATTTGAAAAGAGATAAAATTGAAAAGGCATTTCAACGGGTCACAGGCGTCAGATTTAAAGATATGGAAACAGCGTATATGGAATTTCTGAGAAATAAATAATTGCGTTTACTGACATCGAGGCTCAAGTACTGGCGGTTAGTCACCTATTTCAGTGCGACATACCGTTGCGGGTTCAAATGAGTCGTGACGGGGGAGGGTGCCGATCAACGTGATGTTCCGTACATATACTGTTATGGCAGATGAAGAGGGAGCCTTTGATAAAATTTAGGTTGTAAATAAATTGATTATCAATAAGATGAATGATTTGAAAATCTTTCCAAGAACGGGCGATAAAGAAACAGTATATCTGAAACCCACAATTAAAAACCCCAATATTATCGTAGGTGAATACACTATGTATAATGATTTTGTCAATGATCCGACAAAGTTTGAAGACAACAATGTTTTGTATCATTATCCTATTAACCACGATAAGTTAATCATTGGAAAATACTGTTCAATTGCCTGTGGTGCAAAATTTATGTTTACATCCGGAAATCACAGAAAGTCTTCGCTTTCAACGTATCCATTTCCTCTCTTTTTTGAGGAGTGGGAACTGGATCGCTGTAATGTAACTGATGCCTGGGATAATGAAGGTGATATAATAATAGGCAATGATGTGTGGATTGGGTTTGAAGCGGTAATCATGCAGGGAGTGCATATAGGTGATGGCGCCATAATTGCTGCAAGAGCCGTTGTAACCAGGGATGTTCCTCCATATACAATTGTTGGAGGGGTTCCTGCAAAAGAGATTAAAAAGCGTTTTCCCGCAGAGGTTATAAGGAAGTTGGTAGAGATACAATGGTGGAATTGGGATGATAATACCGTTAAAAAGAATTTGCCCCATATTATTAATGGAAACATCGGGAGATTAGTTTTTTGAAGGAAGATTTGTTTATGCTCAATTTCAGAATATCGGGGATAGATATATATTTTCTTTGAAAGAGAGAACAGAATATTTGAAAAATATCTAATTTTGCAATTCTGAAATTTGATTCGAAAGATGAAGACCGTATTGAAATTTGTAATTGAGGCATAATTAACCGTGGTAGACCACTGGTTAATGGTTGGGTTGTTCCGGAAATCATTCCGGATCATTTTGTTGTTGCCTTATATATGAATAATTCAGCATTCTAATGAAATAAGAATGGTACTGAATTTTATGTAAATAATTACAAATATTTTTATTATGAGTCTAAAAATCAAAAATCAATTTATTGGTTATGTGTTGGCTGTATTCATGCTATTGGCATTGTTGAACAGCGCTTATTTCTTCCTGTCTGTTGTAAAGCTCACGATAAGTGAATGGCTGGCATTCAATGCTTGTTCGCTTGCCATAATCGCGTATCTGGTTTGCTTTACCTGCTTTCAGATTACCCAAAAGCATTTTTTCTTAGCAATCGCGTTGGTGCCGTTATACTATTATGGCACAATGGGTTTATTTGTTATTCCCTGGAACGCAGCAAATCTGTTTCCACAGATTACCCATATTGTCATCACCCTGAATGTGATATGGATATTGTACGTCCTGTTGAAAGATTCCAGTTATGAATCAACCGGCAAAGGATTGCTGGTAGGCGTACTTGTATTTGTGCCTGTTTTTGCTGTGGTACAAAACTATTCGCAATTACATCTGGCTGAGTTTATGCAAATGCTTCAAAGAGTCCGATAATCGGTGAAAACAATTCTCTCCTCAAACTGAGGAGAGAATTGTTTTCAAATTAGTTCTGTTGAACCGAAAAAATGAATCAATGTTTGATATAAGAAAAATTCAGGAACAAGTTATCTATAATGCTGTAAAAGCAGAGAGTAATGACGATACAGCACAGGCAATTGTCATCAGGAAGGAAGAGGATAATTGTACATGGGTGAAGAACACCATGAAAAGGCTGGAAAATAATTTCGATGAGTCCATAACAAAAAGGATAAGGATGAGTTGCCAATGTAGTTATGGAATGGATGAAAAACTTGACTTGTTAAATAAACTGCTTGAGGCGTCCGCCAGTTTGGAGGAATTTGCTAGCCATGACATGGCAAAAGCTGCCGGGTTGTCATTTCAAAATGGGCATCTTTTTTTGCAGTTTCCTTATTGCCCTTGTCCGATGCTTGCCGAATTAGATAGATTGGAAACAGCTACATGGTGCCAATGCACAACTGGTTATAGCAAAGTTCTTTTTGAGAAAGCATTTGGATGCGAAGTTGATGTTGAGTTGCTGAAGAGTGTTAAAATGGGTGCTGATATTTGCCTTATGAAGATTATTCCTCTTAATTCGATTCAGTTCTGATTCATAACAGATGCGGCCGCATGTATGTTGCAGATGTAATGGCAGGGGAGGTGTGAGCATAGAGGCGCATAACCCGTTCAACCATTATCAGCGGTTGAACGGATTGTGCCCTGCAACCAGCTATTACATTTTCTTTAAAGCAAACAGTGAGAGACCCGGTAGGTGTCGGTACGGTAATTTGTGGCGAAAAAGCGAGTCAGAATAAACACAACATTCAACCGGTTGTACCCTTATCGCCCGATTAGCCAGACACGTTTTTAAGACCTGATGGTTATCAGGTGGATACTGTTAAGGTGGATGTTGAACGTTCGCCCTTTGTTCCATGTGACTTTAACCGGTTGCTGTTAGCAGCGGCTTAAAATGGCTTTTGAATGCTGTTTGGTGTATTCAGAAGCGCTGGTTCAGAATAGATTGCTGTATTAATTATTGCTTTTGTGCTATTTACATTACATTGGATTGATACCTGGCTTTGTGGAAAACGATTACATTTGCAGTACAATTACCACAGGTCTTTGTCTGGCTCTACCTGGGCTTTCTGGTGGTTGCAACTTATGTTGAACATCTTGGTTTCGGCTAAAGTGGAACTTGATTGGCTTTTTGTCATTTCAAGGCCTGAGCCTTCCCAGAGGTTCTGTTTAGTGATAGAAAGGGAGGCATATCGCGGGCTCGGTCATAAAGGTTTTGAGATGCCCGACAAGGGCTTTTAACCGCGATGGGGAAACATAATTCAGTGTACTAATATTTGAACTAATTAAGAAATGATTATTAAGCAAATACTAACAAGAATATGCGTTAACGAGATTAATCAGACTATTGATTTTTATGAAAGGCTGACCAATGAAAAATGCAGTAATAGATTTGAGTATAAAAAAGTTGGATTAGAACTGGCGGTGGTTGGTAACTTTCTCGTCATCGCAGGCTCGGAGGAGGCGTTAATACCGTTTAGAAGCACTACAGTAACATTTCTGGTTGATTCTGTTAATGATTACAAAACTTTTTTAAACGAAAATGGTGCTACAATTTTGCGCGATATACAGCCAGTTCCCACTGGATTCAATATGACGGTAATGCATAATGATGGTGTTATTGTTGAATATGTAGAGCATCGCAAAGTATAAATAATAGAAATTTGAAATTGATTCTTATTATTCTCCTTGATAGTGGGGATACTATCCTCAAGTGGAATATGGATTATATGTCTATCAATTAAGTAAATATCAGTCGTTAAAAATAGTAGAGGATCAGGTAAGCTTTTAATCGGATCATTGCATTGATATATAAGTTAAATCATGAAAGCAGTAATATTTGATATGGATGGAGTGCTCATTGACTCCGAATATTTGTGGAAGAAAGCCGAAGAAGAGATTTTCTCATCGCTGGGTGTTGTGATGAACAGCGAATTGTGCGGGCTTACCAAAACGATGACGACAGACGAAGTAACAAAGTTTTGGTATAATAGAAATCCATGGCAGGGTAAAACCTTCAAGGAGGTCGAGCAAATGGTCATTTCGCGTGTCATTGATTTAATTGCAAGTGAGGACTGTGAAATTCGTGGAATCAAAACATTTATAGAGAAACTTAAAACAACGGGTTTAAAGGTAGGGTTGGCAACAAATTCACCATATCAAATTATTGATACTGTATTAATGAAAACTCAGACCGCCACTTTGTTTGACTCTGTTTCGTCAGCCGAGATGGAGGAGAGAGGAAAACCAGCCCCTGATATATACCTTACCGCCTCAAAAAAGTTGGGTGTTGAGCCATGTTCTTGTGTAGTGATTGAAGACTCTTATTCGGGTATGACAGCTGCCAAAAGGGCTGGTATGAAGGTGATCGTTTTTACAAACAATAATAAAAATGAATTCGTTCATATAGCAGATCATAGAATTGATAGTTTTGACCATGAAAATCTTATGGTATTTGAAAGTCTGGTGTCTGGAAATGAGGTTAGTTAATTGGCATTTTGTCGAAGATTATTTGATTTTGAACCAGTAACTAAAATGATGTAAATTAACAGAGAAACTATAGTCTGCAATGATTTTTGAAACTATGATTAAATCAAGAGTTCCCGTTATGGTCATTATATTGAAATTGGTTATAACTGAAACGGAATGAGGATCAATTTAACACATTAAAAACATGGGATAGAGCCCAAAAAAAAGATGAAGATATGTTTTTTTGGTGTGGGAGGTGTTGGTGGATACATTGGAGCAATCCTTGCCGATAAATTTATACAACAACATGAAATTTATTTTGTGGCGCGAGGGGAGCATAAGGAGGTAATCTGCACCCACGGTTTAACATTGAAACAGGAAGTGGATGTGCCAATTATTAATGTGAAACCAACGCTTTGTACTGATAACATTGATGAATTGCCTGTTTGTGATTTTGTTTTTTTATCAGTTAAAGGTTATGATCTGGCAAAAGCAGCGAAATCGTTAAATGCTATTTCAAATGAAAATACTATTATACTTCCGTTGTTAAATGGTGTTGATATTTATGAAAGGATAGTCGCACATTTATCTACAGGGAAAGTTTTTCCATCATGTATTTATATTGGCAGCTATATTGAGCTTCCCGGAGTAATATGCAAAAATGGAGGAAGTTGTAACTTAATATTTGGTAAGGATCCAAAGTTTTCCGGTTTTTATCCTGAATCATTGTTGATGTTATTAACAGATGCCGGTATCAATTTTACATGGGATGACAATGTGGAAACCGCAATCTGGACGAAGTATATGTTTATTGCCGCTTACGGATTAGTTACTGCCACCTATAAGAAAACAATTGGTGAAGTTTTGGATGATCCGGAATTATCACAGATTACAAAAGCTATAATGTCTGAAATAAAACAAATAGCCACGGAAATCAATATACATTTAAGTGCAGATATTGTGGAGACCTCGTTCCTGAAAGGAAAATTGTTCCCGTATGCAACGAAGACATCGTTACAAAGGGATGTTGAGCAAAAAGGCAGAATAAATGAAATTGATTTGTTTGGCGGAACACTGATCAGGTTCGCCGAGAAATATAATATGCCGATACCAAATATTAAGGAGGTGGTTGAGAATTTTGTAAGAAATGTGAAATAGACTTGCTTATTGCAGATATTTTACGATATGTCTTTTGAGGTAGTTTGCGGAGGTGGGGGTTAATGAAAATTATAGAGTCAATCCTCAATACTTACGGTATTAGTTGTATTTTAAATTTCCTGAGCGGGAGAAGTATTTGTATTGGATTAATTTCAACTTAAAAAGCAGCATAATCCAACCTCTGTTTTGAAGGGAAATTTTAAACCACCTTTTCCATGAAACCAATCCTGACAAGATCGTTTATCGATTGTGAGCAAACTTTCAAACATGTGTAAAGTTATTTCAGAAGAAGAGAAGAATCAGCTTCTTTTTCAGATTAGCTGTAAGGTCATTATCAGGACTCGGAAACAGAAAGATCGGCCGTCTCCGGTTTGCTTTCTAATTGAGGAGTTTATGAGCTTACTGTTTCAGTAACGGGGGGTATGTGACTCCACCAGCTGTTTTGATGTGATATTAAAATGCTCGACCGCGATGTCGGCAATCAGAATGTGGTTGTTCCACCATTGTGCGATAAAATTAAGAATTTCACGAATTTCCGGTGGCTTGCCATTTGAGAAATTAACATTATACATAGCGACAGTGTAGATGAAAACCATGTGGAGCTTTTTGTGAGATGCGAATTCAGGATAGTTCATCTTCTTCATCGATAATTCTTCCCTTAGAAATTGCGCGCGTGAGTAATCATACATCTCGGAAAGAATCCGTGCCAATTCCTGTCGCTCAATAGCTGAGTCTGTTAGTTTATCCAGTCTGTTGTAAATGTCTTTTAGCGGTTTGTGGTCATTATCGCCGAACTTTTCGTCGGGCGGGAGTTTTTCCGGAAGATTAAATTGCTCACTTTGATTCACGTAAATGGTTAGATTAAGTATTGGACAAATGATAGACGGATTTTTCTGCACAAATATACACATTCAATTAAAATAAAGCGCCTTATTGGGATTAATCGTTTTAGAAATTGCAAATTATATCTTCGTTGAGCGAAAGGGGATTCCCGTTGGCTGTACGCTTTATCTTTTGGCTGATAGCTGAATTCTGAAAGCCACTATTATTCATTATCCATTAAACTACGAATATAATATAGATTCTCGATAGAGAGCTTTTCAATTTTATACATGGACTGAAATTCACCTTTCGAAGCGTTATGCCAGTTGAGTAAACATGGAGGGATGTTTGATGTTTTTTGTGCGGATGATTTCTGTATCAGTTGTACAAATGGATTCAGCAGCCGGGAATATTTAAATTGCTGACGTTGTAACAGCCGGTTGATGGCTTTGGTATTGGTGACCGGTAGGTTCCAATTTGCATTGGGAATGTGAGCCAGTGTGTGGTTATAACACAATAGTACCTCACTGAAGAGTTTGTAGTCGGCTTTAAGGCCTTCAGGTACCTGAAGCAATAACATGGCCAGTTCGGGCGACCACAAGGGAGCCTGATGGTTGACAAACCAACGGTTACGATCCTCGCCTTCAAACAGCCATTTAAAGGCCCTTTGACGCAGGAGAAAATCGGCATAGGTCTGTTGAAACCCTGTTTTGTATGTGGAGAGCAGCAAGGCCTCGAGTTGTGTTGTGATTAACTCCTGACTGACGTAAGTAAGCGAAGCCGCCAGCCTGAGCGACATGAGGGAATGTCGTCTGATGATATAACGTGCAAGTTGCCTGATGCTGTGAATGGGCGGCAAAGTATTCAGGGGAGCCAGTAGTTTATCGCCGCCATCACCTGTAAGGATGCGAGCCTCCCGGGGAAGCTGCCTCAGGTATGGGAGGATGAAAGCCATACCGCTGTAATTCATTCCCCGTTTTAAGAAATGGAGCTCTTTATAATCTGCCTCAGAGGGCTGATTTAGTGTGATTACTTCCAGCGGGAGATCAAGGGCAGTGGCGACCTGGTAAGCAGTCTTTACATCGTTCGCCGCTGATAAATCAGCATCCGCATAGCTGATCATTCGGAAGGGAAGGCGGTTTTTGTGAAGGGCGGCGGCTAACAGCCTTGAATCAAGACCACCGCTCATCGAGAGGATGATCTCACCTGTGTTCCCGTTATTGATAACACGGTCAAGCTGTGTTGTGATCATTTCAACTACATCCTTTGGGTTTAGATGTGGATTGGGATTGACATGAAGGGCATCAGCCACAGATTCGATGGCCAGGATATTTTGGCTGATGGAAATAACGCTGCCCGGCATTACTCTTCTAACGTTATGCCAGAGGGTAGCCTCACCAGGGGGAAAACCCATCATGAGGTAAAAGGCCCTGGCAGCATTGTCGGGGGGAAATACAGGGAGGGTTTGATGGAGATGAAAGAGCTGACGCGTCACCATCAGACTCTCTTTCTCTTTCCCGATATAAAGGGGCAGACGGCCGAAGCGGTCGTTCAATACGAGGATTCGTTCAGGATTCTTAGCGATAATGGCCAGTACAAATTCACCATGAATGAGGGCCTCTGCTTCGTGATAGAGCCGCTTGTAATGGGTGCTGTCGGATGGCCATTCGTTGTTGAGTGAATGGAGCAGGGCCGTTAGTTTTTCAGGCTGAGCGACTGAACCCCCTTCCAGTATCCAGATAATCTGACCGGTAGTACTGCCCATCCGGGGAATGTGTGTGGGGCCTGCCTGACGGTATACGATTCCTCCCAGTTCACCTTCCATAACCTGTGTGGCTGATGCCATCGCCAGTTTAGCATTGGTAAACCGGCTGCGGAGTATGGGATCGGTTGAACTGAGGATGCTTATCAGGGCCATGGTTCGGATGAATTTGAAGGCAAAGGTAATGAAGATGATGAACCAATTGCTTCAGCACAATCCGGATATATCCGTTCAGAATGGCGGATTCAATGCAGAATGGCGCAGAATATTTCATCCTTTTCGGGAATAACCGGGATGTTCGTCTTCGGTTTTCTGCTGATATTTCTTGTCGGGTTTTATTCCAATTTGGCTGATAGTGTAATGGGAATTGCTTTAAGGGCTTGTGAAACGGGGCAATTGACTTTTGCCACATTAGCCAGTTCGAGGAACTTCTCAGTTGATATTCCTTCGACTTTTCCTGTCAGATCGAGATGGATACCTGTGATCTCAAAGTGATCGGTATTCTTTTCAATGTTTACCGCTGCATCTACCTGTAGCTCATTGGCAACAAATCCTTCCTTGTTTAACATGAAGGTGAGCGCCATGGCATAACAACCGCTATGGGCGGCGGCAATTAATTCTTCAGGATTTGTGCCTTCAATGTCTTCTTCGTTCTTGAATCTTGTTGAAAATGAGTAAGGTGTGTTTTTAAGCACGCCACTTGCAGAGGTAAGGGTTCCTTTCCCTTCGATTCCGGTTCCTTTCCAGATGGCAGTAGATTTACGTTTCATAGTATCGTTAATTAAGGTTTATTGTTTTCAAATAAATTAGTCAGAGCGCTATCTATATAGGGATATTTAAACTCAAATCCGGCTTCCCTGATTTTATCAGAAGAGATGCGACTCCCATTCAGGAGCATCTCCGACATTTTGCCAAACATGGTTTTTAGTACAAATGTCGGGATGTTGGGAAACCAGAAGGGTTTTTTAAGAATCCGGGCTACGGTTCGGGTAAATTCACTGTTTGTTTTATAATCAGGGCTTACTGCATTGTAGGCTCCGTTCATCTGAGTGTCTTCGATGGCTTTGATATAGATGCTGCTCAGGTCATCGACGTGGATCCAGGGCAGATATTGCCGTCCGGTGCCAATGGGTGAACCGATTCCAAGTTTTACTGGTGTAACTATTTTTTCAAGTGCCCCCCCATTCTTTGTCAGAACGACTCCGGTTCTTATTTTTACTGTTCTTATCCCCAATTGTTCAAATCTGTCGGCTGCCTGTTCCCACAGCCGACAGGTCTCACCAAGAAAATCATTCGCTGGAGCATCAGTTTCAGTGAGTATTTTGTTGGAAGTTATCGCACCATAATAGCCAACCGCCGAGGCGGAAATGAAAGCCTGAGGCCGGTACCGGCTTTCTTTGATTTTCTCAAGGAGCATTCCGGCTGATTTAATGCGACTATCCCGAATCACATGCCTTCTTTCTTTCGTCCATCGTTGTTCGCCAATATTTGCGCCTGCAAGGTGAATGATGTAATCGGCTGTATCAAGAGCCTTTCTGTCGATTTCGTTTTTCTCCGGCGACCAGAAGTATGCAGGAAAGTCAGGATCATGGTGGTTTTCACGGCTCAGGAGAGTTACTTGATAATCTTTCTCCTTCAGTTTTTCGCATAGGTGTCTGCCAACAAGTCCGGTGCCGCCACTGATAAGTATTGTTTTCTTGGTCATGGTTGGATAAATTTTTTTTAAACCAGATGGTCATTTTATTGAAGAGCGGGTAAATGTATGATGCAATTATCCTGCTTTTTGCCTTTGCCAGCGGATTATTTGAGGCGGTTTACCTTTTTTCTGTTCTTCCGTCGGCATAACGTGCAAATCTTCCCACTTTTCTTTCATGAACCTGATCGGGTCTGCTCCATGGCCAGCCTCCGAAAGCTGTATTCTGATAGTCATTCATTGCCTGCCTGATTTCATTTTCAGTATTCATTACGAAGGGTCCGTATTGCACTATCGGTTCCTGAATGGGTTCTCCTTCAAGAACGATTATGAAGCTTTCTTTCTTCCCATTGGTTATAATCGTGTCAGTATTTCCACCCAGTTTAATGCGGTTTGAGGAGCCGATCTTCAGGTCGTCAATTTGAATCTGGTCCTCACCACGATAGTAGTATAAATTTCTGGTTAGCGTCTCAGAAACCGCGGGCAGGGTTATTGTTGCCAGGGGTTCCATTTGGATCAGGAAGATACCGACATGATTGTTCTCATTGTTGGCATAAGAATCGGGGCATGGCTTCAGGCTCTCATGCTGTCGAAATGTGCCGGCAATTAATCGTACAGTTGATCTCTTTTTATTTGCATCGGTTAGCTGAATTACCGGAATATCTTCAGCCCAAAGCATCTTGTAGTCTGGTTTTACAAATTTATCTTTTGCCGGAAGGTTGAGCCAAATCTGGAAGAGTTCCAATGGGTTTTCCTTATCATCGTTAACGAGCGGAAACATCTCATTGTGCTGACATCCGGCTCCGGCAGTCAGCCATTGCACATCTCCGTTTCCGTACCTGCCCTCGTTGCCTTTTGAGTCAAAATGATCGATCAGCCCGTTAAGAACGATGGTCACTGTCTCGAATCCGCGATGGGGGTGAGCCGGAAATCCTGGTACTTTATCCCCATGATACATGCTAAATCCATCCTTTCCTGAGAAATCACTCCCGGGATTGCGACCCGAAAGCGGTACAGCAGGCCCCATTTCACTATTCCCCTTCGGATAGGCATCCTGATGATGCGCACAGAATAGAAAAGGATTCTCGATACTCCACTGAGCATTAAGTTTTTGCACTTCAGGTTCTTTCTTGTTAGTCATATCTTGTTTCTTTTTTTCTTGTCAAACAGCTTGAATAGCGTCCTTCATGCCAAATGGTGGCAACACCGGCATCAGTAATGATAGAACGATAATTAATGGAGTGATCAGGTTTTTAATCAGCCTGGTATCAATTAATCCTGAGAATATTAGAAGATCAGTATCTGCTGGTTTATATGGCCATTTGTTTAGAGTCTCTTTTTTTTATAGTCAGTTTACCTAATTGGTCATCTAAAAGTCAAGCCATAACAAGTTTTAAAATATAATATGGTATAACATATAAATAGCGTTTCTGTTTACACGGCGTTTCACATCTATGTAAATAAGGGGAGAATAGATTTCCGTAATGAAAAAAAGCGATAGCTTTGTGCCAGAAAAATAAATCACCAGATGTCGGAAATCATTGGCTTAAATCGTGATACCCTGGGATGTCCCTATCCCGAAACAGGCGATTTTGTCGTGCGATCGAGCGTTGGCAAGGCCGAAAAGGAAGCTGTATCGGAGTACTATTCGGTGAAGTTGGTGACAAAAGGTTCGGAGATCTACCATTTCAGGCAGCGGAGACAACGACTGAGAGAAGGAGAGTTTTTATTGCTGAAGCCCGGAACGCCATTTTCGGCTGTTGTGAAAGAAGCCAGTCCTGCTGAAGGACTTTGCCTCTATTTTTCATCGCACACAGTTGAACAGACGGCAATTGCACTGACCCACTCTTCGTCCGAATTGACTGAGCAGCAGGATGGCATAACTTCCACTGGTTTTCCGTGGGATGAATCGGCGGCAGTACTCAATCCGGGGCGGCTTCAAAGAAGTCTGGATACCCTCGTCTTTATGACCGATGAGGCTATTCGTGTTTCAAGGACTTCGATCCCGGATTGTATCATGTTGCAGGTAGTGGAGGATCTGCTTCGGGAGAATCAGGTGATCAGGCAGCGGATTAACAGGTTGCCCCAACTAAAGCCGGCTGTCAGACAGGAGATCCATCATCGGCTTCAATTTGCAGTAGCATTGATTCACCGTGACTATGCATTGCCTCTTACCCTTGCACAACTATCAGCTGAAGCTTCACTTTCGGTTTTTCATTTCAGCAGGCTTTTCAGGCAATTGTATGACTGTTCTCCATGTCATTACCTGTTGAAAGTAAGAATTGAAGAGTCATGTCAGCGTCTGATCTCAACATTGCTTCCTATCGGAGAAGTAGCATTACGATGTGGCTTTCCCGACCATACTTCCTTCTGCCGTGCTTTCCGTCAAATGACAGGAGTTACCCCCCACCAGTATCGAATTAGCAAGATTTGACAAACACGCCCTCAGCCGCTTGTCGTTACTTTGCATAAAAATCTTTTGTCATGAAGTCTTATTCCCGATTTGTTTTATTCTTTTTGCTGCTACAGGGTGTCGTTGCAGGCAACTGTCAGTCCATCAACCCCATTACTGCTGGTTTTCGGGCCATGAAATTTTGGAACATGCGGTCGGTCGATGGGGGCAACCTTAGCATAGAACCCCTCGCCCAGCATGATACCACGGTGGCATGGCTGGTGGTTCATCCCGAGAGGGGTTTTGTAGTAATCAGTGCTGACTCGATCCTTCGTCCGGTACTGGCTTATGGTGATGTTGTGCCCAATCAGTCACCAAAACAATTTAGTGCATGGAAGATCTTGCTGGCCAGCGATTACAATGGTCGCCTTGATGCTATTTCCGAAGGGTCCATTCCTTCTGAAAAGATGTACTGGAAAGAATCTCCACGTACTCCATTTCAACAATGGCCTCCTGAAGGCTCAACGGTTACAGGTGGCTGGCTCTTTACCAACTGGACGCAGTCTTCACCCTACAACAAGTTCTGTCCAATGGATCTCAATGCTGGAAGCAGGTCGTATGTCGGTTGTCCGGCTACTGTGATGGCACAGATTTTTAACTACAACCGCTCGCTTAACTTTACCCGGTTTGATGATACTGATGACTATTACCACAGCTATGGCGCCGGAAATCAATACTGGATTGATAACGACTATGCCGTCCGTAAGTTCCCCTCCTTTCCGGAGCTTAATGTCTGGCTTGATACGTTGGAGAAATGTTATACCAATGGTTACCCCACGACTGACAGTATGCATGCTGCACTCAGCTTCGCGACGGGGGTAGCTGCTCATCAGGTTTATACTGCATCAGGGTCAGGAACATTTGGTGTCGATCAGGCTTACATGGCCATACTCAGGTTTGGTTTCGATCAGGCTGAATTGCTTATGCCTCCCGATACGTCCATCAATGCCCGGGTAGCTGAAGATATGAAAAATGCAATGCCTGCTCACCTTGCTGTCGTCGATGAGACTAACACAACTGGGCATAACGTTGTGATTGATGGCTACAATACTGATGAGTTTTACCATTTTAATTTCGGATGGGGCGGCTCGGCTAATGGCTGGTATACACTGCCTCCGGCCTCCATGCCTTATAATCTTACAGTAATTGAAGGGGTTGTAGTGCGGATCAGAAGTACCTATGCCGGTATCGGACAAGCCTCAGCGAAGTCCTCAACGGTTACCTTCTCATCACCTGAACGGACTAAGGTCGCCATCACAGGACTGGAATCAGGAAACGCGTACACACTACAACTCTACAATGCTGCGGGAAGTCTGGCCTGTGAACTCCGATTTGAAGCAACTGCCGTAGATCAGATTATCGCTACAGGACCGCTGGCACCTGGGTTGTATGTGTGCAGACTGACTGCCCGTGGACAGCAATACAACGGGAAAGTGGTCATGCTGTAATCTCTGCCATTCTCTGCCACCGACCAACGGAACGCGATCATATTACCGTCTCCTGTTTAGATAGAAAGACTGGAGACGGTTTTTTTATATAATCATATCAGGAAATTCAGGAACGGTTCCAGCAATGGGTCAGTTTTGTTTGAAAAGCCGGGTGAGGATGGTTTCCACTTCCTCCTTCGATGGATTGATGTTGAAAATGTGCGATGGCTTAATTGGATGCAGGTGATTTTCGCGCTTAAGCCGTTGTTCTCCACCTCCGGTGATGTTGAGCATGATGAGGGCATCGGATCGAATATGTCCGGCATCCAGTTCATTAACAAGTGAAGCCAGGGCGATACCGGCAGCGGGATGAATGTCGATTCCTTCGGTTTCGAGGAATCGTTGTTGCGCTGCACGTCCCTGTTGGTTTGATGCCCTAAGGACGGTTCCCTTTGTTTGGGTCAGGGCATCGAAGAGCCCACCGGTAATGCCATACGGGGGCTTACGGTTTGAAAGTACCTTGGCATCGATCATCTCTACCTGACGGCGTGCGTCGTCGTCGTTGAAGCAAAGCATCTGGCGTGATGCAGCATGCCATGCATCATAGATGGGCAGGAATGGCTCATTTTGTGAAACCATGAGCTTCATGGTCTGCTGACCAAAGCGTCCATCGGCCAGCAGCCGAAGGTTGGCTTCCCATGCTGCGATGGCACCGGTTCCGCTACCAACGGCCTGAAAGTAGTATTCGGGTATTTGCCCAATGGTGGTAACTGCCGAAAGAACGGTGGTTGACATCCCGTCACGCCGGGCTACGTTTTTGGCACCTCCTTCAGCAATAAAACCGCCAACCATGACGGCGGTGTTAGAAAGCTGAATGGCGTCGAAATAGTCGCTACCTGTTTTTGTGCATATCAGCCTGACGCATTCGTCAAGTGGTGCGTCGCTCCACAAGGCGTTGAGGTTGTCTTCGGGAACGCAGAGTAACAGCGGAATGCGGTTGACTGAGCACACATGAGCGAAGGCCCTGGCTGTGTTGCCTGCCGAAGCGACCACCAGCACCTGATTATTGTTGCGCGGAAGACGTGCGCAAACGGTGTAGGCTTCGGTTTCCTTGAACGAACAGGTGTTCATCAAAGCTTCTTTTTCGGGCCAGTAGCCGTTAAAGGTAATCCACAGGTTCTTAAGTCCTAATGAAGCTGCCAACCCTTTACTCTGATAAGTGACAGGAGCCGAGGAGCCCTGTAATTTCCGATGGACAGGCAGCCAGTCGGCAAACCGGTAGATTCCGTGTTCAGGTTCTTTTACCTTGATTTGTTTTGTATTGTATATGGCCCTGATGAGCGAGGGTTGTTGTTCCCCGGGGGCATCGAGCGTCCAGCCCTGATCATCGAAGATGGCTCCTGAGATGACCGATTGAAGCCTGTAAGTCGTGTGGAGGTCGTGATCGTTCATATTGTATAGGTTATCGCACGCAAAGGTAGAAAAGTTGGAGTGAGAAGAAAAGAAGCAGGTGTAGGGTTGGCCGGATCATTGTTTCCGGGTCTTTGATAAAGAATCAAGTTCCCTCCTGTAATCGAATTGCAGGTCGGGGTGGAGTGTGTTGATCGCCCTGCTGATTTTTTGTAACAGGTTCGTGTAGAATTTGTACAGCGGTGATTTTTCATGCAGTGGAAATCCTGAATCTTTTATGTTACGGCAGAAATGGATCAACAGTTCAGCTTCCACCCGTTTTGATCCTGAAAATCTGTTGTATTTACTGATTACCCGTCCGATTTTGCGGATGCTTTTTTTCGCGTAATGAAGTGAATCGAAGTTGATAGCGGTGAATAGCTCGTCCATTTCCTGTTTGACGTTGTTCGCGAACGACAATTCATCGTGCTGCTCATAAAGAAGGTAAGTGAGTAATTCTTTGTTCTCGGCTTTGAAACGGGCGAGTCTCAGGCACAGGGTGATTAGTTCGGGTTGCCCGAGTCCTTGTAATTCTGATCTTAACTGGCTGATAGTCGCGGCTTTCATTTGGGTGGCTATTTCATCCGTTTCAGTTGAGCCAGTATAAATTCAAGACCATTAAGCCTGATTTCATAGACTGTCTGAAGCAGGACACCCAGTTTTCCGTCGGGAAAACCTGTACGCTGAAACCATTCGAGGTACGATACCGGCAGGTCGCTGAGCAGGGTCCCTTTATATTTTCCGAATGGCATGGGCATCCGGACAATCTGAAGCAAAATCTCAGGATCGGGGGTTTGGGCGGATTCCATGTTGGTAATGATAATTCAAAGATTCAAACATTTGGTTCAAACGCTTACGTAGAAATAAAATCCATTGGAACTGAGTTGTTTGTAGCGGTCTGTGTTGAAGCGATAAAACCAGGCTCCTTTACGGGAATTGGTTTTGTCTTTTTCGTCAAGCCGTTCAAGAAGATCCATTTGTAAGATATTCTTTCTAAAATTTCTTTTATCCAGAGTCTTTTGGTAGATCGCTTCGTAGACGCATTGAAGCTGTGGGAGAGTGAATTTTGGCGGAAGGAGTTCAAAGCCAATCGGTTTAACCCTTACCTCTTTTCTGAGTTCAGCAAGTGCCATGGCAACCATTTCAGGATGGTCGAAGATGAGTTGAGGAAGATCTGAGATCGAAAACCAGCGGGCACCTGCAGCGTCAATTAATTGTTGGTTGTAGGCCTGACATTTTATCAGGGCATAATAGGAAACCGAAAGAACACGGGCAACAGGGTCACGGTTCACCTCGCCATGGGCATAAAGCTGGCTGACATATATGTGCTCCAGACCTGTCAGATTTCTGATAATCCGTCCGGTAGCATCACTCAGACTTTCGTTTTCGTTGATGAATCCGCCTATCAGTGACCAGTTGCCCCTGTTAGGTTCAATTTGCCGGCGTATGGCCAACAGTTTAAGTTCTCCTTCGTCGAAACCGAAAATTATACAGTCGATGGCAATCAGATGTCGGGCCTGTCCGGTGTAGTAGTCGGAAAGGTCTGGCCTGGTAAGCGCTTGGTTCATGAATTATTATTTCAGGAATACGGCGCAAAGGTAGCGTATTTTCAGGAATGTAATGCTTCGAGGGGGGATGTTGGAGGCCTGGCATATTACCGATTATAGCAGTATTCTCCTTTCGCCGGCCAGTGATGATTCGGGAATTGGGTTATTGAGCCGGCTTGTAAATTTTGGATTCAATGCTCTTGTGGCCGAATGGCACTGCGTGAATGGATGTGTCAGGGTTAAGTTGGGTTAATGGTGCCGGATAATGGTAAATGATATGGTTTTGGGGAAGGGTTATAACTCTAGATTTTGCGGTCAGGATTCTCGGAGAGAAATTTCGCCCAACCGGCTACTTTTTTGCCTTTTCCGGAATCTGCAGAAGTTGTATTGCGCTGATAGTAGTGGCAAACAGCAGCAGCCAATCCGTCAGTGGCATCGTAGTATTGGGGGTCGGAATCGACAGGCAGGACGCGTGCCAGCATAAGAGCCACCTGTTCTTTGGTGGCATTGCCATTGCCCGTGATCGCCTGTTTTATTTTTCGGGGTGAATATTCCACGATCGGGACATCGCGATATAGTGCTGCCGCCATCGCAACTCCCTGAGCACGACCTAGTTTTAACATGCTCTGGACGTTCTTTCCGAAGAATGGAGCCTCGAGTGCTACTTCATCGGGATGGTATTGGTCAACAAGTGCAAGTACACGCTCAAAAATTCTCCGTAATTTTAAGGCTTGGCCTTCGAAGGCACCAAGTTTGACTACACCTAAGGTTATCAATTCCATACGGGTGTTTTCCACCTTGATCAGCCCATAACCCATGATGTTGGTACCGGGATCGATGCCTAGTATAACGCGCTCTTTTTGCAATATTTAGATGAATTAACCAGATGGCAAATGTAAGCAAAATAAGAAACATCGCGGTACGACTGATTATCGTACTGGCCTCTTGGGGTTTCATTATCAAACAGGTGGCTGGTCGTGATAACCTGCTGGAGGCGTGGAACCTTTTTTTAGATGAGCTTGGTACAAGCCGTTTTTGGGTATTCCTTATCATAGTGCTCATGCTAATGATTGTCAATTGGTTGATTGAGGCTCTGAAATGGCAGAAACTGATGGAATCAGTTCAGAAAGTGAGTCTGCCCGACGCCGTTAAAGCAATACTGACAGGCGTAACTGTAAGCGTATTTACTCCCAACAGGGTAGGAGAGTTTGTTGGCCGTGTTTTCAGCTTGCGCTTAATCAGCCCTCTTCGTGCAATTTTAGCTACCCTTGTAGGAAGTTTTTCTCAGCTTACAGTTACCATCGTCGTGGGTTCTCTGATGTCGCTGGTTTTTATAGAGCGTTATTCCAATCTGGTCTATAATATGCCGGAGGTTCTTTATTCTTCGGTGGTGGTGCTTACAATCTGTGTTGATGCAGGTATTATTATGCTCTTTCTTAATGTTTCATTTCTGACCAATGTAATCCGGAGCCTTATTCCAAGGCGGTGGCGCAGAATCAAGAGTTATGTGCGGGTATTTTCAAGGTTTCATCATCGTACGTTGTTGAAAATCCTCTCGATGAGCTTTGCCCGCTATGTGGTCTTTACCGGCCAATATATGCTGTTACTTAGCCTCTTTGGATTGACAGCACCCTGGTTTGATGTGCTTATGCTGATCGTTGTGATCTGGTTCGTGATGGCTGCCATACCATCTTTTGCACTTGCTGAGCTTGGTATTCGTAGTTCGGTAGCTGTTTCCGTGTTCTCGGTTTATTATGACCCGACTGTTATCGATGCCCGGCAAACACTGGCCATTGTTGCTGGTTCATCGTTACTATGGATTATCAACATCGCCTTGCCGGCACTTTTGGGTTCGCTCTTTATCAACCGACTCAGGATTCCTTCGCCTTTCCGCTCAATCTTTAAATAATGATTATTGGTATTATCTTATTGGTTCTCCCGGCATTGGCTTACCTGACGTTACTCGGGTGGCTGACAGTTGTCCTGAAGAGAGGCCTTTCAGGGATGCCACCAGATCGGAGGGGGGAGCCAACAGTCAGTGTGTTGGTTGCTGCCCGTAATGAAGCCGCTCGGATTGGAGACTTGATAGGGCAACTTGCCCGGCAGGATTATCCCCGGCATTTGTATGAGGTGGTGCTTGCCGATGACCATTCAACAGATCAATCTGTGGCAGAGGCCTTAAAAGCCTCTGCCATAACAGGATTCAGTTTGAAAGTATGCTCCCCTGGCGAACTTCGGGGGAAGAGAGCTGCCTTGGATGCTGCCGTGGGATGTGCCCACTCGGATTGGTTTGCCTTTACCGATGCAGATACACTTCCGGGGGTTGAATGGATAAGCAGGATGATGACAGCCGTTACCAACGAGTCGGTGGTACTTGTATTGGGGAGTATCGATATGGTGTCGGACGGTACGTGGTTTGGGAAGATGCAGGCTGCCGAATATCAAAGTATTGCTGCGCTTACTGCTGCGACTGCTTTTGCATCGGTTCCTGTAATGGCGAATGGTGCCTCAATGTTGGTGCGGGCAGATGTATACCGAAAGGCGGTAACCGATACATTTCAGAAGGGATATGCTTCGGGCGATGATATGTTTTTGTTGGAGTATGTGCAGCGCCATTATGGTTCCGGATCCATTGCCTGTCAGGTGTGGGAAGAGGGAAGGGTGGTAATCAGACCTGAGCCAACAGTTGCTGCATTTTTTCATCAGCGTTTAAGGTGGGCTTCAAAGGCCGGTGGATATACTGATCCGACGATTGTATCGATTTCGCTGCTTGTTGTATTGACAAATCTTTCGATTGTGGTCTCCCTGTTTGGTGCCCTTTTGGCTCAAACATCATGGTGGCTGCCCGTATTGTTATATGGAATTAAAACGATTGCCGATGCGCCGTTGCTCTTTGTCTGGTCAGACCATACTGGCAACCTGAGGTTGGTGTTCACCAGATTCCTGTTGTTACAGCTGTTATATCCCTTCTATGCCATTGGGACAGGATTGGCCGGGTTAACAGTCACGATGCGCTGGAAATGATGCCTGTCAGAAAAGAGTTAACCAACTTGTTGTTAAAGCTGAAGATGGGTGTTGAAGGCTTTCTTCATTTGCAACATATTCGTCATCTATTTCATTTCTGAAGCTGAAGCCGTGACTTCAATTGTAATCATTGATCCTGTCGTTAGGGTACAAGTATTTCATGCAAAACCAGTCTTTCCTGAGATGTTGTTTTCCTCGGGATTTGGCGGGGTGATCGTTGAAACAGTCATTAAAAGGCTTACAGGTCTCTTCTTCCGTCATGTCAGCCGTGATAGCGATGGCATGAAAGTATGGTCTGCTTTTTTGTCGCTGTCTGGAATTGTATAATAGTAACTGTAATTTAAACAAATGTCTGCCGGATTTTAACTTTAGCTTATGGTGGAAAAATTCTGACATGGCTTGAGATTAATGAAGGTTATTCGTCCGCCGAAGATCAATTAATCATCCTCAAATCATCATATAAATCGCTGGCAAACAATACTTACCATGCAAGTTCCTGATGAACCCGGGAAGAAGTGAGAAACAGCCTCTTCTCTGGTGTTTTATATAGCCGGCTGACTTCAGCGGCAGATGCCCGTGAAGTTTTTTCAAACCTGAATACCCGTAATAAAACTCTTCAAACGAATAACCCGTGATTTAGCCGAATAATCACTAATGGAATGCTGCCGGATGCCGGAGTTATGTAAATTATGCCGAATGCTGCCTGTGACGATCTCAAGGGCACAAATTTAGTAGTTGGTATGAGGTTAAATGCCCCCAAAAACCCACATTATTCTACAACAAAACAGAAATTATCAAATCCCTGATAAACAGAGGTCAAACATATCGTCGCTTCGAAGTGGCTTCGAAGTAGCTTCGAAGCGGCTTCGTTTTTTAACGAAGCGAAAACGAACCAGTTTCAAATGAAGTCTAACTTTGGTAAAACTCATATAATAAAAAGAGAGAAAAAGATTTGCTGCCTGAAAAGCAAAATCAGCTATCACACAGCTTGCCTCTTACTTAGATGCATTCGGGTTTCATCAGGCAAATGCGAAAAATCGGATTGTTAGTAACATGATACCTGACATTCAGAAGGTTCAGCGTTATTGGAAAGATAAATTTCTGACAGCATCCGACTCACCTGAACAAGCCGTGGTCAAACTTCCTCCTGCTGAATGATCTGAATGTCTGACACGTTACTCCAGCAACGCTGGAAATTCTGTGGTCGATGCATCGCAAAAACTGTGAAACCTTCTCGTGGTAAAATATAACGACGATTATATCAAAGATGCAGCGGGAAGTCCCCAAACGGTTCCTTATCCGCCAGGCTGGTACAAAATGGTGCAGGAGGCAGATAAAGTACCGGGGTATATTATTCCGGAAGACTCACAGAATCAAAAGTTGGAATACCAACCGTTCTGATTTGTAAAGCGGTTTTATTGCAGATTCTTCCTTTCAATTTTCATATCTTTGCAACAACATTGAATTCAAAACGTTTTTCAACCCGATAATTATAAAACCTCATGAGCGAAACAAACAACAACAAGAGTAGAATTGTGATGCTGGTCATACTTATCATTGCAGCCTTAATCATTGTGGTTATGGTGTGGAAGTGGATGGGAATGAAAGGTGAACTGGCTGAACTGGCCGAGATTAAAGAGGCTGAGAAAATCTCTATGCAGCATCAGGTCGATTCACTGATCGTTGAACACAATCGTATTAAGGAATCGTATGGTCAACTGGCCGATTCTTTAAAAGCCAAAGACAGCATCATTCAGGCCAATGCGCTTGAAATCAAGAAGCTTCTCGATACAAAATGGGAATATGGAAAGACCAAGAAGAAGCTCGATCGTTTGCGTTTAATCACCCAGGGATATTTGCACCAGATGGATTCACTCTATACCCTTAACCGGCAGTTGATGGTTGAGAATGAACAAATGCGTGAAGAAATCCAGGTTGAACAGCGCAAAGCACGGCAACTGACAAAAGAGAAAGATCAGTTGAATGAGAAAATTGTAGCCGGATCAGCCATTACTGCTTTTAACGTTGGGGCAACCGGGATCAGAATCAGAGGAGGCAAACGCGAAGAAGTTACCGATAAGGGCAGGCGGATTGATAAGATTAAGGTCTCCTTCAGCCTGGCCGAGAATGTGCTGGCAGTAGCCGGCAAGAAAACTGTCTACATACGTATCTCCGACCCTAACGGTAAGGTACTGATGAAAGGACGCGGCGACGATTATTCTTTCCAATACAAGGAAGAAAGATTGCAATATAGCATCGTAGAAGATGTAAATTATGCCAATCAGGTAGCTACGGTCGTTACTTATTGGAACAAATTACCCTTACAGGAAGAGTTCGCCGACGGGACATATAATGTTAGTCTTTACCTCGATGATATGCTGATTGGGCAAACCAGTTTCAAGGTAAGATAAGTTCATGATGTAACCTGGCAGGCAGACCCTGAATTTTGCCTGCTTATTGAATAACTGCGAACAATACTTTACCCTTTTGTCAGATTAATCATAAAAGAGGCTCCCTGTCAGGGAGCCTCTTTTATTTACTGCTTGAATGCAGTCCCAAGGATCAATTGTATTCCGGATTCATACACGGGTAGCGTTACCACTGGGTTTGTCTTCACAATAAAAAGTATCGCCAGAGACGTAATAAAGGCTGTTGGTTATTGACCCGGCGTTCATAATGTGCACGCAGGAAAGATATTTAAACAGATGTTAATTGGTCTTGTTAATTACCCTGAAGGGTTTTATCAGGGTTGTGGGTAGTATCTCTCTCTTTATTTAAAAGCAGAGGTTTCTGTCAGGGGTTGCATTATCAGAAACGACAGAGAGATTCAGAGACTGGCTGCGATGAGGCCGCTTTGGCTAATCATTAAAATACTACGCCGGTTTGGTTAGCGCTCGCTGGTTGGCGCAATATTCGGTTTTTAATCATGAACCCTGGATTTTCTATGAGTGCAAACAAAAAAGGCTCCCTGTTACAGGAGCCTTTTTATCGAGGGGTCAGTTGTTACTTCTGATCTCTCAGCATATTTGGGTTTTTAACCGAGTTTTCGGTGCTGGAAGGAAGCAGACGGATGTCAATCAGGTTCTTTCCATCGTAGAATTTAGCGGCAGCTTTTTTGACCAACTCAGGGTTCAGGCTTTTAATGTTGGCCTCGTAGTTGGTAAATTCTTCAACGGTTGCATTTCCGTTGTAGATATTGGTTATGGTTGACTGCCAGAAGCGGTTTTCGCGTAATTTTTCGCCGTAGGTTTTCAGCTTGTTTTCGCGTACATTTCCCACTTGTTTGTCGTCAGGGCCATCGACGCGGAGTTTTTCAATTTCGCGCAGCACGATGCCGGTAAGTTTTTCGGCATTATCTGGGTCACAGTCAAACCGGACGTTGAGTTGGTACATTGCCTCTGGCACATTTTTCTGATTAGTCCAAACGCCGGCACCATAGGTTCCACCTTCTTCTTCGCGGATGGTTTCCACCAGACGGGTACTCAGGATGTCGTTGATGGCTTCAAGGGCGAGTTTGTCCATGGTTTCATAACCATAGTAGCCCGGCATTACAACGTAGACAGTGGCACGGGGATCCTGCATATCGCGTTTAACAACTTTCTTTACCACACCTTTAGGAGGACGGATACCAAGGTCACGCCATTGCTCTTTTTTATTAGTGGTAGGCAGTCCGCCGATGTATTTTTCAATTAAAGGCTTGACCGTTGCCAGATCAAAGGATCCTACGAACAGGAAGGTGAAGTCTTCAGGGTTGGCAAAACGTTCACGAATGATGTTGGTGATATCGGGGACATTGGCCTCAGCAAGGCGGGCAACCGTTACGGGGCGGCGATAGGGACTATAGCTGGCAAGGGTTACCTGTACGGTATCGCTGAGGGCCTGGGAAGGATCAAGTGCTGCATTCTCGAGCATACTCTTCATACGGTTGGTGAATGAGCCAAAGGCCTTTTCATCTACGCGCGGGGCAGTGAAGCTGAGATAAGCAAGTTGAAGTAACGTTTCGAAGTCATTCTTCGAACAATTGCCATTGAATCCTTCCTGAAGCTCGTTTACGAAGGGATTAATGTTCACCATCTTTCCGGCGAGGGCTTTTTCGAGGTCCATGTTTTCAAATTCACCGAGCCCGCTCATGCCGGCAACCTGCGCACTGAAGTTGGCCGATAGAATCTTTTCAGCAGGATAGAGCGATGTGCCTCCATTAGAAAAAGCTGAGAAAAGAATTTCATCGTCTTTGAAGTCGGTTGGCTTCAGCACGACTTTAATCCCGTTGCTCAGAGTCCATTCGGTGGTGCCAAGCTGAGCGTTTTTCGTTTCAGCGGTTACCTTGCCGGCTTTGGGTTCTTTAGCAATGAGAGGTTTATCAGACATCTTGTCGACATAAGCCGTTACGGGAGCCTTTGATGTCTTGTCGACGATATCAAGAATTTGTTGTTGGGTAGGAGGGGTAACATCATCTTTTTCGGGCATCATCACGGTAACTACCCTGTTTTCGATGGTAAGCCATTTCTGGGCAAGTTGGTTTAATTCAGCAAGCGTAATTGTAGGTAAGAGTTTTTTTGTGAGTTCAAACTCATTCTCGATGCCAGGAATGGGTTCATTTTCGAGGAAATTTCCGAAATATTCCCATACATATTGATCTGAACGGCGTTTATTACGTTCATTGAATTGATTTTCGAGTTGTTTGAGCATCTCTTCGTTGGCGCGTTTAAGTTCAGATGCTACAAAGCCGTGTTGTTTTACACGTTGGTTCTCGGTCAGGATTACGTCAAGGGCACGGTCAATCCCATCGGCTTGAGTCACAGCGAAACTCTGGTAGGCGTCCTTTGAATGGGTCAGGCTGGAGTAGGCTGAATAAGCATAGGCAAAGGGAGGGTTTTCACCCTGAATGATCTCCTGCAAACGCATGTTCATCATCTGGTTATAGAGATTGCGTTTTAGCATATCACGGTATGAGGCAACGGTACCATCGTTTTCAGTGCGGGGGTGTTTGTAATAAACCTGAACCACCGTGTAAGGAGCTTCCTTATCGGTTTCAATGGCTACCAGTGTTTCTTTATGGTCTGGTACGGCAACAATTACACGTTTCGGCGAGTTTTCTTTATTGGCAAGCTGACCGAAGAGTTCTTTAATCTTCTGTTCAATCATTGCAACTTCAACGTCGCCGACTACGATGATGGCCTGTAGATTTGGACGATACCAGTCGGCATAGAATGCCTTGAGTGTTTCGTGTTTGAAGTTGTCAATGATGTCAATTTCACCAATCACATCATGTATGGCATATTTTGAATCTTTGTAGAGGATCTTACCGGCACGCTTGTTCATACGTTCCATGGCATTACGTCCGGTGCGCCATTCTTCGTGAATGACACCACGCTCGTTGTCGATTTCATCGTCCTCAAACGAGATGGCCGAAGCCCAGTCATGAAGGATTAATAAAGAGGTATCGATGTTCTGGGGAACATTGACGGGAACCTTCTGCAACATGTAGGCGGTGACATCGTGGCTGGTAAAGGCGTTGATCTCAGGGCCGAATTTCATGCCGATTGATTGAAGGTAGTTAATGATTTGTTTTTTGTGAAAGTGCTTGGTGCCGTTAAACGCCATGTGTTCACAAAAATGAGCCAGACCATTCTGATCTGGGTTTTCCAGGATTGCACCGGCGTCAACCACCAGATAGAATTCAGCACGTCCTTTGGGTTCCGCATTGTGGCGGATGTAATAGGTAAGTCCGTTTTCAAGCTTGCCAATGGTGACGTTAGGATCAACAGGCAATTTTGCTTTCGTGTCCTGTGCCTGCACAAAGGGGCAAAGCATCAGGAAGGCAATCAGTTGCAGTAATTTCTTCATGATATGACAGGTTGGTTATTATAACCACAAATGTAGGAAAAGCAATGGTAAATACGAACTTAGTTATAACATGAGTTTATTGTTCGTTGCATCTTGATTCTTTTCCTTCATAATAAAAGCATACTTTTACTGGTTAATAAGGCTGGCAACACGATAACGGGCTTTGTTTTTGACGAATTGTAATCTTTCTTTTTTTGTGGAATAAAGTCTTGTTGGAAAGATTAATAGGCGCCAGTTACTTTATATAATTATTTACTGGCAGACAGGATAGTAATTTGGAATTAGTTCAAATAGAGTATTCTGGTCGTTTTGGGAAGACATTTCTGAACCTTTTTTGTTTAGGTATACAATTACAACGCGAACTATGTCCAGGAAAATACATCTTTTGTATATCGGAGCATTGAGTACAATATATTTCATTGTACTATTAATAATTGTATATAAGGGCTATGACTATTATACGACGAGTTTGGAAGAGCGGTTCTTTCATCCCGGGCATGATGCGTTTCGTCCAAGCGGGCTTGTGGGGCATGGATTGGGAATTGCCGGTACCCTGATGATGATCTTTGGTATGGGGTTGTATATGGCCCGTAAGAGATGGCGGTGGATGCAACGGTTGGGGCTGTTGAAGCACTGGTTAGAATTTCATATCTTTCTTTGTTCACTAGGGCCCACACTCATCCTGTTTCATACCGCCATGAAGTTCGGCGGTCTGGTTGCCGTGAGTTTCTGGAGTATGGTAGCCGTATTTGCCAGCGGGATACTGGGGCGTTTCATCTACCTTCAGATACCACGAACCATTGAGGGGAGGGAGTTGACTCTTCAGGAGGTGCGCGCCGGAAAAGAACCCCTCGAGCAACAAATCGGGGAATTGTTGGGGGACAACAACGAATACTATGAACAATTGGTGAAAGAATACGAACGTACGCAATTAATGGCCGGGAAAAGTCCTTTTACCGGTTATTTTAAGAAACTGAGTACAGACAGAAAACTGGTTGGCGATATTAAACATTTGATGAAGCAAAAAAATGTTTCGGCCAGTCAGAGGCATACAATTGTCAGGCTTGTAAAAGCTGATAATTCGCTGAAAAGAAGGATAGAGAGGCTTGAAACCATGCAGAATCTTTTTCGGTTCTGGCATGTGATACACATGCCTTTTGCCCTCATAATGATTTTGGTAATGTTGATTCATGTAGGGGTCACGATCGCATTTGGTTATCGCTGGATATTTTAAATCTATGGAAGTATTTGTTGAACAACTCATCACGTATGGCTTGCTTGGCCTTTTTGCTATCGCTGTGGTAGTCTTCTATCTTAGAAAATTGCATCGTGAATCGCATGAAGTAGGTCGAAAAATTGCCCTTGCCAAGGCAGAAGGGCTTTATGAGCCGGTTTCGCTTCACCCGGTTGTAGACCCCAAAAAGTGTATCAAGACAGGGGCCTGTGTGGCAGCCTGTCCCGAAAAGGATATTCTGGGCATTCTGAACGGAAAGGCGACGGTTATCAATGCATCGCGATGTATCGGGCATGGTGCATGCTTCCATGCATGCCCCACCGAAGCAATAACATTATGTATTGGCACCGAACAACGAGGAGTGGAACTGCCGCATGTTGGTCAGACCTTTGAAACTAATGTGCCGGGTATTTTTATCGCCGGAGAGCTTGGTGGAATGGGGCTCATTAGGAATGCTGTAGAGCAGGGACGGCAGGCAGTTGATAATCTTGTGAAAAGTTCAATAAAGAATCGCAAGGGCGATTATGACCTGATAATTGTCGGGGCAGGACCTGCTGGTATTTCAGCCGCCCTGAATGCTAAAAAGCATGGTTTGAGGTTTCTGGCTCTTGAGCAGGATACCCTTGGAGGCACAGTGTTCTCCTTCCCCCGTTCAAAAATCGTTATGACATCGCCAATGATGCTTCCATTGCATGGTAAAGTGAAGTTGTATGAAACAGGTAAGCAGGAATTGCTGAACCTTTGGAATGAAGTTTTGGGTAAGCATGCCATTTCAATTCAAGAAAATACCAAGGTGGAAACGGTAATCAATGCCGGAGATCATTTTCTGGTTGATACTGAAGGCGGCGAGCAACTGTCGGCAAAGGCCGTTTTGCTGGCGGTAGGACGGCGCGGAACACCACGAAAACTTGGCATTCCGGGTGAAAACACCGAAAAAGTAGCTTATCGGTTGATTGAAGCCGATGAAATCAGGGGAAAAAACATTGTTGTTGTGGGGGGAGGTGATTCGGCCATTGAATCTGCCCTTTTGTTGGCAGAACACAATAAGGTTGTGCTATCTTACCGAAGTGAAAAATTCAACAGGATTAAGCCAAAAAACAGTAAAAAGATCAATGAGGCCATGGCTTCTTCAATGGTGAATGTCAGGTTTAATACGCAACTGACCTCCATTGAGAAAGACTGTGTGCATATTGTTGATTCTTTGTCGGGAACTGAGGCTATATTAGAAAACGACCTTGTCTATGTCTTCGCGGGGGGTGAATTGCCTATTCAATTTCTGGAAAAGGCTGGGATTGTTATTACTAAGAAGTTTGGTGAGGCCATTTTAACACATATTGATGATTAAATAGATTACCACTTATGAATTATCTATTGCTAATCAAATTTAAATACACACTTTTCACCATTCTCTGGCTGTTTTCATTTCAATTTGCTATCGGTCAGATTTCACCCGGCGACTTGGTAAAGGCTCATGCACATCTTGAAGGTATGTCTAATTGTACAAAGTGCCATACTCTCGGAAAAAAGGTGTCGAATGAAAAGTGTCTGGCCTGCCATCAGGAAATCAAAGCAAGAATTGATCAGAAGAAAGGATACCATGCCTCAACAGAAGTAAGGGGAAAAACCTGTGCTTCGTGTCATAACGACCATCATGGCCGTAATTTCCAGATTATTCGTTTTAATACCGAAAAGTTTAACCATAACCTGACTGGTTATCCGCTTGATGGTGCTCATTCAGGGAAAGCATGTAAAGACTGCCACAAGCCTGATTTTATCAACGATGCCAAATTAAAGAAAAACTCAGGGACCTTTCTGGGTCTTAAAACAGAATGTCTGGGCTGTCATCAGGATTATCATCAGGGAACCCTTTCAGCCAGTTGTATAGACTGTCATGATGCCAAAAGTTTTAAACCAGCCACTAAATTCGACCACACCAAGACAAATTTTCAACTGAAAGGAAAGCACCAGCAGGTTCTTTGCGTTGATTGCCATAAAACTTCCATGAAGAATGGAGTGAAATTTCAGCAGTTTACTGACATAGGCCATGGCAAATGCACAGATTGTCATAAAGACCCGCACGAAAACAAATTTGGACAAAACTGTGCGCAATGTCATTCGGAGACGTCGTTCAAATTGCTGAAAACTGACAACTCCTTTGATCACAGCAAGACAAATTTCAAGTTGAAAGGGCTTCATAAACAAGTTGCATGTGAGAAATGCCACAAAAATGGTTTTACAGCACCTCTCTCATTTTCCAGATGTACCGATTGTCATGTCGATTATCACAAAGGTGACTTTTCAAGGCGGGATGCTGGTTCCGACTGTGCAGACTGTCATACCGAGATGGGATATACACCTTCGACATTTACAGTTTCCAGACATAATGAAACTTCTTTTCAGCTTTTTGATGCACATTTGGCAACGCCATGTATTGCCTGCCATAAAAAAGCTGATGCATGGAAGTTCTCTGATATGGGGAATAAATGTGTCGATTGCCATATCGATGTGCATGATAAGCAGATTACAGCCAGTTATTACCCCGATAAGTCATGCAAGACATGTCACAAAGAAACGCGATGGAATACAGTTGTTTTTGATCATTCGTTAACGAAATTTCCCTTAACCGATGCCCACGCTATACCTGATTGCCGTAAATGTCACCTCCCGTTGAACGGAAAGAGCATAGCTGATTTTCGTTTTGCTGGTTTGTCAGATAAATGCAACGACTGCCACGCGGATATTCATGGGGAGCAGTTTGCTATATCTTCATATACAGATTGTGCCCGATGTCATGATACCAAAAGCTTCCTTCCTGCCTCCCGGTTTGATCACGGGGCTACGCGTTTTCCTCTTGACGGAAAACATAATACTGTTGCCTGTAGCGGCTGTCATAAGTCCCGACAGGATAATCAACGCATCTTCACCTGGTATAAAATTGAAAAATTCAAATGCGAAGACTGTCATTAACTTTCTTGCTGACCATCATGATAATGGTGTCTCAAGGACAGAAATCACCACATGGGAAAGGATTCTCGTTAAGCTGTAAGGATTGCCACAATACTGATGGGTGGAAGATTGAACTTCAGAAATTGTCGTTTGATCATAGTAAAACAGGATTTGCTTTAGAGGGACAGCATCGGGTGATTACCTGTAAGGACTGTCACGCAACACTTGAGTTCGCCAGTGCCGGCAAAGAATGTACCTCTTGCCATGTGGATGTTCACCAACAGACTGTGGGTTCCGACTGTGGCAGGTGCCATACCCCTAACTCATGGATTGTGCCTGATATAACAGCCCTTCACCAGCAAAGCCGGTTTCCTTTGATCGGGCCACATATTACAGCCGATTGTCGCGATTGTCATGGAACACTGGCAGGGCAACCGGTATCCTTATCCGGTACCACGCCTATTCTGTTTGAACCACTTGGAGTGAATTGTTATGATTGCCATAGCGATAATTATCTTTCGGCTCAGAATCCCAACCATCTGGTCAGTAACTACTCAACCCAATGTACAGATTGCCATAACATCAATTCATATTCTTGGTCGGGAGCGGGTATCAATCATAATTTCTTCCCCCTGACAGGAGGACACGATATTAAGGATTGTCGACAGTGCCATCAGACAAACGATTATAATAGCACTTCTGCCGAGTGCCTTTCATGTCACCTGGATGATTACAACGGTACGAATAATCCCTCACACCGTACGCTGGGTTTCCCGACTTCGTGTACCGAATGCCATACCACAAATCCCGGATGGAGGCCTGCCGCGTATCGTGAACATGACAGTCGTTCATTTCCTATCTATTCAGGTAAGCACAATGGGGAATGGAATAATTGTACCGATTGCCATACCAATCCGTCATCTTATGCCCAGTTTTCTTGCATTGATTGTCACGAGCACAATCAATCCGATATGAACAATAAGCACAGAGATGTCAATGGATACCAATATAACAGTGTGGCCTGTTTTGCCTGCCATCCTACAGGTTCCGGTGAAGGTACCTTTAACCATGCCACCTCCGGGTTCCCTCTGACTGGCGCTCATATTACCACTAACTGTCTTGACTGTCATACCAATGGCTTTCAGAATACCCCGACCCTATGCATCGATTGCCATGAGGCCAACTATAACCAGACAATAAACCCCAATCATCTGTCGCTTAATTTCTCTCGGGAGTGTGCTGATTGCCATACGACAAACCCGGATTGGAAACCCGCCCAATATACAGAGCATGATAGCAAATCGTTTCCGATTTATTCGGGAAAGCACAATGGTGAGTGGAGCATTTGCACCGATTGCCACACCAATCCTGCCAATTATGGTCAGTTTACATGTATCGACTGTCATGATCATAACCAACCCGACATGAATGACAAGCATAGTGGGGTTACTGGTTATCAGTATAACAGTCAGGCTTGTTTTGCCTGCCATCCTACGGGGTCTGCCGAGGGTGCCTTTAATCATAGCATCTCAGGATTTCCACTAACCGGTGCTCATGTCACAGCGGCTTGTTCAGAATGCCATACCAATGGATATACAAACACCCCAATTCTTTGTGTCGATTGTCATGCAGCCAATTACAATCAAAGTCTGAATCCTGGTCATGTTGCATTAAACCTTTCAACCGAGTGTGCCACATGCCATACTACAAATCCGGGATGGGTGCCGGCAACTTTCCCTGTCCATAATAACTATTATCTGTTGTCGGGAGCTCATGCAAGCATTGCCAATGAATGCAGTTCATGCCATGCCGGGAATTACATTACTACGCCTAATACCTGTATTGGATGTCATCAGAGCGACTACAACCAAACTGTTGACCCACCCCACAGTTCAGCGCAGTTTCCTGTAACCTGTGAAGATTGCCATAACCAGAATAGCTGGAGCCCCTCGACTTTTAACCATGACGGGCAGTATTTTCCCATATACTCAGGTAAGCACCACGGGGAATGGAATACCTGTTCTGATTGCCATACCAATCCTTCCAACTATGCCGTATTCTCCTGTATTGACTGCCATGAGCACAATCAGACAAGTATGAATCAGGAGCATCAGGGTGTAAGTGGATATTCATATAACAGCCTCGCCTGCCTTAACTGTCATCCGCGTGGTAACAGTGCAAAAATTATTTTACCGGGCCGCCTTGATAAAACGAATTAAAGCAAATATTATGCGCTATCTGCTGATCGCATTGTTTAGCCTTGTATTGTTATCTGTAAAGGCACAGACAGGGGAGGTTCCGCTTGAGGGAGCTGTATCGTATGTTACCGGACAAAGCATTTACGTAAGGTTCCCCAATACCGGCCAGCTATCGGCAGGTGACACTCTTTATGTTCAAAGAAACGGAAAGTTGATCCCGGCTTTACTGGTGAATGTTATTGGTTATGTTTTAGAATATTGTAGTAATCTAATTTCTTGGACTATCGGGTCCTGAGTTCGGTACATTTTTATGGTTTCCATG
>MEOA01000017.1 GCA_001768515.1 Bacteroidetes bacterium GWE2_42_24 | reverse complement strand
GTCATCCGGGAATAACTACTCTATGGATTGGATTGAAACACTTTAAGCTTGTTTACGAAGGTTGGCGAATCCATCGAGATGTGTCCACACGGTAGGTATTAACGGAAGTTTTTAATCTTTATAAAAAGGATTTGTATATGATGGGGGTTCGCGTAGAAGATGATGCCCCGATTATAAATAAGTCAATTGCCGAATCAGCCCTTTTATTGTCAAATATTTCATTCATGATTGTAGCAGTTTTACGTAATGAGAATACGCTGATTCCAACAGGCAACTTGCAGATAATGAAAGGGGATTTGCTATATTTTGTGGCTACCGACAGTGGTAAGGATAAAGTGCTTGAATACGCAGGGAAGAAAACAATTCAGATAAAAAGCATATTAATTATTGGAGGGAGTAAAACCGGAATATATATCGCGCTAAGATTGAGCAAGTTATACACTATAAAATTAATTGAAAAAAATCTTGAAAAGTGTAATTATCTGGCAAAGAATATACCAAATGTACAATTCGTTTGCGGAGATGGTGCAGATGTAGGTTTACTTAAAGAAGAAGGAATATCAAATTTTGATGCTGTAATTTCTGTAACCGGCAACGCTGAAACAAATATTTTCTCATGCCTGTTGGCCAAAGACCTAGGTGTAAAAAAAACGATCGCTATGGTCGAGAATATAGGCCTATTTGACTATTCCCAAAAGATGGGTGTCGATACTTTAATAAATAAGAAGATGGCAGCAGCGAATTTTGTATTCCGACACATACTTAAAGACAGAGTTCTTACCCAACTCTATGGAGTTAATGCCAAAATTCAGGAATTTGTTGTTAGAAAAAATTCAAGAATAATCGATATACCCATTAAAAAGCTCAATTTCCCTAAAGAAGCAATAATAAGTGGGGTAATAAGAGATGGTAAAGGATATATAACACTAGGAAATTTTGAGCTAAAGGCTGATGATACTGTATTTGTATTTTCAATGCCTCAAAGCATTAAAAATGTTATATCCTTTTTTAAATAGCCTTTAATACAGAATCTCAATGAATTTAATGCAAAATTCAAAGTTTGGCACATTCAAAATGATATTCCGACAAATTGGAGGGCTGCTAATTATCTTAGGTTACGCAATGGTTGTCCCATTATTAGTATCATTGGTTTATTCTGAATTTTATTCAACAATTGGATTCCTGTTTTCAGGGCTTATTTGTTATCTAATTGGATTTTTACTTTATAAAAAAATAAAAGTCACTTCCGAACCGTTAAACCGGCATGCAATTATTATTGCAGCTTTAGGGTGGCTGTCTATTGCAATCATGGGAGCGTTACCGTTTATAATCATTGCCTACATTACGCCAACAGTAATAGCTCAACAATTTGTTCCAACATTAACAGATTATCAATCCAGTATTTTCTATTTTAAAAATCCGTTACATGCACTTTTCGAGAGTATGAGCGGATTTACAACTACCGGATTAAGTATGGCCCTTCATGTGCCAACCATAGGAAAAGGTTTAATATTTTATCGGTCATATACACAACTATTAGGTGGAGCAGGATTTATTGTTCTAACGATAGCATTATTAGGCCAAACGAGTGGGAAAGTGGCATATTTGTTATATGGAGCTGAATCGACTGGCGAACGTTTACGGCCAGGTATAATACAAACTACGCGTTCCATTTGGAAAACCTATATTGGGCTTACTCTTTTTAGTTTTGTTTATCTCGTAATAGGAACATATTTAATTATTCCTGAATACAGCATAACAGAAAACATTTTTGATTCAATTAATCATGCCATGGCAGGCCAGTCAACCGGTGGATTTAGTACACTGGAAAGCAGTATAGCAACATACCATTCAACAGCAATGGATATGCTATACTTGTTACCAATGATATTAGGAGCATTGTCTTTACCTTTTTACTTCAAAGTGTTAAAAGAAAAGCAATTTAGTCAGTTTTGGAAAAATCTGCAAACAAGGTCAATAATTATTTTATCGGCTATTGGAGGTATAATACTTTCTTTTATGCTTATTAAGTCTGGTATAGTATCGGAACCTTTTCGTAAAGGAATTTTCCAATTTATCAGTGCTCTTACTACAACAGGATGGCAAACTTCAGATATTCATACATGGGACAGTTCATCTGTTTTATTCATAGTTGTAGTAGGAATGATTGTAGGAGGGGCAGCAGGAGCAACAGTAGGAGGAGTAAAGATAATCAGAATTTTACTTTTATTTAAAGGATTATCCTGGCATATAAACGGGTATTTCTCTTCTGATAATTCAATAAAAATAGTAAAATTTAACGAGAAACGGATGTTGCCCGATGAAATGAACAGTGAACTTGCTAAGGTAGCTACTTTTGTTTTTATATATTTGCTTCTTCTAATTGTTGGAACTATAATAACATACTACTTTATGATTCCAGGGTTTACTTTAAAAGATGCTTTGTTTGAATCAGCATCAGCACTAGGTACTGTTGGATTGTCATGTGGAATTACCAATCCGGAGATGTCACCAGTTCTGGAAATTACCTATATAATTCAAATGTGGGCGGGAAGATTGGAGATTATCCCGGTCCTTGTCTTATTCAGAGCCATTTTTTTAGGAACGAAACCTAAAGTTGTATAAAAATTATTGTTAATATGAGATTTTAACACATCATAGTTGAAAATTTATATAAGTAAACGATATGAAAATCAAGACTAAACTAAATCTTGGAATCGGTTTTTTGTTCATTCTGATAATTCTTTTAGCTTTTTTAAGTATTAAAATAATAGACTCACTATCAACCGCTTCTGAAAATATTCTAAAAGATAATAAAGAAACAATTGCATATACTAAGAATATGCTAAAGGCATTATCAGAAATTGATAAAAACAAGGATGCATTAGAGACATTTGAAAAATTTCTTATTAAACAAAAGCTTAATATAACTGAAATTAGAGAAAATGAACTAACCCATAACCTTTCTGAGGACTTCAATTTGTTAAAAAAAAATCCATCAGATGAAGCAATAATTGGGAAATTGCAATCCACCCTGTTTGAAATTATGAGTATAAATCTAAATGCAATTGAATTAAAAAACATCATTGCAGACAATGTAGCAAAAAAGTCAATTCTTTTAATCAGCGCGTTAAGCCTGTTTTGCTTCATGATTGCCTTAATTCTTTTCCTTAAGCTACCAGGAAATATATCAAATCCAATCCAACAATTAATTACCAGTATCAAACAAATTGCAGCTAATGATTATTCTCAGAGAGTAAATTTCGGTGGGCATAATGAGTTGGAAGAGCTGGCTGTTTCATTTAACACAATGGCAAGCAGATTAGAGGAATACAACAAAATTAGTGTTGCAAAGTTGCTTACGGAGAAAAAAATATCAGAAACCTTAATTAACAAGATACATTATCCAATCATCGGTTTTGACACAGCAATGAAAGTTAATCTGGTAAATGATGAATTTCTGAAAGTTACCGGTTTAAGCAATGCAGAATTAATTGGGGCAAATATTCTTGAAATTGCCACCGGGAATGATTTAATCAGTCAAGTTATTATCGATAGATTCAGCGAGATGACAATTTCACATAATAATGTCCCTGATAAAAGAATACATGTAGACAGACTCGGAAAAGACATATACTTTGAAAAAGAAATTCAGGAAATAGTATTGACCAATCAAAATGATAAAAGAGATCATTTAATGGGATATGTAGTAATTCTGAAAAATGTAACCAAGTATATGGAACTTGATCTGGCCAAAACAAATTTTATTGCAACGATTTCGCATGAATTGAAAACTCCCGTTTCAGCAATAAAATTCAGTTTGCAATTACTAGAAAATAAAAAGACTGGGACTCTTAATACTGAACAATATGAACTAGTTAAAAGTTGCGATGAAGACGCGAATAATTTATTAAAAATTATATCTGAACTACTTAACTTAACACAAGTTGAAACAGGAAACATTCAATTGAATATTTTACCAACAAATCTTTTAGATATATTACATTACGCCATTAACACCAATAAGACAGCAGCTGGTCAAAAAAACATTGCTTTTGAAATTGATTTTCCGATAGATTTACCAAAGGTAATTGCTGACAAAGAAAAAACAGCCTGGGTAATTATAAATATTATATCAAATGCAATTCGTTACTCAAGTGAGAACTCAAAAATTGAGATTTCGGCTTCAAAACTTGCAAATAAAGTAACCCTGCTTATCAAAGATTTTGGGCGTGGCATTGAATCGCAATATATTAGTCGGGTATTTGAACGATATTTTACTGTACCGGGCACAAAAAAAGAAGGTTCCGGACTTGGATTAGCAATAAGTAAAGAGTTTATAGAAGCACAGGGTGGAGAAATATTTGTTGAAAGTAAACTTGGTGTTGGCAGTATGTTTTCAATAGTTCTTAATTGCAAAGATTATCCTTCCTGATTTGTCAACAAGTTATCGATAATATGTAACATTCAGGCCTATAACACCTTGATCACTCTGACTCCGCAGCGTTCTATCCTGAAGATTCAATTTTTAAAGTGCGATAAACACGAAAATGGTACAATATTCAAAATAAGAAGCTGATGATGATCAACTTATAGAAAATAGCGATGATTTAGAAAGACTTTTGCAACTGACAGGATATGCCTTTACCGGAATTTTATAATTGGCCCAAGAAGTCACCGAACGGTGATTCCTTGCGTGAATCTCGCAACCAAAGTCGATATTGTTTGTATCAGATCATGCAATGTCAATGTACTCAAAGAAGTCCTTCCGATAGAAGAGATAGCGCGGGCTAAAGATCAGATCTCTTTACCAGCAGTCATCGTAAGAATAATGCCGGGTATGCCCCTGACCGAATGGATACCTTTCGACAACTAAGATCATAAAAACCGCATTAACAGAATACCAGAAATAAATCAATACCGTTATAAAGTGCGGTCTTCGTGATTATAATCTTTAAAAATAGAGAAATGTTAAAAAATAAACTGTCATTATTCGTTATTACGCTTTTTGCAGCAATAATTTCATGCGACAGACCTGATTGCAAAAACAAAAATCTCATTTTAGCAAATTATTCTCCTGAATCCAGAGAATACAAAACTGAACTCATTAGCCTGCTCAAATCACCTGAGGCTGCCAACTACACTTTTTGGTTTAAGCAGTATGTAGAATCAGGAGACGAAGAGCTTCTTTACTTTAATATTCAAGGCAGGGATTTGTGTGCTGTTCTTGTATTAAACGTTGAAGACTGGAGTAAGCTGAAAGAATTACGACATAAAAAAGGTATTACTTTCAGAGGTGCTGAATTCAAAAATCTGACATTTGATATTCAAGAGGATACGGCAAACATAAAATTCATTTTTAAAGACTTCAGTAGTATAATAGATTAGCATTACAACCATAGTATTTCAAGATTTCTTATGGCGGGCTTGATGTTTACTTTTTCGAATTTTCAAACACAAACCCGTACCCATTTTAGAATGAGGAAAGGAAAAGTACAGCAATTTATCATAAAATGAAGGAATTCCGGACAATTAAGCGGCAGGAAATTCAAATATCTTCGCGATGTTGAACCGATAGACCCGATAAATCCGGGAGACTATCGTCGGAAATCATGTTGCCAAAGTCATCAGATGAAAGGAACCTAAACCGGTCTTATGAGAAGAGCCATTGAGTGATCAAACTCACGGTCAGGGAATACCGACGTCAGTTGGGTTTACAGTTATGTGCCGGAATAAAGACCAAAAGCAAGCAGTCAATAGATAACATCCAGAAGTGACCCGGATGGTAAGTCATAAATAATTTAATTACTACCTTTGCGGAGTAGAATTTTCACTCAGATTCTTGAAAACATCTGGAATAACCTATTAAACTGATGAACGACAACTCGATGCGTGCGGCAAATAACATACGTGCCCTCTCGGTGGCTATGGTAGAAAAAGCAAAATCAGGACACCCGGGAGGAGCGATGGGTGGTGCAGATTTCATACATATACTTTTTTCGGAATACCTGAGGTTTGACCCTTCGCGACCAGAGTGGTTCATGCGCGACAGATTCTTTCTTGACCCCGGTCACATGTCGCCAATGTTGTATAGCGAACTGGCGCTTTGCGGCTTCTTCACGGTTGAAGACCTGAAGGGATTCCGTCAATGGGGATCTTCGACACCAGGACATCCTGAACTTGACCGCGAACGAATGATCGAGAATACCAGCGGACCATTGGGTCAAGGCCATACCATGGCTGTGGGATCGGCCATTGCCGAGCGTTTTCTGGTAGCCCGTTTCGGAGAATGGATGTCGCACAAAACCTTTACCTTCATCTCTGATGGTGGAATTCAGGAAGAAATAGCACAAGGGGCTGGACGTATCGCGGGACATCTTGGATTGAAAAATCTTATAATGTTTTACGATTCTAACGAAGTACAACTTTCGACCATGGTCGATGAGGTGACTTCTGAAGATACAGCTTCCAAATATCGTGCATGGGGATGGCATGTCGTTGAAATCAACGGTAACGACCATCAGCAGATCAGAAAAGCCCTGAATGAGTCGATGCTTGAAAACGAAAAGCCAACCCTCATCATTGGACACACTACCATGGGCAAGGGCCTTGTAAACGAAGCGGGACAATCCATGGAGGGACTTTGTTCCACTCACGGGCAACCCGTGAGTAAAGCTGGTGCATCACCTGCTGCAACTTACACCTCCCTGGGTGCCGATCCTGAGAATCCATTTATGGTTTTTCCGGATGTTCAGGCCGATTATGCTCGTATTATTTCATTAAAACAAATAGCCGCCGCTGACCGGGATATTGAAAATGCACGTTGGAAGAAAAGCAATCCTGAAGAAGCAGCTCGTCTGGAACGCTGGCTCAACAATCAGCCCGACAGTATCGACTTCAGTAAGGTCGTACTGAAGCCAAATCAGGCCACACGTGCTGCCTCAGCTCAAATCCTTGGCATATTGGGACAAGCAGTCGAAAACATGATCGTGGCCTCTGCCGATCTTTCAAACAGTGACAAGACTGATGGCTTCCTGAAATACAAAAAGCCGTTGAAAAAAGGTGATTTCACTGGCGGCTTTCTGAATGCCGGCGTGTCAGAACTTACTATGGCAGCGATTGCCAACGGGATCGCGCTGCATGGTGGCATAACCGTTGCCTGTGGCACCTTCTTCGTCTTTAGTGATTACATGAAACCAGCCGTCAGGATGTCGGCACTCATGAGGTTGCCGGTTATATATATATGGTCTCACGATGCCTTCCGCGTGGGAGAGGATGGACCAACCCACCAGCCAATTGAGCAGGAAGCCCAAATCAGGCTTATGGAACACTTACGCAACCACCACAATGAACGAAGCATGTTGGTGCTTCGTCCAGCCGATGCTGATGAGACTACGGTCGCCTGGCGCCTGGCTTTTGAAAACCGTCACCGCCCCACTGCACTCATTCTTTCAAGACAGAACATCGCCGAATGGCCCGAAAGCGATGGAATAAAACGTGCTGAAGAAGCCTTACAGGCAGTCAGAGGGGCCTATATCGTTTCAGCAGACGACCATCCCCAGGTAACGCTGCTTGCTTCGGGTTCTGAAGTCTCAACGCTAATGAGTGCTTCGGCCATTTTGCGGGAGCAGGATAAGCTGAAGGTACGTGTTGTATCCGCAATCTCCGAGGGATTGTTCAGGGATCAGCCACGAGAATACCAGCTACAGGTAATTCCTTCCGACGTTCCGGTATTCGGGCTGACGGCCGGATTGCCTGTAACATTGGCAGGGCTGGTTGGTTCTACAGGCTGTATATTCGGGCTCTCCCATTTCGGTTACAGCGCCCCTGCCGAAGTACTTGATCAACGGTTTGGTTTTACCCCTGAGGCAGTTGCTGTACAGATTAAAAAATTTATTACCGAATCAGTTAGCCAATGAAAAAAATTCTGATTTTCTGTCTCATTTTTACAATTCTCGGCCTTAGCATTTCAGCACAACGTAAATCACTGCTTACGGAAGCGCAATTGAAGGAAAAAGAAGACGCGGAAGCAAGAGGCTGGGCTTTCGGTCTGAACCTCGGGATGGTAATACCATCTAACTATAGTGCCAACTTCTACAACGGAGCTGATGCCAACGAAAACAACCTGGGGCGTATCCTGAATAACACCTACTACAAACAAAAAATTACAGAATACATTGGATACAACTACACTGGCTGGGAAATTCCCGAATCCATGCCCTACAAAATGGCTATGGATGTTGGACTCTATACCCGCTACAGCCTCGATTCACGGCATGGTTTCTTCGCACAGGTAACCTATCACAAACTTGAAGCTAATGATCTCTTCCTGTTACGACTCGATGTTCCGCAAAGCACCAACATTGACCCTGTCTATATTGAATGTCCGATCGTAGGTCAGGAAGAGAGAACCCATATCGATCTCGGATATTTCAAAGAAATGCCTCTCGCCGAGAAGATCAGGCTCAACATCGAGGTAGGCTTTAACCTGAACAACACACTGGTAAAAACAAATAAAATCCAGATACGTAACCTGACAGGAACTGATACAGGCCTCGAGTACAGCATCAAATATGACGGAGATCGTCCGTTAGGAGATTACGACAGCGGGAATGTGTATGACATCAGGCAGGGAGGTATTGGTTTTGGTGCATTCGGAGGCGGAACCATCAGGTTTCTCTTCTCGAAGAAAATCAGTTTTGATCCCGGCTTTAACCTATATTTCTCGAAGATCGCGCTCGAAGGATACAACGATTTTAAACCGCAATTTACCTTTTTCGCCCGTATCATTATGACCGATTTTTTTTCAACCGATTAAGTACACGCTGAACAGAACCGAAACTTACTTGTTTGCATCAACCGTATGAACGATCTGATAAAAACCCGTATTGAAAGCCTTATCAGGAAATACTATCCTGAAGATGAACCGGCTTACAGATATTATTATTACCACGTGAAGGCAGTTGCTAAACTTGCCTTGAAAATCATTGACAAGAATCCGGAACTCATGGCCGATGCCTCACTTGCCTGGCAAATGGCGATGATCCACGACATTGGTATTCGTTTTACCAAAGCTCCCGAAATTGGTTGTAACGGTAATTTACGGTATATCGAGCATGGCTATAAAGGTCGTGAAATCATGGAGGCCGAAGGTTTTGCCAACATTGCACCCGTCTGTGAACGGCACATCGGTGTAGGCATCACCCGTGAAGAGGTGATGCAATTAAACCTGCCCCTCCCCCGCCGCGATATGGTACCCGTTACCATTGAAGAGGAGATTGTATGTTATGCTGACAAATTTTACAGCAAATCATCTGAAATTCTAATCAACCCAAAATCCATCGAAAAGATTGAGAAAGGCCTGAAGAAATATGGCGACCATAAAGTAATTATTTTCAGACAAATGATGGATAAATTCGGGACTAAATATATCTATCAATAACCACTTTAATGAATCTATCATCCAATCCGCTGGTGTGCCTCTGCGCCTCTGTTACCAGGAAAGCCATTATTCATGTGATCAAAAACCGGGGAGCCCGCTCTATTGGTGAAGTCAGACGATTGACAGGAGCCAATACAGGATGTAGGAAATGCACATCAAAAATTGAACAGCTTCTGGCTGAGAATAGTGATGAATTGTATCAGTTGCCAGTATTCCCGAATGACTAAAAATCAGTACTGATATTTCAGTACCAAAGACCTGTTAAAAGCAAAACTCCGCCTCAAAAGACGGAGTTTTGCTTTTAACAGGAATATATTCAGTTATGAACAACCAGAAAAATATGCCATCAGGTCCCTAAAAAAGGTCAAGAACATTCTTTTATTGCTCAATTCTGTCAGAATCAGATAGCTTAAGCAACCTTAAGTTCAGTAATCCCTCCAACCACAACAGCCGATTTCCCTCTGAATTATTTCAATAACTGCCAGTCAGCACATAGCCTGTTAAGGGATGTAGTTCAACCTGTACTCCTCGCTGGGTCTTGCAGACCGCTCAGAGTCCTATTTATTGGGCAAAGCTAATTATTCCTCTAACATATGTGTACAATAGTTTATTAATGGTTCGTCTGAGGGCTTACCATTCCCAAGTGAAAACTTGATTTTAGGCTTTTCAATTGTCGATAGTTTAATACTATTAAGTATGGCCTTGTCAATCTGAAGGGGAATAATCCTTTTTGGTACATTATGGTAATACCTACCTGTTTCTGTCTTGCCTTTATCACCCATCTTATCTTTATTCCCGATCTTTAACATGAAATTAATCAATCTATATTTGAGAGAGCTTTGATATTTTAGCCTTAGAGTACAAACCTCAATTTCATTTACCGTAACTGTCATCTCAATTCCGCCTACAATATCAATTATGTTTATGGTTGCAGGAATTATCCTGTCAAAATTATGATATTTTCTAAGAACAAATTCGGCTTCGCTTGGGCTTATATAGCACTCCTTTTTCCCATCATACCATAAAATCCAAACTTCAATCATTCTTTTAAATTGCGTTGGATTATTTTCCCAATTCAGAATCCATATACTACAATCATCAAAATGTAACCCGGGAATCATGTAACCTTCAAATGGTAATAATTTCATATTTCTCTTTTTCAAATTTAATTAAGAAATAGCTATCTTATTTTTATGTTCCCAACGGTGGCTATACGAAAAGTTAGGGATTCGGAGCGATTTCCTATCAAGGTACACAAACCTTGATACGAGGTAAAACGCTTGAATATCTTACTAAACCTCGAATTTTTATATAGCGTGGAACGTCTCACCAGTATATATTTTTGTACCTGTCCGGTGGTGTGTAAAAAAGGCAGGATGGTCATCGTAAAAGTATTGCCCGGAATACGCCCATCAGCTCAGATCATCCAAAGCCAAACCCATGAAATTGCTATATGCCTTTCTAAAAGCCGTCTGTTATGTGTAGAGAAGGAAAACTATGCCATCAGGTTATCCTTGTCAAGTTACAAGTACCACTAACACGAGCTGTGACACTCAATAATTCACTGATTGCCATATATCTCACATACGATATTATATCCATATGGTTCTTCTTTCTTGTTTAATCTAATTATAATAATCGCTATAAATATCTCCTAGTTCATCATGAAATCCCCATCCAATTCCACTTGTATCGTCTACTATTTTTTTTGCACGTTCAGCAAACTTATCCAATATATTTTCTTTATCCATTAAGGCTAAAGCATTTGAGTAAACACTTGCAATGCTATTATAAAAAGGCTCATCAATATCTCCAAATTCATTGGTAAATTCAACTCCTGTTTCAGCATAGAAAAGCATTAAGTCAGATAGCAATTCTTTTGACGCTTCTAACTTTTTAAAATCAGAAATAGCTTTTTTACCATCTGAAAGTTTCAATCTATCACCACGTTTCGGGTAAAATGCTTCATAAACTTTGTCTTTATATTTTAAAAATAGTTCCTTTTCATTTGGATTTACATAGAAATCCAAATATTCCTTTACCGATTTATTCTTTTTATATAAATCCGATAACAAATCAACAAGTCTTTCCTTATCAAGCTTCCTTAGCTCTTGTTTAACTTCACTTAGTCCCATTGCTTATAATTAATTGATCATTCATGTTATGTCAAAATATATTTTATCCTGCAATATTCTTCAACTTTTGTATCATTTGCAAAATAATCATCACAAAATTCGTCAAGTTCCTTTTCGATAGATTTGTAATAACTCTCTTCCCCCGTTCCCCGTTCGGCTGAGGCTCTTGCCTCAGTCGGATTTATTCCAACAGGCTGTGCCTGTGCAACAAAATTAATATGTTTTACATTCGAAATCAAGTATGCACACATCTATTAATGATTCCATTCCTGTATAGTTACGGGCACTTGAATAAAGGTAATCTTCCTGTTTATCCACAAGACCGTTTTTTACCGGATTTTGATGAATATAATTGACTTTCTGCTCAATAAACTTTTGGCTGTATATTACTTCTGCATGATGCTCATGTGTCCATATTTGATATGTTTGCTTTCGCTTAAACTTGCCGTGGTATTCAAACACTACCCGCATCCAATCGCTACGGCTCTCAACGCCATCAAGTATTACTTCTAAAAACTTTTTGCTGGTATAATTCTTGAAATGGCGGATAAATCCACTTAAATCATTTCGTTCACTCTGCACCAACAGGGCTCCTGCCTCAATCAAACCTATGTTTACCGACTTTACCTGCTCCTTTATCAGTATTTTTTCTAACCTAGAAAATAGTATTTTTTTAAATTTATTCTTTTACTTTTCTTTGCTTTTAATATAGGCAGAGCCTACAAGGATACATTCGACTGAGGCATGAGCCTCAGCCGAACCACCTGAAGCTTTATTACAGCCTCAAGCCAACAGGGATGTAGTTCAACTTGTACTCCTCGCCGGGCCTTGCAGACCGCTCAGAGTCCTATTTATGTGAACAGTGCATTTATTCTAAATCGAGGACAATTGACAGGTTTTCCTTAATCTGACTAATTAACTCCTGCGGTAGCTCGCCCACCTTTTTTACTAACCGTTTATTATCAATAGCCCTTACTTGATCAATCATGATATCGCAGTTCTCAAGAAGATTTGCCATCCCCTTTTTTAAGTGAACTCTCAAAATTTCTGCCTCTTTCTCAATCTTGGTCGTTATTGGACAAACAATTGTTGATGGGTGTGGAATCTTATTTAGTAAATTAGATTGAATAACTAATACTGGCCTGGTTTTTCCAGGTTCTGTACCAATTTGTGGATTTAAATCTGCTATCCAGATTTCAAATTGCTTAATCTGCATAATCTATATTTTCAAAATCCTTGAGAACACTTAAAGACTCTTGTTTAACCAGCTCAGACTCCTTTTTCAGGTTATGCTCCAATATCTGGCGTTTCTTTATCCGATTATAATATCCAATTGCTTCGTTTATATAACGGTTTCTAGGTACTTTAATCCTACTTAGAATTTTTTCAGTTTCTCCAAAAACGGAATCGTCAATCTTTAATGACACAGTTTTCATTGCAGTATAATTTACCCGCAAAGGTATATACTTTTTATATATTACACAAGGATATTCTTTAGTGATTTTTTGTATTGTTTACAACGGACGGAACTATATACAGTTGGGGATTGCGGGCTTCATTCCTGTCGAGCTACACCGCTCCCGATAGCCATCCTTTCGTGTGGACACAATTTTTCTACTTTTGCATCCCATTATGCTAGACAGAAAATTTACCGACCTAAATGATGGTCGATTGGTAATAAGGGC
>MEOA01000016.1 GCA_001768515.1 Bacteroidetes bacterium GWE2_42_24 | reverse complement strand
TAGCATATTATTCGATACCTTATCTCAAGTTTTCGGGAACAGCATGAATATGGCTCGTATAAAGTTCATTGGTTTATTTATTTGTTCCCTTTGCAAGGTGCAGACAGTTTGCTTTGAAAAACTTGCAGTCAGTTTTGATTCCCCGGTTAGAATTGACTCTTCTTTGCGCAGAGTACAGCGGTTCATGTCAGCGTATCTGTTGGATACCAAACTTATTGCCCGCCTGATATTTGCATTACTTCCTCATAAGCCACCTTATCGCCTTTCCATGGATAGAACCAATTGGAAGTTTGGTTCTAAGAATATCAATATACTTGTTATTGCTATTGTTTATGACGGGGTTGCCTTCCCAATTGTGTATAGAATGATGCCCAAAACTGGTAATTCTTCAACTCTGGAACGTATCGGACTTATGGAACAGTACATCCTGCTCTTTGGCATAAACAGCATTGATTGTTTGCTGGCAGACAGGGAGTTTATAGGTGATCAGTGGATAAGGTTCCTTAACGATAATCGCATCAGGTACCATATTCGCATCCGTGAAAATTTTTGGGTAGTTATACCAAAGAATGGGCACAGGGTAAAGGCTTCATGGCTATTCAATCATGTAAAGATCAATCACCACGACTTCAAGCATGATATTGTTAATGTTAATGGACAATTATGCTATCTCCCGCTTCTAAAGTCAAAAACAAGCTCGGAGTACCTGAGTTTCAAATTATAGCATCATTTAATAAACCCGATCAGGCACAGTCTGAATATAAGAATCGTTGGCAAATTGAATCCGCATTCAAGGCTTTAAAATTCAGCGGATTCAATATAGAAGATACCCATTTGACAGATATTGACAGATTGAACAAACTCTTCGCATTGGTTCTTGTAGCATTTGTTTGGGCGTACAAGGCGGGCATCTTTCTACAATCATTGATACCTGTCAAAATCAAAAAGCAGGGCCGAAAAGCCCAAAGCATTTTCAAATATGGTCTTAACTATATTGCTAATATCTTATTTTCTAATGATATAGATAACTTCAGAATGTGCGGCAAATTTTTGTCATGTACTTAGGATTTTATTTTAAAATTGTCATAACTATCATTTTACTCTTCAAAGAGGGAAGTGACTTACAGAACTATTTATGCCTGGTGCTTACAGGCTACTTTCCTGTCGATCCCTGGTATTACCGATAGCTATCCGGAAGATCGCTATCGGTAGACGGAATACCTGATAATACTTAATGCGGCACGTAAATTATTCATACTCACAAAGCCGATCGATCAATTGCATCATTTCCCGACGCTCCTGATCCGTTTCTTTTAGATAATCGGTATAACTCCGGAGAAGTTCGATTTTATCAACTATACAATAGCAATAGTCATCTCCTCTATATTTATTCTCTTTTAATTTCTCAATGATACAATCGCTTATTAAAGTCTCCTTTTGCTCATCTGTCCATAGGACAAGATTCCTGCTTCTTTGTGCTAAATTTGTCATCTCGAAATTTATCTCCCCGTTTTTATAGTAAAACGTATTTTGTACAATCAGGTTGGAATCATATATTCCAACCTCCATCAGCTCACCAGTATTGTAAAAAGCTTTATACTCTCCAATGCGCTTACCGTTTTTATAAACATTCTCACCTGATTTAATTCCATTGGAATAGTAGTAAAACCAATTTCCTTCTTCTTTTCCATTCAGTACCTTTCCAGTTTTCCACAACCTGCCATTTGGATGATAATATTTAAATTCTCCGGTTCCATTATTAAACAAACCAATTGATTTAATAATTCCACTTTCATAATAATCGCATATAGTATCATCTATTTGTCCGTAATTAAAGTATGCCTTTTGCCATAATTGACCATTTGGATACCAGTAGGTAACCTTCCCATGCAATTGGTCATTTTTATAACTAATACGATATTTCATTGTACCATTCTCATAAAAATAAGTTGAAATGCCATTCCTCATGTCTTGAGAAACTGAAATAACCAGATTGGTATCTCCGGAGTTATAAAACCCAATTAATTTAAAATCAGAAGTATCGTATGGATTAACGTATTCAATTATTGTCTTAATATTACCGTCAGAATATGTATCCATAATTCTTGTTTTATTATCCTGACACGATGCATTTAAGAATAACACAAGAAATAACATCTCTATAAGCTGGTTCTTTATCATATTGCTGTGTTTTATTCGCTATCACATGTGAAGCTACACGTGGTGACAGATTGTGGGCACCTTCCTGTCTATCCAAAAAGGAGCCCAAGCGGATAGATGCCCACAGAAAACCACCGCTGTCGCACTTGACGGGTAGCTGATATTATGCGACGTTTTCATTTATTCCTTTTCGAATTTTAATCCATTCGGTACCTTTACAATCCCTTTCAAATAGGGATTAATATAAATACTGATTGTATCCGATTCATTTTCTGCTTTTAAAATATAGCAGTCAAGTAAAGGCCCTGGTACATAGCTTAAAGGCACACCAGTATACATATTTCGCAAAGTAATGCCTGGTTTTCTATATTTCGGATTCTCAACTGAATACCTTTGTATCAATTTTAGTTTATTCCCTTCATCGGTTCTTACTCTAGATAAATAATAGTAAGATGAACCAATACTATTATTCAAGTCCGCATTTTTAATAACAACCGGATTCTCGGCTGAATAACCGTAACTCAAATCAGTAGTTGAGTCAACTGCCGGGAAAAATTTCGGATTACTCACAACACATCCAGTAAATAGGGTTCACTGAATAAGGTACTATTTCCAAACATAACAATTTTCCCAAGGGAGTAGTACAGTCTATATTAGTAAAAGGCCACCCGAAAGTTGTAGCCATTGAAAATTATCAATCTCTTTGTGCCTTTTGTGCTTAATATTAGTTCAATAGTCATCGATCAAAGAAAAGAATCAGCTTTTTTATATATGAACAGTGAATTGGAGCAGCCCTTACCCCTCTTGTGTATCAACCGTATCGGAAAGGATGGGACTACCGCCTTACTGTTTGATAAAGGTTACTTTGCTTAAACGGCTACTGCAGCTCTGTTTGACTTCCCAGGTTGTTCCCCCGTTCACGGTTTTCATGATCGATCCGTTCAGTGGCGGTCGTGTCGAACGTGAGACAGCCAATGCAAACTGGCTGTTCCATGCATCGATACCAAACATGAACATATTGCCCTGGTTTGTTTCCTGTGAAATCCATGAAGATCCCCCATCATTAGTCAGATAAATATGCCCCATATCAAGCGCTCCCCACCATGTTTGAGGGTTAAGCATCATCAGGTGATTGATATCGGCCCCGCCTCCCCCTCCGGCTGTTTGCAATGAATCATTTTCCCAGGTTATTCCTCCATCGGCACTGGAAATGTAGTGTGACTTTACACCATAGATAACGATTGTGTTTTTGGAAGAAGTAACGCCAATCCATTGATGCCTGTTATAATCAGCAGCAGGAGAAATCGAATCCCATGTGGCTCCACCATCTGACGTACAGCCAATAAATCCTCTTTCAAGGCCATTGCCAAGAATTGCTCCCACAACATAAACTTTCTGAGGTGTGATTGCCCATACACCCCCTATAAAAGCGTTGTGAAAGAAAGCCGGGTCAAACATGGTCCAAGTATTTCCGCTATCATTCGAGCGATAAACGGTTCCACCAGAACCACTGATCCATACAACAGTGCGGTTCACGACGCAAATAGAGTTCAGCTCTGTATCCGGATTATTTTCTGGTGCCTGGATCTGAACCCAGGTCTTTCCGCCATCCAGAGTTTTCAGAATAACATTTCCGCTGCCGACAGCCCAAACGGTTTGGTCGTCCACTGCCCAAATGTCAAGGACATGAATCCCCAGCAACGAAGGATTGCCTTCTCCCTGCCTTTCCCAGTTTTCGCCACCATCAGCCGAATAAAGTATCATGCCGTAGCCTGTGCTGTCAACACTGCCGGCAACCCAGGCGCACTTTTTCCGTTCGGACTGAACCGAATTGTCGTCTTTTTTACAACAATTGAATACAATTGCCATCATTATCATGATGACCGAAAATAAAAAACTAAAGTTTTTCATATTATACAAGTTAGGTTTAACACTATTATAATGTCTTCGTAATATCATTAAGTTGGGTAACTCGTCTATATATTCACCAAAGGTGTTGTTACACATCCCAATTTGGGCGTAAAACTACACCTTTATGGTGATTAATTTCAGCAATAAAAAATTTGTTAAAAAATCTACAAAGTGTAATAGGGCGAATCAATTCTTTGTATGCTCTTTTCGCTCACTTGGGTATAAATCTCAGTGGTCTTGCAGCTTTCCTGCCGTGGCATTTTCTGAATGTATCGCAGATCGGTTCTTCCCACTGACTGAAGCCGGGAATATTGAAGTGCTACCAGATCAATCTTTGCCTCATGCTCCGCCCCTTAGATCCGGTTAGCAGCATTGATGCCCTGGTTCAGACTCCAATGCCTCCCGCAAGGACAATCATATTACTGTTTACAAACTCAATCCTGTTGGTATGGATAACGCCGCTATTGGTTTTTTGCCACGGTGATACATAGCCTGTTGAAGGATGTATTTCAGTTTTCAATTTGAAAATGAATTATTAAAACTCCATTCCAACAGGAGGTTCCGTTCAATACAAACTCATATCGCAGCCGACTTCCCGTAGCTAGCGGGTAAGGAAATGCCATGAAGTGGCAATTTGGCGTAGCGGCGCATTTGTGTGAAATTTATCAGGGGGGGGTTATCTCGTTCCCATCTTGTTCTCAATTCGTTTTAAGCAAAGTAACCTCTCAGAACTTGAAATCTCTTTATCCAAATTCAACTTTTCTATTGTGATCTTATAAATTTCAATAGCTTCGCTTGTCCTATTTAAATATTTTAGTGCATCAGCTTTTAATTCATAGTGTCGCCAAAAATCCGGAAATGAATTGATTCTGTTGTTCTGATCCTCTAAAACACTTTCCCATTCCCATTGATCAAAGCAATAATTTAGCCCTAATCCAAACCCAACTGTTGGCGAAGAATTATGATTGAAACCTATTAAATCATTAAATTGAAAACCAAAACTATTATTCTTGCTTTCAATAATCGATTTAAATTTGAAAACACCTTCCCTTAAGGAAATGTCATCCCATCGTTTATCACCAATGGCCAAATAAAAATTTCCTGACAATTTATCTTGTTTTTCAAATCTCAGTTCAGCAATTGCATAAATATCTTCATTATTTGGCCAATAAGCAGGACTTATCGCGATACAGTTATTGAAAAGTTCATTATTTATTAAAAAACAAAAAGTTGCGAAGTACGCGCCAAATGAGTGACCTACAATTGTTATTTCCTTTTTTAAAGAATATTTATCAGTAATTACAGGAAGTACTTCATTAGTAATAAAATCATACAGTTTGTTTTTCTCTTGTAATTCCTGGTCTCTGTTTTCATGAAAAACGCCCACCAAAACACTCTGTGGAATGTCATCATACAAGTATAAGTTATTGGTTACTTGTAAGATTGTGCCAGCTATTTCATCATCGTCACCGTCTAAATACAGAATACAGTTTTTGGGTTGTTTAAGTTTGTTATAATCATTTGGAAGACTGACTGTAATCCTTCTTATGGTTTCAAACACTTTAGAGTCAATGCTTAAAGTATCTACCTGTGAGTAAAAAGAATGTGCCTGACTAAAACAATTCAATATAGTGAAAAAACAGAAAATAATAGATAACAAGAGCTTCATTTTGAAACTAATTTAATATTGCGTTATATAAAGCATAATTTGATGCAAAATATTAACATATCATAGCAGAAAAAGTTCGGATAGGAAACGATAGACGCTCATCATTGTCCACCAAGTGTTACGGCGAAAATTTCATTAATACCTCTTTAGACTATACTCATGCTTGCTTACGTGGGTATAAATCTCAGTGGTTCGATGCCCATATTCGCTATTCAAAGGGCAACATGGTCATCGTAAAAGTATTGCCCCAAAATACGCTCACCAGATCTGATCATCCAAAGCCAAACCCATGTACTTGCTTAATGCCCTTCTAAAATGCCGCCTCTTTCGTGTGGAGAGGGAAAACTATACCATCAGGTCAATAAAAAGGTCAAACCCATTCATTTATAGCACTATTCCATAAAAATTAGATAACTTTAGTTACCTCAAATTCATTAATACCGCCAACCACAACAGCCGATTTTCCTCTGAATTATTTCAATAACGGCCGGTAGGTACATAGCCTGTTAAGGTATGTAGTTCAACATGTACTCATCGCCGGGTCTTGCAGACCGCTCAGAGTCGTATTTATTACCGAAAGTATTTAAAAAGGTAAATCATCTTTATCCACAGGAGCTTCGTATGCTTCAATAAATTTTTGTTGAACTGTTTTTACAAAACTATTTTTCTCATCATTTGAAAAAGCCTTAAATATTGAATCTAATTCTATTATACTCTTATATGGTATTTCTGAATTGTTTTTGTTGTATTTTGAAAGGTGTATATTTTTAAATACAATATTATAGGGAATATATTTTGACCATTTGTAGTTCTTTACAATCTCGTCTAAATATTTTAGCCATGCAGTAGTATCTTCATCACTAACCATTTTGTTAAAACAAACGCGTTTTTGGTGGTATGTCTTTCTATCATTCATATTGTAATATTCATAGCAAAATATTTCCTTTAATACGTTATCAATTTTAATTTGAAGATTCTCTAAATTTTCCAAATCATAATCTTTGGATAATTTACCAATATCAAAAGATATTTTAGAACCTTGACTTGATGATTTTGTCTCAATTAACTTTTTCAGATTGCTATCAATGTGAGAAATTTTGTCTTCTAAGGGTTTCAAATTTAAATCATCATGCCTTTTATTCCTTGTAAGGCTCTCATACATAAATCCAGCCCATTGTTTCTTTAATGATTCTTTAATATCCGCAAATGATTCAAAAATATTATAAGCATTTCCCTCTTTAAGCTCATTGATTATATCTAAGAAATAGAAAACGTACCGATAAGAATCGTACGGGAATGGGTAAGTTTCGTCAAACTCTTTTTTTAATTTGGACTTTACAATTTCAATTTTAGAATTATCAACATTATTTTCCTTGAAGTACTTTAACATAACTTTATTCAAAGCTCTTCTATAATTTTTCCAGTCGTAATCGACAAATTTGTTAATGAAGGTGTGTTTGAAAATATTGACCTCTAATGCTTTTTTAAACTCAGTCAATGTAACAGAGTCTGGGATTTTATTCCTCTCTTTTTCTTGATGATAAATACTCCCATAATTATTACCAACAACGAGTAAAAACAATTGACATTTGGAAATTTCCTCTAAACAGGAATCTTGAACATGATTTTCATAATTGTAGAAAATGTCATCAAATTCACTCATAACTGGTTCGTATCCGAAATCTACAATGAATTGACGAAGTTGAAATCGAATTTCCTGTAAATCGTAACACGTTGAACTTACAAAAAGTCTAGGTGATGCCATATTATTTATATTTTTTGTTCAATCTGGATTCAATTTAGAATTTGCGGTAACGTTTGGCGGTATGAAATCGTTGGGGATTGCGGGCTACTTTCCTGTCCAGTTACACCGAACTTGATGCGGGGCAGAACGTTCGAATAACCACTTAAACTCCAACGTTTTATACCGCTTGTTATCGACTGGGCTTCTTTCGGTCAGCCGTGATTTATCGTCCTGCTTGCTGTGCTGCATTGTCTACCCAAGTTGAAAAGTTTTTATGTCCGTTGTCGTTAACCCAACAGTATGTGTCGAATTTGTCTGAGAACTTAAATGATTTACCAAACTCATTTGAAAACCAACCGTCCTCGAAATAAAGTGTATTTGACTTCTTGTTGTTTATTTCGGATAAGTCAGCAAACTCAACCCACTTTCTATTTACAAGTTCGTAGAATCTAATTTTTTTGCCGTCCTCTGTTATTTGAAATGCAAGTCTGTCAAGCGGGTTCAGTCCACGAGATGAAATTGCTTGTTCTTTCCCTCTAATTCTGTTTATGTGAATCCCAAGTATACCGTTGCCTTTTTCAAAACTCCTTACTATTTCATATTTAACCCAGTGTCTGTCCGCTGTTTCATCTCCGATAAGAACAGTTGTTACAGAAGTCTTTTTTAAACCAGCTTCTATTAAATTTTTTATTACGGTTGGACCTTTACTTTTTTCCTTTTCCCAAATAGAACCGTCAATAAAGGTGTCTGCACTATGATTCAGTAGCCAACTATTGCGAACAACATTAACCTTAAAGTTTTTTACATCTTCGTAACAGAAACTGAAAAATGAATAACGAGGCATTTTATTTTACGGTTTTAGTTAGTTCGTAATCATTTATATTTTGCCTTATATTAACTGCAATGTCAATATACTTATTGGGATTAGAATGAAAGTCAGACCATTTAACGGAATGGATAAAAGACGAATAATCCTGATAGGGTTTACTACCTGTATGATTTTCACATTCAGTAAAAACTGGCTTTTTTATATTAAACATATTGTCCCGTAAGATTTGAAATAGAAAATCCGTTTTTAAAGTCCTGCATTTACAATAAGGGCAAGAGTTATCTACGATGTAATAATCATAGCTTCCGAAAGTGTCTGGAAGCACTACAGCCAATACGGCATTTGTCTTGCTTCTACCTCCTTCTCTTGATTGCTCTTTAAGTGAATATGAAACTTCCCAAGGAATCCATTGGTCTTTTTCCGCACTGTATGTTTCCTTCATTCCTTTTGATACTAAAACAATAGTTACAGTGCTGTCAAATATTTTGTCTCCAAGTTTTGAGCCGATTGTTGCATCTTCAAGAGTGCCCATATCCTCATCATCATCTTCACCTTTAAATATGTGGTCACCTAATTCAAGCAGTTCATCAATTTTATCTACATAGTGTCGAGCAGTTGTTGTTACTTTTTGTCTAAGGACATTGCCAAAAAAGTCTTTTACATTTTCGTAAATGTTTAAGTCCTGAACTTGTGAGTCTGAGTATTTGTATGAAACAAAAATCTTTTTACCCATTGTTGTAAATATTAAATGTAATCGTGAAGTAAATCTCTGAATAGTGCCATATAAGCGTAATCGTTCTTTAGTCTAATATCAAAGCCTTGTTGTTGGTTTTCATACAGAATTTTTGCTGCTGCACCTGTGCTTGCTATGGGCAAAATCAAAGCATTTGGGTGTTTTTCTTTGAACATTACATACTCGTCATTTATTCCCTCCATACCACCAATAAAAATCCCAACTTTAAAATCATTTTCATTGATGAGCTTACTTCTCATTAATGCCAAACTTTCATCACGGTTGTTTCTCTTTTCTGTCAGCACTATATTTTCAAAAGCAAAGTTGTCTGGTGGAAAATACTCCTCGAAAAATTGCGATTGGTAAAGTGTAATGTGCTTTTTTAAATCAATATTCATTCTGTCCATAACAAAACGAATCAACGGTGTAATAGAAGGATGTCCGCCCCAAATAAGATGTGCTTTTGGAATTACAACAGTTGCCAATGCACGAACTGAATCTCTTATAGAAACAATATCAGCAGTATCATAGAACTTCTTATCCCTATCAGGATAAGGAATACTTGCAGATAAAAACACTTTATTTAAATTGTCTTTAGCCATTCTTCTGCTTTTACGATTTTGATTGTTTTTACTGGAAGATAATTATCCAACCAATCCAAATGTTTAATCCATTTTTCTCTAAGGTTTCGGTGGTCAAATAACAAGAAAGCACCTGCAACATTTTTTGATTTAATTCTCGCAACCAATTCTTCGGATTGATTGTAGGTAAATGCTTGCGGAACACCAACGGGTGGAATAATTACCAATTCTTTGCCATCACTTCTTTTAATTGTGATAAATTTTTCTGATTGTAAGTCAGCCTTTTTACCAACTCGAATAGATGATGCAATGAATTCAGTAATAATATTGTCTTGTCTTGACGCTAAACTTCTTGCTCGTAGCGATTCAACTTGACTAATGATATTTGAAATTGCGATAGGGTTAAGATAACTCGTTGGTTTTTTAAAGGTTTTGTTTCCGAAATCGGAATCACTTAATTGAAGCGGGATGCTTAATTCTGCATCTCTTTCAAGTTTATGCGATGGCCAAATCACCTGTAAAATACCAATTGACATAGAGTTGGCTTTAGCCAACTCTTGTGTTGTCCAATTGCTATTTAAAAATCCAGGTGTATTTAATAAAACAACTACATCAGTATCAGCCATTCTATGCCAAAGTTCCTCTTGAAATGGCTCTCCGGGTCGAATACTGTGTGTGTCAAGGAAAACATCAAATCCGTTTTTTTCAAACTGCTCAAACAACTGTATTGCAACTGTTGAAGATTCATCTCTTTTGTAGCTGATGAAAAGCCTTCGAGATAGTCGCAACAAACTTAGTCCTTCTAATATGCAAGAAACAAGTTTCTCAATGTCATTACTTGAGGCTAATTCAAAACCATTTACATTCTCTAATTCTGTCGGAATTTGCTGTTTGAATTTTGTTATGTCTGAAGCAATAGGGAGAATTAGGTTAGCATCATTAATTAATATTTTAAGTAAATCAATATTCTTGAAGTCACCTGCATTACTACCGAAATAAAGGCAAAATGTCGGAGCATTACCTTTGTATTCAGTCTTGAAATTGTTTTCATCAATTTCAAGAATTGATTCTTTTGCTAAACCAAGTTCTTGAATATGATGATACAAAGTGTCCAACACCTCTTTGTAGAAAGGATTGTCGGAACCAAGTTTGATTATTTGGTATTTTGTTGTCATTTACTTAACCAATCTTTTAAAGGTGTTAAATAAAACCTGCCGTCTGAATTTTCTAAAGACTTATGATAATAACCCTCTTTAAAATAATGTCCTTGCAAATTAGTAAAAGCCTTATAGTAGTAAATACTTGGATAAATTTGTAAATACTCATTACCTTTATATTGTGAGTCAAGTTGTCCTTTTTCCTTAATAGGTAAAATGGCTATTTTGTTTGGGAACTTGTGGACATCTCCGAGTCCAAGCTCCCAATTGCACCAATGTGACTCTATAGCTTTTGTCGTAGCAAGTAAAACAAACCTGTCGCAATATTTTATAATCTCTTTAATTCTCGTTGCAGTATCTCCAGATGTTTGGTTCGGCATTTTATTATCCAAACTGTCTATATATACTTTTACTCCTAAATCTTCTAATAACTCAATTACACCTGTTGCCTCTTCAAGCTCTTCTATATCCTTGTGTTTATGTGAAAGAAAAACGGTTGTCTTAGCATCATAGGCGGTTTTAGCACTGAATGTTTTTGTTTTATTCAGTGATTCATTTATGAAAGATTTTTGTAGTCTTGAACTTTTAAAATGTCCTTTTTCAAATATCATATTCGGTCTGTTTATTGTTGCACTGTCGGTTTGTTAGTCTTGCCGATAACGGTTTGTATAAGAATAGTAGCCGTTTGTGAGCTTCATCCCTGTCAAGTTACACAAAAGTTGGAGCGGGCTACAACCCGTGAATTTACTACTAAACCGGCTATTATTTTTATACATTGTTGTACACTGGGCTTTTATAATTCTAATATCCATAGTAATGGAGTGGTAAATAAAACAGTCACAATCATCCAAAGAATGAACGCCATTATTGCTACTGCTCTGGAATTTTGCATTTCATCCTTTTTCAACTCTTTGCGTATCGTAAAAATCGACAAAATATCCAAAACAATTATTGTCAAAATAATCAACCACTTAATGAAATTTTGAACTCCTTTTGGTAAATTATCAATTAGCTTTGCCTTTAATTCTTTTTCAACTGGCTCATATTTGGTAAATACAATTTGTGATTCAATTATATCTCTATCGTCAATAAATATTATTGGTTCAGCCTTCTTAAAGTTCTCAATATATCCAATTACTTCAAGATATTCACCAGCTTTCCATTGTTTAAAATTAAGAGTCAAATAGTTTTTTTGATTTCTTATCTCAACTGGAAAATTTTTATCATTTGTCATTATTGATAAAATCGAAATAGAATCACGCAAATATAGAGGCAATCCATCTGACAATAAATCTTTTCGGTCTCCTTGTCCTATTATTGTTTTGTTCCCCTTGTTACTAATGTAAAATCTAATCTTCCATAAGTTTGTAACAGTCGTATCATTAAATTCAAAAGTTGCCCTTAAACCATCAATCTTTGGTAGTGAAGTCAACTCAACAGCATCTATAGTCTTCACTTCGATAATGATTTTATCTTCATATATAAATTGATAATATCCAGCAATCAATAATCCGAATATTGAAGCTGCTCCAGCAATATATACAAATATGATTTTTAATATTCTATTCATTGTAGTACTGTTTTTTAGCCTTGTGTACAACAAGTATATATCATCATAAACATATCCCTTTTGATGATGATCCGAATTATTATTTTGCTGATTTACAAGCTGATCTAGTGGGCTTACAATTTGTCCTGCGCGCTTCATCACTTGTTGCTCGGTGTACCCGCTCAGTGCTTCGCCCTTATATTGCCCTGGCACTATGGAGAGGTATTGTTTCACACATAAATGATTTTGGTTTATCTGTTGTCGGGTTACAAATATAATTCTTTCCAATACCATGAGCAAACAGATCGAAAATTCTTTCCCGCTTTGGGAGCACGATAAAAACTCCACTGTACCAGTTCTAATCACTATACTACACCCTTATCTATGTCTGCCATTTTCACAGCTTCGCCAGGTCAGTTACAGCATAATTGTACTAACTTTTTGGTCGTGAGGTCGGTATGAGCAAAAAAGCATGCAGGGCTTTTTGCTGAAAAGGTGGCATTTTTCCACTTGTCCGGGCCGCTCCTCCTTCTACGGGTTCGGGCACCTGTTGAGCCATGCTGACGGTTTGTGCACTACCGACACTCTATTGAAGCCAAAAGTATGGATTCTTGCCGAAATATGAAGCAAAAATGAATAATTTTTTACCCACCTGTTAACTCACTGATAGTGCGCACCATCAGGAAACATTGCGTTTCCTGATTTCCTGATTTCACCCGGCAGTGTGCTTCGCAGCAGTGCTACCCGGCTACGCGCCGGTGAATCGCCCAACCAGGGAACAGAGACCTGAAGACCAGCAGGTTGATCTGACAGGCTGCACAGAAGGATGAGTCATGCACGGGTTTTTTTCAGGTAAGGAGGCATCCGGTCATTACCCTTACTGAATACGAATTTCATAAATGTACCCGAAAAGGATCATTTTATACCTGTGTCATGCCAAAGTCAGGGTACCTTCGAAATGGTTTCGTTTTGGGTTCGTAAAAATACGAAGCCGCTTCGAAGCTACTTCGAAGCGAGAACGAAGCGATGATATATTTGACCCCTGTTTTTCAAGGGTTTGAAAAAAATGTGTTTTGTTTTAGAATAATGTGGATTTTTGGTGGTTTTTGAGCTCATGCTGACGATCATTTCAGTGCCATTCACCACCCTCGGGCATGGTTGTGAAGCAGAGCGACGAGGACTACCGGATTTGTCCACGAATTTCACGAATTTCACGAAGGGTATCTGGGAAGCAGGAGTACCGGGGCATCCGGATTTGTCCACGAATTTCACGAAGGGTATTTGCGAAGCAGAGGGACGAAGACTTCCGGATTTGTCCACGAATTTCACGAATTTCACGAATTCACGAAGAAAGTATTCGACTAATTAGTGTAATTAGTGGATAAAAAATGCGCTTTCAACGAAATCCAAGAAGAAGCACGAAGAAGCAGAGAGCAGGGACTCGTCCAATTCGTTTAATTCGTATAATTCGTTGATAAAAACAAAGCTTTCAACGATTTTCGCGAAGGGTATTTGTGAATCAGAAGGACGAAGACTTCCGGATTTGTCCACGAATTTCACGAA
>MEOA01000015.1 GCA_001768515.1 Bacteroidetes bacterium GWE2_42_24 | reverse complement strand
TATACTTTGTTTTTGCCGCAAAGGTATAACTACCCACTCAAATTAGAAAAGAACCTTTGGGAATAACTGGAGCAATATATAAAAGACTTTGGTTATTAGATAAAGATATTGAACAGTTAAATAGAGCAATAAATTATTATGGCAAGTGCTTCAAAATCAGGTCTGATTATTACACAGGGGAGAATTACGCACTGTGTTTGGAGTTTATGTCTAAAGAAAATATTGACGCTGATGAGAAGATTTATTTTAAAATTGAAGCAAAGAGAACACGAGAGCGAATCATAAATCTTCTTTCCGAAATGTATCAAGATGAAAGTTTCAAACAGCGAAATGATAAAATGTGGGTTTACGCAACCCTAGCTAATTGCTACTTTGCAGTTGACAATACGGAAAAGGCAAAAGAATTTGAAGCTCTTTTTGAATTGGAAAACCCCGTTGACTGGGAAACACAAACTTTTTTAGACTCTAAGGATCACCTTTTAAATCTTAAAAAATAATACGATGGCAAAGAATTACACAATCTTTATTAGTCACTCATGGGCGTATGTACATGATTTAAATAATTTAAAAAATCTTCTTGAAAATCGAGGATACTTTAACGTTCAATTTGAAGAAGCAACTCCAGATGTTCCAATTAATTCAGACAATGCTAGTTACATCAGACAAAGACTTAGACTAAAAATTTCGAACTCTAATATTGTATTAGGCATTGCAGGAATTTATGCTTCACATAGTGATTGGATGCAATGGGAATTAGACAAAGCTATAGAACTTGGAGTTCCTATTGTGGGTGTTGTACCAAGAGGTGCAGAGAGAGTTTCAACAGTTGTAAGTTCTAGAGCGAAACAAGTAGTACGTTGGAATACTGAAAGTATCGTAGAAGCCATACGATTGTGGGCATTATAAATCACGAACTCATAACTTCAGCTACCCGTCAAGTGCGGGTTCGGTGGTTTTCGATGGGCATCTTTCCGCTCGTGCAGCTTTTCGGCTTGACAGGAAATCGCCCGCAATCCGCCCCTGCGTGTAGCTTCCTACGTTAGCAGCAAGTTAAAGAATCGACCTTCATAACTAATACTTAATAATATGAAAAAAACAATCGGATTACTTTTTGTAATGACTTTTTTGAGTTATTATTCTAATGGTCAGACATTTTTAGGATTTAAAAGTAAACAGAATTCTACAACTATTCCTTTAATAGAGTTTGATTGTAAAAGTGTTGATACACTGGCTGTCTACTCTCCTGATTTTGGAATATTCTCGAATGTCTATTTTAGTAAAAATAAACATGTTGGTTTTGTTTTTGATCCAACAAAAATAGACTCAATTGAATTAATAATAGGAGGCTATCCTGTTGACCCTATGTTGGGGAAGAAATATACTGAATCACAATTAATTGACATTACTAAATTTTTGAAATATTATTTCGAACGTAAATATAAAGCAAAGTATCCTAATCCAACAAATGAAGATTTGAATAAGATTAATCAGTCAGTAGAAAATGAGCTTTCAAGTTATATTGATGTTGATGGCGAGTTATTAGTAATTCTTTTTAGAAGTGATATTAATACAACGTATAGATTAAAAGCTGAAGAATATGGATTTATTTATTTTAACAAATCATTACCAATAAATGCTCAGTTTTCTGGGGTTCCCGCAAGTAGCGATTTAAATAATTTGGTAAACTTATACTACCCATTTCAAATTATCCCAAAAAATGCAAAGAAAAGATGGACAACAAATGTTCTTAAAAGAGTATCCTTTGGTCCATATTTGTTATCATCATTTGATGGCAGCGTAAAAATTCAAGGAGGTGGTATCATGACAGGGATTGGTCTCTCAGAAAATGGAACACCAATAATAGGCTGTGGTATTGGATTTGCAAATAAAAATTCTCCTTTTTTTATGTACACTATCAATCCTATCGAGATTATGAGGATCATGTTCAATCCGAAAGAAATTAAATCAATATTTAAAAACTATTAAAATCAAACAATATGAAATTCAAATGTAAAATTTGTGGAAACGTTGTAAAGGATAAAGCTCCTAATACATGTCCAAAGTGTGGTACTAAAAATTCATATGAAAAAGTTAAGGAGGATAAATAACCTGCCTATAATAAATAGGACTTTGAGCGGTCTGCAAGACCCAGCGATGAGTACATGTTGAACTACATCCCTTAACAAGCTATGTACTTACCGGCAGTTATTTACATAATTCAGAGGGAAATCGGCTGTTGTGGTTGGAGAAATTAATGAATTTGAGGTAACTAAAGTAATCTGGTTCTAACAGAATAGTGCTATAAATGAATGTTTTTGATCAGTTTAAGTGTCCTGAAGGTATAATTTCCCCGCTACGAGCGAAACAGGCGGCATCTTAGAATGGGATTAAGCAATTGCAGGGGTTTGGCTTTGACATATCTCAAACTCCGGAACAAGTTCAATGGCCTGTTCAACAATCGTAATACCAGATTTCTTTCTCATATCAGTTTTTTTTTGTGAATAATTCCTGAATAACGGAAAGAATCGGGTACTTTTGAAAAAGTTATCCTGCGCAGGCGGGATTTAGTTCAACACGCAGTATAAAAAATTGCCGGGACAGTAGGTTATTCAAGGGTTGTAGCCCGCTTCAACTTTTCTTATAACTAGATAGGAAATCGCACGCAATCCCTTACTGACCATACACGCAGCCATTGGGTACAAATTTAAAAGTTGCACTATAGTGAAATTTAATCTATCTTTGTGTCATGGAATCAAAAAAGAAATATAGGACAGCGATTTTCTACAAAGATTACTTCGAGAAATTTTTTCTTGAACAATCTGATAAAGTTAAAGCGAAAATCATCTGGACTATTCAATTGATTGAAGAACTAGAAAGAGTTCCGGAAAGTTTTCTCAAACAAATTGAGTCTACAAATGGACTTTATGAAATAAGGATAAAATTGGTGAGAGATATTTTTAGGATATTTTGTTTTTTCGACCAGGGAAAATTGATAATTCTGATAAATGGATTTCAAAAGAAAACGCAAAAGACGCCTAAAAAAGAAATCGATAAGGCATTAAAAATAATGGAGGTATATAAGAATGAAAACAAATGATATAATGGATCTTGATGAATTCAAGAACAAGCATTATGGACAAAAAGGAACTCCAAAGCGAGATGAATTAGAAAACGGTTATGAAAACTTTAAATTAGGAACTCTTTTGTATGAAGCTCGATTGGAGAAAGGCATGACCCAAGCCGAGTTAGCAGAGAAAGCTGGCACGACGAAATCATACATCTCAAAAATTGAAAATAATGTAAAAGAGGTTCGACTTTCAACATTACAAAAAATCGTTCAGTTAGGTTTAGGAGGACAACTTGACTTATCAATAAAATTTTAAAAAAACTGCGCTAATAAATAGGATTCCTAGCGGTCTGCAAGACCCGGCGATGAGTACATGTTGAACTACATCCCTTAACAGGCTATGTACTTACCGGCAGTTATTTACATAATTCAGACGAAAACCGGCTGTTGTGGTTGAAGGTATTACTGAACTTAAGGTTACTAAAGCTATCTGATTCTGATAGATTAGTGCTGTTAATGAATGGCTTTGACTTTTTAGAGACCTGAAGGTATAGTTTTCCCCCTACGAGCGAAACAGGCGGCATCTTAGAAAAGCATTAAGCAACTACATGGGTTTGGCTTTGGAGGATACAACCTGGCGAGTGTATTCCGGGCAATACTTGTAGATGACCATCCTGTTTTTTTACACACAGGATAGGTACAGGGGTTTATACTGATGAGACGTTAAAACCATGGTTTAAGTTATTGCGGTGGCTATGCACACTTTAAAGTTTTCACTTCTTTTATAGTTCAGCGTAGCCTGATAAGAAAGTGCTTCGAAATGGGAAATTAACCATATAGCCAACGTAGGCGTAAGTTAAAAAGAACTTGCATTGCACGGATAAATGTCGTATATTTGTACGTATTAAATGATGTATTATGGACTCGAAACTCACGTTGAAACTAGATAAGTTTGTGATTGATAAGGCAAAAGATTATGCTACATCACAGAAAAGAAGCTTATCACGGATTATTGAATCCTACTTAAGATCGTTGATAAATAAGGATAATCCTAAAGAAGCCGACGATATCGAAATATCTCCTTTTGTAAAGAGTATAGCAACAAGTGTTAAAATACCTGCTGATTTTGATTATAAAAAAGAGTATGGTGACAATTTAGAAAATAAGTATAAATGATTCCAAAACTCTTCATTGATACAAACATCATGTTGGACCTATTAGGTGAAAGGGTTCCTTATTATGAATCTATTGCCAGGGTAGCTACATTAGCAGATAAAGGAAAAATAAAAATGGTGGTTTCTGCATTTTCATACCCAACTGTTTATTATCTACTTAGAAAATTTGAGAGTTCTGAAAAGGTGAAGGAGAAATTAAGGAAGTTTAGGATAATTTCAGAGGTGTCGGCATTAGATGAAATAACTATTGAAAAGGGCTTGGCGTCAGACTTTATAGACTTTGAAGATGCCTTACAATACCATTGTGCTTTGAAAGCAGACTGTAACATTCTCTTGACAAGAAATGCTAAAGATTTCAAAGAGTCAACTATACCTGTAATGTCAGCCGATGAATTTCTTCAAAGCATTAAGATAAAATAACCTACGCCTGATAAGTAGAACTCTGAGCGGGCAACAAGACCCGGCGAGGATTACAGGTTGAACGACATCCTTAATAGGCTATGTACCTACCGGCATGAAATAATTCAGAGAAAACCGGCTGTTGTGGTTGAAGGTATTACTGAACTTAAGGTAACTAAAGCTATCTGGTTCTGACAGAAAGCTGTACTATTCTTGATATTTGCAGAAACGATGGTTATAAATGATGATTGGTCTTTCTACGACTGGTATATTTGAATAACTCTAAACACTGTGTATAACAAAAACTATATGTCAATTGAGGTTTCGGTGCGGACAACAAGGCAGTAGTCTGCAATCCGGATAGCTATCCCCCGATTGCCATCCGGGAGCGGTGCGACGCGACAGGAAAGCAACCCGCAATTTCCACCCTCGTATAGTTCCGTCTGTTGGCAACAAGTCTTCCTCTATTTGGCTTACAATACTGAGAAACATTAACATATAAAACACGTACATATAACCATTTTAGGTAAAAAATCCGGGTTAACAAAGAATCAGCATCAAAACGGCGGGAAAAACTAATTTATAACAAATCATTAACAATTGCTAATTGAACCAAATTAGTATTTTGTTTCTTTATATATTGTATAATTGTGTTTTTAATCCTAACCTCCCTGAAGATGAAACAAACTCTACTCAGATTTACCATGAAGCTGACTTTAATGCTGATGGCACTTGTCCTGGGCGGCATGCTCAGAGCTCAGCCTGCAACGAAAGATGAAAACGTGCTTCATGATCCTATGATCATGCGTCCCGGTTATGTGGCACCCAACGAAGATGCTGTGGCCTCATCGGTGGTTACCATCGGCAACTATGATAACTTCAAGCTGGGTGTTGACTTTGCGGAATGCAGCATCACCAACAACCCCCTGAATCCACTCCAATATTTTGCTGTATGGAACTCTACGGGTTCTGCCGGCGGAAAAGGATACTATACCCTTGACGGCTATAACTGGAATGCAAGCAGTCCCTCATGGACGCAAATGCGAGGTGATGTAGTGGTTGCTTACGATAGTTCCGGTAACCTGGCCTATCAGAACATGTATGGCGCCTCAAGTATACTTGGAGTAAAAGTAGCCATAAGTTCAAACAACGGACAAACATGGGCAGCTCCTGTTAATTCCAATTCTGGTGTTGACAAAAACTGGCTTGCAGCCGACCAGACTTCCGGACCTTTCTCCAACCGTCTCATGGGTGTTATGACAGCCAACAGCGGCGGATCAGTATCGAGAAGCTCCGACAACGGGGTTTCATGGCAGAGTTCACCCAACCTCAACCCACAAAATTTACCGGGAATGTCGATCTGTATTGGACCAGACGGCGATATCCAGGGAGGATCACAATACATCGTGACAAATTCAGGAAGTTCATTTGCCTCGGTCTATACATTTTTCGAATCGAATGATGGTGGTGCCACTTTCCAGCAACGATCTGCACAGTCATTTTCGAATACAGTCGGATCACAGGTAAACGGCCGCAATGCGGTGCTCAACATGCGTACACGTCCCTATCCCAATATCGCCGCGGATAACAGCTACGGCCCTCATCGCGGGAGGCTCTATCTGGTATATGCATCCAATAACCCTACCGGTAATGGCAACAAACCTGACATATTCCTTCGCTATTCAGACGACCATGCAGTCACATGGTCACCCGCTAAAGTTGTTAATGACGACCCCAACTCACAGAACAACCATAACTGGTTCCCAGCCATCTGGACTGAAAAGAATACAGGCCGCCTGTACATCTCATGGATGGATACCCGCGACACACCTACCAGCGACAGCGCCATGATATATGCAACCTATACCGATGATGGCATTACCTTCCAACCCAACCAACAGATATCCAGCAAGAAAATGAAAATCAATTGCTCAAGCTGTGGTGGTGGCGGAACCCCGATGTACCTGGGCGACTACAATGGTATCGCGGCCAATCCTGTGACTGCTATGCTCGCATGGACCGACTTCCGCGATAATAACTTCGGAAGCTATACGGCATATTTCCCAGATTATGCCATGCGCACCATGTTGGCTGTCAACGACACCCTTATCGATACCCTTTCTGTGAATGTGGCCGTCCCGTCTGTAAAACTTTACAACAACACTGTAGAATTCTCCGCTGAAGTAGCCCCTTCTCCTGCCACTGGCAGCTTTGAATTCTATTTTCCAAATGGCAATACTCTCAGCACACTCCCTGATTCTGTCAGCCTGCAAGTGGTCAGACAGGGTGATGTTCCAAGTGGCGTTTACAACCTCACCGTAACTGGCCGTGGCCCTAACGGAACCCCTGTTCACAAACGTTCGCTGATCTTCAAGGTGGTAAATACAGCTCCGGTAGCTGCCTTTGCTGCTACAGAAACCGGAATCTGTACCGGTTCTTCTATCGGTTTCAACGATCAATCGGCAGGAGCACCTACCCAATGGGAATGGGCATTTACCGGGGGATCACCCGCGAGTTCTACTGCACAGAATCCATCGGGAATCACTTATCCTGCTTCCGGTTCCTACAATGTTACATTGAAGGTAACTAACGCCTTCGGTTCTAATACGAGTTCAAAACCCGCTTACATAACTGTTTCAGATCAGCCCGCAGCGCCTGTAGCTACTAATGCTGAAATTTGTTTCGGTTTGCCGGTACCTCAACTAACAGCCACAGGGATCGACATCCGCTGGTACAATGATGCAGCCCTTACCACTCAGGTTGGTTCAGGCAACAGCTTCAGCACGGGACAGTCATTACCAGGTATCTATCAGTATTATGCTACCCAGTCAACCATAGGTTGCGAAAGTGCCGCTTCAATCGCTACACTGACCATTCACCCCAAGCCCGAAGCTATGGTCGCCGACTTTGACCCTACCTGTTCGGCATATCCTGCCTTCGATCTTGTGAACGGGACGCCTGCCGGCGGTGTGTACTCTGGTCCGGGTGTATCAGAAAACAGATTCGATCCCTCAGTAGCAGGTGTCGGCGAGCATAAAATCATCTACATCTACACCGATGAAAACGGGTGCGGTGATACAGCGTCTGCTTCGATTATCGTTAACGAATCTCCTGCTACTTCACTGGCGCCTTTCGAGGCAGTATGTGCAAATCAGGCCGCATTCAATCTTACAGGCGGCCTGCCTGAAGGAGGAACATGGTCGGGTACCGGAGTTTCAAGCGGGCAATTTGATCCCGCCGCAGCTGGTCCCGGCGAGCACCTCATCACCTATTCCATCGCACCTGTCAACGGCTGCGAAGGGATGGCTTCGCAACCTCTCACTGTCAATACTGTTCCACAACCTGTGCTGGGCAGCGACACTACGCTCTGCGCCAATCTGGCTGTAACTATTGATGGTAATACACCCAACGGGGTATCTTACCTGTGGACTCCAGGTGGTGCAACTTCCCCGACCCTCGTTGTCGACAGCACCGGAATTGGCATAGGGGCAGCCGCATTCGTACTGGCGGTTACCAGCAACATGAACTGTACCGGTACCGATGCGGTTATAGTTACGTTTAAAGATTGCACAGGCATCGAAGAATTTGCCGGTGCACTCAGACTGAATATCTACCCGAACCCGGGAAACGGTAAATTTGCTCTCGAACTGAATGCTACCACTCCACTGCGACTCAATCTGAGGGTAATTAACACATTAGGCAAGGAAGTATATGCTCGCCAGAGCATTACCGTAAACGGCAGCCTCAAATACACCCTCGACCTCTCAAATCAACCCGACGGCATGTATGTGCTATATGTGTATGACACCAAATCATCTATTTCGAGAAAGATTATCATTTACAGATAGCCATTTTTAGTCAGTTTATTAACTCATAAAAGGGATCCTTGCCCTGGGATCCCTTTTTTCATGAGTAAAAAAGGGGTTTGGTGCACAATTTTAATACTTTTGCCAGCGATAATCACGAGACATGTTGCAATTTCAACATGAGAACTAAACTCACCAGCTTCTTTCTTCTGCTTTGCCTGATGGCACCTCTCGCTGTTACCACACTATGGTATCAGCAGTCGCGTCGTATTGTGAGAAAGCAGGTGAAGCAGATGATGATCCGTGGAATTAACCCCGGGAAGCTTATTCTTCTCCGGTTCAGCCATGAAGACACCTCCAGACAGCTCAGGTGGGAACATGCACAGGAATTCGAGTACAACGGAAACATGTACGACATCGTTAAAACGACACAGACCGCTGACTCGGTAAATTACCTTTGTTGGCCCGACCATCGTGAAACAGCGCTTAACAAAGAGCTTAACCGACTGGTCGATATAGCCATGGGAGATGATACGGAAAATAAACAAAACAACAAAAGGCTGATTGATTTTCTGCAACAACTCTATCCTCCTGAGCAAACAGATTCAAACCTTCTTCCTGAATCAGGCCTTCTCACCATCACCAGCTACAGAAAACATCTGATTACAAGATCACTGTCAATTGACCTGCCTCCTCCAAAGATAGTGTAATCAACGACGATTCATCCGGTTTTCCTTAACTCTGTCCGTCTCATTGGGCGTGCTTTATGCTGCAATATGTTTTCAAAATAACAATGCAGCATCTATTTGTTGCACTGTCCCGGATAAGCGCAAAGAATGTGTACGACAGTCGGAATCAACTTTACTGAATCGCAAATAACCTTTTTTATTCTATTCATTTACCCTACTTTCAAAACTAATTTTCCAGTGAAACAAATATTTACCCTGGTCATAGTCCTGATGGCCACTCTTTCAGGCTTCACACAGGTTATTACCATCAAGGATGCCAAAACCGGGGAACCGCTCGAGATGGTAACCCTTATCAGCGATATTCCCCATGCCTTTGCTACCACTAATGCCAAAGGACAAGCCGACATCAGAGCCTTTAAAGATGCAGAACTGATCAAAATCAGATCACTTGGCTACAAGGCATCAAACCTGAGTTACAAAACTCTGGAATCAGAAAAATTCCAGCTCACCCTTATCCCTTCAGCCATTAATATTGATGAAGTTATCATCTCTGCTTCGAAATGGAGCCAGAGTACTGCTGATATCTCCTCAAAAGTGGCGACGATTTCAGCCCGTGAAGTCGCGCTGCAGAACCCTCAGACCGCGGCCGATATGCTGGGCATGTCGGGCAAGGTATTCATCCAGAAGAGCCAACAGGGTGGCGGCAGTCCCATGATCAGGGGCTTTGCCACCAACAGGCTACTATACACCGTTGATGGTGTAAGAATGAATACAGCCATCTTCCGCGCCGGGAACATTCAGAATGTCATCTCGCTCGATCCTTTCGCAACCGAACGAACCGAGGTATTATTCGGACCCGGCTCAGTGATCTATGGCAGCGATGCCATCGGTGGCGTAATGAGTTTCCAGACGCTCACCCCGCAACTCTCGATGAATGATGCCCCGCTGGTTACAGGGAAAGCCGTTACCCGTTATTCATCAGCCAACAACGAGAACACAGGCCATTTCGACATCAATATTGGCTGGAAAAAATGGGCAATGGTTACCAGCATCAGCGCCAACAAGTTCGGTGACCTGCGCATGGGTTCCGATGGTCCGAACGAATACCTCCGGCCCTTCTATGTACAACGGCAGGACAGCATGGATGTGATCGTTACCAACAACGACCCTCAGGTACAAACACCCTCGGGCTATTCACAAATCAACATGATGCAGAAAATTCGTTTCAAACCCAACGAAAAATGGGACTTTCAATACGGCTTCCATTACTCAGAGACTTCTGCCTACGATCGGTATGACCGTCACATTCGTTACAAGAAAGGCCTCCCACGTTATGGTGAATGGTATTATGGCCCTCAAAAATGGATGATGAACAACCTGAGCATCGAACATAACGGAAACACCAAACTATACGACCAGATGAACATCAGGCTGGCTCACCAGTTCTTCAAAGAGAGCCGTGTCAGCCGGGATATCAATAAACCAAACCGTGAAATCAGAACCGAAGAGGTAGATGCATTGTCGGGTAACATCGACTTCACCAAGTTGCTCGGCAGCAACAATACTCTATCTTATGGTGTGGAAGGAATCTACAACGACGTGACCTCCACCGGGATTGATGAAAACATCAATACAGGTGTCAGTAAGCCGGGTGCTTCGCGGTATCCGCAATCGACATGGGGTTCCTATGCCGTGTATATTACAGATCAGTTTAAGCCATCAGAGGAGCTGATGTTCAATGCTGGTATTCGCTACAACCAGTATATTCTCAATGCTGAGTTCGATACCACTTTCTACCCTTTCCCATACACCAAGGCCGACATGAACAATGGAGCCCTCACCGGCAGTCTGGGAATGATATACCACCCTGCCAGAAATACAACCCTTAGTGTAAACCTCTCAACCGGATTCCGGTCACCAAATGTCGACGACATGGGTAAGGTGTTCGACTCAGGTGATGGCATCGTGGTAGTCCCTAATCCCGACTTAAAGGCTGAATATGTGTACAGTGCTGAAGTCGGTATCGCGCAGGTTATCGACGACATGGTAAAGATCGACCTTACCGGTTACTACACCTATCTCGACAACGCCATGGTGCGCCGCGATTTTACACTCAACGGACACGACAGCATCATGTATGATGGTACTATGAGTAAAGTAACAGCCATCCAGAACGCCGCCTCGGCTACAGTGTATGGAATTCAGGCTGGCATGGAAATACAACTCCCATCAGGATTTGGTTTCACATCCGATTTCAATTACCAGCATGGAGAGGAAGAACTTGACGATGGCACCAAGAGTCCTTCGCGTCATGCCCCTCCATGGTATGGCATCTCGAAACTGATATACCAGACTAACAAGCTTAACCTTCAACTCTATGCTGTTTATAGTGGGGAGAAGAAGTACAACGATATGCCTGAAGAAGAGAAAGGCAAACCCGAGATTTATGCCATCGACGCCGACGGCAATCCCTACTCACCAGGCTGGTACACCCTCAACTTCAAAGCCATGTATCAGTTTGCTGATCACCTGACCGTAAGCGCAGGGCTTGAAAACCTTACCGACCAGCGCTACAGGCCTTACAGCTCAGGCATCGTGGCAGCCGGACGTAATTTCATTCTGTCGGTTAAAGCTACGTTCTAACGGGCATCCTATAAATATCCCTGAAGCAGAAAATTACTTTTCCAGACAGGGTATTCAATCATCTTAGCCTAATAAAACGGAGGCTGTCCCTGATCAGGTGACAGCCTCTTTTATTCTCTGCCAATTGAGGTTTTTATTATCCACCGCCAGACTAATGCCACAATAAATCACGCAGATGCAATTCATCACGTTACAAATTACCATCGGCACATCGCACAATTGGATGATCAACAATTGCCTATTTCACCAAATGCCCTTTTTGTAATCTACAGGAGTAATTAAATCCTATAAGCCCACTGATCAAAACATCTATCGTTTTGCATGAGAGGTTCCTGAATCATTTGCAACTAAACTGATCCAAAAATACTTTCTAATGATCTCGGTGCATTTACAGCAATTGGCTCAATTTAAAATCCCATTCCTATCTTTGCGAAAGGAATACTGACAGATGATAAACTTTTTGTCCAAAATTCGTTAAGTGACTTGGGGAAGAAGCACCTGTAACCACAAGCGCCTTAAATACACCGGCTACATCGGTTACGGAATATTCAAATATCATTTTATCACCTGTTAAACCATGGACACTCATTCCGACATTTCATATAAGCGATAGCTATAGTTCAACCCTTTAGTAAGACCCTCTAAACCGCCCGCTCATGAAGCCAATAATCGTCACCCTCCTGGCGCTCTTCTCCATTACGATCGTCAAATCACAGGAGTTAAATACTGCCCTGAAAATGAAACTTGACTCCATCCACTTCAGTGATCAGGCACTCAGAGAACTGCTTCAGCCCGCTATATCCAACGAGAAAAAAGCTGAAGTGCTCGAAAAACTGGGTTATGACGCGCAAGCCTTTGAACAGGACAAATGGAAAGTCATCAAACATCAGGACAGCATCAACCTGGCTGAAGTAAAGAAGATCATTGCCACTTATGGCTATCCGGGAAAATCACTGGTAGGAGAACCTGCCAGCTTCACTGCATGGCTTGTCATTCAACATTCCCATGAAATCGAAACTTACTTTCCCATAATCAGGGAAGCCGGAGAGCACGATGAAATCAACAAGACCTTTGTCGCCATTATGGAGGACCGGATGCTGATGTATCGGAAACAGGAACAGATATACGGCTCGCAGAGCAGCGGGAAACGGATAAAAGACGAGGCAACCGGGGCCGAAACGACTGTATATTTCATTTGGCCAATTAAAGACCCTGACCATGTAAATGAACTGCGCAAATCGGCTGGCTTTCCAGACACCGTCGAGGAATATGCAAAATCGATGGGGATCGATTATAAAGTAGTGAAACTCGGGGAGGTGGTAAAAAAATCCGAAGATAACCAATAACGCCAATGACGCAGGCTTAATGAGATTTCTTTTATGCCTTGCAATAAGGAATACCGACAACGAATTAACCGGCAAAATCTGATTAACTTTTAAACCACCAGCTCTCTTCAACTTTTCACGCCAGAGTTGATCTTCCTATCCCAGACCTTAACAGTATACTCCATCTTTCAGATACTTCTGTACATACTCCTTTACCCCCTCTTCAAGCGAACGAAAAGGGAAAGTGATCCCGGCATTACGGAGCTTTGACATCGGGGCTTCAGTGAAGTACTGGTATTTATCGCGGATATCGGCAGGTGTATCAACGAAATCGATCTGCGGCTCAAGGTCAAGGGCAGCAAAAACAGCATTGGCCAGATGAAGGAAGGCTCGTGCCGTTCCGGTACCAAGGTTATAGATACCCGGCTGAGGTCTTTTAAGGCTCATCTCGTACATCACCTCAACAACGTCACCGACATAGATGAAGTCGCGCAGTTGCATCCCATCGGCAAAGTCAGGGCGGTGCGAACGAAACAGTTTTACCCTGCCTGTATCCCTTATTTGGTTAAAGGAGTGCATTACTACCGAAGCCATACGTCCCTTGTGATATTCATTGGGGCCATAGACATTGAAGAATTTAAATCCGGCCCAGAAAGGAGGAGTGGCAGTTTGCTTCAGCATCCATTTATCGAACTCATTCTTTGAATCTCCATAAGGATTCAGGGGCTTCAACTTTTCGACCAGTGAATGATCATCTTCGTATCCCAATTCACCGCCCCCGTATGTTGCTGCAGAACTGGCATAGATAAGCGGTATGGCATAAGCCGTACACTGTCGCCACAGCTCTTTGGTATAGTTAAGGTTCAAGGCATCAAACACCGACACGTCAAACTCGGTTGTATCGGTGCGGGCACCCAAATGAAAGATAAAATCAACGCGCTGGCGGTTTTCAGTCAGCCAATTAAAAAAATGCATCCGATCAACCAGCAAGGCCAGATTCTTAGCTTTCAGGTTCAGATTCTTATCCTCACGCGTAAAATCATCCACAGCAACAACCTCCCTCACACCGGCCTCCTCAAGCCTGCTTATCAAACAACTACCGATGAATCCGGCAGCACCTGTGACAACGATCATAGATTTTCAATTTTAAGCTGCAAAGATACTCCGTTTCGCAAATCACAGGTTGATCAGGTAAAGTTGATGCCCCCCTGATCAGATCAAAAACAAATCAACAATTTATCAACCAATTACAAAAAGAATAAAAATATCTACCCAAAAGGTTGAACAAATAATAATCTAAATTGTAATTATTACAATGAAACAATAATTATGATCACAATGTTATTTCAGACTATATGACCGATACGAAAGAAATCATGCTGAAGCTCACCGGTAAGGGGCTAAAGGTAACCCCCCAACGGGTTGCTGTTTATGAAGCCCTGGCAACGACCTATCACCCTACGGCGGACGAAATCTATCGCAAGGTACTGGAAAACCTGCCCGGACTGTCTTTTACTACGGTGTACAATATCCTCGATGTTTTAGTCATGAAGGATCTGGCTCAGCGGGTAAAGACCGACTCCGATATCATGCGCTATGATGCCGTCACCGATCACCACCACCACCTCTATTGTGCTTCTTCCGATCGTATGGAAGATTATTTCGATCCTGAGCTTGATGCACTCCTGCAAAACTATTTTGAGCACAAACAACCCAATGGTTTTAAAATTACCGACATCAAACTTCAGATCATGGGGCAGTTTGAAGCAACTGAAAAAAACACATAACAAATAACTATTAAATTAATTTTCCATGAAAACGATGAATCAAATCGGACTCGATAAAGTCCGCTCAACCCAACTTATTGAAAAGCTGAACGATCTGCTGGCCAACTATCAGGTATTCTACCAGAACACCCGGGGTTTCCACTGGAACATTAAAGGCGACAAGTTCTTCGAGCTCCACCTGAAATTTGAGGAACTCTATACCGATCTTCAGCTCAAAATCGATGAGATTGCCGAACGCATCCTCACCCTCAGTGGCACACCACTGCATACTTTCAGCGACTACCTTAACATATCGCAGGTAAAACCTGTTTCGAACAGCACCGATGGCAAAGCCAGTGTCAGAAGCATTTTGGACACCTTCACTATTTTGTTGATTAAACAACGTGAAATTCTTGCCCTCTCGGCTGAGGTGAATGATGAAGGAACCAATGCCATGGCTTCTGACTACATCCGTGCACAGGAGAAACTAGTCTGGATGTATAACGCTTTCCTTGGATAATCATGTGAACGATTGACTTTTCCGGCCACAGACGAAGAATTGGGATGACCCTGTTAATGCCTGTTTCAGGAAATCAAATATGCTTATATTTGCATGACAACTCCGATTCAGAAACATCCGGGGCATCCTCTTCTTACCCGGAATGCAATCCAACCCTTTCCTTAAATAATCAAACCTCAGAAATACTCTCATAATTAATAAACACGAATACCATGAAAGAAAAGAGCATTGAATTATTAAACAAAGCCATTGCCGATGAACTATCGGCTGTTCACCAGTACATGTATTTTCATTTTCGTTGCGACGACCTTGGTTACGATCTCCTGTCGAACCTGTTCCGAAGGACAGCCATTGCAGAGATGATGCACGTCGAGAGACTGGCCGAAAGGGTATTGTTTCTCAAAGGCGAAGTGGAGATGAAGGCTGCCGAAGATGTACAAAAAATCCACGAAGTAGAAAAAATGCTTGCACTGGCTACCAGGATGGAGACCGGCAGTGCCAGGGATTATAACAACTGGGCCAATGAGTGTTCAAAAAACGCTGATTCTGTATCTAAGAAACTTTTTGAAGCACTTGTGGAAGAGGAAGAAACTCATCTCGACCAATATGAGAAGGAAATGGAAAACCTCGAAAAATTTGGCGACAAATACCTTGCCCTTCAGGCCATCGAACGAAGCAAATCAGGCGGCATGGGAGCTTCTGCAGAATAACTCCTGGAGTTCAGCTTCACTGATAAACCATTCAAATCAGGCACTATCAACTGCTATCAGGATGTAATTGCTGGTTAGCATCATATTGACAGAATAATATTCTGACTACTATAGAAAAACCGGAATAATCCGGTTTTTCTGATTTTTATGCTGACATAACAATTTCATGTTTTATGTCCGAAGGAATCATTTATGTTAGGATAACAGTCAGTAACTAATCCTGATTATCCGAATCGTCAATTTAAGACAGCTAACTGAAAAAACCACAGGGTCATTAATTTGTGGTCTAATTCCTGAATCAAGCAGCAAGGCTTCGCGATTTCAAACTAAATAGCACCGGAAGAACATATTATAATGATTCTGTTATACACAAACAGTCGGGTGTATATTTTCAAGCTCATCATCAAGTCTGTGCCCGGTTCAACTGTTAGCCCATTAACACCTAACATACTGTAAACCCGCTAAAAAGATATGTAAAAAAGGGCTCCGTTCCCTCTTTGGCCTAACTTTGGCCTAACTTTGGTCTCTCTTTTACTTGATTATCAGTATGTTTTAAGTGTGTCTATTGTTACTTAATCCTCAATGAACGGATATTGAACGGAAATTTTTAAAAATTGCGATTTTCACTGTTCATTGAACGAAGTACGAACGGAAGTGACAAAACCATCACAATTGGCAGAAATCATGAATACTTCCATAAAACAACACATATCATTGATTAATTGACAATTACAATAAGATACCAAAGATTTTATCGTTATGGAATAATACCTTCAGATGAGAACAAAAAATAATCATTTAACAGAATGAATAATTTCCTGACTTTGGCACGGGTATTATTAAGGGCGTGGCCAATTTTTCACCAGGGAGTTACCATACCCGACTTATTAAAAAAGCCGCAATTGCTTTAGGTCAGCAATAACGGCTTTTAAGTAACCGGTAAAATAGTTTTATTCTGTCACTTCAACTTGTGATTGATGCTTCACCTTATGGGGAGCATGCGGATGCCAGCCCACCAACCCGAGCATGATAAAAAATCCTACCAGATAGGCCAGAATTACATGCCATCCATTCTTCACATACCGGAACACCGACCTGCCTTCAGGAAACTTATTAGTCAGCGCTACCCCGGCCGATGAGCCAAACCAAATCATGGAGCCGCCAAATCCGACGGTATAAGCCAGCACCCCCCAGTCGTAACCACCCTGTTCAAGACACAGCTTGGTGAGCGGAATGTTATCAAACACCGCCGATACAAACCCCAGAGAAAAAGCACTCTGCCATGAAGCAGCAGGTAATTCGTCAACCGGCATAAGCGAAGCCGTAAGTACCAAAGAAGTAAGAAAAACCGTCCCCTGCCATGAATTCTGTAGTTCCTTCCAGTGTGCTTTCCTGAAAAAATTACCGGCCAGAATAGCCACCCAGACGCCTACGGCCGGGAAATCGAGAAGGGCATTGGCCAGGATGGCAAATACCAATATCATCGCAACAATCAGCAGTTTTCCATAATCAATGATAAGACCTGGCGTGGGATCAGCCTGAATAGGCTGATATTTATGCTGCTGAAGTGCTCCAAATACGCCAAAGATCAAAAAAGCTCCAATGGAGGCTATAAAGGCATGGGTGACATCGAGCGGATTCACACCATCAATCCACATAAGGGTTGTTGTTGTATCACCAACCACACTTCCGGCTCCTCCTGCATTGCTGGCAGCGATGATAGCAGCCAGAAATCCTATATGAACCCTTCCCTTATAGACAACAAGGGCAATTGTACCACCAATCATGGCAGCCGCGATGTTATCGAGGAAACTTGAAATAATCATGACCAGGAGCAGGAGTACCAGTCCTCCCTTCCAATCGTTGGGTAAATATTTGGGTAAAAACTCCGGTACGCGTGATTCCTCGAAGTACTTGGCAAGAATACCGAAGCCGAACAGCAAACCGATCAGGTTAATAAGGGTACGCCATTCACCTTCCGCTCCGGCACTTCCGATTATATGATCGATGAGAGAAAATTCAGGCGCAAAAATGAATTTGGAAATCAGAACCACTATAAGACCTGTCAGGGCCACGTACATGGTCTTATTATGAAATAATGCCACTCCAACCAATGTCAGAGCAAAGAGTATAAATTCAAGCTCAATTCCACCTACCGATGGCATAGCATTGGCAGCCATCAGGTTTGTAGAGCCCAACAAAAAGAGCGGAAGCACGAAAAGCGCTTTTCGAAAAACTTTGTAAGAAAACATAGATTTAGTTTGTTGAGAATAATCATTTCAGCACAATCCTCACTTACACAGGAGGATAAATAACCAAGGGACGATGTGACTGGTTTCAGAAACATCCGGCACAAGTGAGTGTTCAACACAGCAATGATTTCAGGGTAATCCAACGTGTTTCATCACCAAACAACTGTTTCATATCAGGTAATGAAGTAACCCCGGCGATAGGAGGAAAGAACAAAACACCATGAAGACTCACTTGTCGGGCAGCAACAGCGAGTCCCTTGCTCCGGACAGGGCGGAAGTCAAGGAAAACAACCACTGATAAATCAAGACAGCCGTTGTTCTCCAACGGCTCGCTATCGCTTTCAACAACCGAACCTGTCAGTACACTTTGATCATGGAACTGCATGCAGGTTATCGAAAAAGAAGACGGCAACACACCATCAGTTGTAATAGTTACAACCGCATCTCCTGATAATAAGAAGAGTAACACCAAAAATAAAGGAATCCACCGGAGTCGTCTGAACATGATAGCTCTAAAATGTTTCTCACGATAAACTAGCCGGCAAATGTAATAAGTTCCCACATTATTACAATAGTCTGAAAAAAGCCCGCTTAGATGCGTCTGCTTTATCCTTCAAGTGGTTGTACTGACAATCATCAGTCTCGAAACAAAAAATAATGACCGGGAAATATCACCTGTACGTGTTGAAATATATTAGCTTTGCATCAGGAAATAAATACACGATGTTGCCGGAATTCACAACATATCATACCCTCTACCACAACAACGGCAAGGGACTCTACGCCTGCTGGATATGCTAGGCTAATCCGTGACTGCCGCTGATTCGGCATTCATTCATGTTGTTTTTTGGTTCTCAAATCTTCCTCCTCTCTTAATAAATTCCCCCGCATGAAAGGTATCGTGTTCGATATCCGTCGTTACGCCGTGCATGATGGCCCGGGCATACGCACTACGGTCTTCCTGAAAGGCTGTCCGTTGCGTTGTTTCTGGTGCCACAATCCTGAGAGCCAGACATCGGCTATCGGAACCATTAACAAACGCCGTACACTGGATGGCAGTGTAGAATGGTTAGCCAGCACTGTTGGCAAAGAAATGACGGCAGATGAAGTGATGCGGGAAATCATCCGCGACAGGCTATATTTCGAAGAGAGCAAGGGCGGAGTCACCTTTTCGGGAGGAGAGCCGCTGATGCAACACGGTTTTCTGCTGGAGATGCTACAACAGTGCCACGAAGAAGGTATCAATACAGCAGTTGACACCAGTGGTTTTGCGACCAGTGAAGTATTCTCAAAAGTCGCAGCTACGACAGACCTCCTCCTGTTCGACATAAAATCAATTGACGACCAATGTCATTATGAGACAACAGGACAATCAAACCATGTAATCCTTAAAAATCTGGTATCGCTTGATGTACCGGGGCTAAGGCTTATCATCCGTATCCCGCTTATTCCAGGCGTCAACGATGGATTAAAATCGCTGACCGAAACAATCAATTTTCTTAAGACCATCAGACAGCCCGTCGAGCGTGTTGATTTCCTCCCTTTTCACAGGTTGGGTCAACACAAATACGAAGCACTCGGGCTGCAACCGTCTCCCAAACTACCCAACCAACAAGCCACCACCAATACCCGTGAAGCCCTTTCCCTGTTCTCAGCGGCAGGCTTCAGGGTAAAGGAAGGAGGATAAATTTTTCAAACCAAATCAGAAACACTGAATCATCATGATCACCGAACGTGTAAATAAACTCCGCCGTCAGAGTCTGGACGCCATCAATTGTATCAGCGCGGAAAGAGCGTTAATAGTTACCCGTTTTCACCAAAGTGATGCAGCGCGGGAAGTTTCGGCTCCCGTCAGAAGGGGCCGCTGCCTCATGTACCTGCTCAACAACAAAACAATCTGCATCAATCCGGGAGAGTTGATTGTCGGAGAACGGGGACCTGCACCAAAAGCAACCTCCACTTACCCCGAAGTGACACTTCACTCGCTCGAAGACCTCGACGTATTGCACAATCGCGCGAAAGTCTCCTTTAAATCAGATGAGGCCGTACGTGAGGCATATCGCGACGTCATTATCCCGTTCTGGCAGGGCAAGACACATCGTGATAAAATGATGGGAAACATGACCAGCGAATGGAAGGCAGCCTACGATGCAGGTATCTTCACCGAATTTCAGGAGCAACGGGCACCCGGGCACACGGTACTTGGAAAAAAGATGTGGAGCAAGGGGCTGCTCGACATCATCGACGACATCGAAAAAAGTCGTGCTTCGCTCGACTTTTTCAACGACCCGCAGGCCTTTGAAAAGCAGGAAGAACTCGCAGGCATGGAACTCGCTGCCAGTGCTTTGATTCGTTACAGCGAAAGGCATGCCGAAGAATTGGTGCAGCTGGCACAAGCAGAAACTGACGATAAGCGAAAGAAAGAACTTGAGCAGATGGCAGCAGTCTGCCGACGAGTTCCAGCCCATAAACCCGAAACCCTTCATGAAGCCCTTCAGCATTACTGGTTCATTCATCTGGGGGTGATCACCGAACTCAACCCCTGGGACTCATTTAATCCGGGACGACTCGATCAGCACCTCCTCCCCTTTTATCAGCAAGACCTTGCATCAGGGCGCCTCACGAAAGAAGAGGCCCGTGAACTGCTTCATTGTTTCTGGATTAAGTTCAATAACCATCCGGCGCCGCCCAAGATTGGCGTCACTGCACTCGAGAGCAACACCTATACCGATTTCTCACTCATCAACTTAGGTGGTGTAAAAGAGGACGGCTCTGACGCTGTAAACGAAATGACCTACCTGTTGCTCGAAGTAATTCAGGAAATGAGGCTGCTACAGCCAAGCAGCATGATACAGGTAAGCAAAAAAAACCCGGATCGTTTCATCCACAAAACACTCAATATTATCAGGACAGGATTTGGGCAACCCAGCATCTTCAACACCGATGCCATCGTTCAGGAACTGATGCGACAAGGAAAAACACCTGAAGATGCCCGTAACGGCGGGGCTTCGGGTTGTGTTGAAAGTGGTGCCTTTGGTACCGAAGCCTACATACTGACCGGTTATTTTAACCTGACAAAAATTTTTGAGTTAACCCTCCATGACGGCTTTGATCCCCGCACCGGAAGACAGGTTGGCCTTCACACAGGTGAGGCGGATAAATTCAGTACGTTTAACCTTATGATGGAGGCCTTTGAGAAACAGGTTAACTATTTCGTTGACATCAAGATCAGAGGCAACAATGTGATTGAAAAGCTCTTTGCCATTAACCTGCCGGTTCCTTTTCTTTCGCTGCTTATCGACGACTGCATAGCCAACGGGTGTGATTACAATGCCGGAGGCACCCGCTACAACAGTTCCTACATCCAGGGTGTTGGATTAGGTAGTCTGACCGACAGCCTGACCGCAATTAAACAACATGTTTATGATCAGCAGACAATTACGATGAAAGGAATGATCCAGGCGCTTGACAGTAATTTTCAGGATTATCAGGAACTCAGAAAAGAGTTGGTTTTCAATACTCCGAAATGGGGTAACGACGATGACACCGCCGACAGGCATGCCATCGGGATATTCAATCTCTTCTTCAAGGCTGTGGATGGAAGGCAATCACCACGTGGCGCTACTTACCGCATCAACATGCTGCCCACAACCTGCCATATCTATTTCGGTCAGGTAACAGGAGCTACCCCTGACGGAAGGTTGTCAGGCATCCCACTATCAGAAGGAATCAGTCCTGTACAGGGAGCCGACCATTGTGGTCCAACTGCCGTTTTAAAATCGGCGGCAAAGATTGATCACATCAAAACCGGAGGGACCTTGCTAAACCAGAAGTTCACTCCCTCATTCTTCGACGACAACGAAAGCTACGGCAAACTAACGGCACTCATCCGCAGCTACTTTCGGATGGACGGGCACCACATTCAGTTTAACGTAGTAAATGCCGATACACTGCGTGATGCACAAAAACATCCGGAGAAATACCGGGATCTTATTGTTCGTGTTGCAGGCTACAGCGATTACTTCAACGATCTGGGTGAAGACCTTCAGGATGAAATCATCCGAAGGACGGAACACAGCGATTGCTAATAGGGTGTTACATGAGGAGCTTTTACTTCAATGACGTGAGAAAAGCCCATATCCTACGGGGTTAATAGTCTCAGATATACATCGGCTAAACAATACACAGACCAGCGAAGAGATTGCTATGCTGAATTGCTGGTGTTATTTGCCATTGCCGGAGAATAATCAATCCGATGCCGTGATTCGTCAGGACAAAAGGCCAAAGATATTTTTAACTGTTTTAGCAAAGAAGCGTTTCATCGGCAGACAGCGAAAGGCAACAGATAGCTGAGCGAAATAAGAAATCAGTTTATTTTAACATGGTTCAATTGAATCACCTTTTTTACCTTTGCTCCTGACACCTGCCTTCACCATGGTTCACTCAATCCACAATAAACCAACCTCGTATCATGTATACTTCTAATCCCGGTTACCAATCTTCGCTTACACTTCCGGAAGTGTATAGCTTCACTGTAGCCGGGCAGCCCGTAATCATCACGACCCTGCCTGATTTAGTTAAAGCAGATCAGACAGAGATGGGAATCGCAACGGAACGGTTGGCAGACCTAGCAAAAGACCGACTGGACAAACTTCAATTAAGCCCAGATCAAACGATGCTTTTCACCAAAAGAAGTGGAGATAACAGCAGGATCATTGATCTTATAAATGAATCTTACGGACTGAACACAGGATTATCATTGGATGGTATGGCAGCTCTATCTGTCAGGCGTTATCTGCAAAGCGGCGCAACCAATGCAGGCAGCTACTCATACAACACACCAGCCGCTTCGATTCAATGTATGGTTACTCCATTGACAGGTTACGATTTCGAATGTAAACTCATGAACATCCCGGTTAAAACTGTGGCTACTGGTCAGGAGACAGGTGTTCCGGGTATAGGGCTGGTGAAATTTGACATTGTTTTTGCCGGTGAATTTTATCTTCTTACAGCAGCTGACACCTTGGGTATCACGTTAAGCCATGAAAAGACGATGCTGCGAAGGATGGAGGATTACGGCCAATGGATATTGCGGGCAGCCGCAATCAATCTGAAGCAGATAAACCCCTTTACAATGCAAGAGGCGATACCATCAGCCGTTGTTTTCACCGGAACAGATAACGCCTTTCCCATACAAGCCACTGCAACCCCTCAGGGAACCATTAACCACTCACCCGGCGCAGCAGCATCGTGTACAAGAGTCGCTTCCCTGGCCGCCCTTAAACAGCCCCGGGAAGCCACATTCATCATCAGGAGTCTGTTTGGATACCAATCGTTGGTCGCCATTACTGAAACGGATAACTCGTCCGGTTCTGATATTATAACCATGTCGGTAACCCTGAATGTCTCCCTGCTGCAAGCAGGGCATCTGTTCGGATAGTAAAAACGAAATAAATAACAACTCAAATACTACAGTATGAAAGCCAGACTTCTTCTTATGCTATTCCTCTCAAGCGCACTCACCGTTATCAGTGAGACGTTGCAGGAGCAACTGAACGCCCTACCCGGTGTAAAGGTTGAAACCAAAGCTGCTGCTCCCGGTTTCACCGAATCATACATCCTCACAATCACCCAGCCCCTCGATCATCGTCATCCTGAGAAAGGGACTTTCACACAACGGGCTTTCCTTTCGCATCGGGGTTTCAGCAAACCCATGGTGATGACCACTGAAGGATATTCGGCCGATTACGCCAACAATACCTTTTTTGAGGAAGAGCTGGCAAACATACTCCAAAGTAATCAACTGGTTGTAGAACACAGATACTTTTCAGGATCCAAACCCGAAGGGCAGCCATGGGATTACCTTACCGTTGAAAATGCAGCCGCTGACCATCATCATGTTATCGAATTGCTGAAAACCATCTATAAGGGCAAATGGATCACCACCGGCATCAGCAAAGGCGGCCAGACAGCCGTTTACCACCGCACGTTTTACCCCAACGATGCCGATGCTACAGTAGCATACGTAGCGCCCTACAATATCGCTCAGGAAGATCCCCGCGAAATCTGGTTCCTGAAACAGGTGGGCGATTCGATCACCCGTAGTAAGATCACCACTTTTCAGCGGAATGTATTGAAGCAACGTTCGGCGGTGCTTGACCTGTTAAAGAATCAGGCCGGGAAGCGTCAATACACATGGGCAATGAGTCCTGACAGTACGTTGGATTATATGGTACTGGAATACCCGTTCAGTTACTGGCAATGGTGCAATAAGCCTGAAAACATACCAGGAGCATCAGCCACACCCCGTGAGCTATACATGCATCTCACAGCCACGGTTGGCCTTGACAACTTCACCCACCCGGGGATGGATGGAACACAGGCTTTCTTCTATCAGGCCTACACTGAAATTGGTTATTATGGTTACGACACCACCGGCGTAGGTGATTTGCTCTCCATCAAAAACGGTTACATCAGCAACAGTATCATGGCCCCCAAAGGACCGCATTACAAGTTTAATCCCCTCACACTTCAGCGTGTGCGTGATTTCATTGCGCTGGAAGGTAACAACATCATCTATATATACGGGGGCAACGACCCTTGGTGTGCCTCAGCCGCCCTGCCGTCGACGGCGACCAATGCCCTTCGCATCATTGCACCGGGAGGCTGTCATGGAACACGAATCGGGACATTGAGCAGTGAACCAAAAAAGAAAGTTCTGGACACCCTGAATGATTGGCTGGGAAACAAAACTACTAATACAAAATAATAGAAACCACCCATGATAAATCACGACAGAGCTTCGAATGCCCTTCAAATGTTAAAATCAGGATATAACTGTGCCCAATCGGTATTGGGTACATTTGAAGAACTTATTTCAGAAGACAACCGGCAAGCCATCAACATCGCTTCTGGTTTCGGAGGTGGTATGGGCAGACTACAACTAACCTGTGGTGCTTTAACGGGTGCCTATATGGTCATTGGACTACATTGCAGTACGACTGTTACCGATGAAGCGACCCGCAAAGCGAAGGCACGGGAACTAATACAACAGATCACCCTGCAGTTCTCTGAAAAACACCACGCCACCTCCTGCAGTGAACTTTTAGGGCAAAACCTTAACACACAGGAAGGCCGCGAAGCGGTAGCCGATCAGGGGCTTACTGCCGCAGTATGTATCCCATGTGTATACGATGCCGTTGAATTACTTCAGCAAATGGGAATTGGCTGCTGAAAGGCCTGTGGATTGTATTTTACAGTCCCACAGAAGGCATGTGTAGATATTTCATTACTTTTGCACCCTCTTAACCAGCCGGCTGGTTTGTAGCAGTCGGTTTAAATACTTATATCTATGATTAACATCACGCTCCCCGACAAAAGCGTACGACAGTACCCCGAAGGCGTTACAGGTCTTGAAATCGCCCGTAGTATCAGCGAAGGACTTGCGCGCAATGTATTATCCATCAAAGTTAACGACGCGACATGGGATCTCACCCGCCCCATCACTACCGACGCCAACATCAGGTTGTTCACATGGGATAACGAAGAAGGGAAAGCCACCTTCTGGCATTCATCCGCCCATCTCATGGCCGAAGCCATCGAACATCTCTATCCCGGTACCAAATTCGGAATCGGACCCGATATTGAAAACGGGTTCTATTATGATATTGACTTTGGCGATCGACAGATATCATCGGATGATTTCAAAAAAATAGAAGATACCATGCTTCAGTTTGCCCGCGAAAAACAACAGTATGTTCGTCGGGAGGTATCGAAAGCCGAAGCACTCGAATATTTCAACAAGAAAGGCGATGAGTATAAACTTGAGCTTATCAGCGACCTTGCTGATGGAACCATCTCCTTCTATGAATCAGGACAGTTCACTGACCTTTGCCGTGGACCTCACCTGCCCGATACTTCAAGCATTAAGGCCATAAAATTACTAGCCACCGCAGGCGCATACTGGCGTGGTGATGAAAAGCGCAAGATGCTGACCCGTATCTACGGCATCACCTTCCCTAAGGCTAGTCAGCTTACCGAACACCTTGCTTTATTGGAAGAAGCCAAGAAACGCGACCACCGTAAGCTGGGTAAGGAACTCGAGCTCTTCACCTTCTCTCAGAAAGTCGGACAGGGATTGCCCATCTGGCTTCCTAAAGGAGCGGCCCTGAGAGAAAGACTTGAAAACTTCCTGAAATCGGTGCAGAAAAAGGCAGGTTACCAACAGGTTATCACACCGCACATTGGCAATGTAGAATTATACAAAACCTCGGGTCACTTCCAGAAATATGGAAAGGACTCGTTCCAACCGATCGCTACACCTGTAGAAGGCGAACAATACATGCTCAAGCCGATGAATTGTCCCCATCATTGCGAAATCTACAGTTACAAACCTCATAGTTACAAAGAGCTGCCCATCCGTCTGGCAGAATTTGGAACGGTTTACCGTTATGAGCAGAGTGGAGAACTACACGGACTAACCAGGGTAAGGAGCTTCACGCAAGACGATGCCCATATTTTCTGTCGTCCCGATCAATTGAAGACTGAGTTTATCGGTGTTATTGACATCGTGTTGCATATATTTAAGACACTCAATTTCGAGAATTTCATTACACAGATTTCAATCAGGGACGCCAAGAACACCGAGAAGTACATCGGGTCAGATGAGAACTGGGAAAAAGCAGAACGGGCCATCATCGAGGCCGTTCAGGAAAAAGGGCTCACAGCCACCATTGTCGAAGGAGAGGCAGCCTTTTATGGCCCGAAACTCGACTTCATGGTACGCGACGCGATAGGCCGTAAGTGGCAATTGGGAACCATTCAGGTTGACTATAATTTACCCGAACGCTTTGAGCTTGAATACATCGGTGCCGATAACCAAAAACACCGCCCCATCATGATTCACCGTGCTCCTTTCGGTTCAATGGAACGTTTTGTTGCCGTATTGCTTGAACACACTGCCGGCAAATTCCCGCTTTGGTTAACTCCAACCCAGGTGATGATTTTACCCATTAGTGAGAAGTTCATCGATTACGCCAAAAAAGTCCAGCAGATTCTTGAAGAAAATGAAGTCAGGGCACTGGTAGACGAGCGCAATGAAAAAACCGGCAAGAAAATTCGGGATGCTGAACTTCAGCGTATTCCATTCATGCTTATTGTTGGCGAGAAAGAAGAAGCCGAAGGAAATGTCTCCGTCCGTAAACAGGGAGAAGGAGACCTGGGGAGTCGCCCGACACTTGAATTTGCAGAAATGATTCGTGAAGATGTAAAAAAAATGACGAACTGATATTGCGAACGCATTAATTTTAATACCTTTGCAATCCCCAAAAAAAAATAAATGTTGTACAAACCTGATAGGAGGAAATTACAATAGCTGCACCAAATAACCGGCCTTCAAGGTTTCCCTCAAAGGGAAAAGAAGAGCCTTACAAAGTAAATGAGAAGATCAAAGCCCCGATGGTACGTGTTGTGGGTGAAGATTTCGAGCAAAGGATCGTCTCTGTAAAAGAGGCACTTGACATTGCCCGCAGCATGGATCTCGACTTAGTTGAGATCAGCGCTACTGCTAATCCACCCGTTTGCAAACTCATCGATTACAGCAAATTTCTGTATGAAATGAAACGCAAGCAGAAGGAATTAAAAGCCAAATCGGCCAAAATTGTGGTAAAAGAGATCAGACTTGGTCCCAATACCGATGACCACGATTTTGAATTCAAACTCAAACATGCAGCAAGTTTTCTTCAGGAAGGCGCCAAAGTAAAAGTGGAAGTGTTCTTCAGAGGACGTACCATCGTTTACAAAGATAAAGGCGAGATTATCATGCTGAAGTTTGCTCAGGCTCTTGCCGAGTATGGTAAGGTTGAAAGTCTGCCCAAACTGGAAGGGAAAAGGATGATTATGATTCTCTCTCCCAAGAAGCAAAGCGACAAATAAGAATGAAACCCATTAATTTAAATACTGCGAAGTAATGCCTAAGATGAAGACCAAATCCAGCGCCAAAAAAAGGTTCACCTTTACCGGCACTGGTAAGATCAAGAGGGCTCATGCTTACAAAAGCCACATCCTCACGAAAAAATCAACCAAGCGGAAACGTAATCTTACGTATTCAGCCATCGTTGAGAAAGCCGATGTTGCCAACGTTAAACGCATGTTAGCCTGTTAACAAATCAAATTATTAACCTTACTTTCAGCATGCAAGATCCCGTATAGACGGGGCGCTGAAGTGAAAAACACTGAATTATGCCAAGATCAGTAAATGCAGTAGCCTCAAGGGCACGCCGCAAAAAAATCCTTAGCCTCACCAGGGGACAGTTTGGTCGTCGTAAAAACGTTTGGACGGTAGCCAAAAACTCATGGGAAAAAGGTCAGCAGTACGCTTACCGCGACCGTAAAGCCAAAAAGAGAAGTTTCCGCGCACTGTGGATCACCCGTATCAACGCAGGTGTTCGTCAGTTCGGAATGTCGTATTCCGTTTTCATGGGAAAACTCCATGATGCAGGAATCGAACTCAACCGTAAGGTATTGGCCGACATCGCCATGAACAACCCTGAAGCATTCAAGGCCGTTGTTGATAAAGTAAAATAGCCTTTTGCTAATACGTATCAAAAAGGCCTCCGTCATGCGGAGGCCTTTTTTTCTTTTTGTATAACTTCGCTCCATAATCTATAGAATGCATGACGATCTCAGAACGCTACAACAACATCATCGACTGGTTCAGCCATCACATGCCACAACCCGAAACGGAGTTACAGTATCACGACCCCTTTCAGTTGCTTGTGGCAGTGATCCTTTCGGCTCAATGTACCGACAAACGGGTAAACATCATTACACCGGCATTTTTCAAACAGTTCCCCAACGCAGAAAAATTGGCAAAAGCCACACAGGAAGAAGTTTTTAACCTGATCAAATCATGCTCCTATCCAAATAACAAAGCAGTGAACTTGCTGGGTATGGGCAAAATGCTTACCGAAAAATTCAATGGAATTGTCCCCCCGACAATTGAAGAATTGACGCAGCTTCCGGGCGTCGGACGCAAAACAGCAAATGTGATCGCATCGGTGGTATTCAACAAGCCAGCTATGGCAGTCGATACTCATGTTTTCAGGGTTTCGGCGCGTATCGGATTAACCCGTGGTGCTAAAACACCGCTCGAAACAGAGAGGCAACTGGTAAAACACATCCCCGCGGAATTGATTCCCAAAGCCCACCACTGGCTCATATTGCATGGCAGGTATGTTTGTCAGGCCAGAAAGCCTAAATGTAACGAATGCGGCATCAGTGCCTTGTGCAGGCATTTTGCCGCAGAAACCAACAAAGAGAAAGATTCATTACAGCGCTAGGAGGTGACGGGCTATCGCAGCAGTATCCTGAGCTGAAGGTGTGATATAAACAACACTTTCTGGATTTCGTGCGGATAAGCCTCCCGCATAGGTTTTATCGTAATAATCAAGCGAAAGCCGCGCAACCTCATGCAGATCACCAACAGCCAATGCCTCAAGCGCGATCTTTAGCTTATCACCACCAAGCCTTTTCCCAATTTTAACCAGTGCCTCTTTCAACAGGATTATGTCTATAGATCCGTACATCCCGACCAGTCTTTCAACCCTTTCAGTCCTTGAAGCACCTGTCACATAGGTTCGGACCTGTTGCATCTGATTATAGAATTCTCTTGGAATAAAACAGTTGCCGATGGAAAGGCTCTCATCTTCAACCCAAATAACCTGATCTCTGTTAAAGGTTGATAACCTGTAATAAAGCAGGTTCTCGAAATGCTCGGTACCAGGCTGGGGTTCCATACCCAAACCACCGAAAACAGAACCACGATGGTTGGCCAGCGCTTCAAGATCAAGCACCTGAGCACCAAGCACACTCATATGCCGGAGTATCTCTGTCTTACCTGAACCTGTAGGGCCTGCTATCACCCTGAGGTTATATGCAAGTCCGAATGATCCCTGAACTTCAAGTCTGAAAGCCTTGTAACCCCCTTGCAGTCGATTGGTGGAATACCCAATCAGGTTAAACAACCATTCCATGGCAGCGCTCCGCAGACCACCCCGCCAGCAGTAAAGACTGACAATTGATCCGGCAGGAGCATGTTTCATCAGTTGCCGGCATCGAAGAGTCAACTCAGGTCCAATTAAATCCAATCCTAACAAAATGGCAGCTTGTTGCCCTTTACGGGCATATTCGGTGCCAACCCTGGCCCGTTGTTCATCGCTGAAAATTGGAATATTGATTGCCCCCGGGATGTGTCCCCGCAGAAACTCCTGCGGCGCCCGTACATCCACTAAAGGATTATTGGCAGATGCCTTAAGAAAAGTGATGACTGGCAATGGTTCGTTTGGCATGGGTCTATAATCTCCTGCAAAGGTAGTAAATGACCTCTGAAAGCAGCATTAAAAAAGGGGGACTCCTGCACTGCAGAAACCACCCTGAATCTTATAATACATTTAACAATAAATACTACTTGCCGCCGGTAAGAATCATCAGCGACCCCTGGTAGGTTTCATCGCCAAATCGGCCATAACATTTCAAAACATAGAAGTAAGTACCATCGGCATGACCGCCGCCATCCCAATCGTTTTGATAATCTGTCGATTCATAGACCTTCCTTCCGTTACGGTCGTACACCAGTAATTCCATCCGATCATAAAAATCACTGAGAGGCCATTCCTCGAGATCTGCCTTTTTACTTCCATGAATGGTAAACAACTCATTTTGTCCGTCACCATTGGGAGTAAATACATTAAACACTTCCGGCTCGGGTTTATCTATCTGAACTTCTTTATAAACACTTGTGTCGCACCCATCGTTGCTGATGGCCCAGAGTTTAATCATATAACTCGTCGTACCAGCCTCCAGAACAGTAAATGCTGTCTTGAATGTATGCAAGGGATCTGTTTCAACCGACCTCGAACTATCTGGTTCGCCGAAATCCCATTGCCAGTTGGGTATCGAATTATCGATCAGATTAATGGAATCGATGTTTGAATAAAATTGAACATCTGGTTTCTGAACAATCACATAAGGTACAGCCTCCTCGGTTGATAACCTGATCGCCGGAGCAGGCTTTACCTTCACCTGAAAAGTAGTATCAAACCGGCACCACTTGCTGTCGTATATCGTCAGCTTGTTTGGGCCACCCTTTAGTCCCAGCACAATAGTATCAACACCAGGATTCAGAAATCCACCATGCCAGTCGTATATAAATGGAGGCGATCCGTAAGTTACCGAGACAGAATAGCGTCCCTTTTTCTCCTTGACACATCCCTCCATGATCTGGGTCAGGGTGTACCTGATATATTTGGAATTAATCAAAACATTGGCATCAACAAATTCGGAAATAACCAGTTGCTGTTCCGCATCACGAAGTGCCGAAGTACCTTCCCAAATGATAGCAGGATTACCCGGGTTAAGCACCGTAAACTGAAGTTTAAACATGACAGCCTCGGAGCCTATGGTTAAGGCTCTGACAGAATCCCAGGTAAGCTTAACGACAGAAGACGATATCAAATCGGTCTGGAAATGTCTATCCAGAAAATTCATAGCATAAAAGACACTATCGAACCGCATACGCGAATCATCAAAATGAACCAAAAGCTCAAAGCTGTTAACACCAATTACCCTGGTGCCGGTAATGGAAATTTGTACGGTATCGGGACTACAGGCAGTATCGCTGATGAGTTTGATGACAGGTTGAGCTTGGATCTGTGTCAGGCTCAATGCAGTAATGAACCAAACTACCGCCGCTTTAAAAGATATTTTCGAAAACTTCATTTGACCGTAAGTATTAGCTTGAGTTACCATACCCTAAGCGGGCACTAAATTATGAAAATTACCGGCGCGAACATCAACCGGCTTTTATTTGGCGATTAAAAACCTCCGGTTGACAACATTACAAGGGTACAACCCCAGATCACCTCAACACCTGCTTCCTCCAATTTCTTCCTCAAGGGTATGTTTTCGGTTCCTGGATTGAAAATTATCCTTTTCACATTACCACCCGTAAGCCATCGCTCATACATATCCTGATGGCCGGGGCTGAGGTAAACGGTTGCCGTATGCGCCTTTGTATCAGGCGACATGCTCCCGAAGATCTCAACATCCCCAATCATGCCCGATGTGCTACCGATGGCAACAACATGATAGCCATTGCCGGCCAGTTCTTTAACCGCAGCATAAGAATACCTGAATGGTTTAGAGCTGGCTCCTAACACAACAATCGTTTCGCCTGAGGGTGTTCTCATAAAACTATACAACTTGTTATAAAAAGATACAACGTTTCTGGTGGAAAGGAATTGTATTGAACCCGCAATTAACTCAGGTGAGCATAGCCAATTATCAGGCTATAACCCCTTGGCGGGTAAAATGGTTTCCTTATCTTTGCCGGCAAACACTCCAAAAAATTACTTATGTTCTACCTGATGATCCTGGTTTTTATTTTAGGCTATACAGCTATCGCGCTGGAGCACCCGCTCAAAGTCAACAAATCAGCCTCTGCTCTGTTATTGGCGGTGGTTCTTTGGGTCTTACTCATGTTTGGCGGAAAAGAATTACTCGTCAGCACTGAAGCATTTACAAAATACCTTTCTGAAGTCCCGGGCGGCACTTTTGCCGATTGGCTTTCTCACCACGCCTTACTTGAACATCTGGGTGAGGTCAGCGAAATTATTTTCTTCCTGATGGGAGCAATGACTATCGTTGAACTGGTTGATTCACATGAAGGCTTCAGAATCATCACCGACAAGATAAAGACCACCAAAAAGGTCAAGCTGCTTTGGGTGACCAGTATAATCACCTTTTTCATGTCAGCCGCGCTCGACAACCTCACCACGTCGATTGTAATGGTTGCACTGTTGCGTAAACTTATTGCTGACCGTCACGACCGCTGGTTTTATGCCGGGATGGTTATCGTTGCTGCCAATGCCGGTGGAGCATGGAGCCCGATAGGTGATGTGACCACCATCATGCTTTGGATTGGAGGCCATGTGACCACTGTAAATATTATGCTTAAAACCTTCCTCCCCAGTCTGGTAAGTATGCTGGTTCCTCTGGCAATCCTTTCCTTTACCATGAAAGGAACTGTTTCAAGACCAAAAGCGGATAAGGCGCATGGACATGGAACTCAATCAACTACTTTAGAAAGAAACTTTCTGTTCTTCCTGGGTATTGGACTACTTCTCTTCGTTCCTGTATTCAAGACGGTTACCCACCTTCCCCCTTATCTGGGCATGTTATTTGGACTCGGGATATTGTGGCTGACCACTGAATTGCTTCACAAATCCAAAAACGATGAAGATAAAGCTCATCTCACGATCGTTGGGGTTTTACGGAAAATTGATGTTCCAAGTATCCTGTTCTTCCTCGGTATTTTAATTGCAGTGGCTGCACTTCAGGTCGCCGGGCACCTGACCCTGTTATCGGGCTACCTGAATGACAATGTAGGTAACCTCTATGTCATCAATCTTATAATTGGCATATTGTCAAGCATCGTAGATAACGTCCCGTTGGTAGCAGGTGCTATGGGAATGTATGCCGGCAGTTTTCCTGCAGACCATTACTTTTGGGAGTTTCTGGCCTATTGTGCCGGGACGGGTGGCAGCATCCTGATCATTGGGTCGGCAGCCGGCGTAGCCGTTATGGGAATGGAAAAGATCGACTTTATATGGTATCTTAAAAAAGTGAGTCTACTGGCTTTGATTGGCTATTTTGCGGGTGGTCTTGTTTACATTGCTCAGGAAGAATCAGGCATTCTCCATATCGAACCTCAACAAATAAGTTCAATTGACATGACCAACCGGCAGACCATCCGGGATTACCTTACATCAGTAGAATTTACCACCAAACAAGACTCAGGCACGATAACCAGGCACTTCTTTGAATTCACAGAGAATGGCGAGACGTTTACCGGCGTTAAAAACAATATAAGCAGTTCAGAAGGGAAAAGCGAATCAATTAACATGATTCCCGCTTCCATGAAAATTGAACCAATAGGTGACAAAGTGAAACTGGAAATCCAGGGCATTACCTATTACCTTACCGGCGACCGCAAACTCTTTGAGGAGGATACTGCCGCCGTCAATGGGATAGGCTTTGAATGGGATAGCTCATTGGAAGGACATTAGTCGGGCATAAAATCATCAAATTGAAAGCTTCGCTTCCCACCTCCTTCTGAAATAAAAACCGTTTAACAAAAATGCCGGATCATCCTCCGGCATTTTTTATTGCAACGATTATCGGGCTATCAGAGCGATTCTTTACCTTTATAGCTTCAATTGAATCAAACATGACCGAACTCCTCTATCAACTCTTTCAACAACATCCTGTCATCTGTACAGATTCCCGTAGTGTTACACCAGGATCATTGTTCTTCGCCCTTCGTGGAGATAATTTCGACGGAAACCGCTATGCACTGAAGGCAATCGAAGCCGGTGCAATATGTGCAGTAGTCGATGATCCGCAGTATTCAGCCGACCACAAGTGTCTGTTGGTAGATAATGTACTGTCGGAGCTACAGCAGCTTGCCCGCTATCACAGGTTGCATCTCTCCATCCCCTTTATCGGAATCACAGGTTCGAACGGAAAGACAACCACCAAGGAACTGATAGCGGCAGTGCTGTCGCAACGCTTCAAGACCTGTTACACCCGTGGAAACCTGAACAACCACATCGGCGTTCCATTAACATTGCTTTCAGTCACTACAGAACATGAGATGGCCGTTGTAGAAATGGGAGCCAATCATCAGGGTGAAATTGCCCAACTCTGCGCCATTGCCGAACCCGATTATGGACTTATCACCAACATCGGGAGGGCTCATCTGGGGGGATTTGGTGGATTTGAAGGAGTGGTAAAAGCCAAAACAGAGTTATACAATCACCTGAAGGCCTTCCGCGGAAATGCCTTTGTAAATACAGATAACCCGCTGTTGATCACACATGCGGAAGGCTTAAACCAAATTACCTACGGAGCATCAGCCGGCGCGACCTTCAATGGACGGATTCTCAACGAGGGGCCAAAGCTGGCGTTCGCATTCACTCACATGGAGCAGGAATACCCCGTCAGAACGCAACTTATAGGTCACTACAATTTCGACAATGTGATGGCTGCAGTTGCCGTGGGACTAACATTTGGGATTAAGCCCGAAAATGTTGTAAAAGCAATTGAAAGCTATACACCCTCAAATCACCGGTCGCAATGGATCACCACCAAAACCAATCAGGTGGTCATGGATGCCTACAATGCCAATCCATCGAGCATGGAAGCAGCACTGGACGTTTTTGCTGCTATCGCAACCGACAGGCCACGGGTACTGATTCTTGGTGGTATGCGTGAACTGGGTGATGAATCAGATCAAGAGCATCACCGGATACTCGAAAAAGTACTGGCCATGTTGCCTGACCGCGTACTTCTGGTAGGGGACGAATTTAAAGGGATGCACAACGATTGGTTTGCTGACACAGAAACGTTGGCTGTAGCACTCGAAGAATCACCCATCAGCAATGCCCTTATCCTGATTAAAGGATCGCACGGGAACCACCTTGAAACAATCCTGCCCTTATTATGACGCAAAAACCCGTCAGCGTACTGGGGCTGATGTCGGGCTCTTCAATGGATGGACTCGACATAGCCTGTTGCCGCTTCTGGTATGATCAGCGGTGGCATTTCAAGATAGAAGCTGCCGAAACACTTCCCTACCCTGAAGGATGGGCAGCCGAAATTACCCTCCTGATGCAGGGTACTGCCGCTGAACTTGCCCGACGGCATGCTTCCTATGGTCTGGAAACGGGAAAGATGGCGAAGAAATTCATCAGCCAACATCGCGTAAACCCGTCCTTCATTGCATCGCATGGACATACCATCTTTCATGACCCTCAACACGGATATACCTTTCAAATTGGCTCTGGCGCCTCATTGGCAGCTGTTACAGGATTGCCGGTGGTTTGCGATTTCCGGTCAACCGATGTAGCACTGGGTGGTCAGGGAGCACCACTCGTCCCCATCGGGGATGAATGGCTCTTCGGACATTACACGGTATGCCTTAACATCGGAGGAATTGCCAACCTATCTTTAAGGATGGCCGGCCAACGACTTGCATGGGATATCTGTCCCGCCAATATGGCACTGAACATGGCAGCCGGCTGGCTGGGGCTTCCGATGGACAAGGATGGAGCCATTGCCCGCAACGGCAAAGAGATTCCGGGACTAGCCGCTCAACTGTCAAATCTGCACTGGTTCGCCTTAGCCCCTCCAAAATCGCTGGGAAGGGAATGGTTTACCGACCATTTTCTACCATTAATAACTCCCTGGCAAACACAACCCGAAGATTTATTGCACACCCTGACACGATGGATTGCACGGACCATTGCTGCGGCATTCCCCGGCAAAGATTTCGGGACTGTTCTTACAACAGGTGGCGGCGCACTAAACAGCTTCCTCATGGAGGAAATCAGGTCACACACGCAACTCACCGTCGAAATACCCGCCCGTCAGATCATCGACTTCAAAGAAGCATTGATTTTCGCCTTTCTGGGCCTCCTGAGAATGGAGCATCGAAACAACATAATAGCCGATGTAACAGGAGCCATCAGGGCATCCTGTGGCGGAGCTGTCTACCTGCCATAAAAATTTTCAGCACTCAGGCAACTTTAAACTAAAATTGCAGTCTTTAAGGCAACATAAGCTTCACAACATTTTAGTTTAACAGACATCCAAATTTGCTGCATGCGCCCTGCTAACCACGAAGCAGGGCGTTTTTTATTTTATTTCCCGGTCGAAACAATTGATAAAGTTTTTTTAATAAAACTAATAAACCGAGATAAGCCATTTCTTCCCTCATTATTATCCTGTTCGGTAATCAGCTTGTTTTCATGTGTGAATCATAGCTAAACAACAGGCCATTGAAGCACTTTTCATGTGGCTGTTTCCCGACTTTTATTAACCATTAAGCCATCAGCATTTGCCTGAGGCAGCCGGCATGCAGAATTCCGGGCAAGAAGCATAATTCGCACAGGCTAACTTTTCTTTTAACGATAAGAAGCTGTTCTGTTCTTTTTAATACATGAGTTAAATCATAGTCATACTGCATTTGAAACCGCTTCATAGTTGCTTCGTTCCCGTTTCGTGAAAACACGAAGCGCCTTCGAAGCTACTTCGAAGCGACAACGAACCGGCGCTATGTTTAACTACTGTTTGTCAGTACTTTTCGTGTTTTGTGGTTTGTAGTAGAAAAATGTGGTTTTTTCCCATGTGGATTCAATCCAACAAATAATGCAACCGATGAAACAATCGTGATCCGAATACTCACGATGGTATGATCATTACAAAGAAGAACATCAATACTTCTCTTGGGGATTCATCAGAAAAGAACATTTTTCAAATAGTTTAAATTACAGGCAACCAAAATATATTATCGTAGTCTGTATATTTAATACAACCAAGTTGATATATACGAAACGATCTTCAGAAAATGAAACACCTGCTATTTCTCCTGACATACTTTTTAATATCCCTCTCCTTAAATGCACAAAGTATCCTCTGGATCGGAAATGGAAATTACGAGACCGAATACCCTCTCTACACAACTTATGGAGCTCAAAAAGCAACTACTGTTTTAATCAAAAAAGAAGAATTAATAGCCGGAGGCGGAACACCCGGTTATGTGACTGAAATCAGGTTATTTCTTTCAACCCCTGCCAGCACAAACATCACTTTGTCAGTTGAAATTGGGAATACAGATGCAACAACGGCTGCATCCGCAGATTTTTCATCCGAAAGCAAAACCGCAGTTAAAACAATTTTGATGGGTTCACTGGGAGAGATAACCATACCAATCAATGGCAGCTTTTACTGGAATGGCAGTAAAAACCTGTTGGTTAATTTTTGTCCGCATGTTGAAACCGATGGTGCAACCAGCATGGTCAAAGCATCACTTATTTCAGGCCGGACAGCGAAACCAGTATCCAATAATTGCCTACCAGGAGGAACAGCGTTGTTAAACTACAGGCCAAACATTGGAATCTTATTGGGACACAGCTCTTTCTCAGGAATCGTTTATGACTCTGTTACACAAGAGCCTATACATGGTGCCAGAATCTTCTTTCCCGGAACCGTAAGTAACCCATCTGTTTCAGAATGGACAATTCCCAACGGGACATTCTCATTCGAAAATATACCAGCCGGTCAGAACGTGGTGCGGATTCAAAAGCCAGGTTATCAGGATATGACCATTAGCCTGAATTTCCCCAATGGACAGCCTTTAGCTCGTAACTTCGCCATGCTGGAATCACTCCCCCCGAGCCAATATGGATATGCCGTTCTGTCTCCGGATCAGACAGAGGTTATCATAAAGTGGAAATTACCTATAAAAAAAATCGAATACATTCACGATGATGGTACCGCTGAATCATATATAACAATGGAGCAGGGGAAACGATATGCCGTTTTTTTCGACAGCCTCCCTTCCAATGAGAAGCTCTTCCCGTGCGATATTAGCATTTATAATAATGATAACAGTATCATGGGCTGTTATGTATACCAGATGCCTATTGATAGATCAACTGGTTTACCTGCTACTCCTGTTGATTCAATGGAAATTTGGACAATGAGTACAGAAAAATGGCAACTATATAATCTGTTTTTACCCAATAAAATGTTCGATGGAAACTTTTGTATAGCCTTAGGTTCGCCTTTAATTAACAGCACAAAAATCGGGGTGGATCAATCATCGAGTGGCAGAAGCTATATCTATGACGCTGTTAATGGCTGGCAACCCTATACCGGAGGAAATTTTCTCATACGGGCAACTTGCGAGACAAACGAAATAAATCCGATAATTGGAGGAAAAGAGGCCGTTGGTCCTGTTAGTTACGAATTTTTCAGAGTAAAGCAGGGTGATGAACCGCAACCCGCGCTTTTTACTTTTCTTGGGGAGTCGGATAGTTTAGTATTCGCCGATACCAATTGGCCACAGCTTCCTGACAATGGCTATCGTTGGGCAAACAGAGTAGTGTACTCCATGAACAGAAAATCAGAATTCTACTTTTCACCGGTTGTGGGTAAAAATTGGGTAGACTCGGTTACTTTTATATTCAACCGCGATTGTACTGGTGATACTTCGAGATTTGACATAGTCCTTATTAACTATCTATATGATTCAGTTTATATTCTTAGTTCAACAGGTAACCAGCTCACATTCCCTGCGGTCTGGAATGGCAGATACCAACTGAAAGTTTATAGTCCAAACTATGGTTTGATAGTTGATACAATAACAATTTACAATGATACTATTGTCAGCCTCTTCCCTCAATTACTAACTCCTTCACCCGGAGAGCTAAAAATTGACACCACCACTGCCCGATTAGCCTGGAGAATTCAGCCAATTTATCTGGATACATTATTGCAGGTAAACTTTAATGAAGGAACCTGGCCAGCTTCCTGCGTAAACCATGGGGCAAACTGGGGCGTTGAACAATCGGGACAAGACTCACTTTCTGCCAGATTTAGCTGGTCGCCTCAACTCACAAATTATGAATCAAGGATTAGATTCGCAACCGGTCAAGTAATTAATCCATTATCAAATAAAATTAGAATTAGATTTGACTTAAAACTTGATAATTATGCGACAACAAATGAGAATACAATGGCGGTAGAAATAAACGGGTACTCTTCTTCGCCCTTGTGTACTTATTCGAACCTAAATGGCAGTTTTGATTGGCGTCATGAAAGTATAATCGTCGATTATGGTTACCAACCTGAATATCTCTCATTTGTAGCCAGAGGTGTTAACAGCAATGACATAAATTACTGGTACATCGACAATATATTAATTGATGCTTTTTATGTTGACCCATCACCCTGTTTCGAGGGTTACAATGTTTCTCTCGACGGCAATTATATTCTTACTACTCAGGATACCACCTGTTTACTCCCGTCATCGTTGCTTGCTTATGGGACAGAACATATTGCCACAGTTTGTGCCATGTATCCTGGTGATTCAGCCTGCGCGTCACTTACATTCGCTTCAGGGTACCTGCCTCCGGTTGATGACGCATGGGCGACCGCGACAGAGGGGACGGGGTATGTGGGATGGGTTCCACCACCCCTCCCTTCAGGTACGATACTTAACAAACTTGGATATGAAGTGGTTCGGAATGATTCGCTAATCTCGTTTGCAGAACAGTCTGCCATTGGTTACACCGATGAAGGCATACCAGATACTGCTCTTATCTATGGTGTTACAGTTTGCTATAACACCTTTCCAGGAGGTGACACACTCAGATCGCGCATGGTTCTCTGTGACACCGTTCAGAATTCCGATGCAATGATGATCCCATTTAATGAGGATTGGTCTGCCATGTCGTTCGAAGATAACAACTGGATATTTGATCCTTCTCAGGGAAACTGGTCAATCACACCAACTTCCGGCAAGAGCGGGTTCTGTGCTGCCTTCAACGGCACGCCTGTTTTCAGCGAATACAGCTATGCAATGTTAAGCCCTTACTTCTCAGCTTCCTTATTCGATTGTGCCGACATTCTTCTTTCTTTCGACCTAAAGCTCCTATGCAACGGAACTTCCGAAAACCACTTTGATGTTGATATCTTTGCTGGTGGCCAATGGATACCACTTCATCAGTATCAGGCACAGGAGTCGTTTGAATGGACACCTGTTTCTACTGATATAACCCTCTGGAATAGTGAGCCGTTTCGTCTAAGATTCAAGGCATGGGGTAATAACTCGTCCTTATTGGGTTCATGGATGATGGACAACATCAGAATAGATCCGGTTTGCAAGGCGCCTATAGGACTTACCTTAAACCAGGCGACTGAGGGTATAACGCTTAACTGGGAAGCCCCCGACTGCCTTACCAGCAAAACTGTCCCCTTATTTATCCGCCCATGGAATGGTATTCCGACAGATGTCAGAGTGAATGAGGCCAGTCTCTCTTTTGTTTCGGCCAGTGGGAACGGACTCGCATCGTTAAAAATTTATAATGCCGGCAGGCTTAAAAGCGAGAACTATTCTTTCATTGTATCTTCTTCAGAAGGCCTTAACTTAATGGATACAGTTAATATTACAGCCCCTGTAGCTGAGGGATGGATTGAGATAAGCCCTTCCCGCGGTCTGGACTGGCCAGTTGATGGCAAATTGGCTCTAAGAGCCATCCCTGCGGGAGAGACAACGGGTTTGCTGACCCTGTCATCCGATTCCAATGCCATCATACTGGCAGGGCTTTCTGATGTGAACACATTTCCAGATGCTGGTTTACTATGGAGTTCGCCCGATGATGATTCACGCTCAGTGAATGGTTACCAGATATACCGTGACGGAGTATTTCTGAACTCCTCACCAGTTGCAGACACCTTCTATATTGACATCCCCGGGTTTGACCTGATTCATTATTACACGGTTTCTGCGATTCACGGAGGAAATTGCGAATCTGCCATGAGTAACGAAGTTCAAAGCGACATTACAATCGGGCAACAGGAAGAGGATGGCGCCTGTCTTTTCACAGTAGGTCCCAATCCGGCAAATCAATATGCCGAAATAGCATGGCATATAGCAAAAGAAGACAAAGGCAGGTTGAGTTTGATAACTGCACTGGGTAATGAGGTATTCTTCACCGAACTCGGACACTCATCGGGTAGATTGAAGTTAAATACATCAACAATATCTTCAGGAGTTTACCTCCTGAGACTTAAAACAAGCACAGGAACAACCCTGATCCGAAAACTTACCATTGCACGGTAAGGACAGGTGTGATTCAGCAAGCCCGCTCCGCAGATTATACCTGCGGAGCGTTTTTATTGTTGACAACCGGATGATTAAGTGAAGAAGCGGGGAATCCTAACCCTTCAATTCTTCTTCTCCGAAGTGAGAAAGGTGTAGCATTCAGGGCGCCTGCTTTCTTTAAGAGTATTTCTCGGAGTAATATTCTTGTTACGGCTAAAGGTGAGATCAATCGCCTGATTTCCAACAAACGGATCCTCCAGTGGTCCTTTAACCAGGGTTTCCCCCAGCGGAGAGACAAGTACCGAACCACCGGTAAAGTGCAGATCACGTTCACTTCCGATACGGTTGGCAGTCGCCACATAAAACCGGTTACACAGGGCATGTACGGCCACAGCCTGCTGACAGAAAGGTAAGACAAGGTTTGAAGGATGCGCCACCAGATCAACTCCTTTAAGTGCCAGTATACGCCAGACTTCAGGGAACATCCAATCGAAGCATACCAGCATTCCCAATTTTATTCCGGCAATTTCAAAAACAGGCAATCCAGTGTCACCAGGTTCAAAAAGATCTGCTTCATTCCAGAAGAGGTGCATTTTACGATACTTTCCAATGAATCCTGAAGGCCCCACCAAGATGGCTGTATTGAACAACCTGTCACCATCTCTTTCGTTAAAACCCGAAACAATAAAATAGTTTCCGTCGGCAGCACGAGATGTTAAAAACCTGATGTACACAGAATCATAAACCGTCTCAGCGCATTGAAAAGCTTCGTTCCTGTCGGAAAAAGCATAGCCGCTTGAGGCAAGTTCAGGTAATACAACGACATCAGCCTTCACTTTATTAAGCAGCAAACCAATCCTGCTGATGTTTGCTTCAATATTACCCAAAAGCGGAGCAAACTGTACCAAAGCCACTACAGGCATTTGGGTATCAACTCCTGATAATTTCAAATTCTCCATTGGTATCAATTCGAATAATGGTAGAAGGAAAAGTAGCTTTCAGATCATCACGTCCATGCGCTACGGTATAATCAACAGCCAGGATAACCTCTTCCGGGATCGCTTGAAAAGAAGCCGGGGAAGGCAAGCCCGAGACATTGGCCGATGTAGAGGTAATTGGCTTGCCAAATTGAGCAATCATACCTCTACAGAATACATTGCGTACGATACGGATGGCAATACTACCATCGGGCGCTATAAGATTTTTAGGCAGGTTCCGTGCGTCAGGGTATATGATAGTCAGTGGTCTGTCATATTGTTCGATCAAATCGTGCACAATCGCAGGCACCGATTGAACGTAATGAGTTAACATCTCTTCACCGTCAACCAGAATAATGAGACTTTTACCTTCATTACGTTTCTTGATCGTATAGATTTTCTCAACAGCTTTGCTGTTGGTGGCATCGCAACCAAGTCCCCAGATGGTATCGGTAGGATATAAAATCACGCCACCCTTTCGTAAAGCATCAACCGACTGATCAAGGTCGGCATTGATCAGTTCCTCATTCATTGTTTAGTCTGCTTAGTAATTTATTTATATCAATCGTTGTTGCACATTTAAAATGCTTTTCCGGACACTCCTTGTATCCGTGTAGCCCGCATGGACGGCAAGCCAGCGATTCACTTGTCTCAATGACCGATGAGTTATCACTTCGCGGGCCGAATCCAAAATGAGGAACAGTACTACAATAAACAGCAGTAACAGGAGCATTCATAGCAGAGGCCAGATGCATCGGAGCCGAGTCATTTACATAATTCATAACGGCATCACGCATAAGCGCGGCTGTATCCATTAGTGACAGCTTGCCAGCGAGGTTTAGTACATGATGCCCGCCAACACTTGTAACAATGGAATCACACAACAAAACGTCGTCCTTACTCCCCAACAATAAAACCTGATAATCTGTCACCTGTTTAAGAAACCCGCTCCATTTTACGGCGGGAAACTGTTTGGTAACCCACAAAGAGGCGGGAGCTACCGTCAGATATGAATGAGTCTTATATTGCGAAACTTTTGCAAAGGAATCCGCAGGAGGATATAGCTGCATAGGTGTAGTTCCCTCAGGTACCAGGCCTGATAGCAAAGATAGATTACGATCCACCTCATGCCTGCCATCCAAATAGTGTGGAAAACGCTTTGAAAAGAAGACCGAAAAAGGATTTTTACTGAAGCCTCTGGTATGTACTGCACGACTGAACGCGGTAAGAAAACCGGAGGATGCAAACCGCTGAAGGTTTATAATCAAGTCGTAGCGCTCCTGTTGAATAAAACGGAGCAACTCCAGCAGGTTTCTGTATTTATCATTCTGCTTATTCCATACTAAAACATGCCGCAGAAAGGGGTGTGCAGTAAAAAGACGGTCATTCCCCTTTTTCACCAAGATATCAACAGCATCGTCCGGATGGTAGCGATGCCATTTTTCGATAACAGGAGTAGCCAGTATCACATCGCCGATTGAAGCAGTTTGTATGATGAGAATTTTTTTCATTTTTCGGTTTAAAATAAACAAGAAACCGCTCAGAAGAAAGAATATGCAGACGGTTTAAAAGCTATTGAGGTTGAGTAATTACCAATTCCCCAAGAAACTGAACGACTTTCCGGGACTATCAAATTCCAGATAATGCTTCCGTTCAGACGGCTACACCAAACTCACGCAAGGCATTATTCAGACTGGTTTTAAGATCAGTGGCGGGTTTTCGCTGTCCAATAATCAGGGCACAGGGTACATAGTATTCACCTGCAGGGAATTTCTTCGGGTAACTACCCGGAATAACAACTGAACGTGGAGGGATAAAACCTTTGTATTCGACGGGGCTTTTTCCGGTAACATCAATGATATGGGTAGAGGCTGTGATAACTACATTGGCCCCGAGTACTGCCTCCCTGCCAATATGAGCGCCTTCAACCACAATGCAACGGGATCCAAGGAAACAGCCATCCTCCACAATGACAGGCGCAGCCTGTACAGGCTCAAGCACACCGCCGATACCCACACCACCGCTGAGATGGACACCGGCACCAATCTGTGCGCATGACCCAACAGTAGCCCAGGTATCAACCATAGTACCAGGGCCAATCCATGCTCCAATGTTCACATACGAAGGCATCAGAATGACACCGGGAGAAATAAAGGCACCATATCGTGCGATAGCATGAGGAACAACCCTCACGCCCTGAGCGGCATAATCAGACTTAAGCGGAATCTTATCATGAAACTCCAAAGGCCCACAGGTAATAGTCTGCATGATTTGCTGTGGAAAATAGAGCAGAACCGCCTTCTTCACCCAATCATTTACATGCCAGGAATCACCGAAAGGTTCAGCAACCCGAACCTTGCCCTTATCAAGAAGACATATCACCTCATTGACAGCCTCCCGGGTAACAGGCTCTGATCGTTGATGAGGGTCATCCCATGCGTTTTCAATGGTGCTTTTTAAATTATGCATAATAAAAATTCTTATTGCAAAGTTAACAAAGAGCCGGGTTAATTGTACTGTTTCTGGTTTACTTTCGGCGAGATCGTTTCGCCGGGCAAGATCCGCTGAGATAGTACGGACATATAACATATAGCCTGTTGTCAATAGTTACGAGTCGTAGGTGCACGCTTCATGATATACACAAAATGGCATGTTTCATCCTGGCAGTAGAAATAAAAAAATTAACAACCAACGATATAGCAAAACATACTGAACCCATATTCAGGAAACGGTCGGCTTGTAAAGGGATTAAGCTACCATTAAAAACGCTAAACTTTATGCATAATTAATAGGTAAAGTCAAATATAGATCAGGTAAGCATAGGGAGGACAAGGAAACAAAAAAGGCTGCCCGGGTTACCAGACAGCCTTTTTGACTAAAGAAACAATTTTTTAGTAGCCCTGACCATCAAAAGATGTTCCAACACGATCCATCGCGCAACGGAAACCAATGAAGTCAGATGAAAGATTTTCCTCCAGAAAACGTCTTTGACCTGGGCTCATAAAGTAAGCACCATCTTTCCATGAACCACCTTTATAAACACGGGTACGATCGGTAATCAGAGTAGAAGCACCATCACCAGCTATGCCCCCAGTCCAGTCACCATTGTTATACATAAATTGGGTAGCCTCTTTGTTGTCGCCCTGTTTCTTCCAGTCATTACCCTGAAAGTCAACATGGCTTGCCCAATCACCGTCCAGATAATTACGATTATCGGCAGTGCGATAATTACGACGGAAAGGCAAGGTAGGATCGACAGAAGGATTCACAGCAGTACGTTTGATACGACGGTAATCAGGATTGTATGATTTTTCTTCCTTGTAAGTCTGGGTGGAAATATCATACACAGTTTTAGGACTATTGTAGGTGGTATCAGGCTGACGGCTGTTATCAATCTGTTGAGAACCGCTGCTTGTAGGAACAGGAGCCGTAAACAGGTTTCCTCTGAAAGGATTCATATCAGAAACATCAAAAGGCGACTCTCTGCGGTAAACATCGGCTACCCATTCTGCCACATTGCCGGCCATATTGTATAAGCCATAATCATTGGGGTAGTATGAGATAACAGGGGCTGGCACATCGGCACCATCATTAAGACTTCCGGCAATACCCATGTAATCGCCACGGCCACGTTTAAAGTTAGCCATAAAGCGACCAATTTCACCATCGCTTTCATTGCTGCTTCTGGTAAAGTTACCATCCCAAGGATAGATACGCCGCTCACGGATATTTTCAAACTCACTATTGCCAATCAGGCCAAGCGCAGCAAACTCCCATTCGGCTTCAGTCGGGAGTCGATAAGCCGGCAGAATGATACCATCTTCAATACGGGCATGTCGCAGTGTTTGCTGACCTCCACCGGTACCGGCATTCCCTTGTCCAACATTAGCACCTATATCGGGTAAACCCAACCGTTCATTAGTTCCCTGCTGTTGGTCACCTTTAATGAATTGGTTAGTCAGATAGGCATCGGTGGTAAAAAAGTCGTTGGCATCAGGTTGCACATCGAGTGCATAAATACCTTTTCCATAGAGCCTGATCTCGTTGACACGGTCGGTACGCCAGCGGCAGAATTCATTTGCCTGCAACCAACTGACACCTACAACAGGATAATCACGATAGGCCGGATGTCTCAGGTAAAGATTAACGAGAGGCTCATTGTAGGCCAACTGTGCACGCCAAACCAGTGTATCGGGTAACTGACTCAGGTAATACTGCTGGTAGTCCATGGTAGCCTGAGTATAGAACACTTTCTTCATCCAGTGAAGGAATTCAAGATAATGCAGATTACTCACTTCGGTTTGATCCATATAGAAAGATCTGACAGTAACCCGGCGGGGCTCATTGTCCTGTTCCATGATGAGGTAATCCTGCGTGGAACCCATCAGGAAAGAGCCACCTTCGACCAAAATCAGACCAGGACCATTGTCCTGTCCGGTAAATTCAAATTTCTCAAAACCACCCTGTTCAGGGTCGTTATAATTCCAGCCAGTCGCAGCAGATTGCTCCTTGCCTTTCTTAAAAACACTGCAGGATGTAATTACGCCAAACAGAAATGTTAGGAGTGTAAAGTACAGAAATGGTTTGCTCAATCGCGTCATTTTTCTCTGATAATTTTCAGGGTGCAAATATACGGTTCAATCAGAAACTGGGACAAGGGATCGGCCCTTTATTTTTACGGTTGTTAAACCTGCTGTTGTCGAATTGGAAACCGAAAGAAATTTCATGGGCTCCTCCGGTTACGTTTTTCAACTTCGACACGGTCACATCATAGCTATATCCAATTCTGAACGAATTGTGCTGGAAGCCCAGCAGGAAGATAAACGCATCGGGGTTTTCGATATTGTGGCGGAACCAGGTACCCACGACGAAAGGGTATTTATTAAAATACAGTCCGATATTTAACTGCTTAAAATTCTGTTGCTGTTGATAGAGGATATTTGGCGACAGGCTCATCCCTGTCTGTGACCTGCGATTTCTGACCCGGGGTTCCAAATCGATAATCCCACCGGCATGAAACGTAATCTTCATGTTCATTTTGGAATTATTATCATTATAGAAACCGTCGAACGGTTCAGTCAGGTGATGAACAGCCAGACCAGCATATAGGAAATCATCATGGCTGAAAGCCAGTCCGGCAGAAAAGTCAAGGGTAGAAACGTTGGGGTTATCAGGCTGCCTTTCGTTGGTGGGTCTGACAATCCCTCTGATCGGATCAATCTGATCCTCGAACGTCAGGCTACTCCAATCCAATTTACGTTGGTAGAATGAGGCCTGTAGCCCGGCGTTAACAAATGTTTTTCGCCCAACCGGCAGGGAATAGCTATAAATCCCGCTAAAACTCGTTGTTGTTAAAACACCATCACCTGCACGGTCAGTATTAAATAATATACCAAAACTGCTCGAAATATTTGGAATATACTGATCATAAGAGGCGTTATAAGTTACAAAACTTGCCGGCAGACTGGGCCATTGGTTGCGGTAGTTAAGAATGAGCCGTGGGGCAAAGGCTGCACCGGTAAGCGCCGGATTAAGATAGAGCGGATTGGCGTAGAACTGCGAAAACGCAGGATCCTGACCTTTAACAACCACAACACTGAGTGAAATACTCAAGGTTAGAAGAAATGTAAAAACTCGTCTTGACATAACGGTAGCTTAGCCGATAATAGGTGAAGATTCAAGAACAATATTACAACAATTTTTCGAGCAATCATGCAGAAGGTTTTGGGTCTCGTGACAATAATTCCCGCTATTGGCCGTTTGTCCCGAAAGCGATCCGCCGTAAGTTCATCGTAAAACATGAGTACTTATACTCGGCTGACAAATATAGGTTGCATTTCTTTACTAACCAAACAACCATTTTAAAATATTTATTGTCCGTCAAGTTCTTTTTACTCAATTTGTCACTACCAACGGTGTTGAATCGAAGGTGCTCTTTTCCGAAATTAAAGAATAAATCATACAATATGACCACTTTAAAACGTTTTCGAATTTATCTGACAGCTATCCTGCTCATGAACACATTCTTTTCTTTTTCCTCAACCGAAAAGATGACAAAGCAGGTTATTTTACGTTGGGAACATCAATTTCGTTACGACTCCGTTTTAAATAGTTCATTGTTTTCACTTCGATTCATTGAAGGTGATGTCGATCAGGAAGGGCACAATCTTCCACTCTACCGTTTTATTACACCTCTTCCCGAACAAGGACTCCGACCTGTGGTAACACTGGAAAATGCATTGTCTGAAGAATTTCCCCATTCAAACATAAATGGTTATGAATGGATTAGCGATAATTATGAGATCACCTCGTCAACTTTTCTTCAAAAGGGTGAATGGTTTGCCGAGATACTTCTGATTCCTGTCAGAATAAATACGTTGACTGGCTATCCCGAACTACTTACCCGCTTTAAAATTTCCATTGACTGGGAAACGGATAAAAATTTCAAAATGACTGAAGAAGTAGCCGATTGGCCTGAGAATTCAGTTCTTTCATCAGGAAGCTGGCTGAAATTTAATGTTACCGGCCGGGGCATGGTCAAAGTGACTGGTGCTGACCTACAGTCCGCAGGTATCGATCTGTCATCCATTAATCCTACGCTAATTCGAATTTTTGGATCGGGTGGAGCACTTCTGCCCGAAGCCAATAGCCAGACCCGCGATTACGACCTCCCTGAAAACCATTTATTTATTTCTGATGGCGGGGACGGGAAATTTGATGCCGGCGATTATGTGCTTTTCTACAATCCCGGGCATGAGAAATGGATATACAACTCCTCTGCACAACGTTTTATCAGAACTCAAAATCCCTATGCCGTATCCTCGACCTTCTTTGTAACATGGGATGGTGAAACAGGAAAAAGAATTACACAAAAAACACTTCCCACCACCACCCCCGGTGCAAACCTCAATTGGTTTGTCGATTACTTCGCCCATGAAGCAAACCTAAGCAATCTTATCGGAACAGGGCGCAAATGGTTCGGTGAAAATTTCAACCTTTACACAGATAAGGAATTTTCTCTGACATTTGTTAACCCGGTAATTCCTTCCCAGGCAATTCTTAGTTCATCCGTAGCCGGGAGGGCATACTCCTCAAACCGCTTTTATGTTACATTGGACAATACACGGATTCTTTCACAACCGATCGGTATCATTACCAGCACCTCCCTGGAGGCAAGTTACGCCCTTGAAAGATTCGACACCTGCAATTTCAACCTGACCACTGCTCAGCCAACCCTGAAATATGAATACAGCCGGGCATCGACATCTTCGGAAGGATGGCTCGATTACTTTGAAATCAACTATAGAAGGTTACTTTCTTTTACAGCACCATGGGTTGCCTTTTCAAATCCAACAGGTGTTGGAACCGGGGCTGTTACCAGATATAATATTTCCAATGCTTCTTCAGCACTTCAGATTTGGGATGTAACCCAACCACAAACTCCCCAAAAAATACCCTTGCAACTTTCGGGACAGACTGCATCGTTCAATGACCATGCAGACACTCTCAGGACCTACGTTGCCTTTGATGGCTCAGGTTTTCTAAGTGGTACCGGCTGGCAGAGGGTAGGCAATCAAAATTTGCATGCCATATCGGAGGTCGATTACATTATTATCAGCTACCCGGGGTTCATCGACCAGGCTAACCAGCTCGCTGATTTTCACCGGAACAGGGGGTTAACTGTTAAAGTAACTACTCCGGAATTGATTTATAACGAATTCTCCTCGGGAAACCAAGACCTGTCCGCTATCAGAGACTTCCTCAGAATGGTGTATCAACGCGGAGGACGCGGACATCAACTCAGGTGGGTACTCATGCTGGGGGATGCATCTTACGACTATCTTAACACACTGGAAGTAAACCACAACTTCGTCCCCACGTGGCAATCAACCATCTCGCTCAGCCCGGCCAACTCCTATGCAACAGACGATTTCTTCGGGTTGTTTGACGTGACCGAAGGGCAAGATTGTAATGGCTATATTGACGTTGGCATTGGCCGTTTGCTGGCCAAGAGTAGCGAAGAAGCGCAGTCAATGATTAACAAAATTATCGGTTACCAGGAGATGACCAACGAGAATATGCGCGATTGGCGTAATGTGATCTGTTTTGTAGCTGACGACCAGGACAGTGACACTCATGTAAAACAAAGCGATAACATGGCACGGATGATCGACACTACCTACCGGCAGATGAACATCGACAAAATCTATTTCGACGCCTATCAACAGGTGTCGGCTCCAGGCGGCCAACGTTATCCTGAAGTTTCTGATGCCATTAACCGACGCGTGGAAAATGGAGCGCTCATTATAAACTACACCGGGCATGGCGGTGAACTGGGATGGGCTCATGAACGCGTTCTCCAGATCAGCGACATCAATAGCTGGCATAATCTGGACAACTTACCCTTCTTTATAACTGCTACCTGTGAATTTAGCCGCTACGACGATCCTCTCAGGGAATCAGCAGGTGAAAAAGTATTCACCAATCCCAATGGCGGAGGTATCGGATTGTTTACCACATCACGCCTGACGTATAGCGGCTCCAATGAATCACTCAACAGAGCTTTTCTTTCGGTTTTGCTGGCCCGCACATCCGATGGATACCTCACTCTTGGTGAAGCAGTTCTAAAATCAAAACAATTGAATGGGAGCAACCTTAATGGAAGGAAATTCATCCTTATCGGCGATCCTGCCATGAAGCTTGCATTTCCTGAATATTATGCCGAAGCAACATCAATCGAATATGGACTTACAGGTCTTCCGGCTGACACCATCAGTGCACTTGATGAAATAATTATCAAAGGAAAAATAACCGACGCCTCAGGGACAACCATGACAAACTTCAATGGGGAAGTGTTCCCTACCGTTTTCGATAAGGCTCAAAATATCACAACCCTGAGCAACGATCCCGATAGTCCCAGTTATACGTTCTCCCTTCAGAAAAATGTCCTCTACAAAGGACAAACTAACATAGCAAATGGAGAATTTGAGTTTTCTTTCATCGTCCCCCGCGATATTGAATTCCGTTACGGAAGCGGACGTCTGAGCCTCTATGCCAGGTCGGCTGAGACTGATGCAACCGGATGGGATCATGACTTTCTTATTGGGGGCTACAGCAAAAATTTCATTCAGGACAACCAGCCACCAGTCATTTCACTTTTCATAAACGACCAAAACTTTATCGATGGTGGGATCACCGACGAAAATCCTGTTCTGTTAGCATATCTGAACGACGAAAGCGGGATCAATGTCTCAGGTGCCGGTATAGGTCACGACATCACCGCAATTCTCGACGGCCAAACAGATTCACCATACATACTCAACGACTTCTATCGCGCCGATGTGAACACATACAAAAGCGGCATGATCAGCTATCCGTTATATAACCTGAGTCCGGGATTACATACCCTTAAAGTGACTGCCTGGGATGTTCAAAATAACCCGGCAACAGCTATTATCTCATTTGTCGTGAACCCTTCAGGGACGCTCGTCATAGAGAATATTTCCAATTACCCAAACCCTTTTACCAACATTACAAACTTCGTATTCGAGCACAACAGTCAGAATTCTGATCTCAATGTAGAAATCGAGATCGTTAACCTGGTTGGGCAACGAATGACGGTGATTCGGCGTACAATTCCGGCCGGCGGATTCCATACTCCTCCCATCGAATGGGATGGCCGCGGGGGCAACGGGCAAGCAATCGCCGGTGGATTTTATATTTATCGTATCAGGGCGACCGCATCCGATGGAACCAGCACCGAAGGCACTGGGCGCCTGATTAAATCGGGAAAAGTATTTTGAAAAAAGCGAGATGCCTTCAATAGAAAACCTGTTACGCTACCATGTAGTCCCGTTCGGAGTCCTCAATCTCTTTTACAATTGTTATACAAAGAGATGGAACAATTGCTTCACATCTGACCAAGAAAAGAGTATCTTTGAAACCCTAGTTTAGACCTATCTGTCATGAAAAAAATCTATCAATTTCATTTGCTGGTTATCCTAACGGTACTGGCAACAGGTTCCTTTGCAGCCGAGCTGAAGATCAGCAAAACACTGGATTGGAAGTATCCGTCAGCAACGACAACTATCAGTGAAGGGTTACCAATTTTTACAGGTTTCGGTATACGCGATTATGCAGAGACACTGCCTGTTTTTATCTGGCAACTGGCCGACATTATGCCACAGACAACCGCGAATGCGCGAGTCGAAAATATCGTCCTGATGGAACCGCTTCCCGGAGTCACGCTGTCGCCTGAAGATTCAGCGCTCGTGCCTGATCATGTGAATCCAATAATTACCCGTAGTATTGATCGCGGCACGCATTCACTGGAGATCGGGTTTATTCCAATAGTCAAAACTGCGGACGGAAAAATTTTCCTGATCCGGTCGTTCGATCTGATTATAGATACTCAGGACGACGGACAGGGTTTAAAACAAGCTTCAGGTATCATCTGGAAAGAGCAATCAAAACTGGCCACCGGGACATGGTACCGACTGATGATATCCTCGGATGGTATTTACAAAATCACCTACAACGACCTTGTTGTCTGGGGTATCGATCCTTCTGGTATTGACCCTGCCAGAATTGGACTGTATGGCAACGGAGGCGCAATAATTCCCGAAGCCAACAAGGCTTCCTTCCCTGATGATTTGCTATCGGTAGGAATTGAGATATCGGGTGGCGAAGATGGCAGTTTTGATCAGGGTGACTACATCCGGTTCTGGGCAAATGGACCCCAACGCTGGACATACAACACCAGTTCAAAGAAATTTAAACAAAATAAAAATCCTTATGCCACTGAAGTGCCCTATTTCCTTAATATTGATGATGAAGCCCCCTCAAGGGTTACAATCAAAAACAATGTAACCAACGACCCTACCCACATCGTATCAACCTTCCCCGACTTCTACTATTTTAAACCCGACAGTCTTTCAGTCAGCAGAACAGGACGTACGTGGGTAAGCAAGCAACTCTTCCGGTCCACTGAACCCCGCCAGTTCAATCTGAATTTCCCGAATACTGTGTTAACGTCTGCAGCCACTATCGAAATTTCAGTAGCCGGATGGTCCAATACGGCCAGCAATTTCTATGCAGGTGTCAACGGATCTCAGCTTATTAAAACCGTTATCAAAGGACTGAATGGCAATGATCTTTTCTATTTTACGGGTGTACCAGCCACGAAGGCTCAAGGTTTTTTTCCTTCCTCTGACAACATCAATGTATCTATCTGGTATGATATGGCAGGATCAAGTCCTGTAGGCTACCTCGATTACTTTTCACTACAGGTAACCCGGAAATTGCAATACACTAACAATCAAATGCCTGTATTTTACAGCCCCGAACGTGAATCGTTAAAAATTCCGGAAGTGGTTTTCAGCAACCTGACAGGCAGTCAACATATATGGGATGTCACCCAATCCGATTCCACATACAATTGTAATTATGTTTTCGACAACGAACTGAATACCGGCCGTATCAGAATGAACACGACTGCATTGCACCGTTTTGTTGTTTTTGAGGATGGCGATGAATACACCCCGGAATTTAACCAACCTGTACCCAATCAAAATCTCCATGCTCTTCAACCTGTCGATTATATCATTATTACACCCGATTCCCTAATAAGCGAAGCAGAACGTCTGGCTGGTTTGCATCATAATTACAGCAACCTTTCATGTCGGGTAATCCCCATTGAACAGGTAATCAACGAATTTGGCGGAGGAATCGCAGACCCGATGGCAATCAGAGGCTTTATGCGTATGCTGTACGATCGTGGACTTTCGCAGGGTAATGCACCAAAATACCTCCTGCTTTTTGGTGACGGAAGCTACGACCCGCTCAATCGCATTCCAAATAATCAGAATCTGATTCCCGCATACGAGTCGCTCGAATCTTTCAATCTGGGAACAAGCTATGTGACTGACGATTTCTTCGGATTACTCGATGAGGGAGAGGGCGATTCAGCCAATGGGACTCTCGACTTAGGAATCGGAAGGTTTCCTGTATCAACGATTAAACAAAGCAAGGAAGTGGTCGACAAAATCGAGTTTTACCTCACTCAACAGCCCAAATCCTTTGGTGATTGGCGCAACCGTTTTACTTTCATTGCCGACGATGAAGATTCCAACGCCCATATCGACCAGTCCCACAAGTTGGCATTGGCCATCGACACCCTGTTACCCGGACAGGTGATAAACAAGGTTTACCTCGATGCATATGTCCAGACCTCAACACCCTCAGGCAACCGCTATCCGGAAGCCCAGTCTGCTCTTAACCAATACGTGAATGATGGTTGCCAGGTGGTAAACTATACCGGACATGGTGGTGAGCTTGGATGGAGCGAAGAAAAAGTTCTTGAGATACCCGATATTGAAGCATGGGATAACTACAACGGGCTGCCGCTCTTTATCACGGCAACATGTGAATTCAGCCGCTTCGATGATCCCGGTCTTCTCTCAGCCGGTGAAAGAGTACTCCTCAATCCCAATGGCGGTGGAATAGGTCTGATTACTACCACACGACTAGCCTATTCAACCATCAACTTCTACCTGAACGAATCTCTTTATCAGATATGGTTTGCCAACAGCAAACCTCGTGACTATACCTTTGGTGACCTTATCAGGCTATCGAAAAATGCCAATAAGAACGATTCAAGGATGCGTAACATCACCTTGCTGGGCGATCCTGCACTAAGGCCAGACTTCCCTGTCAACCGTATCCGCATTACGACAGTAAACGAGACACCCATCAACAATTTCCAAAGTACACTGAAAGCCCTGTCAGAAATCACGGTTGAAGGAGAAGTAATTTCACCATCAGCCAGTCTGCTTGGTAATTTCAACGGTGTACTCGCATACAGGCTCTACGATAAACCAATGAATACTACGACTCTCGTCAACGACCCGAAATCGAAACCCTTTACTTTCCCTGTTACGAATCAGCAATTGATTCAAGGAAGGGCTACCGTTGAAAATGGGAAGTTTAGGTTCACCTTTATAGCTCCCCGAGATATGCAAATGGCTGGTGGTTACCCGTTGCTAAGCCTCTATGCCACCGACTCAACCGATGACGCTACAGGACATGAAAAAAGACTCTTCTTTGAAGGCTCAGACCCTCAGGGGTTGGCCGACGACCAACCACCCGTTATTCAGGCCTGGCTTGATGACCGCTCTTTTAGAAACGGGGATAAAGTCAATCAGACCCCCCTGCTCATTGCCGACATCAGCGATAATCTCGGAGTAAATTTCGCCGGACTCGGTTTCGGCCACGATATCACTGCTGTGATCGATAACCTGTCAAGCGCTACCATCGTGTTAAACAGTTACTTTCAACCCACCCTCGACAATCCTCGCTCCGGAAGCCTCAGCATTATGCTCCCTACTTTAAGCAGTGGAGTTCACACTCTGGTGCTCAGAGCTTTCGATATCAATAACAATGCAGCATCCCTGACTCTGAGTTTTTATATTGGCGAAAGCACTTCTGAAATTTCATTTTCTGACATATCGGTAAGGCCCAATCCCTTTACCGAAACAACAACCATCTGGTTCAGCCTTAACAACAATAACAATGATCTTACAGCCACTCTTCAGATTTATGATCTGTCAGGACGGCTGGTGTACTTAAATACGACGACTCCAGAAGCAAATACCGGAAAAATGGTCAGTATTACCTGGGATGGAAAAAACAATTCAAATGCCCTGGTACCTTATGGTGTATATCCTGCTCGTATCATACTGATTGACAAAGAAGGAAATTCTGTTTCAGCCGGTTTTAAACTTATTAAAGCGGTCACTCCTTAACTCTATATTGAAAGGGACTGATCCCTGTTGAAATGATTTTTTAGAAATATTCCTTAGTTTTGCATACTTTTTTGGAAACACTACGTTAATAACCGTACAAACACATCTCTAAGAGGAAAACTAATTATCCTATGCGTTTCAAACTGAAATATTTTTCATTGGCTCTGATAGCCGGTCTTTCCCTGAACAGCCAGATGGTCCGGGCGCAGGAATCGAATGTATATCGTCCCCTGGCCATCACAACTGCCGTGCCTTTTATGCTGATTGCACCTGATGCCCGTGGTGGCTCAATGGGAGAAACCGGTGTAGCTACCGACCCTGATGTAAACTCCATGCATTGGAATCCTGCAAAATACGCTTTCATTGACAAACAAATGGGATTTTCAGTCTCATATAGCCCCTGGCTAAAAGAACTCGTTGATGACATCGGCCTCGGTTATCTTACGGGTTACTACAAACTAGACAAACGTCAGACAATTGCCGGTTCCCTCAGATATTTTTCGCTGGGCGAAATTCAATTTACCGATGCCTCAGGAGCGGATAAAGGCATATACAAACCCAACGAGTTCACCATTCAGGGGACCTACTCACGTTTATTTACCGATCATCTGTCAGGAGCTGTTTCGGCAAAATTTATCTATTCAAACCTGACTCAGGGCCAGTCAGTCGGATCCGGAAATGTAGAAACCCACGCCGGGACTTCTGTTGCTGCCGATGTTTCAATCTATTACCGTAAACCTATCGACTTCTCCTCCGGACAGTCGGGTCAGTTTGCGTTGGGGGTTAACATTGCCAACATTGGTTCAAAAATCAGCTATACCAGTGATATAGAAAAAGACTTTATCCCCACCCAGCTACGTATTGGCCCTGCCTTCACCTATAATATCGATAACTTTAATACGATTACAGGCACGGTTGAGTTTACCAAACTGCTCGTCCCTACACCCCCGATTTATGATACCGGCGTGGATGTTAACAATGAAACGCCTATCCTGAGAGGTATGAATGATAATGTTTCTGTTTTTCAGGGGATGTTACAATCATTCTATGATGCTCCTGATGGTTTCAGCGAAGAGTTGAAAGAAATCACCTGGGCTGTGGGCGTTGAATATTGGTACAACAAACAGTTTGCCATCAGAGGTGGTTATCATCACGAAAGTGCAGATAAGGGTGATCGCAAGTTTTTCACCTTCGGTGCCGGCCTCCGCTACAACGTGTTTGGACTTGATTTCTCATACCTAGTGAGTACCGACCAACGTAACCCTCTCGACAATACCCTTCGGTTCAGTCTCACATTCGACATGGATGCCTTTAAAGCTCAGGAATCGAAATAAAATATCTGCTCCAGATTATACAAAGGCTGCCTTAAGGTGGCCTTTTTTTTGCAGCTGCCCATTGTATTATACCTCTATGCAGCATTGCTCAAGTTAACCTATTTCCGTAGTTGACAGTTCAGGGTTAAATAATTTTAAACAATAAGTATAAATGCCCGCGTTTAAAAATCGAAGGTGCCCCTTTTCATAACTCATACCAATGTCTAAAAACTGTTCAATAATTGTTTAAGGACGATTAAGTAACAATTATTATACTTAAAGAATACTGACAATCAGGTCTTCAATAGATCCACATTATAATGAAGAAGGACTAAAGCTGTTTTTCATATATCTTTTCAACTGGAGTCTAGTATATTAGAGGGAAGTTTGGGGGACGTAGAGACGCACGGCCGTGCGTCTCTATGTGCGGTTCTCTGTGAAACAAACGCACTGCCAACATCACGCGCCAGCAGTCAATGTTAATGTCAAGCCCCACAGCTATGGGGCTTTGGCTTTGGCCCCCGATATTCATCAGTACCAATCCCTAAATTTTGATCCCTTACATTTTCTCATCGAGTTCTAACCAGCGGAGTTCACAGGTGTCGAGTTCGGCAACGACTTCGCCATAAACCGTCGACCATCCCATCAACTGATCGGGTGAACCTGTGCCGCTGTTCATACAATCAGACAGCTCCAACTTGCGCTTTTCCAGACGTGCGATGTCGATTATCAGTTGTTCATATTCCTTTTTCTCGGCCCAGGTGGGTTTGCTAACAAGCTTTGCCTGACGGGCAGATTCAACTTCTGGTTTTTTTGTCTGGTTTTTCAGTTCTTCGGCAGCCTGTCGCTCCTGCTCCTTTTTCCATTCCCGGTATCCACTGTAATTGCCAGGAAAATCCTTGAGTGCACCCACACCATCAAGTACGAAGAGATGGTCGGCTACCCGGTCAAGAAAATAACGATCGTGCGAAACGACCAATACGCAACCCGGAAAATCAAGAAGAAAATCTTCGAGCAAATTCAATGTCTGAATATCGAGGTCGTTGGTTGGCTCATCGAGTATCAAAAAATTGGGGTTTTGCATGAGCGTGATCAGCAGGCTTAGTTTCCGGCGCTCACCACCACTAAGTTGTGAGTAGGGTGCGTATTGAACGTCGTAACCAATTCCAAAGTAATTCAGAAACTGAGGGGCTGCCATTGAGCCATCACCAGTTTTTACCTCCTCAGCGATGGCCTTTACAAGATCGATAACCCTTTCATGTGAGGGCAGTTTTAATCCATCCTGTTCAAAATAACCAAAGGCGATGGTTTCACCTGCATCGATTGTGCCACTGTCCTGCGCCAATTTTCCCATGATCATTCTCAACAGTGTCGTCTTGCCGGCGCCATTACGGCCAACCACACCAATTTTATCGCCGCGCTTAAATGTATAGGAGAACCGATCGAGAATGGTAAGATCACCGAAAGCCTTACTCACATTATTCATCTCCAATATTTTGCGCCCCATACGCTGCATATTAACGGCAAACCCCCTGTCAGAATGTTTGTCACCCTGACGCTGAAGTTTCTCTTCAAGGTCATAGAATGCATCTTCACGCGAACGGGCTTTGGTGGCTCTTGCCTGAGGCATTCTGCGCATCCATTCCAGTTCGGTACGATAAAGGTTCATGGCTTTTTCACGCCATGCGGCATCGGCTGCCATCCGCTCCTCCCGTCTGGAAAGAAACTCACTATAACCACCCTTGTACCTGTAAATTTTCCCGCCATCAAGTTCTATCAGATCGTTACACACGGCATCCAGAAAATAACGGTCGTGGGTAACCACCAAAAGCGTCATTTTCTCACGTGAAAGATAACTCTCGAGCCATTGTGTCATCTCGATGTCGAGATGGTTAGTCGGTTCATCGAGAATTAAAAATTCCGCTTCAGCCAGGAGTACGGCTGCAAGAGCAACCTTTTTACGCTGTCCGCCCGAAAGGTTGTCGGCCAATTGATCAAATTGGGTGATACCTAACCTGTCGGCTATTTCCCTGGCCCGGCTTTCAAAATCCCAGGCCTGATGGACATCCATCAGCGTAGTAGCCTCTTCAAGTGCCTTTTCTGTTTCAGTAGAATGGTCTTTCCGGTAGAGTTCAAGACAAACCTCATAGCGTCGCATAGCCGCAGTGGCAGGATGGTCGCCGGCAAACAGATATTCAGCAACTGTGATGCCGGCCGGGATAGGTGGATTCTGAGGCAGATAAGCCATACGCAGGCCATTCCGCTTCGACACCAGGCCTTCGTCAGGAGGCTCAATACCGGCAAGTAGGTTTAGCAGGGTAGTTTTTCCTGTTCCATTGCGAGCGATCAGCGCAGTTTTCTGTCCCTGGTCGATACCAAAGGTAATGTTTCGGAATAAGGTTTTCTCTCCGACGGTATGTGTCAGGTTCTCGGCCAGTAGAAGATTCATAAATCTTGAAAGGGATTAACGATGAAGTATCAGAAACGCCAGGTGACCGTCAGCCCCTGAACAGGCGGAAGCGGCTGTATAAAAGGAGTGGTCATTGCCTGTTGCTCCATAGGAGCCTGAATAAAACGGAATGTAAGGTCATCTGAGATGTCATAGTTGAAAAGGTGGGCATCTACAGTGGCATCCACCATATTGAGAATATAAAGCAGGGAGCCAAAGATGTAGGTAAGTTCTATATTTCGCCGGTAATAATCACTTTGGCTCTTCAGTTGGGTCGCATCATACTTGTCGACAAGTTCGTTGTCGATGGGATAGGTATCTTTATTTACCTTGTAGAGGTACGCTTCGTGCCACCGCCGGTACTCGTTGCTATTTTGAATACCCATGTATAACAATCCTCCCAGGCCGGCGTAAATAACGGGTATCTTCCAGTACTTTCTGTTGTAAGCCTGCCCCAGACCAGGCAGTACCATAGAATATAGGGTTGCACGTTTAGCTGAATGGATCTTAACGGCAGCAGTATCGCCTGTCGGCGAATCAGACCGCTTCCGCTTAATGACAACAGAGGTGGCAGTACTGGTATCGGGAGCGACAACCGGCGCTGTGAACTGCTTTCTATTTGCTGAATCGGCAACAACAGGGTCGGTAACCTGCGCGGCAACCGACCCTGTGGTCATCATCAGGATGAAAATAATTATACGAATAAAGCGTCTGGCGGTCATTGAAATAGCGAAAGGATGCGATTAAACTCCTCGTCGCTGCGGAACGAGATGCTGATAGCCCCCCTACCCCGTTGGTTCCGTTTAATCTCAATTTTCGTACCTGTTTTCTCACTTAAGCTATTCCGCGCTTCGATAAACCGATCAGGAAGCAACAATTTCTCTGCAGGTTGCTTAAAGGTTTTCACGGCAGGTTGGTTAATCTCTTTCACCCGGTTCTCGACATCACGAACCGACAAATCCTGCCCGATCACATCGCGCAGAAGCAACAGTTGTTGTTCCATACTGTCTACAGTAATCAATGCTCGGGCATGACCCATCGTAATCTGATGGTCGCGGATGGCAACCTGAATTTCAGGGGGCAGTTTCAAAAGCCGGATATAGTTAGTGATGGTGGAACGATTTTGTCCGATACGATCAGCCATATCGTTGACCGAAAGACTGCATTCCTCCATTAAGCGTTGGTAGCTGATCCCAATCTCGATGGCATTCAGATCTTCGCGATGAATATTTTCGATCAATGCCATTTCCAGCATCTGCTGATCATCGGCGACACGGATATAGGCCGGGATATCGGTCATGCCGGCCATTTTAGAGGCCCTCAGACGCCGCTCACCACTAATAAGCTGGTATTTATCATACCCAAGCTTGCGTACCGTGACGGGCTGGATAATCCCCTGCTGTTTAATCGACTCACAGAGTTCCTGCAAGGCGAGTTCTTCAAACTCATTACGGGGTTGAAAGGGATTGGCCTCTATTTTATTAATTTCGATTGAAGCTACAGCGCCAACGACAAATTCACCTGAAATATCCCTCGAGGTGATATCGGTTTCAGGGCTTTCAAGGATAGCACTCAGACCTCTTCCAAGTGCACTTTTTTTTGGTTTCATCTGCGTCATGGTTCTAGTTCGGCTGTTTTGTATTGGCAAGATTATTTTTCTGAAGAATCTCACGTGCCAGATTCAGGTGATTTACAGCACCAGTGCTGTTGGCGTCGAACATGATGATGGTCTCGCCATAGCTCGGAGCTTCACTCAAACGGGTATTTCTTGTAATAAGGGTATCGAAAACGATCTGCTGAAAGTGAGTTTTCACCTCTTCAACCACCTGCTTTGACAGACGAAGCCGGCTGTCGTACATCGTCAGAAGTATCCCTTCGATATCGAGGGCTGTATTCAGCCGCGACTGAACAATTTTGATGGTATTCAGTAATTTTCCCAAACCCTCGAGCGCAAAATACTCGCATTGTACCGGAACGATGACCGAGTCGGCAGCCGTCAGAGAGTTTACGGTAATCAATCCAAGTGAGGGAGAACAATCGATAATCACGAAGTCGTAATCATCTTTTACCTGATCAATCACCTTCTTCATCATATACTCACGATTAGGCAACCCTATCATTTCGATTTCAGCACCTACCAGATCAATATGAGCCGGAATTATGTCGAGATTGGGAGTAGTGGTTTGAAGGATGATTTGTTTTGGATCGGCATTGTCAATAATGCACTCATAGATACTTGTCTTGATGTTTTTAGGATCAAAACCCACACCGGATGTAGCGTTAGCCTGAGGATCGGCATCCACAAGGAGTGTGCGGTACTCAAGAACAGCGAGGCTGGCGCCCAGATTGATGGCAGTGGTGGTCTTCCCGACACCGCCTTTTTGATTCGCAATAGCGATTACTTTTCCCATAAAACAGTTTAATCGTAACTTCGGGACAAAGGTACAACTTTATAAAGCAGTGCTGATTCATCAAAAGAAAAAAGAACAATCGTTTCGAATTCAAATAGCTGACGTTTTATGCCAAAGCCTCCCCCTCAATCAATTGTTTTTATGGTTGCACAGAATCAGCCCCATAAAAGATTGTCAGGAAAATCCAACTATTCAACCCGGGTTAGCAACCCGATGATAAAAAATTACACATCTGAAAACTCATCATAGTTCAACAATAAAATACACATTCTTTGATACTTGCAGCTAAATCTAAAAGATATTTCAGGATTACAACAGCAAACATCTAGGAAAAGCGTTCCGGGCACCGGTAAATTTCTTACTTTTGCACTCCATTTTATTAACGTTCCTTCGTCGCTTATGCTTAGTCGCCGTCATCTCCGAATCAAGGTGTTGCAATCACTGTATGCCTTCATTCAATCAGAAAACGATCGCATGGATCAGGCCGAACGCCAATTGCTCCAAAGTATCGATCGGATTCTCGAACTGACAGTTCACCACTTTTCGCTACTCTTTGAAGTGGCCGATTTTGCCGAAAAAAGAATTGACGAAGGGAAACAGAAGCACCTTCCCACAGCCGAGGATATCAATCCCAACCTTCGTTTTATTGAAAATCCATTTATCGGGAGCCTCCGTGCGAACAGAGCCATCAACCGCAGCATCGATCAGTTAAAAATCTCATGGCGCGATCATGATGATGTAATCAGAAAAATTCACAACAAACTACGTGAGGCTGACTTTTACAAAAAATATATGTCGGCTCCAACGGTTGGGTTCAACGAACACCGTGATGTTGTCCGCCACCTGTTCAACGACATCATCTTCCCGATGCCCGTCGTACAGTTCCTTTTTGAAGAAAAAAATATCTTTTGGGCTACTGATGCACAGACAGAGACTATCACCATCACGGGCAGCGAGTCGTTTGAAAACAACGATCTGTTCCGCTTTATCGATAAAGATGTGATTGGAAGGATGTATCATTACGTGGCCGACAATCAGGGCGATATGGAAGTAACCTGCGAAGAGTCGATCATGTTTCCTGAAAATGATTACTTCATGGCTGCTTATGTCACCGACCGCTACCTGCGGGAAATGACACCCGATTCGGATGAGTTTGCTCCCTTGCCCTCAATGCTGAAAACCGACTCTACGCATCAGGATGATGACCGCGATTACCTTTTGCGCCTTTTCCGCAAAGTACTGATCAACCGCCAGCCATACCTTGCACAGATTGCTGAACGTGCCGAGAACTGGGAAGCCGACCGCATTTCAATCATGGACATCCTGATCCTTCAAATGGCTCTGTGCGAACTCACCGAGTTTAACTCCATCCCCATCAAAGTCACCATGAATGAGTACATCGAACTGACCAAGATCTACAGTTCGCCAAACAGCAAGATGTTTGTAAATGGTGTACTCGACCGCTTGGTTACCGACCTGAAGGCTGCCGGAAAAATCACAAAAACAGGCAGGGGATTGATGGAAGGTTAATCCAATACTCAGGATTTACTATTAGTTTTTCGCTCATAAACTATGGCTTTGGCTTCAGATAGCGACCATGAGGCAAGGTCTGATTATATAGCGAAATCATTCTTAACTCTGTGGACATCCTTGAAGCAATCGCGTTGCCAACATCACGCGCCGGCAGTCAATGTTAACAGCTATGGGCTTTAGCGTTTCCTGAAGGCATAGCCATAAAAAAAAGACACTTCTCTCCTATCCATCAAAAAAAGGCAGCTTGCTCTGGCACAATTCTTGCCTTACATACATTATGCAATTAAAAGAATATAGAACAAGAATCATGCGAAAATCAAGCAAAGATCGACCTTAGCTGGACGCTTAAACTACGGTTGATCTACGGTTGATCTACGGTTGATCTACGGTCGATCTACGGTCGATTTAAAAAAATGATACATTTTGCACATCCTTACAGAAGCTGAAATGTCCGGCATCCGTCTGATGCAATATTCTCTGATATTGATTGGAATTTATGGATTGGAGACGATATCATTTTAGCAGAGACAAGGCATGGCTTGTTTCTACCAAAAGACTCCCTGCTAAAAATCGCCAATAACCATTGGGGCGATGGCTATCGGGACGAAAACCGGAAATTTCCAAATTGCTGAATCTCTTTCAGCTTTGGCTGGCCGACACGCAAACAACCTTAATCCAGATCAAATAAACTTCTATTTTTCCTGCCGTGCCGTGATTTCAGATAGTATTTCTGTTGCCGTTAATTCTCCTACGGAATGAACCACATACTTATCTATCTCAAAATAATTACAGATTTCTTCTATCAGTGCCGGCCTCATGCTTACAACCACCGGCACCCTGTGGTTTCTGATCAGGTCAAAAAAGAAATCATGCCACAACGCCCCTTTTAGCTCAATGGGACCGATCTCATCTATAAGCCACAGATCTATTTCCTGATTGCGCATTGCTTTCATTTCTCTGATACCGGTTTGAAGCGCCTCAGGTGAAAAGAAAAACCGGCGCAATGGTTCCCAACCCGGTAACTGGTTATCGCGGCAAAAAGGAAGTAAATGTCCTGAATCGATAAGTTGCAGATCGAAACCCGTTCTCTTGTTGTTGTTCCAGTAACCCCTGGCCAAAAAGCCCCCGCAACGTAGACCATGCCCGCGGGCTTCCTGCAATAACTGCATCATCAGGGTACTTTTCCCTGAACCCTGTTCACCCGCGACGACATAAACTATTGTATGACTCATTCCGGTATGATATTGTAGTGCAAAATGCGGGATAAAGGTAGTAAATTAGCGCCTTTAATACAGAAATTCAAATGCAGGTAGCATCAAACCGGCTGGCCGATGTCGTATCTTATTACCGGCAGTATCTTCAACAACATTTCGACAAAACTGAAGCGGCTACCCTCGTCGGGTGGGTGATCGAAGAGAAGTTGGGTATCAACAGGCTAAAGATGTTGACCGAAAGTGATTATAGGTTAAGTGAATCAGAATTACTAACCGTCCATTTTGCCTTCAAGCGGATTGCCGGACACGAACCGGTTCAATACGTGTTGGGTAAAGGTTGGTTCTATGGCCGTCCCTTCAGTGTTTCCCCTTCGGTATTGATTCCAAGACGTGAAACGGAGGAACTGGTTGCCTGGGCACTGGAACTGTCGGACTATGGCCGGCGAATTCTTGACATTGGTTCAGGTAGTGGTTGCATCGCTATCACACTGAAGCTTGAGCGACCCGATCTCTCAGTTGTAGCAATCGATATTTCTGCTGATGCTCTTGAAACCGGGCGCCGTAATGCTGAAATGCATGCCGCAGCGGTTGAGTTCATTCAGGTTGACATCTTTCAACTACCTGTTGGCGGCCCGGAAGGCCGGTTCGACCTGATTGTTTCAAATCCTCCTTATGTCAGGGAAAGCGAAAAAACGCTGATGCAGCCTGATGTATTAAACCATGAACCAACGTTGGCATTGTTTGTGCCCGATGACGACCCCCTGCGCTTTTATCACCGCATCGGAGAATACGCGCTCCCCGCACTGAATGAGGGGGGAATACTGTTATTTGAAATCAATGAGGCCTTTGGCCCGGCCACCGTCGAATTACTCAATCAATTGGGTTTCCATGATGTCGTACTGAGAAATGACATGCAACAACGAAACAGGATGGTAAAGGGGATAAAATAGAGACTAACAAACTATCATTGGAAGATTGGCTTTGACTTTGGCTTTTGGCTCACGATAGCTATCGGGACGAGATTCTCTTGTTCTGTGATTCTTTGTCCATAGAAAACCCCAATACCACAGATCAGCCTATCGTCTGTTGCCAACACGTTTTATCGGCATTAGGAGCAAAGCCACATTTCTTCAGATATTTCTCATGCGCACTCGTCAGCGCCACTGTCTGAATCAACTTAAAACCCTCTGACGAGAGTCCGCCTCCAGCAGGGCCAAAGGCATAGCCCCCTGGTTTCATGTCGCGATAAGCGGCAATAGCATAATCAAGCTCAACCCGCAAGGTCCCGGATTCACCGGCATTACCCAGGATAACAGAAGCTACCGTCATATCACGAAGAACAACATAAGCACGGTTATACATATCAGGATTGAATTTAAAACCAGGAAAGAACTTATTAATGTCATCCTGATAAAATTCAAGAAAAGCTTTAAGGTAACGGTTGCTTAACTGCACCGGCAGCAATCGGAAAGATTCCTTTTTGTTGTATAGCTTCGTCAGGTAAAAGATGTTTACCATTCCGATCAGGGTATTCATCAGACCTACCGGCAAGCTACCAATCAGAAAGCCATAACATGCAAACAGAACATTACCGCCCAGATTAATCCAGCGAAGCCGGCGCACCGAATTCATCGTCATCCCGATAAGAATCATCAGGGAGGCCAGATAACCTATCCACTCCTGCAGAGGCAATCCGGCTAAAGGTTGTTGAAGTATGTTTAATAACATCGTTGCAAATTAATTCACTAAGGTAATACATCCATTTACAGAAAAAATCATCAATCGTTTTGGTTCATCCGGTCCACCTAATCCTGATGCAGGCAGCTGGTAAGTGACTGTTCAGCCTTACGCAGCAGAGGCCGCAATTCAGGCGATTGTAACTGTATGGCCGCCTTCAGGGGTTCGATGGCATTCAGTGCATGTAACCGGGTAAGGGCATCAGCAGCGGCAGCCACTACCGTTTGATCTGCACTAAACAGTAAGGGAGCGATGGCATACCGTGCCATGGGATAAGGGTGCTCTGCAAGCCAGGTGATAGCAACGACCTGTGCCGAAGGGACACCAGTCAGCAAGGTCTGTAGTTGTATATTCACCTGACTGGTCCTTAGCGAATCGAAAACCATTGGTACGATAGCGCAAAGATTCTTTGTCTGCAAAGTTGCTCCATTTCTAATTCTAAGTAGCTGGCTTACCATCTTCTCAGCCCCCGCTGTCACCTGAGGGCGGGCAAGACAGGAAATCAGTACTCCTCTGCCTTGAACTGCGACACAGATGACAGGTACATTATATTTCCCGAAACGCACACTCGCAAGAACTCCCACTCCGGAATCTGCAGAATCGATATCTACCTCATCAAACCATAGCACGATGCTGTCAGGAGAAAGCGTGAGATTCACCTGATAAAAACCATGGCTAATCAACACATTACCAGCCTGAAATTTTGCCATATCAGGTATCTGGCTAAAAGTCAACACCAAGGCCCCGGTATCAGCCCAATCACGTAAACGGTTCACTATCGGCTGACCTAAATAATTCCAACAGTATGGCCCACAGGCAGGTGGAACAACAATCTTTGCGCCAGGCGTTATCGGAAGCGCCATGAAGGCTGTCGGTGTTATAAGCTCCACCTCAAAGTCCGATTGATCCTTCAGCAACAGAAAAAGCTCATCAGCAGACCTCTCTCCACACTCCTCAGAACTGATAATGTATACATTACTGTGACGATCAACAGTCTTATTGTCGCCACCCACAGTTGACACCATCAAATACAACACGCCCCGTATAATCAGGTAGAACAACAATAAAAATCCAACAACACGAAGCCAGGGATATTTCATTTGTAAAAAATTCAATAAATTGAGTCAGAAGTCTTGAATTCTGAGTTCCGAGGTGATAGTTTAGGCTTAAAATCAAATACTAAATAACAAACTCGTGTTAATATCAACTAACAATCATCACCTTATCCCCTGTTCGGTTAAAGCCTCTTGTTCCATACCCTTCTTCCACCAGGTTTAATAAAGCATGATTTCCTGCTGCAAAGCGGGTACCAAAGAGACGGGTTACAGGATACTGGCTGAACATCAATGGGCTCAGTGGCGTAGAAGGACCGACAAGCCAAACTTCTGTTCCATCAGTGACTTGCTCCATAAGCGACACAAAGGTGTTATTGGTGATCGAAGTGGCCGTAACCATTAAAAGATGACAACCGGCAATAGCATCGGGCAGTTGTTCCGGGGGGCTTACCATCGATTGGTCAACTGCAGGGTCAAAAATAGTCAACCCTATACCAGCCTCGCGCAGGGGGGCAATAAGCGGACAAAAATACCCAATCATCACCATCGAGCGAAAACCAGAAGCAAGGATGGCAGCACCGATATCTGTATTGTCACTCATTCCGTCGTGTATATTAAAGACAGCATTCACGGTAGCCTGCGTAATCACACGGCCGGCAGGTGTCCCGAAGTCGGGTACAAAAACAGCAGGAAGGCTTACAGGAGAGGCAACTCCAAGTGTTGCACAGACTCCGCACCTGCCATCAGACAGCATCACGGCACAGTACCTTTCACCGAACACAAGCCGGCTATAGGTCATACCTTCGTAATCAGTTTCTGCAGTCAACAACGGCAATGGGTCGGAATAAACGATTGTTTTCATGGCACAAAGGTACAAAATACCCTTCAGGGGTGATCAATAGTAATGAGTGACCACCATTGGATGCCACAGTCTCCGGTATGCTGAGTCGATTTCGCCACGACACACGGAAGTAAACAGACATTTGTTGTGCGATTCAAGATGAAGCGTAAGGGTAAGACTGCACGGCTGCTTACTACACTGATGCGAAACACAAAGGGGTTCTTCAAGACAGCAACTGCGTCCAAGCATATAAAACACATCATTCAAAAGCAAAGGATTGAGCCCTGATGCCCTGGCAACGACCTTCATCGCTTCCACAGAGGCCTCCCTGACAGAAGAATCATCAGCAAGCCCCCTACGACTGGAAAGATTGCCGAACAGTTCATTATCGACAATTTCCACACATCCTGTTCGCAGCAGTACCCGTTGCATATGATAATCCATAACAGGAATGATATTCTCAGGATCATTTATCTGATAAAGCCGGGCATCAATAAGCAATTTAAGCAGAAAGGTCGACTTCTTGTACAGAGGATCAGCAAATGGCAATACGTGTCGAAGTTGCTCATAAAAGGACTCAGGACTGTTTTTCAAACAATTACCTGTCGAAATAAGGAAATCTTTTACTGAATTGTTATAATACTGATGAACAAAGCGTGCGGACTCCTTCATCAGGAAAGCCCTCTCCGACCGCCTGTCAAGCGTAGAAGAGGCAACTGAGCCTTCAGAACTGAAAAACAAAGCCAGTTCATCGGCCAGTTGATCAGCCGGCAATTCAACCAAAAAAGAAGGATCGAGAAAATGCGGTTTCGTCTGAGCCATTCTCAGAAAACCGTCTTCCAGATAATCCCACCCAAACAGATTCATCTCCCTGTTTTGAAGGGTATAAGTCTGATGACAAATGGCGACAGAGAAAAAGAACATTCGACTTCGAAGTTCCTCGGAAATGGGCGAAACCAGAAAAGGCCGCTTCAAAAATTCCGGTCTGAAGGTAACGACCGATAGCCGCTGTCCCAGCAAATGGCACTGCGCTGAGTTAACGATCGCACCATTGTTTGTGATCTCCATCAGTCGGCTTTACCTCCGCTAAAAAAATCCTCCTTGTTCTCGAACAAGATATTGAAAGTAGTAAATGAGCCGTAGATTCTGGTGATATATTGCTGAAGGTTAACTTTCTCCTCATCGGTGAGCACCGGATGACTGTTGATGCTCTGCTCAAGAACCCTCAACCTGTCGCGTGCCATCACAATCTTGTGGAAAAATACCTCCACAGGTATTTCTTTTGGTTTCAGGCTTGTGTTGGCGGGCTGCAGCAGCAGGGTGCCACCCTCCCACTTCCTTCCAAGTTCGATGTGCTTCTGAAGCGCACCGTAGCGATCCAACACATCCTCAATGGCAGCAGCCAATTGCTGCACATCAATCTGAGAAGAAGCCCCCTGACTGTTCTCAGGCTGACTCAGAATTTTTGCATTGAGGTTGTTTTTAGCAAACTCAACGCGGCCGCCCCTTTCAAAAAAAACTTCAACGGTGGTAAGATTAACAAGACTTACAACACCCAGACCATAGCGATCATGGTCGATCCGTGTCCCGGGAGATAACTGGTTCATGATTCAACATTATTTGCTTTTTGTATCGGAAGGATAAAACTAAAACGGCTCCCTCTTCCCAGCTCGCTCTCTACCCAGATTCTTCCGCCATGCTGGTTGATTAATTCATGACAGAGCAATAGGCCAAGACCCGAGCCGGTCTCGTTATCAGTACCCGACTGTTTTACGCTCCGATCAATCCTGAAGAGATTTACCTGATCTTCTATGGTAATGCCTATACCATTATCGACAATCTCTATCCGACACCAATCGTCATCAGTGAAAGCCGACAATGAGACCAATCCACCCTGGAAGCTAAACTTGATAGCATTGGTCAGTAGATTTCTAAACACCGTTTGCAGCATATTCTCATCAGCCACCACCGCGGTATTGAAAGGAATATAACTGATCACCTGAACTCTCTTTGCCTCAGCCTGTCCGGCTACCACCCTGATAGACTCCAGGGCGACATTACTCAAATCGATTACCTCCGGATTAAAGCGCAGCCCGCCTGTTTGCGTACGCGACCACATCAACAGGTTCTCAAGCAGACGATAGGTGCTCTGGGAAGCAAGGCTGATGCTCCTGATAAAGGTATGCTTTGCCTTTTCGTCAAAATTGTCCCATTCACGCGTTAGCACATCACTGAATCCCAGAATTGAGCTGAAAGGATTCTTAAGGTCATGTGCTATGATACTGAAAAATTTATCCTTCGATGCATTGGTTTCGCGCAACTGCTCTTCCCTCACCTTCAGTTGCTCAAGTGCCTTATCGCGTTCATCACGTTGACGGGTAACCGACTCATAGTTGAGTGTATTCTGAAGGGCGATGGCGAGATAGATTCCGATGCTATGAAGAATTGAGACATGGTGATTGGTATATACCCCGGTGTTAAACGACTGCACTGTGAAAACGCCAATTCTGTTGTCGCTCACAGTCAGCGGAATGTATACCCGTGCCTGAGCAAGCACACCGGTATTGGGCTCAATCACTGCGTCAGGGGGAAACCATAAACCGACTTCGGCCTGCATGTTATTGACCACAATTGGCTGTTGGCTGTTGAAGCAGAGTACGGGAAAACTATTTTTATCAGAACAATGATAGGAAAAGGCAGGAATCGTTTCGTTTTTCTCGATGGCATCCGTAAACGTCAGCGATTCATCGGACTGATTGTACATCCCTATTGCCAGTATGTTGCAGGGCATCAGATTCTGTAGGTGGCTGTAGAGGTGTCTGATGATGTCGGAATTGCCGGTGTGTGAAATGATGTCTTGTCCAATCTCGCTTATCTTTACAATATTCTGGTTGGCTTCTTTCAGGTCGTCCGATGTCTTAATCAACTCCCTGCTTGTAAACCGTTGTTTCCGCAGAGCCACAAACATAAATACTGACAGCACTACAGTGAATACTATAATGTATATCAGCATGTTTCGTGTTTGCTTCACCTTCTCGAGCGCAAGGCTGTTCTGCAATTGCCGGTTGAATTCCTTTTCACTGATATCAGTCTTCTTGACCGATTCATTCATTTCCTTATCCCAGTACATGGCAAGTAGACTATCCTTGATGACACCAGATTCTTTCTCAAACTGCAGGGCCAGATCAATCCGTCCCTGTCGAAGGTATAACTTCGACATAAAACCGTAGATGATAGTCATCTGCTTTCCATAACCTTGCTTCTTCGAAACCACCAAAAGACTATCAAATGCCTTTCTGGCTTTTTGCATTTGCCCCATGAAAGCCTCACACAGTGCCAGATTTAGTGCCAGATTTACCTCATTATACGAACCGGAGGATAGTTTTAACGATTGTGCCAGTTTATAATACCTGTAAGCCGAATCGTATTGTTCACGCCGAAACAGTAATCCGCCCATGTTATTGGCAATATCGAGTGCTGCTTTCTTTGCATTTGAACTGAGTGCCAGCGGTAATGCCTGCCCGAGTGTTAGTAGGGCCGAATCGGGTTGTTTCTCATCTTCCTGTATGGAGGCGATGTTGAGCATATTGAGCGCGATGCCACTCAGGTGGTTTTGAATTCGATTGATGTGCAGGGCCTTAAGATACTCCCGCCTTGCTTCCGGCAAGTTCTTCATCAACAGGTGAATATTTCCCAGGGCATTAAACGACCAGGCTAACTTCATGCTGTCATTCAACTTTTCAAGTAGCGGAATACTCAGCTTTACATTAAGCAAGGCAGAATCAAACTTACCAGCCATCGCATAACAAAAGCCGATATCGTTGTAAAAGTAGGCCCTGCGCTTATCAGGGAAACCATCGGGCGCCTGACGGTATATGAAATTACCGTATTGAAGTGCTTCGGGGATCTCCGATTTTGCCTTGTAATGATAGAAAAGTGCAAGCGCGGCATAAGTGCGTTCAAGCGCTTCATCTTTTTCATCACGGGTTGTATGAATGATCCTAAAATAACCAAACAACTCCTCCGTTAAAGGAAAGTTGCCGCTTTCAACGAGTGAATCGGCCAGTTGAACTGTTTCTCCTGGCGTTTCTTTCTTTTCATCACCTGAATGGAAGGTACAGGATACCATGACCAATACCAACAGGCATAGAATTACTAACCTGCAAAAGTGATCTTGGGGATGTGAACCAAAGTGCTGCATGAATGTTGAACTTGGAAATCTGGAAACGAAGATAGAGATTTTTCAGTGAGATGAGCTTTTTTTAAAAAACTTACTAAACGATTGAGCGGAAGATGACGCCAAATAATAAGCCAACTGAAGCAAGCAGACGGTCGGTAATGACCGTTTTGATCACTGGAGTCCTGATGGGAGCACTCGATATTTCGATCGTTGGGCCTGCCTTGCCTTCAATCGAACGTACATTGTGGATGGATCCCTTGTTCCTGTCATGGATATTTTCGGTTTATGTTCTGGCTTCCCTTGCCGGGATACCCCTTATGTCGCGTCTGTCGGATGTTTTCGGACGCCGCAATATTTATGTCACCGCTGTGGGCATCTTTGGCCTTGGATCATTGGTAGTTTCACTCACCGACAACTACGTCATCCTTCTGATAGGAAGGGGTATTCAGGGCTTCGGCGTAAGCGGCATCCTGCCTGTTGCCTCTGCTGTCATCGGCGATATCTACCCACCCGAAAAACGGGGCAGGATGCTTGGTCTTATCGGTGCTGTCTTCGGTGTGGCTTTTATTATAGGGCCTGTTCTGGCGGGTACCGTGCTGCACTTCTTTCGATGGAATGCACTCTTTTTCATCAATGTCCCGATCAGTTTCATCCTCATTCTGGTAAGCCTTCGAACATTACCCTCGAAAGCGATAGCCACAGCCGACGACATTGATATACGGGGCATTATAACCCTCACGGCCGGGCTAATCTTCATCACTCTTGGTATCAGCAACCTGAAACCCGACCATTTCTTTCATTCACTTACCGACCCCATCACCCTCATCTGGTTCACCTCAGCCGTCCTCTCTATCACCCTCCTGGTTGCCATCGAACGTCAGGAACCTTTTCCCGTGGTGAAGCTCGAATTCCTGTTCAACAAGCAGGTACGTCTGGTAGGACTGATGGCATTTGGGCTGGGACTGTTTCAGGCATCTTTTGTTTTTGTGCCGCAACTCATCATCTTTCTCTTCCGGGTCGATGAATCGACTGCGGGCTTTATGCTGATCCCTGTCATCACAGGTAGCGCCATAGCAGCGCCGCTGGCAGGACAGATAACCGACTGGAAAGGAAGTCGCGTAGTCATCCTGGCCGGATTGATAATTGCAGCCACCGGATTGCTGCTGACAGGTACCCTCCCCCACGAAAAATGGCTGATATATCTGGCGGGTGCCCTGATCGGTATAGGATTCAGTATGCGAAGCTCGCTTAACTACATCATGCTGAGTGAAGCCGATCGTCGTGACCGGGCATCAGCACAGGGTCTCCTTACCATTTTCATCAGCCTCGGGCAACTAACAGGAGCCTCCATGATTGGCGCCATTGCAGCCGCCCCTTCCAGAACTGGAGGTGGATTTGGCATGGCCTTCACCCTTTGTGGTATTATTGCCATCGGGCTGGCTGTTGCAGCCCTCTTCCTGAAAGGACAGGCCGCGGAATTAAAAACTGCGAGAGAAAATGATGCATAATTAACGCACTCGAAGACTCCTGAATTAACCATAGCCATAGCCACAACGTTGCACTGATCAGCAGACTATCATTAGCGTTGTTAGCTTGTCAGCCATAGCCCCGATAGCCATCGGAATCGAAGTCAAAGTCAATAACTCCCTCTAGTTGCCGAAAGCCATAGCCTCCCGATAACTATAGCCTTTGCCAATAAAGAAATCTATTGCTGGTCTATTCCCCAAACTGCCTCTTTAACACCTCCAGGTTCTTCTCCCTGATTTTAAGTGCCGCGTTATACCGCGCGGCCTGAGGTAGCTGTTTTATGGCAACCGACTTGTCCAACCAATAGCGGGCCATCACCAGATTACCCAGCACTTCTGAGGCTACCGCCATGTTAAAACAGGCCATCGCGGCACGCCGGTTGCTTTTGTTTTCCGTCAATTTCTGCCATTCGGCTGATGCTGTCTCCCATTGGTCAGCTTCGGCTGCCAGACGTCCCTTCTCCATCCCCCCACTCTTATCACTCAGATACAGGCGGCTAACAGACAGCCAGAAGGGGGAAATCTGCATGCTATAACGTTCGCCTGCGGCAAGCGCAACGCGTCGTAACGACTCATACCGCCCAGGCAACGGATTCAGGGCACTGTTCACTGTATAGCCATCACCGTAAAACCTGAGGGTGTCGATATAAACCCATCTGTCAACAATACGCTTCTCTGTCAGATCATACATACGCCATGCCGAGGCTGCCAGAACAGTCAGTTGTGCATTTACCACATCGTTGAAACCGTAATAATAGTCAACCTGATCGTAGGTGCTGATACTTTCCAGGACTACCACCCCCTCAGTCTCATCGGGCGTAATCAGACCCAGCACCTCCGGCAACATCGGCTTCCTCATTTCGCTTGTGTCTTTGAGCGGAACTATCACAGGATTGGACGATAGCGTGTAGCGATCCGTTTCAGTAAGTTTTGCAGCAAGTCCATCCAGCGCCGACATCGACAACATGGTGTCAATGCGCGTAGTATCATAATAGAGTTTGTCCTGAAAGCCATAAAAAGTACCCATACTGTCAGATTGCTTCAGCAGCGTATTGTTAACAAGAGTCAGGTGTCGGATGTGGGGCGGTATCTGCGCCTTCGCCGGCCACATCACCTCAAAATCAACCTTGTGGGTGGTAACGCAGGACGTGGCTATAATAGCCACGACGAAAACAATGAGAATATAACTTTTGCGTAACATAGGCAGTTTACAGAAAATTAGGGACGGATACAAAATTACATGGTTTTGTTTAGCGGCGGTCACCCGGACAAATGTTAAAACCAAATAAACGCTTAATTTCTCAAAAACTGATAACTGTTAGCCCTGATTTCACTGACCAGCCCGGCAATTTTCCCCTGATCGACCTGATAATGTATCAACACCCGGGTGAAGATCTCGATACTGGTTTCAAACTCTTCGGGAATCACCTCATTAGCACCCAATAAAAACAGCGGTTTGATGTTTGCGATAAATCGTGTGCGAATGATGATGTGAATACCAGCATTCATACGGCGTGCTAAACCGGTGATCTGCCTGATGCCATGCGGATGGGCGATGGTAACCACTAGTACTCTTGCCAGCATGATCCCTGCATGTTCAAGTACCCCGGTCTGTGTGGCATCGCCAAAGGCTATTGGTACTCCCCTGGACGATTCCACCCTCACTGTCTCGGGATTCATTTCCAGTACCCGGTAGCGTATGCCGGCCCTGCGTGCCGCTGTAGCAACATTTCGCCCATTGATGCCATACCCAATGATGATCAGGTGATCCGTCACATCATCTCCTTTAAATGGCACCTCCTCCTGCTTGCCCCCGTTCTTCAGACGCGCCGGCAAAGGGAGCCTGATCATCAGGTCGGCAACTATATGTGCCTTGTTAACCATCATGGGCGTCAACGCCATGGTAAGTACCGACACACTAAGAAAGAGCTGGTAGTTACCAAGAGAGAGTATCCCTTCCTGAACCCCCAACTTGCTGAGGATAAACGAGAATTCCCCTACCTGACTAATCGACAACCCAGTCATCACTGCCACCCTGAGCGGATAGCCCATCAGCACAACAGGAATGGTCCCTGTCAGCGACTTGATCAACAACACAACCGTTGTCACCAGCACTACCAATCCAATATTTGTCACCAAAAACTTTAAGTCGAGTAGCATCCCTACCGAGATGAAGAAAAAACTGGTAAACACGCTAATAAATGGAAGTATATTACCCAAAGCATGCTCGCTGAATTCCGATTCCGAGATAATCAGTCCTGCCATAAATGCCCCCAATGCCAGCGACAATCCAACCAAAGAAGTCAGCCATGCTACAGCAAATGCGATCACGATGACGGTGAGCAAAAACAATTCATTACTCTGCGTGCGGGCTACTTTCAATAAGATCAAAGGAACAAGTTTGCGGGCACCTATAAGGACAACAGCGGTCACGCCTACGACTTTAATAACCAATAAGGCTATTTCGTTCAAACCGCCTGATGACCTCCCGGCTAATATCGGCAACACCAGAATCATGGGGATGATTGCCAGATCCTGAAATATCAAAATGGCGAGCGAAGTACGCCCCCGCGGACTATCAATGGCCCCCGATTCCTGAATCACCCTGATGACGATAGCCGTGCTGCTAAGTGCCAGCAGCATCCCGATAAACCATGACTCTTTGCCACTACAGCCAGCCATGCCAGCCACCAGAAACACCAGACAAATGGTAAGTACTACCTGAATCATACCGCCGCCAAGCACCATAGCCTTCATTCTGATAAACTTCTGAAGCGAGAATTCGATGCCGATTGAAAACAGCAGCAGGATGATACCGATCTCGGCCAGCATATCGATATCATGGAGGTTGGTCACGAGTCCTAACCCATGAGGACCCGCTACCATGCCGGTTAACAGGTAACCAATGATAACAGGAATATGCAGTCTTTTGCTGATCAGAACCACCACCACTGCGATGGCGAATAAGATGATGACGCTCTTCAGAATCGGAATATCCATGCTGTAGAACTTTAACCAGGCCATCGTCTGACGACCATATTAAAACGACAAAATCATAAACAACCAACGCCGTGACTTCCGCTGGTACCCAATGATGCTGCGGCGTCGGATGGTTGGGTAAAGATAGAGAATTAACCGAAAAGACCAATCTGGAAGTGATTAAGCTCTGATTCGCGGAGGGTTTCACTAATACTATTGTTTCCGATAAGATTGTTAATAGTCAATTCACCAATCAAAGCCAAAGCCTCCCGATAGCAATCCAAAGCCAATGTCAAATAAAAACCGATTGATAATCAATCCGCATTCATTAACAACAAAAATATTACCCGCATTTTTTCAAAATTTTAAGGCCACTATTTGGTAAGTTCAAAAAAAGAAGTACTTTTGCACACCCGTTAACCACACGGTAGTTCTTCAAAAAATGGCCCGTTCGTCTAGGGGTTAGGACGTCAGGTTTTCATCCTGTTAACAGGGGTTCGATTCCCCTACGGGCTACATGTTAAGCCTCCTCAAAAGGGAGGTTTTTGCATTTCAGGAGGTTTGGAATCTAAGGGAATCCGGCCCAAAGCCAATGCTAAAGTCAATGCCAAAGCCCTTAGTCAACCCTTTCCCGGTCGCCACCAATGTATCAGATGCCACGCAAGCCATCCAGGAAAGAACCCCAGCACGTTGGCAACCAAATCGAACAATTCGAACGAGCGGCCATAATGACCCAAATCCTGAAGAATTTCCATCGACAATCCCCAGAACATCACAACAAACAACGGCAACCACTGCCGACTGCCCCTGAAGAGACGGGGCCACCCCCACAACAAAAGAAACGTAAAACCTGCATACATGCACATATGAATCACCTTGTCTGCATGTCTGAACAATTTCACCGACGGTAAATCATGCCCCGACACAAGACTCAGCGCTGTAATCAATGCCACGTAGAGAAAGAAAATCCCCCGTCGTACGGTGGGTTGCTGAAGAAAGAGAAACAGTCGACTGGGTTGCATTGACTAAATTTGTCTAAAACGAAATTACTATTCTTTCCCGAAATCATTTACTGAATGACTCTAAGTCATCAGTTCCTGAAGCACCAGTCTATCTGCTCCATCCCGTCCGAGAGAAGGACTGCCGGACTGATTTTGCAGGACTGCTCCCTGAACTCTTTAACAGAGGCAGCAAGGATGAGGTCTGGCAGACCGATGGTCTGCGCCAACGCTCCATGAGCCCAACATCCTGAAATATGGTTACTGAAGTCGATAGCGGATAACTAATAGCCAGAGCTTACAAATCCCTCAACTCCAGCAATACCTTGACAATTCTTTCGGCGGTGTGACCGTCCCAGAGCTCGGGTATTGCGCCTTTTTTCCAACCACCGTCGAAAAGAAGCTTCATAGCCGGACCGATAGCTGCAGGGTTGGTGCCGATGAGTTCGTTAGTTCCAACAGTAATAGTCTCAGGGCGTTCAGTATTGTCGCGTAAGGTCATGCAGGGAATCCCCATCACGGTGGTCTCTTCGGTGATGCCACCCGAATCGGTGATGACGGCCTTACTTCTTTCAACCAGATAGTTGAACTCCAGATATCCCAATGGTTCGATCATGTACAGATTTGAGGCCTCAATCGCTGACCGCGCTTTCGAAAGTCCGGACACATCTTCCCCGATGCTGGCTCCTGAAAGGATCGCCTGAATAACTCTGGCGGTACGCGGATGGACAGGAAACACGACAGGAAGACCATGTGCATGGTGAATGATTTCACCCAGCAGCTCGCGGAACTTCTCTTCCTCATCCACATTGGCAGGCCGGTGAAGGGTCATCACTATGTACTGACCCTGTTTCAGTCCGATTTCATTCCACACAGGCGGCATCACAAACCGTGGTCTGTGATGCAGCAGGGTATCGATCATGGTATTCCCCACCCGGAAGATCCGGTCGTCAGTTACCCCCGAACGACGAAGGCTCTCATCAGCAATCGTCGTGGTAGTGAAGAAGTAGTTGGTGATGCTGTCGGTCACCATCCTGTTGATCTCTTCGGGCATGGTCCAGTCGCCTGAACGGATCCCTGCTTCTACATGAGCCACCTTCACATGAAGTTTCTGAGCACTGATTGCACAGGCCATGGTAGAAGTCACGTCGCCAACCACCAGACAAAGGTCGCTCCTCTCTTCCATCAGCAGCCGTTCATAACCCACCATGATGGCAGCCGTCTGCTCAGCCTGAGTTCCGCCACCGGCTCCCATGTTCACATCTGGTTCGGGAATTTCCAGCTCCACGAAAAAGCTGCCGCTCATATTCTTGTCATAATGCTGCCCGGTATGGATCAGCCGGTAACTAATGTCAGCACCAGTCGCACGCGCTTTAGAGATTGCCTCGATTATCGGCGCGATTTTCATGAAATTGGGCCTTGCACCCGCTATAATATCAATTTTCATATATTCCGAAATTCATTACTAAAGTATTTATCAAACTGTTTTCTTCTTCATTAGTTGAAATTTCTCCACCCAGACGACCCATAGGGCGAAAAGCACAGCATAGAACAGTGGACGGAGTATCCAATCGTGTGAAAAATGCCAGTATTGTGGTTGCCAGATAACCATGACCGAGAGGCTGATAATCCTGAACAGATTGGTCAGGTGCATGGCCAGCATGACCATCGGAATGTACCACAATTTGTGCCTCCAGGGCCCGGGATAGAGCAAGAACAACACCAATACCTGGTAAAGCTGTTTAAGCCCACTACACCCTGCCGTAATAGAAACATAACCTGAACCGGGGAACACCATTGTACGCGGATCGAGTATGTTAAACTCAAGTCCGAGGATGTGCCGGTTAAACCATACAGACGAATCGAACACCGTCTTCATAAGTGCCTCATTCAGCCAGATAACCCAAGCCCAGGAATGTATCCCGGAAGCCGTTGCCCGGTATAGAAAATGAAATCCAAGAGTGATGATCGAAAACCACATCACATTACGAACAGGCACCGGAATTTTATCGTAAATTATAATGAACTGTTTAACCATAAGTATTTTCGATTGTAACTGTTTTATTATGCTGAATCAGACCATGAACCACCGGCAAACAGAATCGTGCCGCCGGATAAAATGCCGGTAGCTATATACTACCTGAACAACTATCCTTTTAGAATCCAAGTGCAAAACCAGCATTGATTAAGGTATGAGTGCCTCTGTAAAATGCAGGGGTAAAAGTACTAAGGTTCTGTTCGGCACTGACACCATCGGCATCGTATCCTTTGGTCTCTGACCGGCTTACCGATGCATATAAATACCCATTATAAACAAATTCCCAACTCGCTTTCAGCCCGTATTCAGCGTGCGACCATGTGAGGTCGGCAAAGGGTTTGTCGTCACTTACACCCTCACGGTTATTATACACATAGTTGTTATAATGTTTGGCATCGGTGAGCCAGGCTGTCAAACTAAGTCCCCTGATCGGTTTGTACCTTACTGCAAGGTAGAGTTCCTTTGAATTATCGCGTAGATAATGCCCCAGGTTGTAATCGTTGGATGTAAAAGTGGTGGTGCTGATTTTATGCTGATATGTCAATGGCTTGGTAAGAGTGTACTCCCCTTCCAGACTAAGCCCCGTCAGCGGCCATCCATCCAGCCTGAAACCCGGTTTCAGGCTGAAGAAGTTATGAATAAGTCCCTCTTTGATCCGGCTGATGTGCAATTCGTCGAAATAGGCTGACATAAACAAGTGCAGGTGATTAATCTGGCGACTGCTGATATCGAAAAACAACTGGGCATTCTGTCCCGACTCACCTCTTGAATTGGTGTTGTTGAGGGTATGGTCAACCGATTTGTAAAAGAAGATCGGGATCAGATAGGCAGGATGAACACCCTGATCACTGTATATCACAGAATTACCAAAGGAGATATCGAGCCTTCTCAACGGGGTGATGGTAATCATGTTGGCTGCAATGTATTTAGAACGCATCACTACCCGGTAAACATAGTCGTCCCAGAAACTACGGGTGCTATCCACTACGTTGCTCACCAGCCAGCCATGAATGTAGTTCAGCTCAAGCCATCTGACAGGCTTTATCTTCAGGGCTATGTGGGCAAAACTGGGGGAGTTACCACTCAGAATATTGCTGCCATTGCGGTTGTTTCCCCAAGTGAGGTGATCTTTCACCAATCCGAAACTACCCCACTTCCATGAATAAACAATTCCACCGTTCATCTCGCTGAAATCAACCCCGCCATCAGGGTTATTCTTGAGTGGTACACCGGGTCGGTTGATGAAATAACCGGGCCTGACGATGGCCTCACTCTCGTGGTTATCACGCAGGCTGGCCCAGGCACTCCAATTCCTGCCAAAGGTGGCGGAAAAAGCAGCACCCCAGTAACTTCGGGTCAGGTTATCGTCAGAGTTTCGTGTTATCTGATAGCCCAGAATAGGGCGGAGATCGAACCGGAAAAGGGAATCGGCATAGCTCACCGACAGCGATGTCGGGTATAGTGAAACAGGTTTAAAGTACCCGGCAAACAGCTTGTAACGCTTTTCCTGCCAACCTGGCACAAATTCTTTAAGATAAAAGTCGAGTTCCGCCTTCTGGCGCAGTGAAAGTTTTTGCTGTTCCTTCTCCGCTGACGTAAGCCATATGGCGATCTGGTCGCGGCCATACGGCTTTATTGCCGAATTGGGACTTATCAGTCCGATGGTGGCAAGCTCATCAATAAACTCGTAGATCCCCAAGTTAGTTGTTGCCTCGGGCAAGTATTGCGACCGACCAGTCAATGGCATCATCATCCATCCGATGATCAGCGCGGTCAAGTATTTATTCATAGGTTTTCTCTGTATTTAAATAAAACAAATCCTGGTTCGTTATGTCCGGGTTGACTACCTGACATGATTGTGAATTGGGACAATAATAGACTCTCTGGCAACCGGCAGTAAGCATTTCGATCAGGCTGCCGACCAGCAGATTTTTTAGCAGCGGGCATTTAAACTGTTTGTTATGGCCATAACCGGGGGCTAATGGCTTCGGGCTTTTCGGAAAAAAATATTAAAGAAAGACTTCCAGAAATACTTCCAATCGGTGAGAAAAGGACTCCTGGCATAGGCCTCCAGGTAATGTCGTTCTGATTCCATGATCTCGTCAAGAGTGTTTGGCATATCTGCATAGAAAGGAGGAACAAGCCCCGGTTTAAATTTCGTACGAAGCTCCTGAAGTTCTGGCGTATAAAGACTGAAGTAATGCTTACTCAGGGGGCGTACTCCCACCAGTTTCATGTCGCCCTTTAGCAGGTTAAAGATCATTGGCAGCTCATCGAGCCAGAATTTCCGCATAATCTTCCCCAGGGTTGTTACCCTGAAATCATCGGCAAATTTACCACCATCCTGAAGGTCGTTTTGATCGAAGATATATTTTTGGAGGTACTCTGAATAGGCATGCATCGTCCGCATTTTGTATACACCGATGATCTTACCGCCCTTTCCAATACGCTTTAACCGGATGAGAGGGCCATAAGTGGGATGGAAATCGTAAGCCGGATCAGATACCTTTCTGACAATGAAATAGAACAATCCGTTGATGAAATCCGCTTTTACCACCACGAAACCGCACGAGTAAAGCCGACCTAATGTTTCCGCCTTTGAAATCAACCGGTTGTTGCCACGCGTGATCATGAAATAGATATTCTTGGTGACGTACAATTTCGGGCAAATCCGGTTAATGATGAAATCAGAGGTATAAATTACATAGTTTAACCCGAGTGGATACCTTCTCAAAATCCTTTCTTTTCGCATCACATACGTTTCAGCACAACCGGCAAAAAAACCGCCTAGTGGCAATCTTGTATTGACGGTTTCGAAGAACTTGTTGATGCGCTGAATGTCATTAATTTTCCTAAGGTTAACAATTGTAGAATAACGATTTCGAGGAATATTGACCAGATTAAATCGCGTGGTAGTGGCCAGCACAGTGGTCATCGGATCGGCAATCTTCAGATTCCCGCACAGGTATTGCAAAACCTTTTCTCCTGATTCCTCCCGGATGGCCTGATAAATAACCTCTTCCGACGGGCATTCAGCAGACGATGCATCAATTGAAGGACCAACAAAATTGGCACCAAATGGCTCGGCACCCAAATGTAAATCATCAGATTCAAGCGCATACCCCCCTGTGGCTGTTTTCGAAATCAGTCCCCTCAGAAAGGCCAGTGCCAATTCAAGTATAGTAACAAGGCCCGCTGTTCCAAAAAAAAGATACCGTGATAAATCAACATTATCGAAAAGCACGACGACTATGCTAATAAGCCCAACGATCAAAAAATTGCTTACAATCACCGGCTTCAAATGAGCTTTCATCCGGGGGTCGTCCTTGAAATTGTACTTATCAAAGTAAACACTCACTACCATCCAGATGCCTGCAAAAATCCAGAAATCCCTATGATATGCCTCCAACAGCGCCCCACGGTGTCCAGCCTTTAAATACACGAAAAAGTAGAACGAAGCTACCAGCAGCATCATATCTACAACTACCTTGACAGCATTTCTAAGATTTGTTTTGTTATTTCGCATATTTTAAAGTCACATATTTCTCACTCCGTATTAAGTATGGCAAAGATACCAAAAAAAAATAGCTCGTATTCGTAATAGTTCCTGATCATTGGATTTTTCACCAATCTGCATGCCTTGCCTAACATATTGTACATCATCTGAGATAAATACAAAGAAAAATTATTCATGTCCTCATTTTACAATAGGTATGGACACTAACTTCATAATAATTTAATTTTTACATAGTATTTTCAATAACAACAATGACGGCTCTACTAAACGGTGATAAAGAAAGAAAAAAATGATAATCAGATTTTTAACAACCAGTTTGATACTACCTTCTTCAGGTCTGAATTTAAAGGGCAGGGGTGGTTATGATATTACAACTTAAATACCAAATATTTAACAGCTAAAGCACTATTTCCAGGGCACGATCAGCCAATGGTGCAGGTTATACAACAGTTCTGTCAAATGATACAGAAAAGGATTATAAATCTTGTTCCATCTGCCGGGATTCACCCACCGACCGCCAAAACGTGCCTTGAAATCTCTGACACCATAAGGTTTCCCCGGGACACCCATTCCCATAAAATCGAAAGTATGACACCCCAATCTTCCTGCTTCGGTGATGGCGGTCCAGGTAGCCATGACGGAGGGATAAACATGATATTTACTCAGTTCCTGATCGGCACCTGCTACATATAGTTCGTACAATGTCTCTCCGGGTGTCATCGGACAAACAATCCCTCCAACCACCTTCCCCTGCCACAGGCATACAATGAAGCAGCCAGGCAAACTGCCATCGCTTGTCATCGTGTTGAACGACCTGAAGAAGGACAAATCAGGCAGCGGTTTTCGTACCCGGTGCCGGTAACGATGTCTCAGCAGTTCATAGAATGCAGATACCTGTTCATCGGTAGGACGATTGGAAGTGGTCATACCACCCTGTTGCGAACGCCTGACCTCCCGCCTACGGCTGGGACTCATCTGATCCCATGCTGTCTGTGTATCACCTGCTGGTGTCAACAGATTTAATCTGTCGGCATGGCGGTAGCCATGAGCACGGAATGGCCTTTCCAATTCCGGCCGCTCTTCAGCCATTCTAAATTGCACAAAAAGGGTGTACCATGGTATAACCTCGTGCAACCGGGTCAGCATATCGTCAAAGGCCTCAGGCATTGGCGCACCAGCCGGACCATGCCATACCACTGCCTTGGTAGTAAAAAAACGTGAAAGCCCCTTTCCACCACTGAGTTGTACCAGCAACGATCCCTGTCCATTGGTAGCATGAACCTGGATAATCCTGCTCCCCATGGCTTCCGTAAAAAAAAACTGTCCGTACGAAGATTGATAGAAAGAAGTCACTATTATTTTATTAATCCATTACAATACTGACAATCAGAAATTATATCTTATGAAGGAGTATATAATACAAACACCTTAAAAAAAACCTGATACATGCTTCCAAACCGTAGCCATCGGCTTGCTGCATTTTTCATACGAATACAACGAATTCCGGGTTGCACAGTTATTGAAGGTTTCTTTTATTTATTCGGCAGCCGCGTCAGCGGCGTTATCCTCCCAGCCGCGATGCGGGGGGATTGGGACGCCGATATGCGGACAGTATTAGGACATCAATACCGGAGGAAAAGCAATCACATCTTCTGGTCCAGACTTTTTCCTGTTTCGATATGATGAAAATTCGGCAGAAATGTTTGCATCACCTGCACGATGTCGGCTTTCTCAACGCCCGGACGCAAAAGAATATTTTTCAGGTCACCGATCATCCGGTGGATCTCTTCCAGCGATCGACGGGGGGCATTCCTGATCACCCCAAGTGAATGAAAGGTATCGAGATCGAGGGCTTCGCCTTCGGTGAAGAACTCCTCGAATGACTTCTCACCTGAGGTATCTGAATTAAAATAACAGACCGGCCAAAATTTCGTGTCCTCCGGCATCACAGCGGCATACTCTCTGGCATCCTGCTCGGAGTCGAAAGGCAGCACCTCCATCCCCATCGACTTCACAAAGGCTTCGGTGATATCGCTGAATGAAGTGAGCTGATGTTCTTCAAGTTTCGGGAAGAATATCTCACCTGTCTGCCCGAGCATGCAGGCCATCATACAGATCTGTCCCGACTCGTCGGGCGATACAAAATAGCGTTTTACATCCGTGGGGACAGCAAATGGCTGCCTTTTCATCATTCGCTGAATGAAACCGTCAAGCAGACTGCCATTGCTGAAGGCCACGTTGGCAAAACGTGCGGTGGTAACAGGGAAGTAGCTGGCATAGGCCATAATCATCTCTTCCATCATCTTTTTGCTGGCTCCCATAATATTCACCGGATTGGCAGCCTTGTCGGTTGAAACGCAGAAGAAGTGCTCAGGCGGGTTCTGAGCCAGTACCCGCATGAATTTCTCAGCCCTGATCACGTTGTTCTCAAGCAGGGCAGTGATACTGTAGTGATCTTTCTCGCTGCGCACGTGCTTGTGTGCCGAGAAGTTGGCCACAATGTCGAAGGGGCCTTCGTTGCTCAACATCCGGTAAAACACCTCGTCGTTATAATTGATCGGATAGGTCTTGTAATCCCCGGGTACGTACCCGCCTGACGTGCTGCGCAAATCGCGCGTCAGTTCGGTCAGGCTGTTTTCGGATATATCGGCAACATAGAGTTTCGATGGTTTATACTTTAATACCGATCGGATATAAGAGGAACCGATGGTGCCTGCACCTCCGATCACCAGAATAGATTTTCCCCCGATGGCTTTTGATAGCTCATCATGAAATTTCGTCAAATCCGATGTGAAGAAACTATCTTTCCTATTTGTGATAGAATCAGAGATAAATTTATTGATGTTTAGCATATTATTTTGACTTTAACTTTGACTTTGACTTTGGCTTTAAATATCAAATCAATGTTTGTTATTGGTGATGGATTCAATCAGTCCATGAATCTGTTTCTGTAATCAAAGGAGTGGCTCAATAAGTTCTTCCTTATCTTTATTAGCTATATAACCAGTTTCACAGGCAATGATCATTTGGGTTTCCAGTTCAAAAGCTGAGCCAATACTCATTTCCAGAAATCGAATAAATTCCTTCGGAGAGCTTCTTGATGCTCCTTCTGCTATATTAGAACCAATAGAAACACCTGCCCGTTGCATCTGACCAGCCAAGCCAAACTTCTCATGAGAAGGAAATAACCTGGATATTAAATACACCGATCTCGCAGTTGTAATTGCCTCTTTCCAAATATCGTAATCTCTGAAATTTCTCATAAAAGATCATTTACAGTAATAATGTCAAGGTTGAGGTTAAGGTCAAGGTCAAGGCCGAGGTAAAAAAACTTACACCATTTTTTCATCTCCCTTTACCACCGCGCTGCTTGGCAGGTTCACCACCCTGTCGGCCAACCACCGTGAATTCTTCAATTCATCCTTCTGACAATATTCAAACATTGGCATGTCAGTCATCAGTTCCCAGATGGGACGGGTCATGACGCCATGGTCGTTGGTGTACTGCAGTATTTCGTCGCGTTCATGGCGATCGCTGGCAAGGATGACGTTGAGCCAGTAGTTGGAACGGGTTCCTTCGCGCTCGGAGAAAAATTGCCAGGGGGTATTGATGAAGAAGGCCTTGTATTTCGCGGCGAGGTCGCGTTTAAGTTGCAGCAGATAATCCAGACTCTCAATCTGTGCACAACCTAAAGCGGCAGCCAGATTGGTGAGGCGGTAGTTGTATCCCACGAAGTCGTGCCTGAACTCCCACCTGTGTGGCACCTTAGCCTGGGTAGTGAGGTGTTTGGCCATTTTCGCCAGCGATTCGTCATTGGTGAGAATCATCCCCCCACCTCCGGTGGTGATCACCTTGTTACCATTAAAACTAAGTATCCCGCACCGGCCTATGGTGCCGGTATGGCGATCGCCGGTGTAGCTGCCCAGACTCTCCGCGGCATCTTCAATCAGCGGGATGTTATATTGGTCGAGTACACGTACCAGTTCTTCAAGATAAACCGGGTGTCCGAAGGTGTGCATGGGGACGCAGGCGGCAATACGGCGGTTGGTAAATTTATTAAATGCCGATAGTTTTGAACTGTCAGTCGATTGCTGATTGCTCTTGGAAGCCCGCATCTCCGCGTTTTGCTTCAACCAGGCTTCAACGGCCTTGGGCGAAAGGCCCATGGTATCACGATCGACGTCGAGGAACACGGGATGGGCGCCAGTGTAGCTGATGGCATTCGCCGTGGCGATAAAGGTGAGAGACTGAGTGATCACTTCGTCGCCTCTTTCAACACCATTGATAAGAAGAGCCATGTGCAGGGCAGCCGTGCCGTTCATCGCGGCCACAGCATAACGGGCACCCGTGAAGTCGGCGCACAGCTTCTCGAAACGACTGACAAACTCGCCAACACTGCTCACGAAATTGGTATCGATACATTCGTTCAGATATTTACGTTCGTTGCCGATGAAACGTGGCTCATGCAACGGAATAAATGCCTCAGGTTCCAGGTACGTTTCCCTGACGAAATCGACGATATTACCGTATGAATTCATTGTTCTATGTTTTTCAATGCAAAGTTAAGAGAGTTTCTGACGTCATCGCCCCCAGATCCTATCGGAAGTCAAAGTTAATGCCAATATCAATGTCTATGGTAGAGACGCACGATCGTGCGTCTCAGATAACGACAATGGTCATGGCAGAGACGCACGGGTCGTGCGTCTCTACAAATATCCCTCTAACATACTGGAAACCCGCTAAAAAGACATGCGAAAAAAGACTCCGTTCCCTCTATGGTCTAACTTTGGTCTAACTTTGGTCTCTCTTTTGCTTGATTATCAAGCTGTTTTTAAGTGTGATATTGGT
>MEOA01000014.1 GCA_001768515.1 Bacteroidetes bacterium GWE2_42_24 | reverse complement strand
CCATTGGCAAACCATCAATTCAAGGCAAAAGGGAAAAAGGGACTATTTGATGAAGAGAATACAATATCAAACTTATCGGCAAAGGGTAATATTTTGGAAAGAATTAGTATGGTGATAGACTTTGAGAAATTTCGTCCAATGCCAGAACCCAATCTTTTGAATACAAAAAATAAGAGCAATGCAGGGGCAAAACCTTTTAAGGTTGTGTTGATGTTTAAAATAATGATATTATAACGCTATTATGTACTTAGCGACTGTCAGGCAGAGTACCAGATATTAGACCGGACAAGCTTTAAAATTTTTTTTGGATTCGAAGCTGGTGATAAGGTACCTGACGAAAAAACGGTTTGGACTTTTAGATAGAAGTTAACAAAGAAAGGAATTGTAGAGCTGTTGTTCGCACAATTCCTGCAGTTTCCGGAGGAGAAGAACCTGATCTTTAATGAAGGGAAATTAGTCGATGCAAGCTTTACCATAGAACCACGCCAGCGCAATACACGAGAGGAGAACGAAAAGATAAAAAAAGGAGAAGGTGATGGTTTGTGGAAAGACCAACCTGCCAAAAAAACAGCACAAAGATATTGATGCACGTTGGATAGAGAAAAATGGAGAGAGGTATTATGGTTATAAGAACCATGCAAAAGTGGACTCCAAAAGCAAGTTTATCAACACATTTGTAGTAACAGATGCTTCAGTACATGATTCACAGGCATTAGATGGGTTACCGGATAAAAAGACAGAGGCCAGGCATTATACGCAGACAGCGCATACACAGGCGAGAAGCAGAAGATAACAATCAGGAAATACAGGCTCGAAAACAAGGTCCGTGAAAAAAGCTACTGAGGCACCCCATTAACAAAGAAGCAAATAGAGGAAAATCGAATAAAATCGAAAACAAGGGTTCGTGTTGAACATGTGCTTGGTTTTATGGAGCAAAACATGAACGGGTTGTATGTCCGATCCGTGGGAATTGCGAGGGCAACTGGAATAATTGGACTGATCAACCTGACATATAACCTTTTTCGATTTGAACAAGTATGCAGATTAAAGCTGTTCGCCGTATAAAACACTGTAATACACGATTGTATAACTGTATTTTGAAAATATTTGACACGAAATATTATATTTTTCAAACAGGTATGGATTATTATCCTGTTAAATTTTATTATTTCACAAAATCAAATTTGCAATAGCTATTAATTTTCAATTAGAAATGTCGAAAAATGAAATTTTAGAATCCACTTTAACATAGAAATGAAATAGCAGCTAATGCCGGCAGATAGAATCTAAATACCCCAACAAGCCCTAATCCAAGAAATAGACAGATCCTCTCGGTAGTGCTTTATTTCTGGTTGAAAATAACTTCCGGGTTGTGATAACTGCGTTTTCCATGTCGGGCTTTGCCTGATAGGAGAAGGAAATTTTTACATGCATTTTTATAAAACCTTACGATGAAAATTGTGTGTGACAGACAAGTAAAGATCACCAACATGCAACCGGGAGTCAATCTTCAGAAGACGGACCATCATAGATAGCAATGTATGGGCTTATGGTTTCGGTATAATGACCGGAATCAGGACGTTGTAATAAATCATGGTTTCTTAAACCGGAAATGGCTGGTGTATTGAGGCATAGTGATGTCTTTAAACAATTCTTTGGCGAGATAAATATAAACAAGTAGGATGGAGGCCATGATCAATTACTATCTCCATGGTGGGGCAAAACAAAAGACAGTTTTGCGAGATAATTGCTTCATTGGAAATGTGTGATTGACGTAAACTTTTGCAAAAGTTGTGTAATACTTTTCAGTTTAAAGTTGCTGAATTTTGTACTAATTATTCAAAGTATGAAATTCACTTTTAAAACAAGATTATTATGGCAGAAATTAAGATTGAACCAAAAAAAAAGGTTTGGCTCTGGCTGTTAATAGGCTTTGTAATAGCTGTATTGCTTGTATATTTCCTGCTGTTTCGTGATAACGGCAAGAACATGGAGGCAATAACTGAAGCAGATAACATTACTAATACGAACGAATCTGACCTCCTATGGGTAAAAGAAAATAACAGTACTGTTGCGGCTTATGTAAACTTTATTGAATCCGGTAAGGATAAGATGAGTCTTGACCATGCATACACTAATGAAGCACTACTAAAACTAATGGCAGCTACAAAAGCTATTGCCGGTGAAGTTGGATTTGAAGTTGAGGCAGATTTAGAAAAGGTAAAAGAATATGCAAATATGATTACAAAGGATCCGTTTGAAACAACACATGCAGATAACATCAGAAAGGCAGATGATATCTTGACCAATGCATTGCAAAACATTCAAAAGGCAAAATTCCCGGGTTTGGCAGATGAAATTGACGAATTAATAAGTGCTTCAAAATCAATAAAACCGGGAATACTTACGCTTGAGCAAAAAGATGAAGTTAAGAATTACTTTGCAAAAGCTTCTGATCTCCTGAAAAAAATGAATTGATATATATGATTTATAATAAAAAAATAAAATGACGACAGACACAAAAAAAAATCTTTTTAAACTGGATGAATTATCCGGTTATAAAGTGGCTGAAAATTATAGCGATGTAAGGGGCTGGGATGTAAAAGATGCAAATAACCGTACTATTGGAGTAGTGGATCATTTGCTGGTAAATAAAACTGCCGAACGTGTGGTTTACCTTGATGTTGAAGTAGATACTGCTTTGATCGAGGAAGGGCATGATACGTATCAGGATCGTGCAAGTGCCGGGGTTCATGAATTTTTAAACGAGGAAGGTGAAAATCATCTGATTATTCCTATCGGAATGGCAATTTTAGATGAGAAGAACAAATTTGTAAGTACAAAACAAATTGATAGTTCTACTTTCGCTAAAGCGAAACGGTTTAGAAATGGAGATGTTATAGATTTTCCATACGAATTGAATTTAATTCGTCATTACAGGGGCGATAACACGATTCACAGTTCGAATATGATCGACGGATTTTATGATCGTGAAGAGTTTAACAATAGTTTTTAACGCATAGATTTGGAATAATTCAAAATGGAAACACTTACAAAAGAATTGATCCGGGAGCTTCTGGAAGTAAATCAGCCGACTTGTCTTTCGCTTTATATGCCTACCCACCATACGTATCCTGAGAATCTTCAGGATAGCATTCTTTTTAAAAATCTTGTTCAGCAAATGGAGGAATCGCTGCTACAGAAATATTCAGTCACTGAAGTGCAAAAACATCTTGAACCTGTAAATGCCCTTGTTAACGAACATAATATTTGGGATCACACCTTCGAAGGACTGGCGGTTTTTAGTGCAAAAGGAATATTAAAGGTCGTCAGATTACATAAATCGGTCGGGAAATTGGCAATGGCGGCCGACAGTTTCCATACCAAACCACTACAGCAATATTTGCAATCGGTTGACAACTTCCACGTTTTGTGCTTAACTCTTCAGGATATTCGTCTTTTTGAAGGCAACCGGCACTCACTTACTGAGGTTGAACTCACTGGTGATACTCCAAAAACCATAACTGAAGCACTTGGTGATGAATTGACAAACAAGCATACAACTGTTGCATCGTATGGCGGTTCCGGAGGTGAAAGTTCGCCCATGCACCACGGTCATGGTGGTAGGAAAGAAGAAATTGAAAAAGATACTGAACGGTTTTTTCGTGCAGTTGCCAATGCAATTTACGAGAATTATTCAAAATCTTCAGACCGGCCACTTATACTTGCTGCTCTACCCGAACACCACAGCCTTTTCCGGAAGGTAAATAAAAACCCGTTATTGTTATCAAAAGGAATTTCTATTAATCCTTCGTCAGTTTCACCGGATCAACTGGCAAAAATGGCCTGGGAAATAATGGAACCCGAATATAACCTGAAACTTGACAGTCTGGTTGAACGGTTTGAGCAGTCAAGGTCAAATGGCAAAGGCAGTGATGACTACAAAGAAGTTGCTGTGGCGGCAGTAGAAGGACGGGTTGATACGCTTATTGTTGAAGCCGACCGGATTATTGCAGTCAGGGTAACAAATCTTACTACAGGTAATACACAAAAGAAAGATTTGACAAATCCAAAATTCGATGATCTGCTTGATGATATGGGAGAATTGGTATTAAAGATGGGTGGACAGGTGATGGTTCTTCCAACCGAAAAGATGCCTTCTGAAACCGGGCTGGCAGCAATATTTCGTTATTAATCAAAACCATGAAACAGAATGCAGATTCAATTTAATACAGACAAAAATGTAATCATGGATGAAGAACAAATTGCTTCTTCTACCTTTTTAATTTCAGAAGACCTAAGCAGGTTCAGTACACAGATAACCCGTCTAAAAGTTCATCTCTCCGACGAAGATGGCAATAAAGACGGGTTTACCATTAAGCACTGTATGGTGGAAGCCCGTCTTGCCGGCATGAAACCAATTGCTGCTACCGACCACGCTAATACCCACGTACTGGCTATTTTGGGTGCTATTGACAAATTGAAAGCTTCATTGGAAACGATAAGTGGACATATAAAAAGTTATTAACGGCGACAATTTCACTTCTTTTATCCCGGCATCCGGTTGGTAATGTCTTTGCAAGGATTGGTAATTATTATTTAGGTAAAAACAATGGCGATTTTTAATTGTACAATTTTATCGCGTCTTGAGTATGCCATCATAATTTCAGCAGAGATTTCAAGCTTAATTTATAACTCAGAACATGTGGTTTTCCAAATCAATAGAAGAAGTCCTTAGAGAAATCAATGTTGATGATTCGTCGGGACTTTCTGAAGAGGAAGCAATAGTCAGGCTTGAAAAATTCGGTATTAATCAACTGCGATCGAAAAAGAAAAAGAACATTTTCCAATTGTTTATTGGCCAACTTCAGGAGTGGCTGATATACATTTTGTTTGTGGCAGTGGTTGTTACACTTGTTATGGGTGAATATGTTGATGCCACCATTATCATCCTTGTCATAATTACCAATGCTGTACTTGGTGTAATTCAGGAAGTGAAATCCGGGATGGCAATTGAGGAACTTCAGAGAATTTCATTTCCAAAAGCACTTGTTCGCCGAAACGGAGAGGTGAAAGAGGTAAATGCGCACGATGTCGTACCTGGTGATATTCTGATTCTAGATGCCGGACGTTTTATCTCCGCGGATATTCGTTTAATTGAGTCAGCAGATCTTCAGATAGAAGAATCAGCACTCACCGGTGAATCTGTTCCCGCTGGTAAAGATGCATCACAGGTTTATAGCGATCTTAAAACTCCATTGGGCGACCGCGCCAATATCGCGTTTATGTCAACCCTTGTAACCCACGGAAGAGGAGTTGGGGTTGTAGTAGAGACCGGTATGAATACTGAAGTCGGTAAAATTGCCACGCTCATTGATACCGAAAAGAAGGAGAAAACTCCTTTGGAAATCAGGTTGGATAAGTTAGGCAAAACGCTTGGAATGTTTGCCATTGGAATTTGTGTTGTCATTTTTGTCATTGCAATAATTCAGGGTCGGGATTTAGCCGAAATGTTTATTTTATCAGTTTCTCTGGCGGTGGCAGCTATCCCCGAAGGGCTTGCCGCCATAGTAGCGGTTGTGCTTTCCATTGGCGTTGCCAACATGTCGAAGAAAAAGGCCATAATAAAAAAATTGCCTGCTGTTGAAACACTTGGTTCGGTCAACATAATCTGTTCCGACAAAACGGGCACACTAACCCAGAATAAAATGACAGTAAAAGCTTATTTCAACCTCGAAGGTGAAATAGCTGTCGAACGTAATTCAAGTAACAGTACAACTGATGATGCAAAATTGCTTGCCAAAGCCATGATTCTTTGCTCGGATGCAACTTACGAAAACGAGCACGGAACAGGTGATCCAACAGAAATTGCGCTACTGCTTCTGGGAGATGATTTTCAGATTGACAGAAAAAAATTAAGTACTCAGGTCAGTCGTGTCAGTGAGTTTTCTTTCGATTCCGACAGAAAATTAATGTCAACTCTCAACAAGGAAAACGCAAGATTTCATGTCTATACGAAAGGGGCAATTGGAAATCTTATCAATATTTCAACACGGGTTTTAGAAAAAGGAAAGGTAATTCCGATAAATGAAGAACACAAAACAAGGTACCTTGAGGCAACGAAAGAAATGTCGGATAGGGCGCTCCGTACACTTGGTGTGGCTTATAAACCTGTCAGTTCCATTATTGAAGGTTCTGAAATGGAGAAAGACCTGATTTTGGTTGGGCTTGTCGGGATGATTGACCCTCCCCGGCCGGAAGTGAAAGAGTCAGTTCAAAAAGCAAAACTTGCCGGTATTACTACCATCATGATTACCGGCGATCATAAGAATACTGCATTCGCCATTGCCCGCGAACTAGGGATGGTTGACTCAATTGAGCAGGCTATTACCGGAGAGGAGATTGATGCTTTCTCTGATGAAGAGTTCGTCGTTAAAATTTCTGATTATCATGTGTTTGCACGTGTTTCACCGGAGCATAAGGTAAAAATTGTACATTCACTGAAATTAAAGGATAACATCGTAGCCATGACCGGTGATGGGGTAAACGATGCACCCTCGCTCAATGCTGCCGACATTGGTGTGGCGATGGGTATAACCGGTACCGATGTCGCCAAAGCAGCATCTGATATGATTCTGATGGACGACAATTTTGCAACCATCGTTTCTGCCATCGAACAGGGCAGGACTATATACAGTAATATAAAAAAGGCCGTTATCTTTCTGCTTACCTGCAATTTGGGGGAAGTAATTGCAATGTTTGTTGCTCTTCTGATAGGTTTGGAAGCCCCATTAATCGCTACCCAGTTGTTGTGGATTAACCTCATAACCGATTCATTTCCCGCAATTGCATTAGGTATGGATCCAGGGAATCCGGACGTGATGAAAGAAAAACCACGCGATGCAAAAGAGAGTTTCTTTGCAAGGGGCGCAGTAATCCATCTTATACTTGGTGGTATATTAATTGGTTCATTGACAATTCTGGCTTTCTGGTTTGGTTATTACGAACATGGATACAGCCCGTTTGATCATTCAGCACCGGATAATACCGTTGAATATGCCCGGACGATGGCTTTTATGGTATTGGTAATATGCCAGTTGTTTTTCTCTCTTGCAGTCAGAGACAGCTCAAAATCAATCTTTCAGATTGGGTTTTTTTCTAATAAATACGTGGTTGGAGCCATTGTACTTGGTGTGCTGCTTCAATTAGTCGTTATTGGTATTCCTGTAATGCAAAAGGCATTTCATTTGCAAATGCTTGATTTAAGGGGTTGGCTAATTGCAATTTTCTTAGGTTTGATTCCGCTGTTGGTTATCGAGATTGTCAAAATATTTATTCGTGTACGGGTAAAACATACAAATGTGTGGATGATGTAACTCTTTAAAAGAATTCTGTAAAACTTCTTCTGTTGCAGGCTCCTATCTTCGTTTCTGCAAAATTCATTAAAAACTCATACAAATGAAAGGAAATAAAGAATTACTTATCGTCCTGAACTCGCTTCTGGTAGATGAACTCACAGCCATAAACCAATATATGGTTCATTCTGAAATGTGCGAAAACTGGGGCTACAGAAAGCTTCATAATGCCATCAGAAAACAGGCAATGGATGAAATGCACCATGCAGAATGGCTAATTGAACGAATCATATTTTTTGAAGGTACACCAACAGTTTCCAAACTCAATCCAATGAAAATTGGCAAAACTGTTTCAGAAATGATTAGCAATGATAATCAGGATGAACTTGATGCCATTCATGCCTATAATAATGCAATCAGACTTGCCAGGGAAACTGATGATCAGGGTACTGTTGACCTGCTGACCAAAATACTTAAAATGGAAGAAGGCCATGTTGATTGGGCTGAAATACAACGAGATCAAATTGGACAAATGGGGATAGAGAATTATCTGGTCAGTCAAATTGATAGTCAGGAAAGCTGATTTGCTAACACTATTACCAAAAAATTTCAAAAGGCACTTTCTCTTGAAATTTTTTAAAACTGTCTGTCAATTATAACTGTCAAAATAATTCTAAGTATATGCCATCATTAGCAGCATTATCTATAATTGATTTCTCCAATAAAGTAGAACAACAAAAAGTAAAAGAAAGGGCAAGAGCTTTATTTTCACCATCTTTTCCGCAGGTAGATAGGATGATGAGTGCTTTTGACAACACAGAAATCAAGAATAGAAATTTATGCAAACCTCTTGACTACTACGAAACTATGCATTCATTCGAGGATCAGAATGCCGAATACATTCGTATTTCTCTTGAATATTCTGTCAAAACGATTGAAGATTGTATTTCTTCAGCTCAGATTAACAAGGACGAAATTACCGATCTGATTTTTGTTTCGACGACCGGACTTTCGACTCCAAGTTTAGATGCGCTTATCATCGACAAGATGAGACTAAACCAGAATATCAGCAGGATGGCTATTTTCGGTTTGGGCTGTAGTGGAGGAGTTTCCGGATTTGCAAAAGCAAGCATTCTGGCGATCGCGAATCCAAAGGCCATCGTATTGCTTGTGGCGGTTGAATTATGTTCGCTCACTTTTTTACGCAACGATTTCAGTAAAAGCAATTTTATCGGGTCAAGTTTATTTGCCGATGGTGTAGTCGCCTGCATTATCACAGGTGATAATATTGCCAATAAGACCAGAAACGCTTTTACATATACGGCTTCACAAAGCAAATTGTATTACGATACACTAAATGTTATGGGCTGGGAATTTGTCAACACCGGTTTTAAAGTATTGTTTTCATCTGATATTCCTACGATTATAGCTGAAAATATACATAATGATGTTACTTCCTTTTTAGAAAAGCATCACCTGAATATTTCTGATATAAAAAATTTTATTTTTCATCCGGGTGGGAAAAAAGTGCTGGCAGCTTACGAAGAAGCTTTATTGGCAGAAGGCGATTTTCTGAAAAATACACGTGAAGTGATGAACGACAATGGGAATATGTCAAGTACCACTGTTTTGTATGTGCTGGAAAGATTCTTTACGCAAGGCTTTGAAGATGGCTATGGATTAATGGTATCAATGGGTCCTGGCTTTTCGAGTGAGATGGTTTTACTGCAAATGAACAAAAAGTAAAATGGTATTTATTCTCTTCATATCATTTGTCGTACTGCTCCGAATCGGGGAATTGTTGCTATCTAAAAGTAATGAAAAGTGGCTGTTACGAAATGGAGCTGTGGAATATGGGCAAAAGCATTATCCTTTCATTGTAGCACTTCATGTTTTATTTATTATCTCTGTAATTTTCGAATATTCGAGGCAACCAAATCCAACGTACAGTTTATTCTTAATCATTTCTTATTTTGTGCTACTTTCCCTTAAAGCCTGGGTTATTTTATCACTGGGGAAATTCTGGAATACTCGCATTTATCGCATCCCCGATATTCCATTAATAAACAAAGGACCTTTCAGATATTTCAAGCATCCGAATTACCTGATTGTAATTGCTGAAATTGCTGTTATTCCATTGATTTTCGATCTGTACTATACCGCAATAACATTTTCAATGCTTAATGTGATCATGCTATTTACACGGGTTAAAAATGAAAATAAGGCACTTCAGATTTGAGATAATGACAAAAATTAAAGACAGATAAAAACAGATTATGATGATACAACATTTGGTTAAAATAAAATCGATCAAGCATATTACTCATGATGTGTTGATAATTGTTACCGAAAGGCCACCTCACTATAGCTTCAATCCCGGACAGGCTACTGAAGTTGCAATAAACAGGAAAGAATGGAAGGATGAGAAAAGACCTTTTACTTTCACTTGCCTGCCTGACGATGATTTCCTCGAATTTACCATCAAAACTTATCCTTCACATAAAGGTGTAACCAATGAACTACTTCAGGCAAAGAAAGATGATGAGTTGATTCTGCACAATGTTTTTGGAGCAATTGCTTACAAAGGTGAAGGCATATTCATTGCAGGAGGTGCGGGAATTACACCTTTTATAAGCATATTCAGGTATCTGCAAGCGAGAAATAAACCAGACAATAACAAACTCATTTTCGCAAACAATACAAAAGCTGATATCATACATGAACAGGAATTTAAAAGCATGTTAAAAACAAATTTCATTAACATTTTATCTCATCAGGATGTAGAGGGATATGCACATGGCCTGATCAACGCAGATTTCCTGAAGGCACACATTACCGGTAGCGTTAAAAATATTTATTTGTGTGGGCCTCCTTCTATGATGAAAGCAGTAGAAATGCAACTTGAAAATTTGAATATTGATGAAAATTTAATAGTTAAAGAGGCATTCTAAGCGACAAAATATTTAATTGAATTTTCATACAACTACTAACCGTTTTGCAGTAATTTCAAAAAAATATATCTATGTTCAATTTTAATTACAGTTTCGGCGACTCATTGCGTATAGATGAAACAGGATTATATACTGTAATAATTGGTTGATAAGATGAACCTTATATGAATTCGAATAGCAAAAAAAATAATTAAAAAGAAGAATAAACATGCCAGATTTTGGATCACCCTTTACGAAATTAGCAAGCTGCTGTAAACTAACGGATACAGAACTCGTGGGAGCGATTCGTTTCATGGTTGCTGCTGAGTATGAAGCAACACAGCTTTACTTGCAGATTGCCAGGCCAACCGGTTACAGTCTGGCAATAAATGTGCTCAAAGGCATTGCAGATAAAGAAGTTGTACATGCCGGAGAGTTTTTGCTATTGCTCCGCGAACTTGCCCCTAATGAGAAAATTTTTTATGTCAGGGGGGTAAAATCAATAGAAGAAAGAATTTTAAAGGCGAAAATCAAAAAGTTATGAAAACAGCAAACAAATCCGTACTTCGGGCATTGCCTCGTTCTTATGATGCCCGTGAGCCAATCATTGATCAGCTTATGCTGGAAATTAATTATGGCAAACACCACATAAACTGTTGTGAAGATTTCATAACTGCCATTAAAGGCACTGAAATTGAATCAATGGTTATACAGGACATAATCAGAAATTTAAGCAAATTTCTTATGGCCTTCAGAAATAGCGATCGTGTTTTTCTTTACCATGCTTCTTATCGGGGAGGCATTAAGGATTTTGGAGATGGCTTACCAACCGGAAATATGTCAGATGTCCAAACTGAATCGTTTACCTCCTTCGATGAGGTTGAAAAGCAATTTTCGAATGCCTGTAAAACCCTGTCAGGCAGGAGCAAGGCATGGCTATGTCTTGATGATAAGGGGTACCTGTATATTGGTTCAACTCCGGATCAGGATATTCCTCAAATAGATATCGATACCGAGAAGGGAATCCTTCTGACTGAAATTGATGCAATGGAACGCGCATACTATCAGAAATATCTGAACAAAAGACCTGTTTACATTGATACATTCCGGAATGTCGTGAACCGATCAGAAGTAGCAAAAAGATATGAAGAGGCTTTAAACTGAATTATAATAACAATTGAATTTCAACAATCTTAAAATTTTAAAAAATGGAAAATGAAATTATTGCCATGCCACGCATCGGCGACAAAGCACCTGAATTTGAAGCGATAACAACACAAGGGAATATTAATTTTCCTGGTGATTACTCAGGGAAATGGATCATTCTTTTCAGCCATCCGGCTGATTTTACACCGGTCTGCACATCAGAATTCATGACATTTGCGAGTATGCAAAATGAATTTATTGCCCTGAACGCTCAATTGGTTGGGTTGTCAATTGACGGATTATACAGTCACATTGCATGGTTGCGTACAATAAAGGAGAAAATAGTGTTCAAGGGTATGAAAAATGTTGATGTTACATTTCCGTTGATTGAGGATATTACAATGGACATAGCCAGGAAATATGGAATGATACAACCAGGCGAAAGTAACACCAAGGCTGTAAGGGCCGTATTTTTTATCGATCCGGCGGGAACCATAAGGGCCATTATTTATTATCCACTTTCGTTGGGGAGAAACTTTGACGAATTGAAAAGAGTAATAATAGCCTTGCAAACTGCCGACGCGTACGGCGTTTCCACTCCGGCTAATTGGAATCCCGGCGATGATGTTATTGTTTCAACAGCATCTTCGTGCGGAGCCGCGAAAGATCGTATGGAAAATAAGGATGAGAATGTAACTTGCTATGATTGGTTTTTTTGCACAAAAAAACTATCTGTCGAACAGGTAAAAAATGCACCTGTTAAAAAGTAGCGCAGACTATTAGTCAGATCATTAATATGTATTAAAAGCTAATCATGAGTAAAAACGTTTCGGACCAACTGGTGGAAACATTGGTTGAAGCTGGTATCCAAAGGATATATGCAGTAACAGGCGATAGCCTCAATCATGTAAATGCCGCTGTAAGTCGTAACGGTAAAATTAAATGGATTCATGTTCGGCACGAAGAAACGGCTGCTTTTGCAGCCGGTGCTGAAGCACAACTGAATGGCCTGGCCTGTTGTGCGGGCAGCAGTGGCCCCGGACATGTCCATTTGGTAAACGGGTTATATGATGCACACCGTTCATCGGCTTCCGTATTGGCTATTGCTTCAACAATACCTGCCAAGGAGTTTGGAACAGGTTATTTTCAGGAAACAAACACCATTAAATTATTTGACGATTGCAGTTGTTACAATCAGATAGCCACAACACCAGTACAATTGCCACGAATGTTGCAGGCCGCTCTCCAGAATGCAGTACATAAAAAAGGCGTTGCAGTTATTGGGTTGCCCGGTGATATTACCAATCTTCCCGCGGAAGTGGCTGAAACGACAACCTCACTTTTCAGGAATAAGCCTGTTGTCAGGCCATCAGAAGATGAGTTGTTGCAACTGGCAGAAATGTTAAACTCGCACAAGAAGATCACTATATACTGTGGATTGGGTGCTGCTGAGGCACATAAGGAAGTAATTCAATTGGCTGAAAAACTCAGGTCACCTGTGGCTTATTCCTATAAAGCAAAGATGGCGATTCAGTATGATAACCTTTATGAAGTGGGACTCACCGGCCTGCTGGGACTTCCATCAGCCTATCACGCTATGCATGAATGTGAATTGCTGGTATTATTGGGTACCGATTTTCCTTATACTCCATTCATGCCCGCTAAAAATGTGATTATTCAAATTGACATTAAACCCGAAAACCTCGGGCGAAGGGCTAACCTTGATCTGGGCCTTTGTGGAGATGTGAAAGACACCTTGCTGGCACTTTTGCCTCTTTTGGAAAAAAAGGAAGATTCTGTATTTCTTAATCAGCAATTGGATTTTTATCAGGAAGTAAAAAAGAATTTGCAGTCGTATGTAAAAGACACAGGGAAACCCAATGAAATCCATCCTGAATTTGTCGCTTCTGTGATTAATGAACTTGCTGCCAATGATGCCATTTTCACGGTTGATACCGGAATGAGTTGTGTGTGGGCTGCACGCTACATTGATGGAACAAGCAAGCGAAGAATGCTGGGTTCGTTCAATCATGGTTCAATGGCAAATGCAATGCCACAGGCAATAGGTGCTGCGCTTGCCCGCCCTGACCAACAGGTGATTGCCTTTTGCGGTGATGGAGGTATCTCGATGATGTTGGGTGACCTAATGACCATTGTTCAATATCAGTTACCCGTTAAGATCATTGTTTTTAACAACCGGTCATTGGGAATGGTGAAGCTTGAAATGCAAGTAGCCGGGATTCCCGATCTGGAAACTGATATGTTAAACCCAGACTTCATAAAAATAGCTGGAGCGATGGGAATGACAGGTATTGAAATTGATAACCCGGATGATGTAAGATCAGGAATAGAAAAGGCATTTAAGCATGATGGTCCTGTATTGGTTTCAATTCAGACTGATCCGAATGCCCTCGCCATGCCTCCCAGATTGGAATTTGAGCAGATGAAAGGCTTTGCTTTATATATGGGCAAAATGATGTTAGGCGGACGTATGGATGAGGTATTTAAAATTATTTCATCCAATTATAAACATTTAGGTGAAATAATTTAAATGTTCTTCCCGGAATTGTGTGAAACAATCCGAAGACCAAAATATGAATGATCCTGATTCTTTCAGCACATTCTACATCCCTGAAGGTTGTAGTATAAACTCTTTATTTAGATAGTCAACGATTTATTTGATAAATAGAAATGCATTCGCGCATAAAAAATGCCGGCAGGATTTGTCCAAAAAAGTCATTTGCAGAACCAATGATAGCCATATTAATAATACTTGGTTGTGTTTTAAAATGATGTAGAAATTTATTATTTTTGTAATAAAATGGTTAAAAGATGAA
>MEOA01000013.1 GCA_001768515.1 Bacteroidetes bacterium GWE2_42_24 | reverse complement strand
AACACCAGATATGGACGTAAAAATAGCATATTATTCGATACCTTATCTCAAGTTTTCGGGAACAGCATGAATATGGCTCGTATAAAGTTCATCGGTTTATTTATTTGTTCCCTTTGCAAGGTGCAGACAGTTTGCTTTGAAAAGCTTGCAGTCAGTTTTAATTCCCCGGTTAGAGTTGACTCTTCTTTGCGCAGAGTACAGCGGTTCATGTCAGAGTATCTGTTGGATACCACACTTATTGCCCGCCTGATATTTGCATTACTTCCTCATAAATCACCTTATCGCCATTCCATGGATAGAACCAATTGGAAGTTTGGTTCTAAGAATATCAATATAATTGTTATTGCTATTGTTTATGACGGGGTTGCATTCCCAATTGTGTATAGAATGATGCCCAAAGCTGGTAATTCTTCAACTCTGGAACGTATTGAACTTATGAAACAGTACATCTTGCTCTTTAGCATAAACAGCATTGATTGTTTACTGGCAGATAGGGAGTTTATCGGTGATTAGTGGATAGGGTTTCTTAACGATAATCGCATCAGATACTATATTCGCATCCGTGAAAATTTTTGGGTAGTTATACCAAAGAATGGGCACAGGGTAAAGGCTTCATGGCTATTCAATCATGTAAAGATCAATCACCACGACTTCAAGCATGATATTATATTGTTAATGTTAATGGACAATTATGCTATCTCTCAGCTTCTAAAGTCAAAAACAAGCCCCGTTGAGAATGAAGGAACACGCGTTCTTTCAATTAGTATCGATAACGGCCGGATAACCGTAAATTGTTTCTAGTCGGAATCACATCGTGAAATTTCAGTTAATAAGTTATGATAATCATGTAATCGTTACTGACTGAACGTTAGCGATATGCGAATTCCCGGTTTGGAGGCAACCAGATACTATGATTAATGAGATAAACAATGTTATATTAAATTTTATCGGTAGTATCTCATTTTCAGAAATATACAATCATTACCCGGAGGTTTCAATACACCGGTAAATCGTTCATTCTGTTCAGATTACCGATCAGTTGCCACCCGGCTGGCTGCTCACCTGATTTTCACGGGGTGGTCAACCTGCCATATTCCGGAGTACGTCAGGCGAACATCATTTGAAAACCGGCCTGGAATGTATCAGGGAACCAGGTGAGCCAGATATCGTTGCATCCCTGGCACAACCGGGAACGCCGGAAAACAAAAGCATCCCTGCCGGTGATCACGGGGCAGAAGAGTCCCGGCGTCAGGTTAAACCGGGGGGATTACCGGGGCAGCTTATGAAACATTGATAAGATAATGCCCCTCCCTTACTATCCTGAAAAAGATGGATCGCCAGGCCTTTCAAATATTGTGCCAAATATTACACATAGTTATTTTCCCTTCATATAAAATATACTCCATAATTACTACGGCGATAGGCGATACATAAGAAAAACCTATCTTTGACCTAACTTTGACCCATCTCTGTCCCCTCTCACGTGTATTTTCGACCTGTAAATAACATATAATCAATTGATTAAAAAATGTACTTTTGTGATAGTATGTTACTAAAAATGTTGAAAAAAAAGTTGAAATTTTTTTTCGGGAGGGTAAAACAAGCATAAAAATGCATCCAAAATTTGGGATTACAACCAAGGGGTAGAAAAATACAGGTCTGACGTCCTTTCCTGATACATTCTTAAAAGTGGTTTAGGTGAAGGTTGGTTGAACGTGTGTGTTCATAAGAGAATGGCAGGCTGCATGATAGCCTAAAAGAAGCATGGGCGTGCAATTTCAGGGGTTTATTCACAAGCCTGGTGTTAGTGACTATGCATTGAATCCTGATAAGTTTGGTTGATTGCACAGCATGGTGAACGCGATAATCAGGAATCCGGGAAATGCTGTACCTGCCGATGACACACCTTGTCAGGAAGATAACCAGTAAAAAATACAATCATTTTTATTCGATTTTTCGGCAAGAATCCATACTTTTGGCTCAATTGAGTGCCGGTAGTTCCCCAACCGTCAGCAAGGCTCATCGGGTGCCCTGCCCCCGGGAGGGAGGAGCGGCCCGGACAAGTGGAATGATGCCACTTTTTCAGCAAATAGCCCTGCACGCGTTTTTGCACATACCGACCTCACGACCAAAATGTTAGTACAATTATGATGTAACTGACGTGGCGAAGCTATGGGGGGAGAGGGTATAGATAAGGGTTTAGTGTAGCAGGTTGAACCGGTACAGGGGAGTTTTAATCGTGCTCCCAGAACGAGAAAGAATATTCAATCTGTTTGCTCATGGTATTGGAAAGAATTATATTTGTAGCCTGATAGCAGATAAACCAAAATCATTTTTGTGTGAAACAGTATTTTTCCATAGTACCACGGCAATATAAAGGCGAACCGCCAGACGGAAGCATCGTGCAACATGTGATGAAGCATGCTGTAGAAAAAGCAGGACTTGTGAAACAAGCTACAGTACACACCTTACGTCATAGCTTTGCAACCCACTTGCCTGAAAGCGGCACCGACCTGCGATATATTCAGGAACTGCTTGGACATAGCAGTGTAAAAACCACAATGGTTTATACACACATCACACCAAAAGCTACCCGAAAAATTGTAAGCCCACTCGATCAGCTTGTAAATCAGCAAAATAATAATTCGGACCATCATCAAAAGTGATATGTTTATGATGATATATACTAGTTATGGCCAACCGTAAAAAAATCGATCGATAATGAGAATTAATAAGTATATATTTTGGATTTGTAGTTTGATAATATCTCTGATTAGTTGTTGGGTTTTTGAGCGTTCGTCAACAGAGATATACTCAAATAGTGATTATATGTTATCTTTAAATTTACCATCAGATGCGGATACACCTGTGGTAGCAGTTGCAAGTGGATTTATGGCGGCCTTTTTCACGGGGATTATTCATTTAATTGCACATCTGATAATTTTAATAATATTATTTTTAACTAAAAGTATAAGGACTATTTCAATTGTCTTTACTATAAGTAAGACAGATAGCGCTTTGCATAAGATTATTCTGATTATTACTTTGTTGATAATTGCTTTATGGATTAAAGATTATATTTACCTGATTAAGATAGGATTCTTTATTTATAGTACAATATTTTTGATAATTGCGATTTTGACAACTTTAATATATGCTATTTGGATAATGAATTTGCTAATAAAAAAGATTAAGTTGGATAATATTTGATAATGACTCTTTTATCGTATAGATTTATTGTTGATAGATTAAAGATAAGAACAAAAAACGGCAGGCCATAACACCCGGTCATACGCAATTGCCGCCTGGAGGGGTTGCTAATATGTGTTCTCTTGGCTATCTTTCGGGTAACACGACAAGCGAGCGCCCATGAATCGGCAACTGCGCATACCGGTGAACGTTGTGTGCAAGCATAATAGACACATTATTAGATCATATTGCGCTTAAAAAAATAAAAAATGATAGACACAATTTTTAAAATACTGAATACTCTTAAAGACGGAGTCAAGCTTTATAAAGACAATAAGAAGAATCTCTTTGAGAATTTTTTAGAACCGGCCATCAAAGATTTTGAGAATGTTCATTCTAATTATCTGTCAACGTTTAAAAGTTATATTGAACTTATTTCAAACAAAAAGATTCCACTTAATGAGAATCATCCAATTCTTGAAAGTATAAAGACAGATTCTTTATTTTCCGATGACCTTAGAGATAAGGTATACTCATATTACGATTATTCCAATAATGATTTATTTACAACCTTTAATCGCTCTATTCTAAAATATTTTGATTACTCGTCTAGTGCCCCAAAATTCAATAGTTCTTTAGATTATAAAAAAGAGATGAGAAAAAATGCTGTAAGAAGAGTGTTTTATATTGGAATGATAGATATTTTGTCTGACAATAATATTAGACACAAAAGAAAAAAAGCCATAGAACAAGCAAAGAATATCATAAACAATTTGCAAGAGAATCATCGTAAAGTATTGGATAATTATAATTCTCTGAAAAATGAATTGTTAAATTGAGAAATATAAAATGCCAGCACACAACAAACGCTATATTTCATTGCCGTATTCGTTCTGACAACTTGCTTTTCATCTCGCAAAATATTCGCTGCGGCTCGACAGGAAAGCAACCCGCAATCGGCACCGAAAACATAGCGCAACCGTTACAAACCATTTTAACAGAAACAACCATGAGAAAATTATTGACCTTAATTATTACAGTTGTAGTTTTTTCATCATGTGAAAAGGATGATGAAACTAAATCAATTGAGACAACGCCTACATATTTTACTTTCAATGGAAATATTGGAACAAATGATAATTCTACAATAACCTCTAATGATAATAACCTAATAATTTGTGGTAATTCAGGAGCAAGTATTTCTGTATTAAAAATCTCAAAATCTGGAGATGAAATCTGGAGGAGTGATTTTAATGCTGGAAATATGAGTGAAGCAAACTCTATTGTCCAAACGACAAATAATGACATTTTTATTTGTGGCGAGACTTATAGAAACTATTCAGCTACAAGAATAGATATTTTACTAATTAAAACGAATTCATCAGGTGATACAATTTGGACAAAGACTTTTGGAGGTAATGAAGCTGATTACGGTAAAAATATTATTTCAACTTCAGATGGAAACTTATTAATTGCAGGAAAAACTGAAAGTTTCGGAGCTGGCTCGTTTGGAGATATATACCTGCTTAAGCTTGATTTAAATGGTGATACAATATGGACAAAAAGTTATTCAGACCTAGACCAAGAAGTTCCTTTTTCTTTAATCGAAACAACGGATGGAGGATATTTAGTTACAGGGACAAATGAAGATAACAGTAATCCTAGAGGCCTTTATTTGTTGAAAGTTAATTCAACAGGGAAAAAAGTATGGGATAAGACTATTGGTGCCGGACAATGGAAATGTGGATTTTCAACAATTGAACTCTCCGATGGTAATTTATTGACTTGTGGACAATACACTTCTAATGGTTACAGTCAAGTTTTGGTATTAAAAACAGACAATCAAGGAAATACAATATGGGAAAAAGAATATGGAGAAAATAATCTTTCAGAAAAAGGCAATTCAATAAAAGAAAACACAGATGGAACATTTACAATAACTGGCTCTTCTTATGATTTCAACACAATGCAAGATGATATTATTGTTTTAAAAATTGACCAAGATGGAAAACAAAATTGGTATAAAAAATTTGGAAGTAATCACAGCGATTGGGGCATTAATTTAATAAAGGATGTAAATGAAGATAACATAATTACTGGGGATTATGATGGAAGTATTTTTATGACAAAAGTTGGTAATGATGGGAAATTTAAATAAAAACGGTTTGTAACAACGGCTCATAAGCAATGGCGGGGCTTGTAGCGTATTCAACGTCTCGTCTCGCAGCGCAGGTCTGTAACGTGGGATACGAACGCAGCTACGAAGACCGCCACTGCTCATAGCCGCGGCCGTTGTAGGGCATTTTAAAAAGACAGACAAACCGTATTAGCAAAATGAAAAACAAACATGACAATTCATTGATTCAAAAGACTACA
>MEOA01000012.1 GCA_001768515.1 Bacteroidetes bacterium GWE2_42_24 | reverse complement strand
GGTCTTTCGAGCCGAACCAGGGACATTGGAGAATCAGCAATTCAACAGGTAACGGCGTTCCTGCCGCCGAGTTCAACTGGGCAGCCCCTGAAACCGATTACAGCTATGCATTGGTCACACCTGCACTCAATGCTTCAATTTTCACCTGCGGAAAACTGATGCTCGATTTCGATCTGAAACTCGAAGACCGCAACCTAACTGCTGGTGAAATGTTAACAGTTGACCTTTATTACAATGGTATGTGGAAGAAAATTGCCGAGTTTAAGAACGAAGGCTCATTTGACTGGCAAGCCAAGAGTTTCGAACTTACCAATGGAATCGGTAAAGCTGTTAAAGTACGTTTTGTTGCCCATGGTGACAACACCTCCGACATCATCGCCTGGTATGTTGATAACATCAGTGTTTATCCTGTTCTTCCTCCTGCTACAGATCTTACCGGCAATGAGGATAATTTGACCATTGACCTGATCTGGAATAGTGCTATTTGTGTTGAGAGTGGTGGCGGAGTAGCTGCTAATTACATTCTTGATGATGGTTCTTTCGAGAATGGTTGGGCAATTAACCCCGGCTATAGTTCGTGGATAGGTAATGAGTTTGCTACAACGGATGCCGGTATGCTAACCTCAGTTGATATTTATTTCATGACCAATAGTTCTGCAGGTAATGAGCAGCTTACCATTGACATTTTCGACGAGAATCAGGTTGTAGTAGGAACAAGTGATCCTTTTTCTACTGCTGCGGATGCCTTTGTTACTGTAGAGCTTAACAATATTCCTTTCAATGGTACTTTCTATGCTATGGTTCATTGGGATTTGAACGCCAGTGCAACCAATTACCTTGGTTTGGACGAAGACGGACCTAATGCTGCTTCTGATCCGGAGTGGTACTTTGATGGATCCACATGGGATAAATTCTCGAACATGGGTTACAATGGTGGTGTATTCGGAATCCGTGCACATGCCATGGTTGGTGATGGTGGTAAAGATGTGGTATATGGTCAACTCTCTGACTTTACACCTGCTCACACTACCCTTGCTCCGGCATCACTTGCATCTGCTAATCGCAGTGTCGTTACAAATAATGTAGCCCGCAGCAATAAGATAGATTTAAGTGACTTTACCCGTGGAGGAGTCCTTGGATATAATTTATACCGTGATGGTGTTCTTGTTAATGACGTTCCATTGACTGATACAACTTATCAGGACACGGACCTCGAAGCAGGAGCTATCTATTGCTATGAAGTGAAAGCTGTCTATGAAAGCTACACTGGTACCATGGAGTCAGCCGCTTCGAATGAATGGTGCTCTGATTTTGTGGGTATTACCAATGCCAACTCGATTGGTATTACGATTTACCCGAATCCTGCAACAGATCAGTTGACAGTTAAATCAGGTATTGACATTCGCAGAATTGAATTGGTTAATTACCTTGGTCAGGTAGTACGCAAACAGGATGTGGCAGGTCAGGGTACCTACACTTTGAATGTAAGCGATCTTGAATCAGGAGTTTACTTTGTGAAGTTCTATGCACAGGATGGCAGTGCCAGTCTTGAGCGTGTGACTATTACCCGGTAGTCGCCGATAGTGAATAATGCCGGGCAAAATGCCGGTTAGTAAAAGAAGCCTCCCCGAAAAGGGAGGCCTCTTTTTTTTGTTATTGAAAATCGTCACTGAATCAATAGGTTGAAAGATTGTTTAAATTTTATGCTTATTTTTTCTTGATCTCAGGCAACCTTTAATCCAAACGAGAGTCTGATTAGCCAACTACATTAATGTCTCAGGGCAGAAATGTTGTTAATGAAAGCAGTTCTTTAAAAGAGAATTCCGGTTTTTCTGCCTGATCTGGTTGAATTATTAAATATTTGACAGATTATAGGAAAAAAATTATCTTTGCGAACTGATTTGTTTTTTCGAATCTATTGTCTAAGTCTATGAGGAAGATGAACGCATTGAAAGCGTTTGTTGCTGTAAAATTGGGACTACAGCGACAGACAGAGGGCGAAGTATTATTGCATTTACTTTTGTGGAGGTTTCTTACTGCCTCTATTTTAGAGTTTGCATACAGCAGCAACTCCATTCATTTTCTTCTGAATTCCCAGTGTAGGGGTCGTATTTCAATGGTAAATACGCTCCGGTGATTTGTTTCTGGTACTCCCTGAAGTTGGGTTTGTGCCTTTTTTTTATTCAGAAAGATTTTTATCCCTTTTATAAACTAACTTTATTAACCTAACACAATGTCTATGCGATTCATTACCCAAACATTGCGGACAATGGTAGCCTTGTTAACACTTGGCTTCTTGTCAGCAACGTCGGTCAACGCTCAGTTGTTGACCGAGAGTTTTGAAAACGGAGGTTCTGTTCCCGCCAATTGGGCAACAGAAGCTGTTACAGGTACCTCAGGTACCCTGACTTTCGTTACAAGCTCTACCTATCCCACAATTTCTACCGCAGCAAATGGTAGTTACTTTGTGAAATTTAATTCTTTCAGTGCGAATTCTGCAAATTCAAACAGGCTGAAAAGAACTGCTGGATTTTCAACCGTTGATTATTTAAACGTAGTTGTTAATTTCAGTTGGTACGAAGATGCTGGTTATCCTTCAAACGCTGACAAAGTAACTCTTCAGTGGTCAACTGATGGGACAACTTGGACCAGTGCCGGTGATTTCCTGCGCTACAATACAGTTGAAGGATGGAAAGACAAATCAGTAACACTACCGACTGGTGCCAACAATCAGGCTAATCTTTACATAGCCTTTTTGTTCTCTTCTGCTTATGGAAACAATTGTAATTTGGATAATGTAGTTGTGACTGCAACCAGCTCAATCGCTGCTAACTTGACTGGTGTTATTACTAATGCTGCAACCGGATTACCCATTTTAGGTGCCAAGGTTATGGTTGGTGATAGCCTTACCTATTCAAACCTGAGTGGTTCATACAATTTGAGCCTTCTTGGTGGCCCTGCTTCTATGGTTGTTGAAAAAGAAGGTTTTGAAAGCTTTTTGGCCAACATTACTCTGGTAGCTGGTGCTAATACTCAGAATGCTGCTCTTCTTGAAAATACTGCAGCTCCCAGCGTGGTGCTCGCTACCCTCAACACTTCCCAGACAGCAGTAAATCTTACCTGGGGTCTTCCCCAGAGCGGTTACGAGATTATTTATGATGATGGTGTTTACGAAAACATGACAACCTGGGCAACTGAAGGTAACATTAACGCCCTGAAGTTTACTCCTATCAATCAGTATCCTGTTACGATTACAGGTGGTTCAGTATTTATTGGTGACGGTAACTTCCCCGTTGGCGGAAATCCACTTACTGATTTCCAAATGGCTGTCTATGATGATGATGGTTCTTTGGGATATCCCAATACAGAACTTGGTGTTATCACTGTTACCCCAACTCATGCAGGTTGGGTAGAATTTGAATTCCCTGCAGGAATTAGTATTAGTAGTGGGAATTTCTATCTTGGTATGATCCAGGGTGGTAATCACCCCAACTGTGCTCCTTTGGGTATTGACGAAACTAACCCTAGCATGCGTAGCTATTCAAAATATGCTTCTGCAGGTGGTCCTTGGGTACCCGCTGGTTATAACGATTTCATGATCCGTGCTAAAGTTATTGGTTCTGGTGGACCTGGTGACTTAGCCGTTGGCGCTTCGGCTGGTATGATGATTGAGAAGACACGTATCTCCAGAGGCTCTATCCCCATGCGTTCTGTTAAAATGGTCTCTGGTGTTGAAGGCGAAGCCACTTATGCACCATTAGATAACGGCGATAATGTTGACGCACTTATTGGTTACCAGGTGTTCCGTCTTAATCAGGGCCAGGAAGCAAATCAGGCTTTATGGATTTCTGTTGGCACACCCACATCCACAAGTATGGTTGATAATAGCTGGCCTTCACTTCCTGATGGTGCATACCGTTGGGCTGTAAAAGCCAAATATACTGGCGACCGTTGGTCAGCACCTACTTTTTCTAATGCTTTAGGTAAAGGTTGGACCGCTTTAGTGAATTTCAATATCACATTATCCTCAATTGGTGCCCTTCCTGAGGGTGTTAATATTAATATCCAGAATACATTAGTAGATACTAATCGTCATGCTGTTACTCCAGCTTCCGGACATGTTACATTTAATAATGTTTGGAAAGGAAACTACGATATCACAGTTTACAAATTTGGTTATGAAGCTTATACTGCTAATGTTGACATTAATAGTGATAAAACTTTCGATATATTGTTAGGTGAAACCCGTTGGGCACCGTTTAACCTCTATGTAGATGACCGTACCCTTGAAGCCGTATGGAATGCTCCAATGCCTATGGTTGCCTTATTTGAAGATCATTTCACCAGTGGAAGTTATGCAACTCAGGGTTGGACTGTTCAGGGTGCTAACTGGGGTATTTCAACCGGTGTCGGACAACCTGCACCAAGCGCTGTTTTCAACTATAGCCCAGCCGTCAGCAACTATTCGCAGTCGATTGTTACACCTGAGATCACTGGTGTTGGGTCTCCTGTACTCGAGCTTCGCTACGATATTATGCTTGATAACTATGCTACAACCAATGAAAACCAGATGGCTGTTGAGATTTGGGATGGTACTAATTGGAACCGCCTGAAAAACTACACAAACATGGGTGGTAGCATTAGCTGGACATCCGAATCAATTAGTCTGAGTGCCTACACCTGGGATACATTCAAAATCAGGTTTAATGCTTACGGTGTCAATAGTAATGATATTAACAACTGGAATATTGATAACGTAATGGTATTGGCTAAGCTCGGTGCTGATAAAAACAAGCTTGGATACAATGTATATCTTGACGATGTACAGATTGCTTTTACTGTTGATACTACCTACCTGCTTCCTGCCAACATCATTACCTACGGCAGAACCTATACTGCCTGTGTAGATGCTGCATATGAAAGTGGAACATCAGACAGAGATTGCTATACCTTCACTGCCCATTTCCTGCCTGCACCGCGCGATCTCGCTGCTGTTGCTATTCAGGATGCCGGATATCTCACATGGCTTGCTCCTGTGATGCCAGGAAAGAAACTCAGTGAGAATGCAACCGCAAATCTTGCTGTCGTTACTGCTCAACCTTCCGTTGAGGTTTCTTCAAATGCTTCAGGTTATATTGGATCAGCACAATTTGTTGTTAACAGCGATCCAACCGATGCTGAATTGTTCAATAATGGTCCGTTTGTTAATAGCCCAGGAACAGGTTCTGGTGGTGCTGATGAAAGTATTCTTCAGAGCGGATTAGGAATGACGTCTTATGGGTCTGGTTGTCAGCAAACCGCTGGTAACAGTATTGCCGATGATGTTATCGTCCCTTCAGCCTGGACAATCGATGAACTTGATGTCTTTACTTATCAGACCGGATCAACTACCACCTCAACTATTACCGGTGCGATGGTACGTGTTTGGAATGGTGATCCTATGGCAGGTGGAACTGTGATTTGGGGAGATTTGACAACCAATGTTATGACAGCCACTTCATGGACCAACGCTTATCGTAACGATGATGGCCCCGGTGGTTCAACAAATCGTCCTATCATGAAAGTAACCTGTAATATTGGCGGGTTAGCTCTTGCTGCTGGTACTTACTGGTTTGAATGGACTTTAACCGGATCGGGTTCAAGTGGCCCCTGGGCTCCTGCTATTACAATTAATGGACAGACAGAGACAGGTAATGCTATACAGAATCAATCAGGGACTTGGGTAGCTCTTACAGACGTTGGAGCTCAGGGTATGCCTTTCGTCCTCCGCGGAAGCGGTGGTGGCAGTTCATCAGATGTGATGGGTTACAATATCTATCGCGATGGTTTGCTGATCGATTATGTTGGTGCAGACACACTTGAGTATTATGATCTTTATCTGAATCCAGGTAACTTCTGCTATGATGTTACCGCAGTTTATGATCTTACTCAGTTTGGTATGACTGGTACAGCTGAATCACTTGAAGAAGGCCCTGCCTGTATTAATGTTAATTATGGTGTTCCTGCTCCTTTCATTGAAGAATGGAACAGCACTAACTTCTCATATAACAGTTGGTCGTTCGAGCCTTCACAAGGACATTGGAAAATCAGTAATGCAATCGGTAATGGTGTTCCTTCTGCTGAATTCAATTGGGCTTCGCCGGAAGCTGATTACAGCTATGCTATGATTACTCCTGCTATCAATGCCTCTATTTTCACCTGTGGAAAACTCATGCTCGATTTCGATCTGAAACTGGATGACCGCAATCAAACTTCCAAGGAATTCATGACCGTGGATCTATATTACAACGGTACATGGAAGAAAATTGGTGAGTACAAGAATGAAGGTTCATTCGATTGGGCAACCAAGAGTATCGAACTTACTGGTGGACTCGGAAAAGCTGTAAAAATCCGTTTTGTTGCTCATGGTGACAATTCTGCCGATATTATTGCTTGGTATGTTGACAATATTAAGGTTTATCCTATTCTTCCTCCTGCTTCTAATCTTACCGGTGTTCAGAATGGATTTAACCTTGGACTCACCTGGAATTCTGCAATCTGTGTTGAAGGTGGTGCCGGAACTGTTGCCAATTATGTACTCGATGATGGTTCATTCGAGAACGGCTGGTCAATTAATCCTGGTTACAGCTCATGGTTTGGTAATGAATTTGCAACAACCGATGCTGGTGTACTTACTTCTGTTGATCTATACTTCATGGCTAATGCAAGTGCTGGTAGCGATCAAATGACGGTTGATATTTATGATGAAAACAAAGTTTTGGTTGGTACCAGCGATCCTTTCGTAGGTCCTGCTGATGACTTTATTACTGTTGAACTTAGCAATATTCCTTTCAGTGGTACTTTCTTTGCTATGGTTCATTGGAATATGACTGCTGCTGCAACCAATTACTTTGGTATGGACGAAGACGGTCCTAATGCCGGCTCAGATCCTGAATGGTATTTTGATGGCTCTGCTTGGGATAAACTCTCAAATATGGGTTACAATGGTGGTGTATTCGGTGTTCGTGCTCATGCCCTCGTTGGTAAATCAGCTAAGGGTGTTGTTTATGGATCATTGTCTGCTTTCACACCTTCATCTGCTACCGTTGCTCCTGCTTCTATCAGTGCTGCTAATCGTAGTGTTATTACCAATAACATTGCTACCAGCACCAAAATCGACCTGAGTGATCTCGTTCGTGCTGGTGTTGTTGGTTATAATGTTTATCGTGATGGTGTATTGCTTAATGCTGCACCTCAAACTGATACAACTTACAACGATCTTGACGTTCCTGAAGGAAATACTTTCTGCTACACTGTGAAGGCTGTATACAATGGATTCAGTTCAATTATGGAGTCTGCTCCTACGAACGAAGCCTGTTTCAACTTCTATGTTGGTATTGAAAATGCAAAAGTTGATGGCATAAAGGTTTACCCGAACCCCGCTACGGATCAGGTAACTGTTGACGCTATTGCAAATGTTCGTAACATTACTCTGGTTAACTATCTCGGACAGCCTGTTATGAATATGGATGTTAATGGTCAAAGCACCATACAACTGAATGTCAGTAATCTTGAAAGCGGTGTTTATTTCATACGCTTCACCACTGCCGACGGTTCAGTTTCAATGGAGCGTATTACTGTAACCAGATAATTCTTTTTTGAATCAACTGGATTCTCTTAAAAGGGGTCGCCCATTCGGGTGACCCCTTTTTTTATACGACTTTCGGGGAGAGCCTGCATTCTGTTGACGATATTCATTCAAGCCATTTGCCTTCTTCTCATGGTCTGGCTTTAGAAAGCTGATAATTATTATATTTGCGACAATAATTCATTTCGAATGCTGGTTGCAAGATTTTTGTTATCGAAACTATTGTTTCTTGTTTTACTTGGGTATCTATTCCTGAGTGGCAACCCTTCTGCAACAAGCATTGTATCCCGCGACTTCGGGCAATTGGCAGTGCTTTGCACTGATCATTCAATTCCACAGAGGATGGCTGAGCCCATTAGCTCAGCTGTTGGTGGACCGGTGCAGTTTCAATTCAGGCCATGTAAATGGCATCCACTATCTGTTGAATTCTTACCGATGGATTTGCTGCCACAATACCGTTACTTTGCCGGAAGGAAATCAGCGGTACATAGGTGCCTAAAAGTTTCAAGGCTTCTTTTCCCTTTTCATGAATACTGGTAATCTATTTCCCTTCTGGTTCACGTTACAGAGGTAATCTTTGGTGCATATCTTTAGTTACTCGTATGTCTTTAAAAATCAATATTTGTTTTGATTTTGTAGAGGTTAAGATATGATTTGCTTTCTGGGCACTTGTACGTGATACTGGTGTGAATTTTCTATATATTTTTCTTAAACAACACATAGAAATGGATACGAGTATATTGATTATGGGGCTTGTTATATCTGCCCTTTTTATAGTACCTTTTTATTTTGCTTTCCGTCATGGGCGTAAAGGAAGCGCCACATTAACCAAACTATTTTATGAAGAGGCGCAACGTCAGGATTGTGCTGTTTCAAAAGTGGGGATAATCAGTGGCAGGGGCTTTATTTTGGACGAAAAGGTCGGGATTTTGCTTTGGTGTGAATCAGTTGATAAGCGGATTGTTGACAGTCGCCTTATCGCGTTGGGTGATGCAGTTGAATGCCGTGTATTGGTGAATAATCAGTTGTGGTCTGGTAAGGTTAACAATAATCAGCAAATTAGCAATGTGAGAATTCGCTTTACATTCACGCGTGGAGAACACATGAGGGATAGCGTAATAGTTTTTGACATTCAGAACGATGATCCGATGGGTGCACTTGATGCTATTGTTTTTGCATCTAAATGGAGTGGTTATATGAAACCGTACTTAAATAAAGAGTAAGGGCCCCCTGATTAGCTAAGGCTGGCATTCCTTCGTGGAAAAGCCAGCCTTTTTGCGAGATTATACTTTGTTAATGCCGTAACATTTTCCTTTAACCTTCCTTGCCTTTTAGCGTTTTTGTTATCCAAGTCCTGATGTGATGTTTAGTCGTTATCAAGTGGAATATAGCTATTCTTCTTTTACTAGTACAAACAGGGTGTCAGAATTGATTCCTGTAAAAACACCAAGTCCATTGATTATATTTGATGGCGGCTTAGCCAGGTTCAGGGAAGAGCTTCCATTGTCATCATAAAGTTGGGCGTATTCCGGATTAAGGTGATAAAGAATAATCCGGTGATGGCCCAGATAATAAAATGATCCGGGGTTTAAATCCTGGGTATTCGTTCTGTCAGGCGTATTTCTAAAAACTCTGAAGGGAATAACTTCTGCTGTATCAAATATGGGCTCTGGGTTAGTTTCTATGTTCTCTGTTACTACCATAAAGTAACTGAGGTCGTCATTGTCCCAGGTAAGTGTCAGCGGTGTTGGTTGAGTCGGCGGATCGCCGCTTCCTGGCTCACCTCCAATGGTTCCTACAATTATACTCGTTCCCGACGCTTCATAGTTCGATGGCTTTAAAGGAATGCTTGTGCTGGCTGAAACTGTTCCTTGGTTGTAAGTAAATTCCATGTTATATACCAGGCCCTCTAAAGGTATAATAGGTGCCCGATAGTATCCTGCACTATCCGCGATACAAACAACCATAGTGTCAGGCGAGGTAACTGTAATTGTTAGTCCTTCAACTGGTTTTATAAGTGTATCCGATGACTGATATACTAGTTGATGTGTGATATGGATTAGAATTTCATGATCTGGATGAAGGTATGCTTCAACAACTGCCACATCGGCATCGGCTGTTGCTACTTCTACTTTTTCACATGAGGATAGTATAATGAATCCAATCATTATGGAAAGCAAGGGAATGTATTGGTAGTGTGATTTCATGGTGCTATTTCAGTTTGATCGTGAAATTAATATTGGGTGTAAAACCAAGAAAATAAACGGGCGTTTCAATGATTTGATTCTCGATGATTTCGTATTCTTTGTACCATTCGTTCGCCCTGTTATACACATTGAAGATACTAATGCCAATAGTTGACGGCGCATATCCCCCAATCTTAAAGTTATAGGTAGCCGAAAGATCAAGACGATGATAATCGGGTAGGCGCATCCCGTTTTTAATTGAAACATTAATGAAATCTGCAGTTGTTCCATCAAGCAATGTAATTTGGTATCCCCCCTCCGGTGCGGTATAGGGTCGGCCTGTAGTATAGATCCAGGTTGCACCGAATATCCATTTTCGCCAGAGATAGCTGGCTACTATTTTAAATTCGTGGGTTACATCATTTGACGCGTAAAAATCATAAGTACCAAAGTCGGGGAAGTTATTTACAACCTGTCCCAGCGTATAGCCAATCCAACCATTGAGCTTGCCTGTTTTTTTCTGAAGCAGGATGTCAATACCCCTGACAAAGCCCGATCCTGTGAAGAAATTTTCTTCATAATCGGTCCCTTGGGGAGAGTAATCATATCGCAATGAGTATTCAGTAATATTGTAAAGTTTTTTATAGTAAACTTCTGCATCAAACAATAAGGTTTTGTTTTCAGCAGTGAATCCTGCCGCCACCTGATCTGAAGAACTCACAGGCAGATTGCTGTTATCTGAGAGAACCCAGAAGTCGCGGCTCCCCTGTAGAATATCTTCCCTGATGACCCTTCGTGCAAATTGGTAATAGCGGCCGGCTGACGCTTTGAGTTTAAGCCATGGCATTACCTGCCATGAAGTGTTGATTCGTGGCTCCAGATAGCTCCCTGATGTTGGTGTGAAGTAATTATACCGGAGGCCGGGGGTTATTCTCAGTCGTGAACTGTCAAGAATGGTATTGGTTTGTAAATAAGTGCTGATTGTAGCTCCCTGTGTTGATCGGTCGATCACCGTCAGGGTATCATTTTGTTTATAGGTATAGTTGATGTCATTGTAAGTAATCTGGCCTCCAAAGTCGAATCTGAACCATGATGCCAGGTTGTATTCAAAGTCTGATTTAAAACTATAGTCTTTCAGGTTGTTGTCTTCTATTACACCTCGGCGAATACTGATAGTTTCATCATCATCATTTGTATAGGAGCCTGAACTTGTTCTGTCGCGCTGGCTGAAGTAATTGGAATAGCTTAGCAGCATATTGCTATAAAGCGAGCTGTTGTAATGATGTGACCATTTTAAAGATGCGCCCGTATTTCCCCAGGAAGTGAGGTCGCTATTTTCCATACTGAAATTGCTAAATCCTCCGCCCATCTGACCTCCACCACCTTCCATTCCGCCTGCTCCACCTGGCGAAACAGAGTTATCCAGATTATCGTTTCCATTATAGAAGCTAAAGGCAAAGGCATCACCGGCTGTCGGGTGCCATGTTAGTTTAGTATTAAGGTCGTAAAAGTAGCTGCTTACTTCCGATGATCCGGCGCGCTGAAAACGACTATTGGAGGGTTCATTCTGAGACACCGTGCTCTCGGTAGTAAATTGTTTGAATATCTTATTATATAATGGGCTTTGCCAGCTTCGTCTAAAGGCTACAATCGTTGAGAATTTTTCACCAACCGGAAATTCTATAAAGGCGTTTACCGACATCAGGCTGATATCAGCGGCCATATTGAATTCTTTTCGATCTCCCTCTTTACCGGTGATCTCCACAACACTCGATAGCCTTCCACCGAACCTGGCATCAAACCCGGATTTGTAAAGTTGTACATCTTTGATGGAGTTACTGTTAAAGGCACTGAAGAAGCCAAACAGGTGTTCTACATTGTAGACGGTAAAACCATCATATTGAACCAGTGCCTGGTCAGGTGTTCCTCCTCTCACATACAAGCCTGAGGAATTTTCGTTGGCTGCACTTATCCCGGGCATAAGTTGAAACGACCTGAGTATGTCTTTTTCTCCCAGATTAGGCAAACTGCTTAACTTTCGAGGTGAGAGTTTCAATAATCCCACCTGATTATTGGCTTCAAGCAACTCTTGTTTTTCTCCTTCAATAGTGACCATCTGAAGGTCTACAGATGAAGGTTTCATGTCTATCTTCAGTCGATCGGTGTTCATTCCCGGAATTAAATATAATAACTGTCTCTCGAATCCAATATAAGTTATCTCGATGGCACAGGTGTCGGTTGGTATATGATGGATAGAGAAAAAACCATCTACGTTGGTTGCTGTGCCCAACTTCGTTCCTCTCACGACGACAGAGACAAAGGGTAAAGGCTCCTGAGAGGTTACATCTACTACTTTTCCGGTGAGGGTGAAATCTCGTTTTTTTACTTCTCCATAGTAAGTTTTAATTGAGGATGCCTGTGCATTATTCTGGCTCTCCCATCGATCTATCAGGTGAATTACCTGCTTGTTGTCATCATAAAATTTCAATTTCTCTACTTTACAGATACGGGTAAGCATGCTTCTCAGCTTTTCCCGCATCGGGCGTTCGTTCACATAGATTGCTTCCAGTCGGGCAGTATCATATTGAAAGACTATCTTGTGCTGCTTGCTGATCAGGGTGAGTACTTCATGCATATTCCCATAATAGAGGTCGTCGAGCTTGATATCAAGCGGTGATTGTGCCATCGTGAGCGAGACAAACAGGCACAAAGTGGCCGCAAGCAATTGTTTCATTGATGTATGGTTATTCGTTGATTCGCGAAATATATTTTCAGTTCAGGTAAGCCTGACGTCTTCCTTAGAGACACAATGAGGCGATAAGTTTAATCGGGTTCTTCTTTGTTCCGCCTTTTTGTGATTGTTATATTTTTGAGGTCTGCCTGTTTTTGTATGGAAGAGTAGAACCTTGTTTTTCATTATATTTACTGGAATTCTTAAAGCAACCTTGTGAATTGAAAACAGTAAGAAAAATGCCCGGACAAAAGAAGAACAACTAAAGTAACTACCTTCAAGACCATGTTTGTTTCAGCCCAGCTCATGCCAGGTCACGGGTGAGGGCCTGAGGCTTTGTTTCAATGATTGACCAGTAGTATATTGGTAGCTTTATCATCAGTCGGCTTTATGAATCTATAAGGTTTCAGGCATCAGTGTATTGGTATTCGGTAATTGCATTATAACAATAATGCGATCGGTGTTATCAACAATCATCCATGAAATTCTAACTTGGAATAATTTGTTATTCAGTATGCTGAATTTTTTTATAAATTTTTGTAATCCATAATTGTTATTATTACTTTTGAATCTGATTTTAAATTATCAAAAAGAAATTTCGGAGAAGAAGTACTGTCACAGTTTTGTACTTCGGTTAATTGAGAGTATAATGATTTTCACACAATTATCGGTAGAACCTGATATAACAATTTTGCCCAATTCCCGACGGTTTTATGTGTGGCTTACCGTCAACTGCATACGGTTTTTTGACTTTCAACTATTGCTTTGGGTTGCTTTGAAGAAGAACCGGGAAATACTAACTTTTTACTATTACGATCTCGAAAATTAATTTAAGCTTTAAACAATGAAAAAAATTCTTTTTGTTTTTGCAATGATGGCTCTTAGCCTGTCAATTTTTGCTCAGGGGAATCCCGTTGTCAATGTTTCTGTAAGGGAGACCGTCGAATCGCAAACCCCATACTCCATTCAATTGGTGGTGGTAAATTACCAGACCTACAGCGTTATCGGTTCTGCCTTTCTGACCCTAAACCAACCTGTACCCTATTCAGTAAGCCAGTTTCCCGTTACTTCTATTAATCTTCCAGAACCATACCCTTCAAATGTTGATTATTGCAGAATATTGGTAAGAGTGTTTCGTAGTAACAATACAATTGCAGCTTATCAATATACAGGAGTGATGAGCTGGGATGAGCTAACAACATCAGCTGATCCTATCAATATAGTCATTCCCTAATAATTATCCCTTGTGTTGCGTGCAATTTCATAGTTATCAGAGCTAGTGTTCGGGATATTGATAATGTAAATTATCGTCAATATCATAATTCTGATGTGTGAAGGCTAAACCGCAAACCTTTGGATAAATACTATTAATTAAAGGGTTCTACCGGAATTTGTGTGGAATATATTGAATACTGAAATTTGCAGGATTATTCTTTCACCCGAAAAGGCTCAGGTTTGATGGATACAGGTCATGTTGGCTATGATAGAAAAGTATCATATCACGGATGTATTGGCCAACCTTTGGTCATTAGTCTTTAAACCTGGCCTTCATTTTTTGCGCTTTACCATTTGAATTGGGTAAGAAAAGGTCAGTTATATCCCCCATTGTAAGAGTTTTTAATGTTTCTACAACGTCCAAAATCCCCTTTACACTTGTGTGAGGGACTCTTTAATCTAAAAGGAAAACAAGTTAGATACAGCCTGATAATCTTGGTACCCAAAGGCAAACTGATATAATTCTCTGATCTTATTGTCTTAATATTTTCATAGCTGATCTGATAATTTGCTGCGAATTAATAAACAGCTTATCAGTTTGTTTAATCGATTATTAGTAATACATGTTGTGAATTTTTCAAATTCTCCTCAAATTTGACCTCTCTTCTCCTGATTTTATTTATTCAATTGCTCATGGAACCATCCAAATGAAACCTGTCGCAGATTCGCCTGGCCTTTGATCGCAGGCTCTGGCTGCCTTTATATACAGCTCCCATATTTATTACTTGTTGTTTTTCCGTTGCCCTCAGCTGATGTTCCTGCCATTAGGTATTTATATATTATATGGGACCTTTTCTGACCGCTTCGGTTTAGCCACTTTAATGATTTTGAAGTTCATTTTTCATACTTTTGCCACTTATTATCGTTTGGGTTTTGGAAATTTCTGAAACAATTCATCTCTAATATTAAATCACTGGTTCAGAGCCGGGCAATCGAATCAAATAGCATGAAAACCTTTACTGTTGAGCAAATCTGTGAACTCCTTCAGGGAGAACTTGAAGGAAGTACCAGGCAGATTATCACCGGGCCTGAGCAATTGGAGTATGCTACCTCAGTGCAAATATCTTTCATTGGGAATCGGAAGTTTTTTCCCTTGTGGGAGAAATCAAAAGCTTGCGCCGCGATTATTACCAATACCATAAAGGGTGAACCAGGTGAAGGAAGAGCTTTTGTCAGGGTTAAGAATGCCGATCTGGCCATGGCTCAGCTTCTGGAGCTTTTTATGCCCGAGCCTCCGCTCTTTGAGCATCCTATTCATCCAACTGCAGTGATTCATCCAACCGCTGAAATCGGGAAGGGATCGCGTATTGGCGCAGGCTGTTATGTTGGTCCAAATACCAGATTGGGTGAAAATGTAACCCTATACCCCAACGTCACGATCCTCGACAATTGCACTATTGGATCAGCTACAGTAATCTGGTCTGGGACTGTAATCCGTGAACGCTGTGTCGTGGGAGATAATTGTTTGTTTAATCTGAATGTCAGTATCGGTGGTGATGGTTTTGGCTATAGACCCAGTGCTGATGGGCGTGAGCTCGTGAAGATTCCTCATATTGGTAATGTGGTCATCGGAAATGGTGTTGAACTTGGCTCTGGCGTTTGCATCGATCGTGGTAAGTTTAGCTCAACTGTACTGGGTGATGGAACAAAAATTGATAATTTGGTTCAAATAGGCCATAATTCACGTACCGGGAGGTTTTGTATGATGGCCGGAAACAGCGGCTTAGCCGGTTCAGTTACCCTTGGCGACGGTGTTATAGTAGGTGGTTCAGCCTCCATCTCAGATCATGTTACACTGGGTAACGGCGTACTGGTAGGTGGTGGCTCAGGTGTGATGAACGATGTGCCTGATGGTGGTAAAGTGCTGGGTTACCCGGCAACTGATGCACGCGAAATGCTTAAACAATGGGTGGCTTTGCGCAAGCTGGCAAAGGAGGGGTAAGCATCTGAAGTACGAAACAAATTATCATTCATTCAAAAATTGACAACTCGGGACGAGATATTTGTGGTTTTACTGAATTACTATACCCAAGCTGCCTGCAATTTGAGTTTCGCTTCCACTTAACAGAAGTTGCGGCCCAGCTACAATGAATACATTCTCAGCCAATCTGAGCGCAAAGTCTGTCCCTACCACCACAGCCGGGTCAGGTTCATAAGAGCTGCTCTTAAGCACAATTGAGTGACTAAAGGATAAGTTGGGATATACTTGAAAGACACCTTCACTATTGATTCTAAGAAAAAATCCAAACCCGAATAACAAGATTGGTTTATCAGCAGAGAGTTTAGAATCCATATATCCAATGCTTGCAGTCAAACCTATTGATTTTTTTGAAGATGTCTGAACAGTAATGGATGGGATTAATGCTGAATAATTCTTATCCGACATAGATAAATTGGCATATTCAACGTTTGCGGAGACAGACTTTGATAATCGTGCTGAAAATTCGCCGCTTATTATTGAGATCGCTCTTCCATGAACTTTTCTGGCCGAATAGGAGCTGCCTATTGAAAAACCTCTACCGGTTTCCTGAAAATAGACCCCCTGAGAAAAGGCAATTGAATTTAACCCACAAAAAATGGTGAAAAGAATAAGATGAAGTTTTTTAGTAATCATTGATTTGGAGGATTGCAAGTTGTTGATCATTAATTGTTAAGATAGTTGTATAAAATTATACAGACTCAATTTCAGTATTTAGATTTAGTATTTTTAGATTTCTGTATACCGAAGATACAAATGCAAAGTAAATTATAATTTTCTAACCTGGAAAATTATTAAACCTTATTTTTCTGGGAATAGAAATATGAAGATAAGATACTGATTTATTCGTCCTTAGACCTTGCTGGCTATTTCATTTTCTGAGGCAGAAGCTGATTGCTGATCCAATCAGTAACATTGTATTCCCCAGGTATCTGTGTAGTGATAGCGATTATTGTTCTGTACAGGAGTAATTTGCCGTGAAGGTAAGGCATAATTCTATGGTTACTAAAATTTGAGCGATTATTAGGTGTATATTATTCACCGGTCAAACCACAAACGAATTATTGGGGGCTAAGTCAAGGCGAATCGAATTGTTGTTTTGTTTGAATTCGACTATAGATGTTGGAGTGATTTCAAAGTAACTTTTGCATTTTGTATGTCAAAAAAAATATCTGCAAACGTACATGTCTGTAGATATTTTTTTATCGGGTTATTTTAATATGAAAAATTACAGGTTAGCGTTCAGCTTGTTACAATCCAATAAGTTAATGGATGGATATTGTTTACCAGCTACCTCCTGCGCCTCCGCCACCAAAGCTTCCACCGCCGAAACCACCAAATCCGCCGCCACCAAATGAACCTCCACCTCCTGAAAAATCGCCCCAACTACCGCTGTGGCCGCGTGAACCCATGCCGTTGAGCAAAAAAAGTGTGGCCCAGAAAGGGAGACTGCTCCCGCCCATTGTCTGGCGGCGCCCGCTACCCCTCATCAGCAGTAATACCACGGCGATTATCAAAATCGGAATGATGGCAGTGAAAGGTGAAGTTTTATGCTTTTTATCATAGTCTTTGGCCGTGAATAACTTTGAAGCCAATCCCATGATGGTTGTTGTGCCTTTGTCTAATCCCGCGTAGTAGTTGCTATTCCGGAAGGCAGAAATCATTTCGTTATCAACGATTCGGTTGGCTGTTGCATCGGGTATCACCTCTTCAAGGCCATACCCGACCGAAATGTATGCTTCTCCTTTTTCGATGGCTGTTTTGGGTTTAACAAGCACAACTATACCGTTGTTGGAGCCTTTTGTACCAACACCCCACATCTCACCCAGCCGATCAGCATAATCGGCTTTATCGTAGCCATCAAGCGAAGGAACAACAACTACAACAATTTGTGTAGTTGTAGAATCGCTGTACGCTACCAACTTGCTTTCAAGCCTGTTAAGTTCATCTGTTGTTAGTATCTTGGCGAAGTCATTCACAAGCCTGGGTGGTGTTGGCTTTTCAGGAATATTTTGCCCAATAACGAGTTGGAAACTTAACAGTAATCCGAGAATAACGATTGAACGAAGAATTTTCATGGTGAGAAGAGTTTTTGGTGATGCACCGGGTATTCGTTTATTTGTCACCAAATGAGATGTCATCAGGTAGTTCGTTGACATCATCAGTTTGATAAGGGAAGTGTTTTTTCAATTGTTCACCGACTAGTCCTATGGCTTCGATGAGCCCTGCGGCAAAACGGTTCTCCCGGAAATTGATCAGCATGGCCTGCTTGGCATTGTCCCAGAAATCATTGCCAATTATAGCATTGATGCCGGCATCGCCAATGATGGCAAACTTTCGGTTGCGAACTGCGAGATATATCAGTACTCCATTGCGGAGATTGGTGTTGTGCATTTTAAGTTTACCGAAAACGAAACTGGCTCTGTCCATCACATCACCTTCGCAAGTGTTTTCAATATGTACTCTGATTTCACCTGATGTGTTGAGCTCAGCGTTCTGGATTGCCATTTTGATGTCATCCTTTTCATCGGAACTGAAGAAGGTGCGCGCATTCGGGTTTATAGTTTGGGTTGTCATTAATAGATTGTTAAAGCAACTTGAATGTAAAAACTTAAGAAGAGAATCTGAAATAGTGATTATGTTACAGGATAATAAATTAACCTGCCCTGATTTGGAGGGCAGGTAATGAATTCCTGAAATAATCAGAATTTTACCTCAGGAGCTTTTTCACTTCCTTCGACAGCTTCAAAATAAGCCTTCTTTTCGAAGCCAAACATACCTGCTACGACGTTACGTGGGAACTTTCGAAGGCTGGTATTAAAGGATTGAGCTGTTTCGTTAAATTTCCGGCGCTCAACAGCAATACGATTTTCAGTGCCCTCAAGCTGTGCCTGAAGATCGAGGAAGTTTTGGTTTGCCTTCAGATCGGGGTATCGTTCGATTACTACCATCAGGCGGCCGAGAGCAGAACTGAGTCCATCCTGTGCCCCCTGGAATTTCTGCAGGGTCTCAGGAGTTAATTTGGTCGGATCAATGGTCACGGAAGTAGCTTTGGCGCGAGCCTCAATCACATCAGTAAGCGTTGATTTTTCAAAATCAGCGTATCCCTTAACGGTATTCACAAGATTGGGAATAAGGTCAGCACGGCGTTGATACACATTCTCAACGTTAGACCATTGAGCAGTAACGGCCTCTTCAGTTGTAACCAGCCCATTATACATTCTGGTAAACCACATGATGATAATAAATATCACCACAACAACCGCAATCAGAATAATCCATCCTTTTTTCATGTTTCTAATAATTTATTGTTAGAAAAAAACCCGTCTTCAGCCGGGATGCCCGGAGAAGACGGGGCAGGGCGCAAACCCCAAATATATATTAAATTAACGACTTAGTCGATTAAATCGACCGAACGTTTAATGAATTCTGTCAAAGCAGCACCTTTTAGCAGGCCCTGTGACAACAGTGCCAGGTCAGTCAGTTGCTTGACAACCTGTTTTTTGTTCTCCTCGACCGGTTCATTATTAATACGGCCGATAAGCGGATGATTGGCATTTACCACGATGTTGTAACTGTCGGGCATGCTCCCCATGAAACCCATGCCGCCGCCGCCAAGCTGTGACATTTCTTTATATCGGCGCATGAATTCACTTTGCGTAATAACGACTGGCTGATCAGTTTCACTCATACTTTCAAACTGGACATGAAAACTTGTTTTATCTACCATTTCTTCGAATAGTGGTTTTAACAGGTCTTTCTGTTCGTCTGAAAGTTTGCATGGAAGCTTTTCATCCTTTTCGATGAGCTTTTCAACTATATCGCCGTCTACACGGGTAAATTTTGACTTCTCGAACTTAGGTTCCAGTGTGTTGATAAAATGGCTGTCGAGTACACCGTCCATTACCAATACATCATATCCTTTCTGACGTGCAGCTTCGACATAGGAATGTTGCTCTACCGGGTTATTTGTATAGAGGTAAACCAGATTTTTGTCTTTATCAGTCTGATCCTTACTGATCAGTTCCTTATATTCACCAAAGGTGAAGAATTTCCCTTCGGTGTTTTGTAACAGGCAGAATTTCTCTGCTCTTTCGTAGAATTTCGTGTCGGCGATCATCCCATAAGCAATAAACACCTTGATGTCATTCCATTTCTGTTCAAACGAGGGACGTTCATTTTTAAACATCTCTTCCAGTTTGTCGGCTACCTTTTTGGAGATGTGGCTCGATATTTTTTTAACGTTGGGATCACTCTGCAGGTATGAACGTGAAACATTCAACGGGATATCAGGAGAGTCGATCACGCCGTGCAGCAGGGTCAGGAAATCCGGAACGATACCTTCAACCTGATCAGTAACAAATACTTGATTACTGTAGAGCTGAATTTTATTCTTCTGAATTTCAAACTTGTCTTTTACTTTTGGGAAGTATAGGATGCCGGTTAGGTTAAAAGGATAGTCAACGTTCAGATGAATGTGGAACAGGGGCTCCTCGAAGGTATAGGGATAAAGCTCATTATAGAATTTCTTGTAATCTTCATCAGTCATATCGGCGGGTTTTATTGTCCAGGCCGGATGAGTGTTGTTGATAATACGAGGTGTTTCTATGTCTTTATAGACATCATTTCCGTCTTTGTCTTTTTCTCCCTCAACCTTCTCTTTGGTTTTCTCGGTTCCGAATTCTATCTCAACGGGGAGAAATTTGCAATATTTCTTCAGTAATTCAAGAATCTTGTACTCTTCCAGGAAGTCTTTTGACTCTTCGCTGATGTGCAAAATAATATCTGTTCCACGTTCTTCCCGTATCCCGGGTTCAAGTGTATAATCTGGACTGCCATCACATTCCCATCTCACAGTTTCGGAATCAGGTTTGTAGCTGTGGGTGAGGACCTCTACCTTATCGCTCACCATAAACGATGAGTAGAAACCTAACCCGAAGTGACCAATAATGGCTGTGGTTTCAGCTTCGGTTTTTCCTTTGTATTTGTTAACGAATTCTTCTGCGCTTGAAAAAGCGATCTGGTTGATGTACCGTTCTACTTCATCAGCAGTCATGCCGATACCCCGGTCACGGATGGTCAGGGTCTTTTTCTTTGAATCGAGTAAAATTTCAATTCGGGTATTTCCCAAATCACCGGTATACTCACCCATAGAAGCGAGAGCTTTTAATTTCTGGGTGGCATCAACCGCATTGGATACCAACTCACGCAGGAAGATTTCGTGGTCGGAATAGAGAAACTTCTTGATAATGGGGAAAATGTTCTCAGTCTGAACATTAATTTTTCCTTTTTGCATCGTTCTTAAAATTTGATTTACTGGTGGCGATGGTTTCAAATGTTGTGCCAGTGATTAAATGCTGACATTTTGGCAAAGGAGGTGCATTGCTTTGTCGATTAGATTTTCAAAATAGTGTTGCTTATGACATGTATAATAGGTCACTACTGGCTTTCTTGTAGTAAGTACTGTTTTGACAGAATTTAATGAGACGATTCCTGAATGATTCTTTGAGGTTCTGCTGATCGTTTCTCTTGCCAAATCTGAAGGCGTTTTCGGATTCTTTCTCGGGAATATGGTAACCAGGGTAAATATTTGTTAAAAGTGATCACGCCGCTCCAACACAAACCATAGTGATTGCATGGGCTGACCTTTAGCTTTATAAACGTATATAACGTCATGTACGGTATTAAATAATTGGTGGAGTTGTTGAATAACCGGTAGGTGTGCTGACCCGATTAATCCCATGTGAAAATTTGCTGCGATGTATCACTCCTAAAACCGTGCCAAAAATTACATATAGTTAAGACTTCTTCATATATAGGATACTCAAACGTTACTACAGCAATAGGCGATACATAAGAAAAAGATAACTTTGACCTAACTTTGGTATGACTTTGGGGCGACTATAGGGTAAAACCGAATCGTAAGTAACTAATAATCAATTGTTAAAAAAACAAGCTTCCGTGATCAAGTTCACATAAAATTTTTTAAAAAAAGTGTAAAATTTTTCAAAAGAGGGGGTGAGTCAACCATAAATACATCTCTGCAAATTGGAATAATGTCTGAAATTTGGAGGCAAAAAAATGATGTGAATCCTTTTCTGAGTTCCTTCAAAGTTGTTGGTATTGAATCAGTGTGACAGGGAAATTAAAGGTAGCTGGTGCGGATTTGGTTCCCATATGGTATTTATTCAGGGTATTGTTTGGTTAACAAGCTGTCTTTTTTGTGTAGTTTTGGCCGGGATTTAGATTAGGCTGGCAATTTTTTATTTGTTTGACACATTGTTAGCTGCTCTTCGGTGTGGGTTTAAACACGCTCATTATGGCTGCATGTTTTGCTAAAAGAGTCACGTCCATTCAAATACCGGCTTTTGAAGGTATCGCACAAATGATGGCAGATTATTTGCCATGAGCTGTAATGGTAGTTGGTTTTGAAGTTAATATTTAGGGGCAGGTGTTGTCAGCATCGACTTTAGACGAAATTTTCTAACCCGCCCGGGAAGAGTGAAAATTCTTACAGAGAATTTCTGTATCATGTTTTTTGATAATCTTATCCGATATGTTTTATAATAGCAGCATTTGTTCTGATGAGAAGTTTTTACCGGAATGATTTTATCGTCTGTTGGCTTGAAGTGTGACCGGCTTGATTATAAAAAGGCCCACAGCTTTCGCCGTGGGCCTTTTGTTATATTTGTGCAGGATGGTTTATTCGTGCGTCATATAAGCTTCAATTGGCTGGCAAGTGCATACAAGATTGCGATCGCCGTAAGCATCATCAACGCGGCGTACGGTAGGCCAGTATTTATCGATGTTGCTCCAGGGCATCGGGAAAACAGCCTGACGACGGGTATAAGGTAATGTCCAGTTGTCGGCAGTAGCCAACATGGCCGTATGGGGAGCATTTTTGATCAGGTTATTCGCTTTGTCGGCGCGTCCTTCTTCAATTTCTGTAATTTCCAGTCTGATGGCCTTTAGGGCATCTACCAGCCGATCGAGTTCACTCAGTGGCTCACTTTCGGTAGGCTCTACCATTAAGGTGCCGTGAACCGGAAAAGCAACGGTCGGGGCATGGAAGCCATAGTCCATCATTCGTTTGGCAATGTCGATCACCTGTACATCGGCTGAGAGGTGGAATTTATTGCAGTCGAGAATCATTTCATGAGCTACATGCCCGTTCTTGCCTGTGTAAAGGATTTTATAGTCGTCATTTAGGCAGGCTTTCAGGTAATTTGCATTTAAAATGGCGTACTTTGTTGCATCGGTCAGACCGTTACTTCCCATTAGTTTAATGTAGGCATAGCTGATGGTAAGCACGAGTGCACTGCCAAAAGGTGCGGCCGAAACAGCCGTGATGGCTTGATTTCCGCCTGTTTTCACGATCTTATGTCCCGGAAGGAATTGTACAAGATGGGTAGCAACTCCAATAGGGCCTACTCCAGGGCCACCACCACCGTGTGGGATGGCGAAGGTCTTGTGGAGGTTCAGATGACAAACATCGGCATGGATATGGCCCGGGTTGGTAAGTCCAACCTGTGCATTCATGTTGGCCCCATCCATATAAACCTGACCTCCATTTTGGTGGATAATGTCGACGATTTCGAGAATTCCTTCTTCAAATACACCGTGTGTCGAAGGATAGGTTACCATTAGGGCAGCGAGGTTATTGCTGTATTGTTCGGCTTTCGATCTCAGGTCGGCGATGTCAATATTGCCGTTTTCGTCGCATCTGGTTACAACCACTTCCATCCCGGCCATGTGAGCAGAGGCAGGATTGGTGCCATGGGCTGAGGATGGAATCAGACAAACGTTGCGGTGGAAATCTCCGCGACTGCGGTGGTATTCACGTATGACCATAAGTCCTGCATATTCACCGGCAGCACCTGAATTAGGCTGGAACGACATGGCTGCAAAGCCTGTAATCTCGCTGAAAATCCGTTCCATTTCATTGATCATAAAGCTATAACCCTCGGCCTGATCGGCGGGAACAAAGGGGTGCAGGGCATTGAATTCAGGCCAGCTCAAAGGGAACAGTTCGGTTGCTGCATTGAGTTTCATGGTGCACGATCCAAGAGGAATCATCGAACGGTTGAGCGACAGATCTTTCTCTTCAAGTCGTTTGATGTAACGCATCAGTTCAGTCTCACTGTGATAATTATTGAAAACATCATGCGTAAGGTAGCTGCTGGTTCTTGTGAATTGTTGCGGGATTGTTGTGATGTTCCTGCATTCTGAGGGAACACAAACGAATTCGCTGAATATTTTACCGGCAGCCCGGGCAAAAATGCTGAGCATGATGTTAACCTCGGCAAGCGTGGTTGTTTCATCAATGCTGATGCCGATGGTCTGACCATCGATGTAACGGAAATTCATTTTATTATCCAGCGCCATCTTCCTGATTTCTTCCAGGTTTACTCGTTCCGGGAGGCTGATCTGAACAGTGTCGAAAAAGAATTGGTTGAGTTGTTTGTAACCATATTTCTGGACTTCCAGACTTAATACACCAGCCAGAATGTTGATGTTGCGAGCGATTTCTCTAATCCCTTCAGGACCGTGGAATGCAGCATACATGCTTGCCATTGTGGCCAGCAGGGCCTGGGCAGTGCAGATGTTTGAGGTGGCTTTTTCGCGTTTGATATGCTGTTCACGGGTTTGCAATGCCATGCGTAGGGCTCTGTTACCATCAGCATCGACTGTGATGCCAATAATACGTCCTGGCATGTTGCGTTTGAATTCATCACGAGCGGACAGAAAGGCTGCATGAGGTCCGCCGTATCCTAGTGGGATACCAAAACGCTGGGTTGAGCCAACCACAACGTCAGCCCCCCATTCGCCCGGAGGTGTCAGTAAGGATAGGCTGAGTATATCGGCTACTACCAGCATCATCCCTTCCACTGCGTGGATGTCGGTTGTGAGTTCGGCATAATCATTGACAGAACCCCGCTCGTCGGGATATTGAACAATGGCACCAAAGTATTCGGAAGTGGGTTTGAATTCTTTATGACAACCTTCTACCAGTTCAATACCAAGAGGTAAGGCGCGTGTACGAAGCACGTCGATACTTTGGGCAAACAGGGTGTTGCTCACGAAAAACTTTATTGCATTGCGTTTCACCGCCTGGCGTGAACGGGAATTGAAAGCCATGATCATGGCTTCTGCTGCTGCAGTTGCTTCGTCAAGCAACGAACAGTTGGACATTGGCATAGCGGTAAGGTCGCTTACCATTGTCTGAAAATTCAGTAAGGCTTCCAGACGTCCCTGACTAATTTCAGCCTGGTAAGGAGTATAACTTGTATACCAGCCCGGGTTTTCTAAGATATTGCGGAGGATAACACCGGGGATAATCGTGTTGTAGTAGCCCATGCCGATGTAGCTGCGATATAGTTTATTGCGGCCACCAACCTCTTTCAGGTGGTTGAAGGTCTCATATTCGTTGAGCCCTGCAGGGAGATTCAGCGGTTTTTCTAATCTGATGGCGGCCGGAACAGTTTCGTCGATCAATTGATCAATTGAGCTGACGCCAATTTTCTGAAGCATCTTCTCCACATCCTTAGGACCTGGTCCGTTGTGACGACGGGTAAAATTGTTGGTGATCATTTAAGTGTATTTTATTGTGAGGATTGGTGTTATTGAGTTTAGTGTCAAAGCATTTTCGCTATGGCAGTGCAAAAGTAAAAATCTTTCGTGAACCGGCGTTGAAAGGGATCACTAAATGTTGAAAACGAGTCAGGCGGGATCTCCTTAATGGCTTTATACTAAATAGCGACAACAAGGAGTGTGTCTATTGGTAAAATCTGATCAGAACGGATAAACTTGTTTTGATAATTATTATGGGAAAACCAGCGATGTTTTTAAGCGTTAATCCTCGAAATCAAGCGTCAGGGTGCCATCGTCTGCTTTCGGTTTTTTTTCGCTCGACAGTTTGTCTGATTCCTCCCGTTCCTCTTCTTGCCCATCAATTTCCTGTTCTTCAGGAATGGGTGGTTCGTAAGGAAGTGGTTCAATGAAGTTTACGCGTGAGATGGCCAGATTGGAGATTTTCCTTCCTTTGGCTTTAACGTTTTTAATTTCGGTGAATTCTGAAACGTTTATCACCTCGGGAGACTGAGCCTTTGGGTTCAATTTTCCATCGAAGATCACCTTTAGCTGAGGCAGGTAATCGAGTGAAACGGCTAAAAGTTTTGAATCAGGTTCCTCACCAAGAAATGTCGTTTTACGCTCTGTTACTTCGGGTTGGAAACGTTTCAGATATATCTGCCCCGATTTACCCTCAATGTAGAGCGCCGTGATGATTTTGTCAGGATCATACTTTTCCATGATAAGCATATCGTCATCAAAATGAGTTGACAAATCGTAACCATAGAACCGGAAGTGTCCGGATGCGTTGATGACAATAATCCGGTCATCTGATTCAAATTCACCCAACAGGCGTCCTCTTGCATCGGCATTGAGTCGCATTACGCTGTCATCATACCAGATGCTTCGTGCGCGGAGGGTTGATACACCATTTTCTTTCTGCTGAACGTTGCGTACAATGTATTTCGAAAGGGTATTTCCTCTGGCAGAGCGGGTTTTGATGGCAAGGGCAGCAAAATCGTACTCAAACGATAATTTGCGCAGGTTAGGTCGGGGTCTCAGGTTTACCTTTAAAACCTCAGCCTCTCCATTGGGATTGGCTGTAAAATAGAGTACCCGGCTGCCAGCTTTTCCCTGCGAGAGATCGTAATCCTTGTCACGTGTAATGCCGAGAACAGCAAACCGCTTCACAAACGCCAGCCCGTTTTTGCCGTCCTGATAAACCATGTTGTAGATGGTGCGTTCGTCATTTCGCCTGAAAATATCTACATGCAGAATTCCTTCTCCTACAAAAACTTTCTCGGCCACCTTGGTTACAATGAATGTCGCATTCTGACGGAAAACGATCAGGTCGTCAATATCACTGCAATCGCATACGAATTCATCTTTTTTCAGAGATGTTCCGATGAAACCTTCTTCCCGGTTTACATACAGTTTTTGATTGGCTACAGCGACGGTTGCGGCTTCAATATTATCAAAATTTCGGATTTCGGTTTTGCGTTCTCTGCCAACACCGTATTTTTTCTTTATCTGTTTGTAATAGTTAATTGTGTAATCAATCAAGTGTTCCAGATGATTTTTTACCTCTTCCATTTCACTGTCAAGATCACGAATGTGTTCTTCTGCTTTGAAGGTGTTATAAGCCGAGATCCGTTTAATTCTTATTTCAGTCAGCCTTTCAATATCGGGTCGGGTTACTTTTCGGCGAAGTATTGATTTGTATGGATCGAGTCCGATATCAATACTGCGTAAAGCTTCTTCATACGATTGTGATTTCCGGATGTCGAGGTAGATTTCATGTTCTATGAAAATCTTTTCCAGCGATGAGACATGCCATTCCTGATCCAGTTCATCGAGTCTGATCTGGAGTTCCTGCCTGAGCAGTTCAACAGTTTGTTGGGTCGTTTCCCTCAGGATATGTTTAACATCGGTAAAAATTGGTTTGCCTTGATGAATAACACAGGCGTTTGGCGATTCGCTGATCTCACAATCTGTGAAGGCATAGAGTGCATCAATAGTGACATCAGGGGATACTCCGGGTGCCAGATGAATCAGAATTTCAACGTTGGCGGCAGTATTGTCGTCTATTTTTCTGATTTTTATCTTACCCCTGTCGGTTGCTTTCAGAATGCTGTCGATCAGCGTGGTGGTATTTACGCCAAACGGGATCTCGGAAATGACGAGGGTTTTCTTGTCAAGTTGGCTTATCTTGGCCCTGATTCTTAACTTCCCGCTCCTTAATCCTGCATTGTAACGCGTAACATCAACGAGTCCCCCGGTAATAAAGTCAGGGTAAAGTTCAAAGTCTTCACCACGCAGGTGTGCAATGGCAGCATCAATCAATTCGTTGAAGTTGTGGGGCATAATCTTCGACGACAAGCCTACGGCAATCCCTTCAACGCCCTGGAAAAGTAATAATGGGAATTTTACAGGCAGATTGACAGGTTCTTGGTTACGGCCGTCATAACTCGATTTCCATGTTGTGGTTTTCGGATTGAAAACAACTTCGTTGGCGAATTTTGAAAGCCGGGCTTCAATGTATCTTGGTGCGGCAGCACTATCTCCTGTCAGGATGTTCCCCCAGTTTCCCTGCATATCAATCAGCAGGTCTTTTTGCCCCAATTGAACGAGGGCGTCGCCAATGGAAGCATCACCATGCGGGTGATATTTCATTGTGTGCCCGATGATGTTGGCCACTTTGTTGTATCGGCCATCATCGAGTTCCTTCATCGCATGCAGAATACGACGTTGAACAGGTTTGAGCCCGTCGAGCATTTCGGGTACGGCTCGTTCCAGAATCACGTATGAGGCATAGTCGAGAAACCAGTTCTCGTACATTCCCCTTAGCGCAATGGTTTTGTATTCTCCGGTATCGGCACTCTTTTCCTGTGCATCTGACCCGGTCAGCTTTCCGCTTTCTTGGGATAGCTCTTCGGGCCTGAGTTCGTCGTCTGGCATGTTGGGTGTTGTGTAACCTTTAATTTCTGAATTCTTTGAGCCTGAGGGCCATTTCCCGCCCAATGTTTACCAACTTGTCAATGTCGGCTTCCCTGGCAGCGTGTTTGGCTTCAACGGCAGGAGCTACGATTTCCCACTTGATGGTTTCGGCAAATTTTTCTAGTGTTCTTACGCCTCCGCCACCCCAACTCATCGATCCGAAGATGCCAAGCAAGTGATTCTTGGGCATGATGTGCTCAAGTTCCCTGATGAGATCGCGCATGGGGGTGAAGATTCCACCATTATAGGCGCTGCTGCCCAGTATAACACCACGGTATTTCCAGATCGCATTGATGATATAGCTGCTGTGGGTTTTTGAAGAGTCGAAGATCCGGATATCCCGGATTCCTTCTTCAGAGAGGGTGCGGGCAATAACCTCGGCCATTTTTTCGGTATTGCCATACATTGAACCAAAAACGATTACCACCCCTTCCTCTGTCTCGTAGTTGCTCCATTTTTGGTAATCTGCAATGATCTTCGGTATGTGGCTGCGCCAAATGGGGCCGTGAGTCGAGGCAATCAGTTTGATATCGAGTGAGGCTAGCTTATCCATTGCCTTTTGAACCTGAAGGCCATATTTGCCGACAATATTGCTGTAATAACGGCGAAGCTCCTCGTTGTAGAAATCAAGGTTGATCTCATCATCGAATATCCCGCCATCAAGCGTTCCGAAACTTCCAAAAGCATCAGCCGAGAAGAGAATTTTTTGCGTCGACTCATAGGTCATCATGGTTTCAGGCCAGTGAACCATGGGCGTAAGGTAAAAATGGAGTTTGTGGTGACCCAGATCGAGGAGGTCTCCTTCGTCAACAGCATAGAGATTTTTATTGATTCCGTAAAATCCCTCAAGCATTGGGAAAGTCTTTGCATTGCCTACGATCTGAACATCAGGCCATTCACTGACCACCGATTTAACAGCACCGGTGTGGTCAGGTTCCATGTGGTTAATGATCAGGTAGTCAATTTTCCCATCTTCACCAACAATCTCTTTGATTTTTTCGATGTAGGTTTCCATCCGGCTAATCTCAACGGTATCAACCAGACAGTTTTTTTTGTCACAAATAAGATAGCTGTTATAAGCCACCCCGTTAGGCAATGGCCATTGATTTTCGAAGAGGTGTGTACGGCGGTCGTTTACGCCGATCCAGTAAACATTTTCTGACAGTTTTACCTTGTGATGCATTTGATGCTTTTATATTTTAATGTATTGATTTTCCGTTTGAAGATCCCTTGGTTGTCTTCTGTCTCCTGTTATAAAACCAATGATCCGGAAGCCGAAGCAAAATTACTTCTAAGGCAAGGAATATCAAAGCAGCGAGAATGAAAAATTTCCAAAAATCCTGTGTTTCTGTGGTTATGGCAATGATGCTGGTGGCAGGAAGTTCAGGATTGAGTGCAACAGTCATGCCCGGAAGGCCTGCCAACCCAATGGCTGTCTGTAATTCCCCTGCCGAGAGAAACAGTGGTGCTGATTCAGCGCGTTGATAATTAAAAGCCAGGGGTTTTAATATGACCCCTGCAGAAGTTAACTTGTAAAACCCGGCTGTCGTAATGTCTGCCCCCGTATATACTTCTGTTGTGTAAGCCGAAGTCCTTACGGCGGGGATCCGTTCGTCAGTCCCATCCTCTTTGCTTATTTTCAGGGAACCTTCCTCAGGCGTCCCGGTTAGTCGCAGCGCAGTTTCTTTCATTACCTGATGGCTTATTGTCCCTGGTTTAATACTAAGATAGGCGGCATTGTATAAGGTGGGAACCATCAGGTCGTGGGTGACGAAATTTCCACCGGCCTGGCTCAGGGGGGCATTGAAGAGGTATACACCACCAGAACCCAGCGTATAATACGTTAGCAAGGCTTGTCCATTTTGAAGCCACAAGAGCGTCTCTGCCTGCTTTTTGACTGAAGTAGCCAGCGGAAAGAATTTCCTTATAATGGGGAGGTCGGCATTTTGTGGAACCGATTCAAATACATCGCGGTATAAATCCGCCTGTTGATTGATGCGATCAACGCGAGCCATTACAGTGTCGGCAGGCATGAGGTAATCGGTACCGAGTGAGGTCAGAAGGCTGTTAAGCGCATCGGGTTGCCCATTGGCGGATGGACTGATCCAAAGGGTCCCTCCCTGAAGTGCAAATTCTTTCAATGCAATACTGAGCCCCTGGGGAATCTGTTCAAGTCCATCGACGAGAATCAGGTTTTGATTTGGGATGTTCGAGTAATCGAGTTCAGTATATTGTTTCTGCTGAAGGTTGATGGTGGAGTCACCGTCGAACAGAGCCTTGATCCACCGCTCGGGCGTTTTCTGAGTGATATGCAACAGATTGATTTCTCCAGTCAGATTGAAGGCCATGAAATAGCGATTATCAAATGTGATAGGCTGATCATCTGTTTCAACGATCGCCTGATAGAAGCCGGGTTCAGTGAGCATGAAAGGAAGCGTGGTTTCTTTAGTTTCTCCCGGTTGGATGCTGAGGTTAATCGTCGATTTTTGCTGTTTGTTGATGATCAGCCGAAGCGGAAGGTTCTCGATCGTTTCGGTGCCATGATTCGAAAGAGTAACGATGAGTTGAAGTTGCTTACCTGTCTGTAGGGCAGGAGAAGCAAAACGACAACTATCGATGACAATATTTCCGGTCAAAGCAGGTGGTAAGGGAATCAGGACGGTGCGCGATATGGAATCGGGTGTAATGTTGCTCAAATCGCAAAATCCTTTCTGGAAATCGGAAAAGATAAAGGCGAAGTTTCTGTCGTTTGCATTGTTGGCTTCATGTTGCCTGATCAACACCTGACTCAGGGTGTGCGAAGCTGCCGATAATTCCAACGTGGTGATGTACATTCTGGCTTGTTCCTGACTCATGGTCTGCTGACTGCGATATGAAAAATCGTTTGTCAATATCCTGAACCGGGTAGTGGGAGGCCAGGCTGCAACCATCTCAATAGCCTTTATTCTGGCCTGCTCAAATAGCATTCCGCGTTCACTCTCATTGGCCATGCTAAAGGAGTTGTCGATGAATATGCTCACCACTGTGTACTGCCCGGTTGGTTGTGCCTTTTGTTTGTCAGGGAAATAGGGACGGGCAAAGGCCAATGCCAGTGCTCCGATTGCCAGCATACGGGCTGCCAGAACCAGCCAGTGCCTGACCTTTGACTGCCGCCTTGTCTCTACCTGAATGGCCTGCAACATCCTGACATTGCTGAATAATATCTTTCTGTATCGCCTGAAACTGAACAGGTGAACTATGACCGGGATTAACATGGCCGGCAGAGCATATAGAAAGGCAGGATTTTGGAACAACATTTTTACGAGGAATAAGGATTACAGTTTTTCTGTCATGATCTGTTCAGTAGTTTCGCCATTAAATACAAACTGAACGATATTGGCGCCCATACGCAGGGCATCGAGATGTTTTTCTTTGGTGTCGTGGTGCACTTCGGGGTCTTCCCATCCATCACCCAGATCGGTTTCATAAGTATAGAGACAAACAATCCGGCCGTTGTATATCAGGGCAAAGGCCTGGGGGGGCTTATTGTCGTGCTCATGGATTTTCGGCAAACCTTTCGGGAACCTGAAGGGCTGACTAAACAGTTGATGGGTTGGTGGCAGGGGTATGAATTCGAGTTCTGGAAAGACTTTTTTCATTTGTGGACTGATATACTGATCCAAACCGTAATTGTCGTCGATGTGAAGAAATCCCCCCCCGATGAGGTAATTGCGCAAGTTGGTGGCCTCTGCATCATTAAAGACCACATTCCCATGGCCGGTTAAGTGAACAAAAGGATATGCCCCAATACCCGGGTCTCCCGGTTCAACAGTGGCCGGGGTCGTATTGATACCGGTGTTGAGCGTTTCGTTGCAAAATTTAATCAGGTTGGGCAATGATGTGGGATTTGCATACCAGTCGCCACCACCTGCATATTTCAGCAAGGCAATGGAGTAAGTGGCCTGAGTAACGTTGTTTCTGGTCTGTGCCGACAGGCTCGTAATGGCCATTAAGCCAATGAAAAGTGATGCTAAATATTTCATGGTTATTCCAGATTGGCCTGGTGAAACAACATGCAGGCTGTCAAGCCGGCTGTCTCTGTTCTAAGGGTAAACCGACCCAGACTTACCGGTTGGTAACCAGCAGCTATAGCTGCATCGGCCTCCTCTTTGCTGAAGTCGCCTTCGGGTCCGATAAGCACAATTACATCGGTTCCCTTTTTTATTTTGTGCAGCAGATGTTCTTCCACATCTGTTTCACACCAGGCAATGTATTTTTCTCCGGCGTACTTCTGCTGTAAAAATCGTTCGAAATCAACTGTTTCGTGAAGCAATGGTAAACGACTCCTGCCCGATTGCTTAAGGGCTGCAATGGCAATCCGTTCGAGTCTTTCTGTTTTTAACCGCGATCGTTCAGAGTGCTCACAGCTAAGGAGGCTGATCTCATCAACCCCCATCTCGGTGGCTTTCTCAACAAACCATTCAATCCTGTCGGGGTTTTTAGTCGGGGCGATGGCAATGTGTAATTTGTTTGTTAGCAAACGTTTGTCGGCATGTGGTTCAGATATCCATACCCTCGTTTGCCGCTGATCGGCTTCTTCAATTACGCCTTTGTAAAGGAAGCCTGCACCATCGGTAATGTTGAGAACATCACCTGGTTTCAGTCGCATCGACTTGGCGATATGACGTGACTCATTTTCGTCGAATGTAAATTCAATCTTTTGTGCTTGAATCGCTTCCGGATTGAGATGGGGGAGGAAGAACAATTGCATATCAGGAGAGGCTTGTTGACAATATTTTCAATGTCTCACACAAACTCTTCACCTCAAAGGTGGGAGGTTGTATGGTTGGCTTATCGTTCAGATTGATATATAGCTGGGCGATTCCTGCCAACCGGGCACCCTCAATATCGGCTTCTGGCTCGTCGCCAATCATTAAACTTTCAGCTGCATCCGCCCCTGCTTTTTTCAGAGCATAGTCGAAAATGGCCGGGTTAGGTTTGTTTACACCTGCTTCATCGGATGTAATCAGTGTATCAAAGTAGCGGTCGAGGCCGCAGATTCGAAGTTTGCGGCTTTGTATCTCTGAGAAGCCATTGGTGATGATGTGCATCCTGTAATGAGGCTTTAGGGCCTCAAGAACTTCGTTGACGCATGGTAGTAAATTGGTCTTCGAGGGACTTCGCTCAATGTAAAGACGCGACATACGCATGGCCAGATTCTCATCGTTAATCCCATAAAGCGCCAGTGTTTGAACGAACCGGCCGATGGAGAGCAACTCTTTGGTGATCTCATGTCGTTTGTAGGCAGTCCACAGATTTTCGTTAATCAGGTGGTAATCGCTAAAGAAAATGGTAAATTCGGGAACCCCTGTAGTCTGCAAATCCAATTCATGGTATAACTCATAGAGGGTTTCTGTTGAATTGCGTTCAAAATCCCACAGGGTTCCGTCAAGATCAAAAAAAAGATGGGTAAAAGGTTTCATGAAGTTGTGTTCCACGACGCAAAGTTACAAAAAGTATCGTCGTGGAAGGCGTTAGTAACCAAGAAGACCAGCCTGGTTCGCTAAGTAAGTGAAGGTTAAACTCAAGGTGAGAGCTACGAGCGGGGCAATAAGCCAGACAAGCCAGAACTTCTTAACTGTGCTGTTTTCCATCATTGCATTAAGGCCTTTCTTCCTTACCCCGATGGCCATGATGGCCAGGGCATTCAATTGCACGAGTGAAGTGGGAATTCCTTTCACCAATGAGGCCGTAAGCAGCAGTGTCGCAGTAATAACAGATACAAGGGTGGCTTCTCGTGTACCCAACTGGACAATTCCTTTTCCGGTTGACCTGATGACCCTGTACCCAAAGATCGAGGCCCCAATTCCAAAACAGGGGGCAATCACGAGGGTAGCAAGAACCATGATCATTTTAAACTGCGGCTCACCTCCATTGGTTCCGGCCAATTCGTTCATTACCATCGATACTAATGGTCCGGTGGCATTAGCCACATTGTTCGAACCGATGCTGAAGGCGACATAACATGCTGATGCGATCAGCATCAACCGGGTGAACGAATACCGCGGTAAACGGCGACCGGAATCAAGGTCATGCGCGAGCCATTTCTCAAGCCGACCTGACAGGAAGTAGGTGAGGGTAAAGGAAATGATGGGTAATATGAACCAGGTGGGAATGATCTCGGTAAACAGCAGTCTGGTGTTGAGACTTTCGAGCAGTATCCCGGGGCCTGCAAGAGCGAACACGGTCGACTGTGAGGTGCTCTGTGGAACCCCGAGCAAATTGGCAATCAGCAACGAAATGGCAACTGATAACAGTATAATGGTGGTTACTGTAAGGGTTAGTTCATCGGCCGGTAAAAGTCCCTTCCCCAGAGTGAGAACTACTTTCTTTCCCGCTAAAATGGCTCCGAAGAATACGAACAACCCAAACAATCCGGGAATCGCAAAACGCTTGATTACATTCGCCCCATAGGCAGCTGAAAAAGCCGGTGCTGTGCCGCTTCCGCCCATGTTAATTGCCAGAAACATACCTACAATCAACGGTAATAATATCGAAGATAACATCATAAAGCGCGACTGTTTTCGAGAAAATGTGGCTGCAAGGTACCGATTTTACATAAAATCTGGACTTTTTCGAAATGATGTTAGTTGAAAATTTGTATTTAATTACATTTTGTAGTATTATTGCAATATTGTTTTAATATCATTAATCAATCGTTATAATTTATATGAAACAAGAAAAATTTGTAACCCCCATGTCGGGTTATGTAGGTCTGCTCATGATTCTGGTGCTTATGGGCGGAGGAATCACCATGGCTGTCCTCTTACAGCAAATAGCAGGTTTTGTTATTGGTGGTATAGTTCTGGCAGTCATTGGTCTGTTACTGCTGGCCGGTTTACTGGTGGTGAACCCTAATGAATCGTCTGTGCTGATCCTTTTTGGAAAGTATACCGGAACAGTCGCCGGCAACGGCTTCTTTTTTGTTAATCCGTTTTATATCCGGAAAAAGATATCGCTTCGTGCCCGTAACCTGAACAGTGATCCAATTAAGGTTAACGACAAATTAGGGAACCCGATCATGATCGGTATTGTACTCGTATGGCGGGTTAAGGAAACTTTCAAAGCTGCTTTTGAGGTTGATGATTATACTCATTTCGTTGATATTCAAAGCGAATCTGCTATCAGAAAACTGGCAGGACATTATCCTTACGATGTGTTCGATGATTTACAGGCCGAAATCAGTCTCCGTGCAGGTGGTGAAGAGGTCAATCAGGTGCTGGAGGATGAATTGGCTGAAAGGTTAGCCATGGCAGGTATTGAAGTGATTGAGGCACGTATCAGCTACCTGGCCTATGCCAGTGAAATTGCAGGTGCCATGCTCCAACGTCAACAGGCAACAGCTATTGTGGCTGCCCGTCAGAAGATCGTTGAGGGTGCAGTGGGAATGGTTGAGATGGCTCTCGATATGCTGTCGAAACGTAAGATTGTGGACCTCGATGATGAAAAGAAAGCCGCCATGGTTTCTAATCTCATGGTTGTTCTTACTTCTGACAAGGCTGCCAATCCTGTGATCAACACCGGCACGCTTAACCATTAATCTTCGCGATGGCTCAAAAGAAAAACTTTGCCCTGCGAATCGATCCTGCAGTGATGAATGCAATCGAATCCTGGGCGGCCGACGAATTCAGAAGTGTCAATGGTCAGATTGAATGGATCATTGCGCGTGCCCTGAAGGAGGCCGGCCGCTTGCCAAAAGCATCTCAGCCGGACAAGGATGTGGCGGCGGGTTAATGGGAGAGGATTCTGGTTACTTGTGGTGCTGTGCGTAGCATGATGCCTATGCATTAAATGTTTTAACCAATTTAGTGTAAGGCTTGAAAATACGTTGGCATTGGCTGATGGTATTGGCTAATACCATCCCCTCTCTCTTATTGACCCATAACAACCTGAAGGTTGGTGGCAAACAGTTTGACCGCAATGGCCAATAAAATTACACCGAAGAATTTGCGTAGAATGAAGATGATATCGCCGCCAACCACTTTCTCTATCTTATCAACCGACCTGAGTACAAAATAGACGAAGATAAGGTTGAGTCCCAATCCGATAAGGATATTAACCATGTGATATTCTGCCCTGAGCGAGAGGAGTGTGGTCATAGCACCGGGTCCTGCAATCAGAGGAAAGGCTACCGGAACAAGCGTAGCACCTGATCTCCCTTCACTCTTGATAATCTCAACACCAAGAATCATCTCCAGGGCAAGTATAAAAATTACAAATGAGCCTGCTACCGCAAACGAAGCCACATCTACCCCGAAAAGGTTGAGCATTGCCTCTCCTGCAAAAATAAAAGCAAGGAAGATGGCCAGCGAGACTAAAACCGCCCTGCCTGCTTTAATTTGCTTATGCTGGCTTTTCAGACTAAGAAAGATAGGGGTGGAACCCAAAACATCTATAATCGCGAACAGCACCACGAAAGCACTGAATATCTGAACAAGGTTTATTTTTTCAATCATCTGACGAATTTTCGGCAAAGGTAAGGTATTTGGCGTGTTTAGCCTTTGAGCCGTTTGACCACTGAGTTGTCGTGCCGACTAATATCGCCTGACTGGCTCCTGAGCCAGATCTGTCTCGGCAAAGTTTACAATGAGCACCTGTACCACCTGAAATACACACGACATTGTTGCAATTACCATTGCAATTAGGCATGCATTTGCTCAGTAGCTCCATTGAAGTTAACGTGCATGGTTAACCGGGAAACACAGATAGTCGTTTCCCCCTCTTCACCTCCCATTTCCTTCCTTTCACATCCTTAATGCCGCAGTTCACCGATTTTTAATTGCAAGGGGATCCGGGTGATGCACATCTTTGCATCATACAATCAGTGATATGCAAAACGAAATGAATATTGTCGCAAGAATGGTTAATACGACGGCAAGGGTGGTCAATCAAACAATTGTGGATGTCATTACCATTGCGCAAAAATCTCAAATCATGAAATATTTCTTGACACTTTTCATTCTGACCTTCTTCGCTTCGATGGTCCAAAGCCAGACCCATATTACCGGAGTCATTACCAATATGAAAAATGAACCGCTTCCAGGTGCAAATGTCATGGTAAAGGGTTCTATCGACGGAGCCTCTTCCGATACGCTTGGTCGTTATTCCTTTTCTACACGACGCAAGGGCGAGGTCATCCTCCTGACCACCTATATCGGATTCGAACCTTGTGAAATCCCCGTTAAACTTAATGGAACGGATCTTATTGCTGATTTCCGCCTGCGTGAACAGTCGGCTTCGTTGGCAGATGTTGTCATTACAGCCGGAAGTTTCGAGGCTTCCGACAAGAAGAAAGGGGTTACGTTGAAACCACTCGACATCCTGACAACTGCAAGTGCTGCCGGCGATATTTATGGTGCCCTGAGTACTCTTCCCGGCACCTCGGTAGTTGGTGAGGATGGGCGACTTTTTGTAAGGGGTGGCGATGCCTATGAAACCAATACGTATATCGACGGTATGCGCGTGAAAAAACCCTATTCTTCTACAACTCCCGACCTCCCTTCCAGAGGCCGTTTCTCCCCTCAGCTCTTTACCGGAACTACCTTCAGTTCAGGAGGCTACTCTGCTCAATACGGTGAGGCTTTGTCTTCGGCTCTTATCCTTAACACCACCGGATTGGCTGATGGAAATCAATGGGGGCTGGGCCTGATGGCTCTTGGAACTACAGTTTCAAAAACGTGGGCAGGCGACAGGGCTTCAGGAAGCATTGGTGCCGAGTACTACGATTTGAAGCTCTACAACAATCTGGTAAAGCAAAGGGTAACTTATGACAAAGATCCCCTTGGTGCTGGTTGTAATTTTAACTTCCGGCAAAGAACCGGCCGCGATGGATTATTGCGTGTAATGGGTAATGCTTCTCTGAGCCGGGTGGCACTCTGGTATCCTGATTATGATAATAGCGGGGTGCAATCGCTCATCAATCTGGATAACGATAACGTGTACCTGAACAGCCTCTGGACAACTCCAGTCGGTAACGGCTGGGACATGAAACTGGGGCAGGCGTTTAGCTATGATAATAACAGGCTAAGACCCGGGGAGCGCAGGGTCGATGAAACAGATCTCTTTTATCAGGGTAAACTTACATTCCGAAAGGAGTTTACACCCAAAGTGAACCTGTTGGCCGGTGCTGATATTAGCGTAAGCCGCTTCGTTCAGGAATATTCCGATACTGCTGTTCCTCTTTTCCGGGCTGAAATCAGCGATCAGATGCCTGCCCTTTTTGCCGAGTCGGAGGTGATGGTACTTCGAAAGATTGCTATCAGGGCTGGCCTGCGTGGAGAATGGTCACCTATGCTGGGAGAACTGGTCGTGAATCCCCGTTTCTCTGCTGCATGGCTGGTTGGCGAAGACAGCCAGATATCACTTTCTTCAGGTATTTTTAACCAAAAACCCCAGGAGCAACTGCTTAGGTTTACCAAAGACCTTAGTTTCGAGAGAGCCGAACATTACATTCTCAACTATCAGATACAGAAAGACAATCGTATCTTCAGAGTTGAGGTATACCAAAAAAATTATTCAAACCTGGTATGTTACGACGGTAACGATTATACCAACGCAACAACTTACAACAACAAGGGCAATGGTTATGCCCGCGGTCTCGAGATATTCTGGCGCGACCAGCAAACCATCAAAACCCTTGATTACTGGGTGTCGTATAGTTATATCGATACACGTCGTCTGTACCGCGATTTCCCCGCGAAAGTACGCCCCACTTTTGCTCCTGAGCACAACTTCTCACTCGTGGCAAAGTGGTGGGTAGCCAAACTCAATACACAGTTTGGTGGCACCCTTTCCCTGGCTTCAGGACGACCCTACAATGACCCTTCTTCATCAGGGTTTATGGACAAGATTACCTCAAACTATTTCGATATCAGCCTAAACGCGAGTTACCTCTTTCCATTGTTTGGGAAGACCTCGGTGCTTTATCTCTCGGTCAGCAACATTACAGGGCAGCGGAATATTTTCGGCTACCGTTACTACCAGACACCTCAGGGCGTTTTCATGTCCGACCCCGTGAAACCCGAAGCCGACAGGTTCTTCTTTATTGGTGTATTTATCAATTTTAGCTAATTAATTCTTTTTTAATCCTTAACTATTTAGATTTATGAAAACTTCAATTTTTACGCTCTTTGCTACGTTCATGTTATCCTTCACCGGCATGACTCAGGACTATGACGCAGACCTTCAATCGTTGCTTCCCCGGATTGGAAGTGCTAAAACCGGAGCGGACTATGCTCTTGTGGCTTCACAACTCAACAGTCTTGCACAGTCGGAACCCGGTCGTTGGGAAGCCTCTTTCTGGAGTGCCCATTGCATGGTACTACAAGCATTCTCAGAAAACGAAACCGGTGAGGTTGATCCAATCCTCGATCAGGCGGAGATCATTCTTGATAAGCTCATCGCCTCCAACCCCGATGAGGCTGAATTTTATGTATTGATGGCCATGCTTGATCAGGCCCGTATCAGTGTGAACCCCATGACCCGTGGTATGAAGTATTCAGGTTTGGCCAACGATAACATCAACAAAGCGATGAAGCTCGATCCTGATAATCCCCGTGCATGGTATCTGAAAGCTTCCAATGTTCTTTATACCCCTATGATGTTTGGTGGTGGTAAAGAAAAAGCAAAGCCCATTTTTGAGACCGCTGCTCAAAAGTTTGAGTCCTACAAGATTCGTTCGCCATATCATCCTGATTGGGGAAAGGAGCAAAATGCAGCTAAGATTAAAGAGTGCGGGTTAGATTAATCAATAGTTTTAAATTCAATGATCCAAAGATTCCTGATTTTAACCAGGTATCTTTGAATCTCTGATCCATGCAATAATCCATTTTCATATTTTTACATCATGAAAAGTCCTTTAGTCATTCAGTGGGTTAAAAGTATCGGCATTCTCTTTGGTCTTTCCATTGGATTTGGGTTGTTGTTTGCTTTTATTTTTAGTGGATTTAGTATTCTTAAACTTCCACATCTTTTTGCAACGGCACTCTATTCTGTTTCTATAGGCGTCATTGTTTGGGCCGGAAGTGAGGTGATTTCCCGATGGGTTCCCCGTTATTGGCCATGGCAGGTGAATCCGGGGCGTACATTTACCATCACCTTTACCTTATGCATTGTCTATACTTTAATTAGCATAAGTGCTTTCAATTTTGCCATTTTATACCCGAGAGCCCAAGCCAACAACAATTGGACAGGTTTTATAGAGTCTGTACTGATCCATACACTGATTGCTGTTATAATTACCATCATTATATTCCTGTTTTTCTTCCTGAGGAAATTCCTGAGCCATTGGCGCGAAGGGATGCAGCGGGAAGAACAATACAAACGGGATGTCCTTTCAGCACAATATGAGGTGTTGCGAAGTCAGGTGAACCCCCATTTCCTGTTCAATAGTCTCAGTGTCCTCACTTCGCTCGTGGAGACTGAACCGCAGGCCGCCGTGAAATTTATTGGCAAACTGGCGGAGGTGTATCGTTACGTACTTGACATGCATGATCGGGATACGGTGAGCCTGGCAGAAGAGCTCAATCTGGCCAATGCCTGTCTTTTTATGCAGCAATACCGGTTTACCGAGCAATTGGTTGTGAACATCAATATTAAAAACCCTGTCGGTAAAATCGTGCCGCACTCATTGCAAATGTTACTCGAGAATGCACTGAAGCATAATATTACCTCCGAAGAAAACCCGTTGAAGATTGAGGTTTACGAGGAAGACGGGTACGTGGTTTGCCGCAATAATTATCAGCCACGTGAAGTCGTTGAGCCTTCTACCGGCACCGGACTGAAAAACATCGCCGGGCGTTATGCCGTCCTTACTCCTAAACCAGTGCTCTCGGGTATCGAAGGCAATAGCTTTATTGTACGAATACCCATCATCGCATGAGAACTATTATTATTGACGACGAACGGCTCTCTGCTCAACGGCTTGAGAAACTAATCGGACAGGTTGCCCCTTTAGTTAAGGTGGAGGCTGTTTTGGCAAGTGTGAAATCCTCTTTGGACTGGCTGAATTCAAATCCACCTCCTGATTTTTTGATGCTCGATATCCAGTTGGGCGACGGGTTGGGTTTCGATATCATGGAACAATCGGGGGTGAAGTGTCCGGTGATTTTCACAACCGCCTTCAACGAATACGCGGTAAAGGCTTTCAGGTTGAATAGCATCGATTATCTGCTGAAGCCCATCGTCCCCGAAGAACTTGCCGAAGCCATCAGAAGGGTGGAGGAGAAGAGCACCGGTTCACTGCCATCGCCCAATACGGCTGAACTGGCCATGGCCCTGCAAATGATAACCCGACGATATAAAGAGCGGTTCATGATCAGGTCGGGCGAAAAAATTCACTTACTGCCGGTATCGCAAATCGCGGCCTTCGTCAGCCTTGAAGGAGATACATTTGCTTCTTCGGCCGAGGGCCGGCTCTATGACCTTGATCTTACCCTTGATCAGCTTACCCGGTTGCTTGATCCTGCGAAGTTTTTCCGCATCAGCCGAAAATATATCATAGCTGTCGACGCTATCGAGAGCGTGACGGTATTTAGTGGCTCGCGCTTGAAACTTCGCGTGAAGGGGGTAAAAACCGACGAGGTGTTTGTCAGTCGTGAAAGGGTGGGAGAATTCAGGGTGTGGATGGATCGCTGATGATGCTGAAGGCGATTGGCATCAGTAATAAAACTCTTAAAGGTATTACATACAGTCAGCCTGCTTTCATGGGCATTTACCAATGCCAACGCCTTTTGCAATGGTTCCTGTGACGGATTGTTGATGCGGCAACTTAAGGTGTCTTGTTTTATATTTATCTTCAGACCATCATTGTGCCGATTAATTGACTGTCAGATACTGCTGAGGTACTGGTCTTTACGAGAAGTTCTTCCAGGGAGTAGAACCCGATGAAGAACCAGATGGTGTCGCCCGGCTTTGCAGGTGGCAGCGTGATGCTCGCTTGTTTCTGTGAGCGGGTAACAACCGACGGGATACCTGTCACTTCCAGCGACCGGTCATTGACAGCGGCGACCATCGCCACATCATTTCCCGACCATGTTTGCCAGATTACCGGATCGTCCCAGCAGACCAGTGCTTCAGTGGTACTGCTTTGTTCAACAGTCAGCTTTGTAGCTCCTGCCCGTTGCCCTTTACTGATCAGCAGCCACCCGAGACCACTCTTCTGTTCAGACTGGTTCATTCTCTTGATGTTGGCCGACAAGGCCCCGGCGAATGCTGAACGTGCTTCCTGCCTGATTGAAAATCCGATTCTGATGTAATCAGCCAGACGCTGTAACACGCGCATTACGCGGCCAAAATCCTTCTGGCATTCCAGTTTTCTTCCCCTGGCCTTTTTTTTCGGCTTACCCGGGAGTGTTCTTGCAATGTTTTGCCCGTAAGCATTGTAAACAGATATATTGCCAATTTTTCCGGCATAATCTGTAAAGAAAGCATTGATCTTCATGACATTAAAAATTTAGGTGAATGAAATAATTAATTGATAATTATAGCAGCCCCAACGGTGAAAGAACCTTCACCTTTTTCCTTTTGCCTTTGAAAGATTGGGTACCCATTTAAAACTGAAAACTGTTGCAGCCGGCTTGCAAGGCTCGGTTCCGGGCTGTTGAGGGTCTGTTCAGAAGTATGCCATCTTTTGGTTCCATACGAAGATGAACCGTAGATGAACCGTAGATCAAGCGTAGATCAAGCGTGTGGCCAGGGTCTGTTAACGATCCGTTTTCGCTTGAGATTTTGTTATGATTCTATTCAAAACCAACCTTGTTGTTTATACAAAAAATCGTGCCAAACTCATGTTATAGAGCTGTATAGATGAAATTTTTTTGCGGCGTCACACCTGAGTATTTATGGAACACAGCGATGAACCGCGCGGCTGCCCGAAAGGGATACATTTTATTTTATCTTCTGAATGTAATTCATCACGCTTCATTTAACCTGCAAGGAAAAGTCAATGCAGGAATTTGTTAAGCCGTCTTCTGGTAATGGTTTGATTCAATGCCTGTCCTTCTTCCTGTCACATGTTGTAACCTCCCTCTGGATCATACGTCTGTTTTACGGGTATATTTATACCGGGAGTAATACGACCGCCTGTTCCCGGTCGTCACATTATCAATACGGAAACAATCAGATGAAACACATCACCTATGATCTTCGGTGCGGAGATCGCGACTCGAATACATTTTACCTCGGGATTAACCGTTTTGCCACGGAAGTCAATGCACACATTGAAGAGCATCTTGGAACTACCATCAGTACCATGATCTCTTTTGTCGGAGATAAGTCCATAGAGCAGCCACGCAGCCGTGCCGAATATGCCGTCGAACTGCTCACCATTGGCATGACCTGGAGCCGATACCTTGGCGCAGCCCAGCGAACCCCGTTGTTAACGACATTGTTGCTTCAGCGACTTTTTGATATTCGTCGGGCCAACCAACGGCTAAAGCCGATGGCCGACACCCTCAGGGGTTTAATCAGTGGCCGGTGTATCGTTCCGCGTATTGGAACACCGGCAAAGGATTCCTCCTTCTCGTTGCATAATTTCAGACTTCTGATTCGCTGGCTTGGCGCAACAGGAGAATTTAAGGATGAGACCAAACGGTTGCAGACCTGGAATGATTTTTTTGAACACCGACAGGCTGATTATGTCGAAAGTGTTTTAGGGGAGGTGTTGGCGGTGTTCGATTGGTTTAAAGAAGAATCAAGCGAGAGATTGGGGAAATTCACTACCGGTGTTGGTGTGTTTCTTAAAGAAAAGCATCCGGCATATCGTCACCGCGAGGATGTTATTTTCTGCGGTAAACAGGAAGTTGAATACCATTTGAACATGGTAGGATCAGAGATCATGAACCGGGGTTTCGCTGCAAGTTATAATCAGACCGGGAAAAAGACCCTGCTGGTACCAGGCTGTATGCGTCCCGGTGATGCCATGAACTGTAAAGCCAGCATTGATGGGTTGAACATTACCTGTACCGGCTGCACACACGACTGTCGGGTTAACCGGCTGCGGCAACTCGGGTTACAGCATGATTTTGATGTATTCATTGTACCCCATTCTTCGGGTTTTACCCAATGGCTGAAGCGTTGGGAGAACAGTACCGAAACCGGCCTCATCGCTGTGGCCTGCTTGCTCAATCTGGTTCCCGGAGGCTATGAGATGCGTGAACTTAACATCCCGGCCCAGTGCCTGTTGCTCGATTTCTGTGGCTGTCGGAAACATTGGCACCCTCAGGGAATTGTCACCGAGATTAATGAACAGCGGTTATTGGAATTGGTGAATTTGGCTGACCAGAGGGAGAATTAGTTCTGTATAGTAATTAGAAATTGGGATTCTGCAGGGATCTCATCCCTCAGCCAATTTATTACTTGTAATGCCAATCACTCACTTATCTTTCAGGCATACACAAAGAATAATAATCCATTAGCAAATAACGCTCCGGTTGTGACCTGGCTACTCAGGGTAACATCGGATGCATAGCATATTTTTCGGTGGTAAAAAATCCCTGGGAGCGAATTAAATCATTTCGTGAATAGTTATAGCGCAGCTTCTGATCCAGTGCGCCTGAGAAGAAAGCCCCGCGCTGGGATATCCATAAAAAAACTCCCCTGAATTAATGATTATTCAGGGGAGCAGGATGGTTTATTTTTTATGCTGTCAGCACGCGGATTAGCTCTTTCGAGTGGACACACATCACCGGGAAAGGTGACCTGTTCACCATCTGCTGGGCATAGGGTCCCAGGAACAGATTTGTCATCTTGGCATCCTGTTCGGTCATGATGATGATGAGGTTAGCATCAACTTTCTTCGCGTAATTGATAGTGTTTTCCAGCATATTCTTTCCCTTGACGGAGGCCTTCACCATTTTCACATTGGCCTTTTGGAGATAATTGATGGATTGCTGGGCATAATGGTTGGTGGTTACCATTATTTCGTGCGATGATGCAGCGTAGGTGGCCAGTACATGAATTTCGGCATCGAACAGTTGAGCCAGTTTGCATGCAATGGGAACTTTTTGCCTCGTTTCGAGGGTGTGATCTATGGGGAGGATGATACGTTTAAGGACATGATCGACGTGTATGCCCTCCCGGATGGTAATAACCGGACATGGCGCATTCGATACGATCCGGAAGGCGTTGCTTCCCATCCAGAATTCTTCAAAACCGGATGCTCCGTGTGTTCCAGCAACGACAAGCCACGCATCACGTTCACGTGCTTCGCCAACCACCTCCTGATATACTTTACCTTCACGGATCCGGTAAATCAGCCGGCTGTCGGGCAACTGGCTCTGATAGCGTTCCGAGAGTTCCTCGAAAAGTTTGGTGGCTTCATCGATAGGGTCGGAATACTTGTAAATGGTGCGCTGGGGTTTGTTGGGGTTGTGTACAAATACCATCACGACATTGCTTTTCGATAATTTGGCGATACTGATGGCATGTTCAAGCGCATTGATTGAACAGAGAGAAAAGTCGATGGCTACTACAATCTCGTTTCTCATAACAAAATGATTTGATGATTTTATTTTAACTTATCGTACATTACCTTATCAGGCACTACATATGCGTTTGGAAACTCGGTGATCACCATTTGCCGGAAGCCTTCAGCATCCATACGCGTCCTGAAATCACCGACCCTGACTTTATAGTAGGGTTCATTGAAAGTCAGATAGGCTCCTTGTTCGGGAAAAAGCTCAATGAAGCGGTCACGGGCATTGGTTGCCAATTGCTTCGAGTTGTTTCCCGATTCGAAATAGACCTGCACACGCCAGCCTTCGGTGGTTGGGTTGGCTTTGTTGTTCTCAATATGACGAACCAACAGCGTGTCGATTCGTGCATCCTGCTTTATCACGAGGGTACCCGGCGCAGATTGCGCGTTTGACAGGGTTACTGTGAGACAGATAAAGATAACGGACAAGATGTAAATAGCGGGTTTCATTGAGAGAGTATCTGGTTCAGTTTTGAGGGTTAACGGGTGTTTACGATGCATTATTTCATTTTGCCGGCATTTGTTTGCCCCGTTTGACTAAACTTTTAACTGGCCGGGCTGAATACTGAGTACAGGAACAGGGGAGTCATTGACCACCTGGCGTGCAAACGGGCCGATGATATTTGATCCGGCATTTCCCTGTTCAGTCATGATGCTGATAAGCTGAGCCCCCACATTACTTGTGTAGTCAAGGAGTCCTTTCACCAGATTGTCGGTTTCAACAACCGAAATAACAGTTTCAACTCCCATTTTACGAGCTTCTCCTGCTGCTTTTCTTGAGTAGTTCTCAATTTTGGTTCTGAGCGATTTGGTAGAGACTGTCATCATAGCGGCGATGTGTACCATCGCCTCTACACTTTTGGCAAACTCCAGGGTGAAAGGCAGTTTGTGAAGCGTCTCTAATGTGCTGTCGACGGGCATCACGATGGAGTCGATGCGTCGTTCGGCATCTGCATCGTGACGCAGTGTAATCACCGGACAGGGCGAATGTGATACGATCCGATATGCATTGCTTCCAATCCATCCTTCTTCATAACCACTTACACCGTGCGTCCCGGCTACAATGATATCGGCTTCGCTTAGGATGGCCTGACGTGAAACCTCCTGATAAACTTTACCTTTACGAAGTTTGTAGAAGATTCGGCCGGTGTGGATTTTTTTGCCATAACGGCCAACAAGTTCCTCAAACTGTTCACGGGCTTCATTGCGTAGCTCATTCTTAACAGTTTCATATATTGACTCACGTTCAGTCTGATGATCAACCCAGACCAGCGTAAGCCCTGCGCCCGTACGATTAGCCAATCCGATCGAAAACTCGAGCGAACAAATCGATTCGGGCGAAAAGTCGATGGCTGTTAATATCTGTTTCATGGCTTTACGGTTTTTCTGAAAAGAAAATCACCATCAATCCTCCTTCCCGATGACATCTTTTCATATTGTTTTGCTAAATTACAACTAATACTGACTGAAACGATACCTTACTGACCCTGCCATCGAAAAAAAAGCAGTTACTCCTGATTTCATCATTGGTAATCATTTTATAGCTTTTGCAGCTTCTGTCAGGGCCTGACGGCTGGTTTGCTTAAGTCTTATTATTTCACCGGATCATAATGCTATTGGGGCCGAACATGTTGCTATTCCTGCTGGTAGGGTGTGTTCACGTGATCATGACAGGGGACTGTTGTGTTGACACCTGGCGTGGTGAATTGAAATTCTGTCACTACCTTTGCATTTGGCGGTATGGAAACATCTATTCCTGTTGCTGGTAATTATTTTTCTATGAATCAGAATCTTGATGCAAGCGGAAATGCCCTTTCTCCGGCTGAACGTGAGTTGGAAAAAGCCCTCAGGCCACTCAGCTTTGATGACTTTTCGGGACAACCCCAGGTGGTGGACAACCTGAGTGTTTTTGTTGCAGCAGCACGGCAGCGTGGCGAAGCCCTCGATCATGTCTTGCTGCATGGACCTCCGGGTTTGGGTAAAACGACCCTTTCGTATATTATCGCTAATGAACTGGGTGTTGGAATTAAGATGTCGTCGGGCCCGGTACTTGATAAGCCCGGTGATCTTGCTGGGTTGCTCACAAATTTAGAGCCCAATGATGTCCTGTTTATTGATGAAATACACCGGCTAAGTTCTGTAATAGAAGAATACCTCTATTCGGCGATGGAGGATTATAAGATCGACATTATGATCGAGACGGGCCCCAATGCGCGAAGTGTTCAGATTGCTTTGAATCCTTTTACACTCATTGGAGCCACCACGCGTAGTGGCCTTCTGACCGCTCCTTTGCGAAGTCGGTTTGGAATCAATGCTCGTCTCTCATACTACGATTCAGATACGCTGGCTCGCATTGTGATGCGTTCATCAGCTATCCTGAGGGTTGAAATTGCTTCAAACGCAGCCCTTGAAATTGCTAGGCGAAGCAGGGGTACCCCCCGTATCGCGAACCTTTTGTTGCGAAGGGTGCGTGACTTTGCCCAAATACGCGGAACGGGAAGCATTGATATGGAAATTGTGAAATATTCGTTGACTGCGTTGAATGTCGATCAGCATGGACTCGATGAGATGGATAACCGCATCCTGACTGCCATCATCGACAAATTTGGCGGAGGCCCGGTAGGATTGACCACCATCGCTACCAGTGTTGGAGAAGATGCAGGCACTATCGAGGAGGTGTATGAGCCATTTCTGATTCAGGAAGGATTCATCCAGCGAACCCCCCGCGGACGTGAAGTAACACCCTTAGCCTATAAGCACCTGAAACGAATGATGCCACCAACAGGAAATCAGGGACGATTGGAACTGGAATGAGAAACAGAAACCTATGTCAGATACCGTCCAACAAACCATTCGCCGTCTGGCGCTTGAAGCCGGCTTCGACTTCTGTGGATTCACAGGTACTGAACCGTTGAATGAAGATTCTGAAAGACTAATATCGTGGCTTTGTGATGGTTTTCATGGGTCGATGGGTTGGATGGAACGAAAGCCGGATGTAAGGACTAATCCTGGATTGCTTGTCCCTGAAGCACGGTCTGTCATTGTGTTGTTAACAGGATATCATACCAGTAGTGGTTACAGGGAAGGTTCGTTAAAGATAGCGAACTATGCCCGCTACAAAGTCGATTACCATGATGCTATCAGGCAAAGGCTGTCCCAATTATCTGAAAATATCAATGTCTTGTGGCCTGAAGGAGCAATAAAGTCGTATACAGATACAGGTCCTGTTGCAGAGCGTGCGCTGGCTGCCCGTGCCGGTCTGGGGTGGATTGGACGCAACAGTTGCCTGATTGTTCCCGGGGGTGGCTCCTATTATTTTATCTCGGTCATCTTTAGTCGGCTTGCATTGGTAGCTGATCTTCCTGTAATGGCTGACCATTGTCCCCCTTCCTGCAACAAGTGTCTTGAGAAATGTCCAACAGAGGCACTCGTGGCACCAGGTCGTCTTGATGCCCGCAAATGTATCGCCTATCATACCATCGAAAATAAGGGGGAAATTGATCAGGCTGTATCTGAGAAAAATAACGATTGGATTTTTGGGTGCGATATCTGTCAGGAGGTGTGCCCATGGAATCGAAGACCAAGAGGAGCCCGACGCCCGATTGGAGAGGTAAACAGTGTGTTAAGCCAACTTGATCGTGCAGGCTGGCAATCGCTATCGCACAATGAATTTCTTGAATACTTCAGAAAGACTCCAATTCACCGGACAGGTTACCAGCGTTTTATGCGAAATGTGGAAGCCTGTCGAAGGACCAGCGGTAAGGCTGGGGAGGAAAAGGGGTGCTAATCACCTTCGTTACGGGAGATTCTTTCAACTTTAATTTTGATTTCGCGCCTCATTCCCAGTTTCCTCATCCGGGAATCGAGGGTCTTGCCATTTATGCCTAAAAGCCTGGCAGCGCCCTTTTCACCACTCACCCTTCCCTGTGTTAGTTCAAGGGCCTGCAGTATGTGTTCGGTTTCCAGTTCTTCCAGCGTTTTAAAGTTTTGAAGCTGGTTGCTGATTTTCTGCAGGTGAGGAGCAGGTCTGAAATCTGCCAGGTCGAGAAAAGAGCCGTTACTGATCACAACTGAGCGTTCGATGATGTGTTCAAGTTCCCTGACGTTGCCGGGCCATTGGTAATCGAGCAGACGCATGAGGTCAGGTTCATTGACTCTCATGACGGGTTTCCCGATGCGGCGGCAATAAAATTCGATGAAAAAGTTTACAAATTCAGGGATGTCATCGCGACGGTCTCTGAGTGGAGGGATGTCGATTGGAAATACATTGAGGCGATAGAAGAGGTCGGAACGGAATCTCCCTTGTGCCGACTCATTCTCGAGATTACGGTTTGTTGCGGCGATGATTCTGACATCGGTGCGAATGACCGAACGGCCGCCAATCCTTTCAAATTCCTTTTCCTGGATCACGCGTAAAAGCTTGGCCTGAACTTCCAGAGGAAGTTCTCCGATTTCATCCAGAAATATCGTTCCCCCGTTTGCCAGCTCAAACTTTCCGATTCTTCGTTCCGTAGCACCGGTAAAGCTTCCTTTCTCATGGCCAAACAATTCTGATTCGATTAATTGTGAAGGCAGGGCCGCGCAGTTTACTTTAATCAGGGGGCCTTTGGTGCGCGAAGAGTTGTTGTGTAAGGCGACGGCCACCAGTTCTTTGCCGACACCTGTCTCCCCCTGTATCAGGACGGTGGTATCAATGGGGGCAACCTGTTTTACGCGACGCAGGGTGGCTATCATGGCATCACTTCGGGCGATGAAACCTTTGCCGTGCATCTTTTCGCTCATTTCACCAAGTAACGAGAGTTTTTCCTGCTCCAGTTGGCTGCGTAAGGTGTTGATCTCCGCGAAGGCGTAGTAGTTTTCGAGGATCAACTGGAGCTGGGGTACCATAAGTTGAAGCAGTTCCAGTTCAGTCGGTGTGAACGAATCGTGCTTGCTGCTTCCCAGAAAGAAAATAATCTCGGCATCGGCATCGGAGCGGAGCGAAACAAATACGCCACCATTCAGTGGTAGCTTGTTTAGCAGGTGGCTCTGGTATTCCTTTTTGGAGGCGATCATATTGATGTCTTCATCGTTAAGCCGGAGCACTTTTTGCTTTGAATTGAAGATGTCGATGTGGCGGGTTATCTCGTTGGCATCCAGCATGACCCCTTCGGGGAGTCGAAAGAACCGGAAAACCCCGTCGGTATCTTTCAGGAAACTTACTTCGAGGTTGGCTTCAAAAGTATTACTTACGACCACGATGTTGAAGAAGTCAAATTCTACCCGGGTGTTTAATTCGTAAGCGAGGTGAAGGAAAACATCGGGTTGGTTGATGACCGAAAGAATTTTATTGGTAAATTCTAATTGGAAGCTGAAAAATTGCTGCCGTTGCTTTATCTCTTGATAATTACGGGTGTTGATGACCGCGCTTGCCATAAGATTGCCGATTGCCAGCAAAAGAGGAAATTGATCGTCAGGAATCGACATTGGTTTTCGACACCCAAGAATTAAAAAGCCCTGAAGGATGCCTCCAAACAGCAGGGGTATATACACCGTTTCAACAACTCCTATGACTTTGATTGCTTCAGCCGAATCTGAGAATTCCTCAGGAAAATTGCTGACCTCAAATGATGTTCTGATGACTTTTGGTGCTTCAAAGTCGAAGAGAAGCGGGGGGGCAGACAGGAGGTTGATCTGAAAATCCATCGGGTGTCTCAGTTCTGCTCTGATTCCGGCTGGAATTTCTGACCCGGTCCAAAATACATTCCCGATCCCTTTTTCAGTATCTATCTGAATTATACCGCAAAGATGATAATCAAACCATTTTTTCAGTTGGCTATGAATGGTCTGGAAGAGTGTTTCCTTTTCCTGAATTGTAGCGATGGCCTCTCCAATCGTAACTAATGGTTCTGTTTCGTACATGTCAACTATTTCTTAAATAAAAGAAGTGCAAAATTACTATTTCTTTTATTTAAGAAATGTGTATATTTTTAAATTAGTTAAATATTGTTGAATATCAGTTTTATATGTTTAATTTTATATCAGAGGGAGAAACTGGCACATTCTTGGGATAGGATGATGCATTAAATAAGCCGACAGACATAATCAAATCATAATTAGATTAAACATGAACATGACAAAACCAAAGAAATGTAATCCGGCGTTCCGCTGGATGTGGCTGATGTTTTTCCCGCTGGCTACTGCCTGTACGGGGACAGGAGGACAGGTAAATGAAAAGGAAGCCGGACGACAACCAGTAAGGATAGAAGTAGCTCCCGCCATCATCGCTGGCCGGCAAGTGGCCTTCAAGTATAATGGAACCATAGAGCCTCAGCGGACAACGCCATTAAGTTTTCAAGGCGCAGGCACCATTGAAAAAGTTTATGTGAATGAGGGTGACGCAGTGAAAGCAGGAACCTTACTTGCCACGCTTGATGCCACTGATTTTACAAATGCCCGAAGCACTTCGAATGCTACCTACCAGCGGGCACTCGATGCATATAACCGTTTGAAACCTGTTCATGAAAGTGGAAGTCTGACCGATGTTAAATGGGTGGAGGTTACCACAGGTTTAGAACAAGCCAAAGCAATGTTGAATCTGGCAGATAACAATCTGAAGAAAGCATCGCTGTATGCGCCGGAGGCCGGAATCATCGGAACCCGGAGTGCAGAACCCGGAATGAGTTCTATTCAGGTAGAGGCTCCTTTCACGCTCATAGACATCAACAAAGTGTTGGTGAAAATTGCAGTACCTGAACAGGAAATACCTTTGGTCAGTAAAAATGCGCCAGCCACCATAATTGTGCGTGCTCTGGGGAATAAACAATACGCCGGGATAGTGAAAAACATTGGTGTGTCGGCCAACATGATCTCACGTACTTACGAAATCAAGATTGAAGTGGGTAACCCCGGATTGCACTTACTGCCAGGAATGGTTTGCGATGTGAATCTGGATGGTATGGTAACCGACAGTGTGCTGACAATCCCCGCTACTGCAATTACGACTGATTCCCACGGAAAACCACAGGTGTACCTGCTCGACCATGCAACCATGAAAGTTGACCGGAGAAGCGTGGTCACCGGACCCTATCTGGGAAATGACATCACAATTCTGAAGGGCCTGGTAGCAGGTGACGAAGTGGTTGTGAAAGGAAAGGAAAAAATTTACCCTCAGTGTAAAGTTACGCTATGAACACGCTAAAAAGAAAATTAAGCTGGATTGAAGCGGCGATGGTTAATCGGCAAATCATCATCGCCATCGTGGTCCTGATGGTTGGATTCGGTATATATGGTCTGATGAAAATGCCACGGGAAGAGTTTCCTGAATTTACGATTCGTCAGGGATTGGTCATTGGGGTTTATCCCGGGGCCACATCGCAGGAGGTAGAAGAGCAACTTACTACCAAAGTAGAGAATTACCTCTTCGGGTTTAAGGAAGTTAAAAAAGCAAAAACCTATTCGCACTCAAGAGAGGGCATGATGATTATTTATGTGGAACTGGAGGATGATGTAGTGAATGCTGACCAGTTCTGGTCGAAACTCAATAATGGTCTCAACACATTAAAGATGAGCCTGCCGACTGGTGTAGCAGCCCTGATGACAAACAGCGATTTCGGGGATACCTCGGCGCTGCTCATTACCCTTACCTCTGATACCAGGAGTAACAAGGAACTGGAGCAAATGCTTACAAGGCTTGAAGCTGAGATCAGAAAGATCCCTGCTGTGGGAAAGGTAAAACACTCGGGACTCCAGAAGGAGAAAATTTTTGTAACAGTTGATCCTGCACGTATTAACCAATATAATGTAAAGCCCCTGATGGTGATGGCCACCCTTCAGACAAACGGGATGAACGGCTATGCAGGTGATTTTGATAACGGTGTACAGAAAATGCCACTTCATGTACCTGCCCGTATAAGTGCTGAGGCAGATCTTGGTAACCAGATGGTATATGCCGACCCCGATGGAAATGTAATAAGACTGAAGGATGTAGCCACCATTGAGCGTGGTTATGATGATCCCTCGGAGTATATCCGTTCAGATGGCCGGAGTGCTGTATTGCTTTCGCTTGAGATGCAACCGGGAAATAACATTGTGGATTTTGGTAAACAGGTGAACGAAGTGTTGGACCATTTTCAGGCTGAAAATGAAGGTTCTGTGCACCTGCAGGTCATCAACAACCTTCCACAGGTGGTTGATGATTCCATTTCAAACTTTATGAGGGAATTTCTGATGGCAGTGATTGCTGTTATCCTGGTTACCATGTTGCTGTTACCATTCAGGGTAGCGATGGTGGCAGCCATTACAATTCCTATTTCCATTCTTATGGGGATCGGGTTGCTGTTCCTTATGGGTGTTGAATTGCATACCGTATCTCTGGCAGCCCTGATAATTGTGCTTGGGATGGTGGTAGATAACAGTATCGTGGTAATTGATGACCATGTTGAAAAACTGGACCATGGATTATCTCCCTGGAAGGCTGCCTGGATGAGTGCTCATCATCTTTTTGTACCGGTGCTGACTGCTACCATGGCCATCAATGTAGCATTCTTCCCCATGATGTACCTCCTGACCGGAACTGCGGGTGATTTCATTGGCTCATTCCCCATTACCATCGCCATTACCCTTTCGATATCGATGCTGGTTGCAATATTGCTGGTACCGACTATCAATTATTTTCTTATCCGGAAAGGACTGAAATCGGAACAGTCAGCTAAACGAAGGTTCGATTTTTTGACACTGTTTCAGGGATGGTACGACAAGTTGCTCGACAGTGCTTTCAGAAACAGGTGGATTACAATGGGAGTTGGTGGGGTTGTGGTATTAGCCGGATTTGTGATTTTCTCAATCATTCCCCAGCAATTGTTCCCGACGCTTGAGCGAAACCAGTTCGCCGTGGAGGTTTCTCTGCCGACGGGGGCTTCAATACATCAGACCGATAAAATTATTGACTCGCTGGAAAGAATTCTCATGGCGGATACCCGGGTAGTGCATGTTACGAGTTTTCTTGGGTCAGGGTCCCCACGTTTTCATATGGCATATGCCCCAAAAGCTCCGGCATCCAATTATGGACAAATTATTGTGAATACCACCTCAAACGAGGCTACCGACGACTTGCTTAATGAATACTCCGACCGATATACCGATTATTTTGCAGGGGCTCATGTAAAATTTAAACAATTGGAACTCACCATGACCACCAGTCCTATCGAAATCCGCTTTAGCGGTGATTCTATTGCTGCTTTAAAGGCTGCTTGTGAGAAAGCTGAAGAAGTTCTGAGGACTCAGAAGGATTTCATTTGGATACGTGATGACTGGGGTGATCCTCTGGCAGGAATTCAGATAGAAGCAATGGCCGATCAAACAGGCCGTCTGGGATTAACACGCGCTATCCTGGGCAGCTCAATGCTTACAACCACTGAAGGATTGCCCCTGACTACAATATGGGAAGGGGACTATCCTGTTGATGTGGTGCTCTACACACCATCATCCGATGAAGTGAGTGATTTGGGTAATCAATACATTACCCCGCCGCTCACCATGCAACCTGTGCCGCTTCGTACAATTGCTACGCTCAATCCCGATTATCAGGAGAGCACCATCGTGAGGCGAAACGGAAAGCGAACCATAACGCTTTCAACTGATGTTGCCCGTGGTGTGGTTCCATCTACCCTTCTAAATGCAGTACAACCCAGTCTCGATAAATTGGAATTACCTGCAGGGGTGTCAATGGAATACGGTGGTGACACTGAAGGTGCTGTAGAAACCTTTACCCCGATGGTTTATTCTTTGGTTATCAGTATACTTATTATTTTTTTCATTTTGTTATTTCAATTCCATAAGGTCAATAAGACAATCATCATCATGTCGGGGATGCTGCTTGCCTTCCCAGGTGCTGCGCTTGGATTATGGATCGCGGGCTATCCATTCGGTCTTACAGCATTTATAGGGATCATGGGCTTGTGTGGCATGGTGGTAAGAAATGGAATTATTCTGGTTGATTATATCGAGGAGCTGAGCAACGAACAGGGAATGAGCATGCGCGATGCCGCCATTGCTGCAGGAAAGCGCCGTATGCGCCCGATATTCCTTACTTCGGCCGCTGCTGCTGTAGGCGTGATCCCCATGATATTGAGTAAATCATTGCTTTGGGGGCCGCTGGGAACGGTCATTTGTTTTGGGCTTTCAGTCGCTATGGTGTTAACACTGGTTATCATGCCGGTGCTCTATGCCATGGTTTTTTCCGATGTCAAACAGTCAGTTATTCCTGAATAAATCTTTGAAAAATGAACAGACTAAAATATATATCCATCGCTGCCTTCTTCCTGGTGACTTCGGCAGCTTTGCATGGACAAAGTTTTACGCTGGATGAATGCATTCAGCTTACACTTCGCAATAACGAATCGATCAAACAATCGGGATTGGAAGTTCAAAAGGCTGAGCAGACTCAAAAGGAGGCCTTCACACACTATTTTCCTAATGTTAGTGCCACTGGTTTGGCCATGAAGGCAAATGATTATTTAGTAAAGGGTAGTATTCCCGAGATGAACCTTCCTGTTTACGATGGGAATCCCGCCAATCTTCTGAATCCGACGCAATTCGCCTATTTTCCGGGTGCTTCATTGAATCTGCTCGATTATATGAACACGGCATCTGTAGTGGTTACGCAACCGGTGTTCGCGGGAGGGCAGATATACAATGGTAATCGCCTCGCACGTGTTGGCTCTGAAATTGTTGCTGAAAGGAAGAATGCCGATACGCGGGATCAGCTCTTAATAACCGAGAAATACTACTGGACGCTTGCAGGTTTGATAGCCCAACGAAAAACAGTCAGTTCTTATCATGAACTTCTCATTTCGCTGAGGAAAGATGTTGCTGTAGCTTACGAGAACGGGCTCGTTGAAAAAAGCGATTTGTTAAAGGTGGATTTGAAGTTAAATGAAGTTGAGGTCAATTCATTGGCCCTCGAAAACGGAATAGAATCGGTTCAACGGGCCCTTTGCCAGCAGACCGGTATGGAATGGTCAGCAGGAATAATAACTGTTGATAGTGTAGGTTTGGTTTTGCCTCCTGAAAACTATTATATTGATCCTGATTCATCATTAAAGGTACGCCCTGAATACATCATGTTGTCCAAGGCCATTGATGCTGCTTCCCTTCAGAAAAAGATAGCAGTGGGTAAGAACCTGCCTGCTATCGCAGTTGGAGCCACGGGATTCTGGTATGATGTGATGGACAACAGCCAGACCAATGCGCTGGCCTTCGCTTCGGTTTCCATACCTATCAGCGATTGGTGGGGAGGTTCGCATCAGATTAGGCAAAAATCCCTTGACGTTGAAAAGGCGAAGAGTATGCTGGCCGATAACAGTCAGAAACTGGTAATGCAGCAACAAGTTGCATTTAATAAACTCAGGGAAGCATGGAAGCGGATAAAGCTTGCTGATGCTGCCATGACGGAAGCCACAGAACATCTTAAGGTGGTGGCCGATAACCATAAAGCTGGCATGGTAGGTGTTTCAGACCTGCTTGAGGCGCAAGCTTTATGGCAACAGGGTGCCCAACAAATGGCCGGATCAGGTTATAATTACCTGATTGAACTGGCCACCTATAAAAGCCTCTCGGATATAATTGCCAACCCTAAACATGAATAGCATGAAAACCCAGGAAACGATCGAAATAGAATTAATCTATGGCAAATTGTCTGAATTGCTTCATTGGATTGACGTCTTGCCAATGGTGAATCAGAATCTTGCCGTCAGTCTGAAGAAAGCTTATCGTGACTTATTGTTGAATATTAGTCTTTGGCTAAGTTTCAAGGACTCGAACCAACGGAGTCCGGTGCTCGATAGAATCCTCTTACAGGTAGACGCCATGCTTCGTATCGTCCATGAATGGAAATCCACTCAGAAACCTTCAAGGAGGCAGTTGACCATGCTAAGTAACCTTGAATCTGCACTTACTTCGCTGAAGGAAATTACTGAAAGATCAAGTCTCTAGATGATATGGCAGGGTAGTGATTGAAGCAGGCTATTTGAAAACAGGTTGACTATTAGGTTGTATGGTGTGTGTGACCTGAAGTTATGGTTTTTCCCCAATGTATGGTTTAATCGTTTAAGAATAAATCTCCTAAAGAGACTTATGATAGTATTCTTCAAATTGTCTATGAGGAATATATTTCTTATGCATGTGAGTTGATGTGCGGCAGTACTTCCTGTTTAAGGAAGGCTGCCGTTTTCTTTCTGCCTTGAAGGATGTAGTCAATACAATTGATTTCCCGTGAAGCTGTGTAGGTGGTATTTGGCTATCTTTGCCGTCCAATGAAAGAATTGACGCCACAATTACCTATCACCGCATGGTTGCCTACAACCCGTGAGGAAATGGGTCGCCTTGGTTGGGATGAAGCCGATGTTATCATCGTATCGGGTGATGCTTATGTTGATCATCCGTCTTTTGGGCATGCCGTGATCGGCAGGGTGCTTGAGAAGCTGGGGCTTCGTGTGGCCATTCTCCCGCAACCGAATTGGCGTGATGATCTACGGGATTTTAAAAAGCTGGGGCGTCCCCGGTTGTTCTTTGGAATTTCTGCCGGCTGTATGGATAGCATGATCAATCATTACACAGCAGCCAAACGCCGCCGCTCCGATGATGCCTACACACCGGGAGGGCAGGCTGGATTTCGTCCAGATTATGCTTCAACAGTTTATACTTCAATTCTGAAGCAATTGTTTCCCGGGGTTCCGGTTCTATTGGGTGGTATAGAGGCCTCACTTCGACGGTTTACCCATTATGATTACTGGTCCGACAGCCTGATGAAGCCCATCCTGTGCGATAGTGGGGCCGATATGCTGGTGTATGGTATGGGTGAAAAGCCATTGCATGAAATCGTCAGACTGTTAAGAAAGGGTGTTCCCTTCAATAATATGCTCAATGTCCCTCAGACGGCTTTCCTGCATGCCGACAGGGCTAGCTACAAAACAGAAAAAGGGTGGACTGATGTTGAACTGGCACCTTATGATGTGGCGTTACATGATAAAAGAGCTCATGCCCGGAACTTCAGAATCATCGAAGAAGAATCCAATCGGTGGGCCTCAAGCCGGTTGCTGCAACAGATAGGGGATTCTCTGCTGGTTGTTAATCCTCCTTATCTTCCTATGACTACCAGCGAAATAGATGCTTCGTTTGATCTTCCCTATACACGCATGCCACATCCCAGATATAAAAAGCGCGGCGAGATTCCTGCCTGGAACATGATCCGCAATTCTGTGAACATTCACAGGGGGTGCTTCGGTGGTTGTGCTTTTTGTACCATTTCGGCGCACCAGGGGAAGTTTGTCAGCAGTCGATCTGAGAAATCTATCCTGAAAGAAATAGACGCTGTTACGAAAGTTCCCGGCTTCGATGGTGTGATTACCGACCTTGGCGGCCCATCGGCCAACATGTACCAAATGAGTGGAATAGAGATGGAATTGTGTAAGAAGTGTCGCAGACCAAGTTGTATTTTCCCGGCTATTTGTGCGAACCTTAATGCCAACCACGGCCCGTTGTTATCTCTTTACGATAAGTCGGAACATATTCCAGGGGTTAAAAAGATTTTTATCGGCAGTGGCATCAGGTATGATTTGCTGTTAGCTCAAAAACCTGACCGGCAGCGAAAAAATAAGGTCAACGCTTATATTGAGCGGGTGGTTTCAAGGCATGTTTCAGGAAGGTTGAAGGTTGCCCCCGAACACACATCCGATAATGTATTGAAACTGATGCGCAAACCCTCTTTCAGGCTCTTTGTTGAGTTTAAGCACAAGGCCGATTCAATAGCCAGAAAGTATGGACTTCACCAGCAGGTCATCCCCTATTTTATTTCATCGCACCCTGGTTGTGAATTGATTGATATGGCAAACCTTGCTATCGAGACCAAAAAATTGGGCTACAGGCTTGAGCAGGTGCAGGATTTTACACCTACACCGCTGACACTTGCCACAGAGATGTATTATACAGGACTGAATCCCTATACCCTGAATCCGGTGTATACAGCAGTCAATTCTGATGATAAACTGGCCCAACGAAGATTTTTCTTTTGGTATCAGGAAGAGAACCATGATTTTATCAGAAAAGCCTTGTTACGTTTCAAGGATGGATATCTGGAACAAAATCTCTTTGGGAAAAAGTCGTCGATTACTGATCCTGTTCCTGGATTTCGAAAGAACAGAAATCGAACCGGTAAGTAATAAAAAAGCTCCCCGAATGAGGAGCTCTGTTTGTCTTAGTTTTATAACCTATTCAACCTGAATCACCAGGTATTTCGATGCACTCCAGAATCTATTGAAATCTGAGATAAACAATGTGTCGGCCCTCTTTACACCGGTGATGTTGAAGCTGCCAGCCGGGTGAGTTGACACAACAGTGGCTTTCTTGACGTTTAGCGCGATAAATTTCAGGTTACGGATATCAATTTTCGTGAAATATTCGGTATTGAAGTCTTTTGCCATCGAAGATGATTTTCCGATACCTATAAACCCGCCTGCACGAGTAATCACTTTATTATCAATTAATTCCTTTTTAGTTCCGATGGCATAATAGGCCGTATTAAGGGCAATGGTTTTCTCGTCAATGACCTGTGATTTAACTTGACTTTCAGTCGCCAGGTTATCTACCTTACCTGAGAGTTCCACAACCTTGATATTCATCTGAGCCAGTTGATCTTTTAACTGAACGATTTCTCCGTCTTTCTCTTCAATCTGACGCGTCATGAAATCAATCATTTTCTCAAGTTCGACAATTTTTCCATCTGACTTTTTTAACCGAGCCTTAAGGTTTGCTACCATTTCGCGGTTACGCCGAAGCATTGTATGAATAGCATAAATATCCTGATTGATTTTGTCTTTGGCATCCTGCTCAACCTCGCTACCAGGCTTCCCTGCATTGAGGGTGATGATCTTTTCCATCTGTTTGATGGAGTCCAGGGTTCCCTGAATCTCATTGAATGAGGCCACAAAGCCTATGATCGATTCGCCCTGTTGAATATTGACGGCAGCCAGGCTGTCGGATTTGGCAGCCAGTCCGTCAATCTCTTTTTGTTGGGTATTACATGCGAAAAACATCGCGATACCCGCTATAAGCCACAGCATTTTTTTCATAAGAACATCAGTTTAATTTGTTGGTTAACAAGGGTTTTTTAGAATAAAACAGTTTTACCAAAACACATCAAAAGTATTAAACTTAAATGGTTTGGATCCATAATAACTGTTATTAAGTAGAAATATTGCATACTTGTTCATAATGTGTTAGTGTCTAGTTCTTTAACTTTGTTTAGAACTTTACGGGCCTGACTCCTGAAACCAGGTGTTGCTTCTTCCATCTGGTACCTGATTGTCTCCTTCAGCTCGTGTCTTATGTCGGGTTCCTCAATCGCCATCCTGCTTAATATTTGCATCGCGTTCGCTTTTACAGCAATCGCCTTATTACTGTCAGCTATTATATCAAAGCACACATTTAAGAGAGCTCCTTTATAACTGTCATGAAAAGGGAGCCGTGCAGCAATTCTGAGGATATGACGTCGAAAGGCATCGTGTCTGAATTCCGGCATTTTGATAATCAGAAGTTTAATATATGGTGTGATGAGACCCGGGTTTTTTTCACAGGCGATATCAATGGCCCACATCGCCCGGCGTGAGATGGGTTCTTCCTGTCGCATGACGATTGCTATTGCTTGGGCCAATCGTTCGGGATCGCGGCTGAGGATGCCTGCTACAAGGTCGGTGTTGGCTCTTGACATCTCTTGCAGTAGTAATTCTTCGAGGAAGGGCTCGGATCGTATCGTTTTCAATGAAAGGTTTGTGTTTTTTGAAGTGCTATTATTGCCTGATTTGCCATTGGTTTGGTATCTTGACCAGTTTGAAACGAATGCCTCCGGCAATGCAACAAAGATACAGCATAAACTGTATTGTTTGTTTTCCATTTATTGGAGTTGTTTCTGGGATGCGATCGTTTTACGCTCTCCTGTTTGTAACAATAGGTACCATAGTGTTTTATTATGAAAAATATTCCATTTGTTGGATGAAGTATTCCATAATTTGGTATTTTTGTAAGCCAAACTAAATCGAAAATTTGAAAAGGCTGCTTTACATACTTCTCGTCTTTACAGGCTGTCTTGTTTTTGGAAAGGGACAAGTCGCAGGTCAGAGTAATTGTACCAGCGATGTGCCGTTTTTTGAGGTAGACCTTAGTGCCAATGCATCTGGCATTTGGGAGAGCACTGCAGTATCACGCAGCGGCAATTGTTGCGATGGAGTTTCTGCGAATTGCGTAGAGTTTCTTGTAGCGTTACACCCCAATGCGGCTGGTGTGATTTTGGAGATTATCAGTGGTTCTCAACCTACGGGAAGTTTGTTTTATCAGAATAATTGTGGGACTACCAGCCCGATTGGCGATTCAATGTGTTTGACAGGAACAGGGCCACATTCTTTAATATTCTGCAAGCCTGGCTCAAATGCAAATATTTACAGACTTTCTTCTTTTTCACGACCCTATGCAGGAGAAGATGTACTTATTACTACATCGTGTTCTTCCGTTATTCAGGCAGAAGGATTTGAAGAATCATCCATTGTATGGACTTCCATCTATCCGGGAGAACATGGGATATACAACCCGCTTCTCAGTTGTACCATCGGTTGCTCGGCTCCTACAATAACTCCGGTAGATGGGTTACCCCCTTATATTGATTTTCAGATTAGTGGGCAACCACTAACATCCTGTACGGTCAATCTGTCCGATACATTGCGCTTCTATTTTGGCCCCCCTCTGGTTACCGGGCTTTTGCCGCAAAATCCGACGGTTTGCTTTGATTCTGTTTCTACAGTTTTGACAGCCAGCGCGACAGGTGGATTCCCTCCTTACGTTTATTTGTGGAATACAGGTGAAACTGGACCTTCAATTCGAGCTACAGCAGGGACTCATTCCTGTTCAATTTCAGATGTATCTGTCTGTAACGGGTCGGTGGTTTCTACAACTGTTGGGGTCAATTACGATGCCGTTACTGCCAATGCTGGTGTTGATCAGTTTGTTTGCCATAGCGATTCAGTCATTTTTTTAAATGGAAACATTACCGGTTCCATGGGATGTGAATGGACTGGGGGCTCCGGCTCTTTCATCCCTGATCAAAATACACTTTCGGTTGAATACCATTTTTCTGAATCAGAGTTGAGTCTCAATCCTGTTACATTGATCCTTAATACAATTGTGAACGATAATTGCCTCAACACCTCCGACACTATACAGGTTTTTAAGCACCCCAAACCCGCCACTTCTGATATTATCCATTATTAGTCACGTCTGTACCATGACGCAGGCTTCACTTCCTCATTACTGTAAGCGAAATTAATGATGTTAACCATACTTGTTTTTGAACCCAATTATAATCATAAAGTTAGAAGCTATGAAATCCGTTAGTTACATTCTAGTTGTTGTCTTGTGTCTCGTTTCTATTCCCGCTATCTTTTCACAGTCAACCGTTCAACCCGACTCAACCTGTGCAGGCAATGCTGGGGAAATATATATGGTAAACCTCACTTCGGGTAGTACATACAACTGGAGTGTTACCGGAACAGGGAATACCCTCCATTCATCTGGCACCAACGAAATCACAATTGATTGGTCTGTAACAGCCGGCGTCGATACAGTTAAGGTTGTGGAGACTGACCTGAATGGTTGTCCTGGTGACCTTGTGAAAATTGCTGTTGTAAGAATCCCCATCCCAATTGCCAATGCCGGTGCTGATGACACGATATGTAGTAGTGGCACGTTTGCAATTGCTGCGGCAACTGCTCAGAACTACAAAACCCTTCTCTGGAGCACCTCTGGTGACGGATCCTTTATCGATGGTAATGCGCTCACTCCTGAGTATACGCCTGGCCCCGGGGATATAGCGACGGGTTCTGTCAATCTGACCCTTACGGCCAATCCGAACACTCCTTGTGCAATTCCCACTACAGATGTGATGCGTTTGGTGTTGATTCCTGCAATTGTCGTTAATGCCGGAACCGATGATACTTTATGCTGGGATGAGACCGTTTACATGGATGATCCTTCGGTAACGAATTCAACGACATATGCCTGGTCAACTTCTGGTGACGGTGCATTTGACAATACCAATCTGCTGAATGCTACTTACAATCCTGGTGATGCGGACAATACTTCCGGATCTGTGACCCTTACGCTGACTGCTACAGGGAATGAGTACTGTCCTGATGTTTCTGATGTCAAGCTGTTGAATATCCGACCAAAACCGGTTACCAGTGCTATTCAGCATTTCTAACCCGCCCACTACTGTTAAAAATAATTCTATAAACACCCCATTCAGAGTCAGGCAGCGGGTGTAGCCTGCTCATATAAGTGCTGATCTGATTTATAGCAAAGCCCTGATTGCCTGAAAATGCAGTCAGGGCTTTGCTTTTTCTTGACGTCTAATGTCGAAGTATATTGATATTGATGTATTTCTGGCTATAAATGCAATTGCAGTTGGTCTGACACCTGGCTTGTTGTACAAGGCAATGCTTAGTCCTGACCCACATGATTATATCTTCATAAGCATTTTAGCAATCAGGTTGTCACAACCATCTGCGATCTCTGTAATGCTGCTGTTGAGCATGTAGCATGGGGTCGTGAAAATATTATGCCTTTCATCGTGGATCACCTGCTTAGCCACAGTACTGATGTGTTCTCCTCCCATCTCGTTGATATGGCTGGCGGTTACCGCATCATCGCCTATGGTTACCTTAACGGGAGCCAATAGTTTGGTGATTAGAACCGGAGCAATACACATAGCTCCGATTGGCTTGCCTTCGTGATGCATCCGCTGAACCGCTTTAGCTACCTGTGGATTTACATCGCAATCGGCACCTTTAAAAGCATAGTTGCAAAGATTCTTCGCCACACCAAATCCACCCGGGAAAACCAAAGCATCAAAATCTTCCGATCTGAAGGAGGCAAGAGATTTAATCTGACCGCGAGCAATACGTGATGATTCGATCAGAACATTTCTGGTTTCATTCATCTCGCTGCCGTCCAGATGGTTGATTACGTGTGCCTGATTGATGTCAGGGGCAAAAAGCTGGTAGGTTGCCTTGCGCCTTTCAATGGCCACCAGGGTAAGAACGGTTTCGTGAATCTCAGCACCGTCATATACACCACAACCAGCAATAATTACTGCAAATCGTTTCATGATGTGTCCTTTTAAAGTTAATTAGGTAGATACAAACTTAATGAATTTTATACTGATTTGATTATGGATTTCTTTGTCGCATGAAGTAATTTGGCTTACAATGGGGTTTTTCTTAATTTGGTCACCAAAAACCTCCGACCCTATAGCAATGAGTACTACCTTACCCCAAAAGGGACAAAAAATAAAGTTGAAGCTAATCAGAGAATCGATTCTGCCGGATAATCGGAATTACTATGTGCTGGTCGATAAGCAACAACAGCGGTTCCTGCTGCCAGTTGATTTTTATCGCTCTTATGGACTAAAACCCGGGACTACAGTTGATGTCGTAGTAGACCATGTCAATTGTAATGGACGAATCTTTATAGAACCTGAACATCCTCGCTATAAGGCTGGATCGATGGCAAGATTCATGATAGAAACTTTGTATACATCTCCCTCCGGCTTTATGCCCGCTGTGGTAACCGACGCTGGTGATCTGGAATATGGTATCGTGTTTCCGCCAGGGCCTCCGCCACCAGGTAAAGGTGTGTTGTTGAATATCAGGACGGTCAGCAAGGGAGTGGTTTATCCTGAGTGGCCTGCGGCTTCATCTGAAAAGATGAAGGTACCTGAATTTCCGGTGATGGCTAATTATCAGGGGACCTACTGTCTCCAAAACGAAGAAAAGCATCATCTGCTCATTTTCAATCATATCCCTGCATTGGTTAAGGCTGATCACTCTCCATGGTTCAATCCAATAGCTGGTACTGAGATTGAATGCCTTCTTTATGGAAATAAAAATGGTACATGGCGTGCCGAGCCGGTGAATCCCGCCTATCCCTTTGGGTTGAGGATGACAATGGAGGTAATCAGGGCCTATGCCATAGATGATCTGATGCGCGGTTTAAAACAGTGGATTGATGTGAAAGATGAGTCCGGCCGTGCTCATACGATTCTGGTAGGCGCAGTCAGTCGCTACGAATCCGGTCAGATGTATCCCTTTCGGGTCTCTGGCTACCGAAAAGGGCGGGTGGTGTGGGAAGAGTATTAGTGCCTACAAGTGAAACTTCCAACGCTATCTGGTCTTGAAAAAGAAAGTTACCTCAGACAGGAGCCGGATTACCGGGATTGATTGCGGGTCGAACTTCAGCACCCTGTTTCACTTTCTGGAAACAGTTTCTGCAAAGTGGTACATAGGCTTCCGTTTCTCCCAGTAGTACGAGGCTGTCTCCTGATGCTGTCCGGTGGGAGTAGTGAGCCAGATTACCACAACCCATGCAAATAGCATGAACCTTAGTGACATACTCGGCCATTGAAAGGAGTGCAGGCATCGGGCCAAAGGGTTTCCCCAGGTAATCCATGTCGAGTCCGGCAACAATCACTCTAACGCCCTGAGATGCCAACTGATTACAAACAGATGGCAGTTCACCGTCAAAAAACTGGGCTTCATCAATACCGACAACATCAACATCAGTAGCCAGCAGCAAGATATGGGTAGCGCTGCCTACCGGTGTAGAGGCGATGGCATTGGCATTATGCGAGACAACATTTTGTTCATCATAGCGGGTGTCGATCTGTGGTTTGAATATTTCCACGCGCTGACGGGCTATTCTGGCACGCTGTAAACGCCTGATCAGTTCTTCGGTCTTTCCCGAAAACATTGACCCGCAGATCACCTCAATCCAACCTGACCTTCCTGATCCATTTGATGTATTTTCTAGAAACATGGTGATGGTTTGATGGGACTTTTGTAATTTTATCGTGACAAAGTCGTTCATGCAAACATACAGAATTTCCTGTCTTAAACTGTAGGATATGATACGGAAGAACGACACAGGTCGATTTAACCATCTGAAAAATCTCATTGTCAGCCTTGCCTTATGGAACAAAAAGATATTCACGAAATGATTGCCATGCTCATGGAATCACTCCGGGAGCAAACACAGACTATCGCCGGTTATGAAGGGCGTATTCCTCAGATTGAGCTTGATATTGTTATGTCGAATCTCAGGAAGATTTACGACTATTGCTCTAAATTGAATATGCTTAATCAGGGACTTGGGATGGTTCGCATTGAGCGGGAGATTCCAAAGTTTTCCAATACACCGGCTGAGGTCTCTTCTCCAGCAAAGTTCCAGGATGACTTGCCGTCCATTGCATTTCAGCCTTCAATACCACCTGTGGGTGATATTCAGGAACAACCGACAGCTATAGCCGCCGAAGCATTCGCACAATCAGAATCTGAGCTGAACCCAGAAGTACTATCTGTATCGGTTGAGGAAAGCGGGGTGCCCATCTCTTTTGAATCCTTTATTGACATTAAGGATAATCAGCCATCTGAGGGAATAAACCCGGTGGTGCCCATTGAACCGGAGATACAGATTCCGGCAGATTATAACCTGCCGGAAGAAGCTTTCGAACCCCGCTCTCCAGAAGTAACACCTCAAGTTTCTGTTCCTCAGCAAGCTGTTGTACAGAGTCATGAGCCTGAAAAGGAGAATTTGCTTTTTTCCATAGAGCCGCTTCCGGCTTCTCCGCAGAAAAAACATGAGGAGAAGCAGGTAAAGGCTTATAATGCTGATTTGTTTAATGCTGTCACACCTACCCTGGGTGAATCACTTAACCCAAACCTTAAGCCGTCGCTTGCCGATAAACTATCCGATCAGCATCAGGCTGAACAGAACCTGGCCTCAATGCTCAGTCACAAGAACATTGGCGACATGAAAGAGGCCATTGGAATCAATGATAAATTTTTGTTGATCAATGAGTTGTTTAAGGGTAATCAACATCATTATACCCAGGCGCTTCATTTTTTAAATAATGCTGAATCATTTGATGAAGCTATGGGGATGTTTTCCCGTATGTTTTCGGAATTGAAATGGAAAGAGGATTCTAAGGCAGTTGAAAAATTACGGTCGCTCATATCCAGACGCCATGGAGCGCATCAATAGCTGATTATGCCTATCAGACCTGTTTTTCAGGTCTGTAAACAATTACATTCACCTTTTCAGTGGTGATCATTCCGCCAAAAGCCGATTTCTGGAGGTGTTGTTGAATGGTCGCAACGAACTTGTCAATCTTTTCTGCTTCATCAACAATCTCGACGACCATGGGCAAGTCACCACTCAGGGTTAGTATCTTAGCTGAGTGGATATTACTGCCGGCACCAAATCCCATCACCCCTTGTAATACGGTGGCACCGGCAAGGCCGGCTCTTTTCGCAGAATAGACGATGAACTCATAGAGCGGTGTATGTCCTGCTTTGTCCTGGGAACCGGTAAAGATGCGTAAAAGTTTTGCTTCGCCTGATAGATTCATGATATTCATATTATACGGGTGAGAAAATAACCTATAACAACGGCGCAAAGCCCCAATAAAAGGCTCCCTCCGGTATAGAGCAGAAAATAAGCCATCTGCCCATCGCGTAACAACATGAGGTTGTCGTGTGTAAAGGTGCTAAAGGTGGTAAAACCACCACAAAAACCTACAGCAAGAAACATCTTCCAGTCGGCACTGACCAGTACACCCTTTTCGGCAAACCCGAAGATAATTCCAATGAGAAAAGAACCCAGCGTGTTAACGCTCAAAGTCCCCATAGGAAATGAAGTGAAGAAATACTGTTGCAGCCCTGCTGACATTAAGTAGCGGCTTATACTGCCCAGGAATCCGCCCAGACCTATGAAAATGAGTGTTCGAATCATTCGATGTGTTGCATTCAGCAAAATGGATGCTAACTTAAGCTTTTTACTTCAAATTACTAACACTGACAAGCCAGAACCAAAAAGGTTTTTCAAAGATGAATAAATTTTTCCTTTCCGTAATGATTGTCAATAAAGCAATATAGCAGGTCGTCATGATTATTTTGCACTTCTGAACGACATCTCGGAGGTTATGGTCCTAAAAATGTGAAAGCAGGATAAACCTTTTGTATTCCTGTGCCGTCTGATAAATATGTGGGTAGCTAACCTTTTGTCTTATATTAATAAGTTCTGGATGAAGCGGGTTTTGGTCTTCTTGTGTTTAGTAATCTTTTGTGTCGAGGCTGTTGTAGCCCAATGGCAGATGACTTCTTATAACGACGGGAGCAGGGTTCAGTCGCTTGTTAAACACCCCGGCGTTTTGTTCGCAGGAACAGAGGGGGGAGGGGTATTCTCCTCGGTTAGTGAGGGATTGAAATGGTCTCATTTATCTAACAGTATACTTCTGAACGATGTTAAATGGCTGGCTTCCTATGGTAGTGTACTGATGGTGGCCGGAAGTTATGCTGCTCCTGTGTACTCCACCAATAGAGGAGCCTCCTGGGCAGTGGCCGATCAGGGGCTTGGAGGCGTTGAAATCGACATCGTTGCCTCAACCTGTGATGGTATTCTGGCAGGCATCCTCGGGCAATTGATGCGGTTCGATACTACCTCCGGGAGTTGGCAAGTGTTTAGCTCTACGCCGCTTAATACTAAGATTATAGCCCTTGATTGCAGTTATCCATACTTTCTGGCCGGTACCAACTGGTATGGTCCTTATATCTCACCAAACTGGGGGGGCTATTGGGCTAAATCTATTGTTTCTAATGATTTAATCCCTATTGTAACGAATTTTGCTCAGATTGGTGAAGCGTATTTTTGTGGGTCGATTTCCTCAGGCCTCTTTAAATCATCTGACTATGGTAACCACTGGGTCTCCCTTGATGGTGTGCCAGTGGATGCTCCAATTTCGATAGTTGCCAGTAATGAGATTTTGGTGGCTGCAACAGCTTCAGGCGTTCAATATTCGACCGATCTGGGAAACTCATGGACTCTTTGGAATGAAGGACTTGATCTGCCTCTGGCTTATCAGGGTGAGGCTCCAGCCTTGCTTGTAACTGATGATTTTCTCATTATGGCCGGGCATAATATCTGGCGAAGACCACTGAGTGAGTTGACTTCGGAAGGTGAACAACCCGGTCAGCCGGTCAGGTGTTTTCCAAATCCTACTTCCGGACTACTTGTATTTGAGGGTTGCACAACCAATGCAGGTATTATGATTCATGCTGCCGATGGACGGTTGGTGGCTGTAGGTCAATTGGAGAACAGACAATTTGATATCAGTTTTTTGCCCCGGGGGGTCTATCTCTGTCGGCTGAAGGACGGACCTCGGGTATTGACAACTTGCGTGTTGATGCACTGATTTCCGGGGGCTAACTCAGACCGATATCCATCTTTTTCGGTGTTAGTACCTAAAATGTTACCTTTACTGAAGGTTAACAACACCACTTTATGCGAATTTTACATACTTCCGACTGGCATCTTGGGAAGCGACTGGGGCAGTTCAGCCGGCTCCGTGAACAAAGCATCGTTTTGGAGGAGATCGTCCAAATTACAAACCATTTACAGGCCGATGCGGTAATTATTTCCGGCGATCTTTGGGATGCTTTCAATCCTTCGGCCGATGCTTCAGAGTTGCTGTATAAGACCCTCAAGGATCTGACCAATTTTGGCCACCGATTGGTTGTGGCGATTGCCGGAAACCATGATGCCCCTGAAAGGGTTGAAGCTCCTGAAATGCTTGCCCGTGAATGTGGTATACTGCTTTGCGGTTTTCCATTTACCCGGCCTTCATTGTTTCAACTTGCAGGGGGAGCCGCTGTTTCTCTGACAGCGCCGGGGTTTGCTCAGTTAACCTTCCCTCAGTTTAACTACCCGCTTCGGTTGTTGTTAACGCCATATGCCAATGAGTTCCGTATGCGTCAGTTTTTAGGAATAAATGCCACTGAAGGACTCCGCGATGCGTTGCGACAACATTGGCGAAATACAGCAGACAATTATTGTGATTCAAAAGGGGTAAATGTACTTGTAAGCCATCTTTTTATGACCGATGGGAAGATCGTACGACCCGAAGAACCTCTTGACGAAGCTCGTCCTATTGTCACGGTAGGAGGTGCCGGCGAGATGTTTGCCTCAATGGTTCCTGACCAGATTCAGTACGTGGCCATGGGACATCTTCATCGTCGCATTATTACGGCAAAGGAACCAATCCCTGTTGTTTATCCCGGTAGTATTCTGCAATATTCGTTTTCGGAAGCCGGACAGCCAAAATTTGTAGAGGTTGTAGATGTTGAACCGGGGAAAACGGTCCATCATTATCCGTACGAGTTGAAAAGTGTATGGCCGCTTATCCGGCACAAAGCCGAATCATCCGAAGCTGCGATCCAATGGTTATCAGAATTACCAAAAGAATCTTATGTAGAGTTGACTATAATTACTCCCGATTTTCTGAGTGCTGAGGTTGTGAAGGCAATCCATTCAACCCATCCCGGGATTGTACAGATTATTCCGCAACGGGAACAGACATCATCAGATGAATCTGGTCAACGCCAATCGTTGCCCGATCCCGGCAAAGAGATTAGTCAGTTGTTTATCGAATACTTTCAAAGCCGGCATGGCGTTTTGCCCGACAAGGAGACAATGGCTTTATTTGAGGAGGTGATAGGAGGAAGCATAACCGATGAAACCCTAATCCCGGCAAATTAATCTTTGGTACATCCCGACCCTGATTAGCAGAAAAGGCGGAGCCCTGTGGGCTCCGCCTTTTCTGTATGTTCAGTCAGTAACAAGTTATTTGATGACCATGATTTTTGTTACAGCTGTTTCTGAGCCATCCTCATTGGTAATAAAAACAAGATAGACACCAGTGCTTACTTTGTCACCATCTACTGTTTTGGCATTCCAGATGGCCTGACCTCCCTGAGCACGGGTTTCATATACCAATGCACCACTGATTGTGGTAATTTTAACCCATGCATTGTTAACGAGCCCCTTAATGGCAACTACTCCTTCGTACCCTTCGGGAACGGGCTGTGGATATACAACGAGATCATCGTTGGTGGGCTGTGATGGTGTAGCTTCTCCCTTGAAGGAGACAATTCCGTTGGGTGTGGCAAAATAGACTGTTCCATCAGCCCCAATAGCAATGTCGGTGATTGAATTGGAGAAAAGGGGGCTGTTTTCGGCGGTGAAATGGAAGATTTCGGTTGTGCCATCGGCGGAAAGCAAGAAAGCACCTGCCCTGTCGGTTCCTATCCATTTTTGGTTTGCACCGTCGACACAGATTGCCGTTACAGTTTCATTTTCCAGTAAATACTGGTTGTATCCATCGAGGGAAACAACAATACGCTGGGCGTCGAAGTTGGTTGTGCCTGTCAGCACGCCACCAGGATTGTAAAAAACAGCTATTCCTACATCTGTTCCGATCCAAATCTCTCCATCCAAATCTTCACACATGGCGTAAACTTTGTTTCCGGGGATGGCTCCATTACCGGTAACCTCATTCAGAATTTTGGCGCGTTTGGCGATTGTGTTATTTTCATTAAAAACAAGAATGGAATGATCCTTACGCATTTGAATCCATTTTTGTCCCGATTGGTCTATAATCAAATTTCCTACATCAATATTGCTCATATTCCCGCCAAGATTGTAACCCTGCCATTCACCATTGGTACGCATGACGTGGATGATAGATTCAGCTCCTGTATTGACGACCCAAAGATTGCCGGCATCATCGAAATCGATACCGCTTATAAAAGTCTGGTTGACATTTGCTATCCATGGTTCAAGTGTAGAATTAGTTGTATCATAAATGGCCGTAATGGCACCATTACTGATTTCCATTAATCCTTTACCCCAGATGGCAGCATAGGTCTTGTCTCCTGTTGGGGCTGAATTTACGGCAACAATATCCCAGATCGCCGACATGCCTGGTTCAGTCGTGTAATTGAATACCTGCCAGGAAACACCATCAGAAGAACTTAATCCGTCGCGAATGTAAAGGTTTCCCCATGTTGAGTTACGACCGCCATGTGCAACCCACAGCTTATCTCCCTGGGTGCTGATGTCGAAAACTTTGTTCGAATATGGCCCCTGCGGAGCCAGAAGATCACCTTTCCATCCTTCATTTGTGACCTTTACCAATCCATATTTCCGGTCGGCAATCCATATCATATTGGTCGATTCAACGATAGCTGCTGAAGGTGCTAACTGTACATCCGAAGGCTTGAAAACTGACAGAATACTCTGCATTGAATTATTCCGGAGTTCAACAGCTCCTTCATAGCTGATGGCTAAAAGTCCTCCGGTGACCTGCAATTGATATACATTGTAATAGTAGGCAGTCGTTAGTTTGCTTGTTAACTCACTGGCCGGATTGTATACCCAAATGGTATCATCATTATATCCATCGTTAGTCTGAGCCAGTATAAGGTCATTGTTAAACCACACAGCAGAACCATAGTTTAAACCAGGGTGAGGAATCGTTTGAATCTTCGACCAATTCTCAAATACGGCCAGCATCGTGTTGTTCCGGTCAGCCTGAAAAACACCGATAGCCGTGGCTGCATAAATCTTTTCATCACTAAATGTCACATCGTTGATGTCGATCATCGAACCATTGGGGCCAAGTATATAGGTGTCGTGAATTTCATGACGACGCAGATCTACGACCACGATTCCAAAACCGCAGGCCAGATAAGCATAATCGCCCTCAATGGTTATCCTGTTGATGGTTTTGTTTCCAAGGATGTTTTTTCGTTTGATATCGCTTAGGTTAATGATCGAGCCGTCAACAAGCAAGTCGATGTTGGTATTGGCATAGGCAATAACCAGAGTTTTTAGCGTAGAATGATATCCTATGTCTGCTATTTCACTGTCACTCAATCCTGTAACCTTACTGTACCGCTTTACGGAATTGTAGTTCTTATCGTACGAGAATAATCCGTATTGTGTGGCGCAGAAAATCTGATCACCGGTATTGATCACCTGTAGGCCTTTGCTGTAAGGCAAATGGTCGTGCCATTCATGAATGGCAGTCTCCTGCTGTGCATTTCCCGCTATAAATATGACAGACAACAGAATGGATAAGAAATATTTCATTTGAGCCAAAGTTTAAGTGCAGTTTTGGGTTTTCCAGATTCGGATTTTCGTAGTATTGATCGCCGACATATAGAGAACAATAAACAGAAAAACGCAATCTGTTGGTAATTATTTCATCTAATGTAATGTGAAATGTTATTCAGTAGGCCGTTTTCTTTCAGATTCAACAATTGGTTGCAGTCTAAGTAGAAAGGTGTTTAAGTCCCCCTGACCCCAATGGGTACTGTCTTTGTAGATAATTACAGGGTATTTGATTCCCCGCAGACTACTACCGGCGGCTCTTTTGGCTACACTGTACATCATTGAACGGTTCTCGGGTAACCCCAGGTTTACATTAACAAAACAAATGCTGCTTTTATTAAAGAAATCTTTAGCTGTCGTGCAACGGCCACAACCCTTGTTCGAAAACACGACCGGATACAACTGCTTAAGTGAATCAACCTGTTCGAGCGTTGGTTTAAAGAGACTGTCGGGCTGAATGACCACTTCCTGGGAAAACCCCGTCAGATAGAAACCGGAAGCGAATGAAAGAAGAATAAAAAGTCGGACTTTCATGACCACTAAATTTTCAACAAAGATATTCATAACCCCGTAATCTTGAAAAATGATAGGATATCCTTGTTTAAATCTGGGCAGGCATTAAAGTAATCGCTCTGTATTTTATTCATCTTTTGGTGGTTGTAAAGAGTGATTTGTTGGCAGGGGATAGTTTAATTTTTTTTTTGCTATCAGGCATGCGCCTGATGTTGTTGATTCACCGGAACACTGAGTTGAACGACTGTCCATTTTCGTATTTTTGCAGGACAAACCAATCCGGCAGCGTTTCTCCGGGTTTTAATACTACACAGTATGATACATAAATTGATGCTTTACAACACCCTTACACGTCGTAAGGAGGTCTTTGAGCCGTTGAATCCTCCCCATGTTGGTTTGTATGTTTGCGGCCCTACCGTTTATGGTGATCCTCATTTGGGACATGCCCGCCCCGCCATAACCTTCGATGTATTGTTCAGATATTTGCAACATCTGGGTTATAAGGTCAGGTATGTCAGAAACATTACTGATGTCGGGCATCTGGAGAATGATGCCGATGAAGGCGAGGATAAGGTAGCCCGGAAAGCTCGTCTCGAGCAACTTGAGCCGATGGAAATAGTTCAGTATTACACTATCAGGTATCATCAGGCGATGGATGCCCTCAATGTAAAACGCCCTTCCATTGAACCCCATGCTTCGGGACATATCATCGAACAGATTGAAATGGTACGGCGGATCATGGAACATGGATTTGCTTATGAAAGCAATGGCTCTGTTTATTTCGACGTGTTAAAGTACAATACGAAGCACCATTATGGTATACTTAGCGGCCGTTCGGTCGACGAGTTGCTCTCGAATACACGGGAACTTGACGGACAGGCTGAGAAGCATAATAGTTTCGATTTTGCCTTATGGAAAAAAGCACAGCCTGAGCATATTATGCGGTGGCCTTCCCCGTGGAGTGACGGATTTCCCGGATGGCACATGGAATGCTCGGCCATGGGTGCCCGGTATCTGGGCGAAACCTTCGATATTCATGGTGGAGGAATGGATCTGGTGTTTCCGCATCATGAAGCTGAGATTGCACAGAGTGTTGCTGCAAACGGTAAGGAAGCTGTCAGATACTGGCTCCACAATAACATGATCACCATCAACGGGCAAAAGATGGGTAAGTCGTTGGGTAATTTCATCAACCTGGAGGAATTTTTTAATGGCACGCATGAAAAGCTTGAACGGGCATACAGCCCGATGAACATACGCTTTTTTATCCTTCAGGCACATTACCGCGGCACGGTTGATTTCTCAAATGAAGCATTACAGGCAGCCGATAAGGGTTATCGTCGGTTGATGGAAGCCATGAAGACGCTCCGGAAGCTTAAACCCTCTGATCACAGTGACGCCGATATTTCTGCACTGCTCAACAAGTGCTATGAGGCCATGGACGATGACATGAATACCCCGCAATTGATTGCCCACCTGTTTGAAGCCGCCAGAATCATCAATTCGGTAAACGATGGACATGAAGCTTTGATTGCCGCTGACATTGATCAGCTTTCTGAACTTATTCAGGTTTTTGCAGTCGATATTCTTGGTCTTACCGATGAAACCACTGCTGGTGGGGATGATCAGCTTGTTGAAGGACTTATGAAGACCATACTTTCGTTGCGGAAGGATGCCCGCGAACGAAAAGACTGGTCAACCAGTGATTTGATCCGCGATCGTTTGAAGGAGATTGGTGTTCAGGTTAAGGATACCAAAGAAGGAGCATCATGGTGCCGTGATTAAATCATTAGATGTCATATAAATTAAGAGCCGGTTAACTTGTGGATGTTAACCGGCTCTTTTGCTGTAATCATAAAGCCTGTTTCGCTTTGATCTAAATATCAGTTATGATGAATTGGTATTTTCATCAGTGGCTTTCTGCCACTTCGGGTACACCTGTCGGGCGGGAAATTGTTTCAATTAGCTATTGAATAATGATATGTCGGTGTGGTTATTCAATCATCAAACTACTGAAAATGTTATTAGCAATGTCGGGTTTCAGGTCGCCAAACATCTTTGTGAACCGCCCCTTTTCTTCAATTCCTGATAAATTCAACACGGCGGTTTTTAGCTTTCCCTTCAGGGGATGAGTTAGGTGCAATCGGGACTGTTTGTCCAAGCCCTTCTGTTGTTATCCTTGCCTCCTCAGCACCGAATTCTTTGATGAGGTATGTTTTTACGGAGGCGGCCCTTCGCTTTGAAAGGTCAAGGTTTTTTGCCTGATCACCGTCGCTGTCGGTGTGTCCGATGATCATGATTTTAAGATCAGGGTTCTCTTTCAGTATCTGGGCAATCTCCTTTGCTGAACCATAGGACTCGGGTTTAACAACATCTTTTCCCGTGTCGAAACAGATGCCATAAGAGATGATTTTCCCCTCTGAGAGTATCTTATTGCGCATGTCAGGGGCGGCCGATGTAACCTTCAGGTTGGATAAAAAGGGGTAGGAATGGCGATCCCAACCGCTAAAACGTAACCGGTTGAATTTGGTATCGGCGTATATGTTGGTGGGCATGTCGAGCACCTTGGCGCCCATGTGATAGATTCTTACGCGTCGGTTCTGTATCCAGATGATGATATGGTTGAGCGTCTCCTTAATGACAGGAAGATTCTCTGAATGCCCTTCAAGCCAGTCTCCATTAGTGATATTGTTGTAACCAAGGGTTGCCCATGATTCGGGCTGGATGTTAATGTGAAGACCGCGCGCACCGGGGTAGAGATCGTCATCAAGTTCTTTGTTTTCAACGTCTTCATATATGGTTAATTGAATACCGTCCCTAAACTCTTCATCGGGAATCATGTCGAGTTCGATAATGAAATTATTGGGGAAACTAATGTTTTTGGTGTAGCAATACACTGCATCGTTCCCATTCATGTGAAGCCATTTGCCCTGTGCCAGATTAACCGTTTTCACTTCGCCACTTCCGTTGGTCGCCCACAGTGCGGGAAAATCTCCAACGGCGTCCTGTGAAAAATCTTCAAAGAAGAGAATCTGGTCCCCGGGAACAAAGTCGTATTTGGAGAAGGACTGAAGCTTTTGAGTTTGCTGACGTGCAGGTTTTGCTTCTGCGTTTTGCTCTTCAGTTTCCACTTGGTCACCAGTGGGTTCTTCTACCTGTTCCTCTTCTGATTTCTCTGGTTTCTCCTTTTTCTTCTTTTTAGTGAACAAATTTCCAATTCCGTCTTCGACTTTATCAAACCCGGTACTGATACCTTCATCGGTACGTTGTTCTGCACGGCTTTCGGCTTCGTCTTCAATTTTCCCCTTAACATCAATCTGAGCAGTCAGAAGTATTGCCGAGAAGCAAGCCAGTCCTGTTAATAATAAGTGTTTCATAAGTTTTTTTCGTTTTACCAAACGAAGGTACATTTTATGTAATAATTAGCAAAAATTGTGACCGTTTTTATTCAGTTTTGAAGTTGCTTTATTAATACAGAGGTTCCCCGCCACCTTAGCTATTTCTTCTGGCTGAAGGATGTGTAGATGCCGATCATCGCCGATGGCCTGTCATGCGTCACGTCCCACAACTGACTGTAGAATACCGTGATGGGTTGTTTTTTGCAGAAGCTGAATTCTATTCTTGGCCCTACTGCATACATCTGGTAAAAACGTATAAACTCACCTCCGAATTTAAAGTTCCTGATCAGGTAGAAGGCCATTACATCCCACCGGTGTCGTTTCCCTCCATATTCGAAAGCAGCAAAGCCTGAGAATTTTTGTGAGGAGTAATTGATAATGGGAGAAACCCGCCATAATTGATCCTCGTTGGATTGAAAGCCCGCCAGAAAGCCAAGCGAAAGACCTTTTACAGGCATCCAGGTGGGGCCTGCCAAACCTTCACCCCAGCTGCTCCCTTTGGCACCGTTCAGGTAAAAATAGGCAGACATGCCCCATTTTTCACTGAATGATTGGGCCGAGAAGAGTGTCATGACAGGAATGACGCGACCATCATCGATGATGTTGTACTCATTAAGTTTGAAAAAAGTCTGCCCCAGCAATTGACCCGAAACAATTGAAGCCAATAATGCCAATAGAATGGTTCTGAACTTCATGAGAATCTGCTTTTCAGGATTGCTTTTCAGGGATGGTGATAATGAATTCTGTGTACTCGCCTTCCTGAGACTTAACTTCCAGTTTCCCTTTGTGAATCTTATTAACGATGTCGAAGCTCATCGACAGGCCTAATCCGGTTCCTTTGCCAGTGGGCTTAGTGGTGAAAAATGGATTGAATATTTTTTCGATCACCTGCTGCGGAATCCCTGTCCCGTTGTCTCTGATACTGATTTCTACTTTATTCTGTAACTTCCGGGTGGTGACCACCACCTCGGGTTTATAACCGGGTATATTGGTTTTCGACTTTTCGTCAACAGCATAGCAGGCGTTATTCACTATGTTGAGCACTACCCGGCTCAGATCCTGTGGTAAAATGCTGACCTTTCCGATCGCGGGATCAAGATTCGTGCGGATGGCAGTATTGAAGCTTTTATCTTTTGCCCGGAGTCCGTGATAGGCCAGGTTAACATATTCCGTGACGATGTTGTTGAGTTCAACCTCTTCAAATTCACTGGTTCTGCCCCTTGAATGCTGTAGCATTCCTTTCACGATGCTTTCGACCCTTTTCCCATGTTCATTGATCTTTACTACATTTCCCTTGATCATGCCGATGACCTCGGCAACGTCTTCGTATTTGTCGGCGGGAATATTCTCCCTGAGGTCTTCGAGCGTTTCGTTCAGTTCATCTGCCAGATCGACCGAAAGGGATGCAAAATTGTTGACGAAATTCAGGGGGTTTTGAATCTCATGTGCAATACCTGCTGTAAGCTGTCCGAGCGATGCCAGCTTCTCTGACTGAACCAACTGGTCTTGTGTGTCCTTAAGGTTATGCAGTGTTTGCTGTAAATCGTCCAATATCCGCGTACGGATGATAGCCGAAATGATGTGTTCTTTTGAGTTCTTGATTAAACTGATGTCGCGCGTTTCAAAGGCATTTGCCCTGCTATGGTTTTCGAATATCAGGAAGGCGTCAATTTTGTTTTCAATCCTGATCACCAGCACCATGATCGACTTGGGTTTAACAAACTTCTGAAGCTCCTCAATTTCACCGAACGATGAAAATTCCGATTTGATAAAGATGTCCTCAAACACCTCTTCCGTATTTTTCAGGTACCTGTTCTCGGCCTGTGCCAGGTTGATCATGATCTTCTCAAAATCCGAAATTGAATAACCGAGGCAGGCTTTGAATCGATATGCATTTATGTTTTTATCAAATACAAGTGCCAGCGATTTCTCGGCAGCCCTTATGATCTTCATCTTCTCGAGCAGCGACTGCAGGAGGTTCTCATAATTGATTTCAGCATTGATTGATTTGATGGCCGAATTGATCTTTTCAAGCTCATCATTCTTATTGGCCAATTCCTGTGACTGATTTTCAATTTCTTCTTTCTGCTGAACAACTTCCGCGGTTCTGCCGGCGATGCGTTCTTCAAGAATCCTTTTCTCTTTCAGAAGCTTTTGATTGCGGAAAAGAACGATTGCATACACGATTCCACCAAAAGCTATGAAGTAAACGATAATGATCCAGATGCTTGTATACCAGGGCGAGAGTATCCGGAAGCTTGCTTTCGCTTCGGGTGCCAACTCGCCATAGATGTTTTCGGCTCTGACATGGAAAATATACCTGCCTCCCGGAAGGTTGGTATATTCCTTGACAGACTGCGCTGACCAGTCATTCCAGGTATCTTCAAATCCTTCGAGATAGAACTGGTATTTCATGTCGCCCTTCACAGAATGAAAGGGCGTACTGAATTCAAAGGTCACTGAATTTTCGCTGTATTTCAGTACAATGTCCCGGTTATCCAACGCCACATTCCCCGAGAAGATAACAGAATCATTGTTGACGATAATTCTGCGGATAAGACTCGGGTAAGGTTTGACGTTTTTGTTCATTACTGCCGCGTCGTATTGGATAAGTCCTTCGGGACCACCTAACCATGTGATGCCATTCTCTTCAGGAAAGATACTCCAGATGACATAGTCAGCAATGGGCAGAAATGGCATGGCGAGCGGCTGATATTGATCCCCTTTCTTAATGAGTATTTTTGCATCTGTCTCTTCTCCTGAGTTTACCCAAAGGTTCCCGTTTCTGTCAGGAACGATGAGCGAAAACCATTCATCAGCCGACGGTTTTGTGTCAGAAAACAGTCTGATTGAGTCAAACGTCTGCCTCGGTTCATTGAAGATATAAATGCCCTTGCTGGTTCCTATGCTAATGGTATTGTTAAGTGGATTGATTGTAAGACCCTGATTTCCGGGAAGCCCGTTTTTTTCATTAAAGAACGAGAGGGCAGCCTCACCGGGAATATATCGGAACAATCCTTTCGAGAGGCTGAGGCCCCAAATGTTCCCTGAAATATCTGTCCTGAGGTCGTCGATTTCTTCATCTACCCCGGCAAACTTCTGCGCAACCCAATCACCTCCTTTTCTGGTCATTTTATAAAACCCTCTGGTTTCGCCAAGGTAAAGGCTTGAGGGCTCTTTCGTTGATGTGACAAGCGAAAGGGTAAAGCCATCGCGTATCAGGGTGGCCTTTTTATTCCGCACGGCGAAGATTCCCTGTGAAGTGGCGGCAAACAGGTCATTGTTAAAAGATACAATTCTCCAGCATGCTGATATAATCTCTTTCACAGGTAGAAACCCCAGAGAGGCTTCATCGTAATAATACAATCCCTGGTAGGTTGCTACGTAGCAGGTGTTTTGGAAACGCATAACCTGATTGACGCCTCCCATAAGCCCTGACTTTTCGTCGAAATAGGTTAATGGTGAAGGAATCTCAATCATTGAAATACCATTGTTCAGCGCGGCCCAAAGGGTATTGTCGTTGTTTATGTAGAGGGTTTGTACAAAACTGTTTTGCAGGGAGGCCCCTTTGTCGATGATCTGCCTGATGTTCCCATCGGCACTGATAACGATGATCCCCATCCGCGATGTTCCCAGGGCTATCGTTCCATCTGACAAGGCTACACCTGAGGTCACCGGGTTTTTTGTCAGCAGGTCGTTTGCCTTCGCCTCAAATGGGCGAATGGTACCCTCTTCCATCAGAAAGAGGCCTTGCGAACTCGTGGCAATCAATGTCTTTGTCCCTTGAAAGGGCAGCATGGCGCTGATGACTCTTGCTCCCGAGAAGACAGCTCCCTGATCATGGGCTTCCAGTTTCTTATCGCGCCAGGTTACCAGTCCTGTTTCTTTTACCTGAAGAAAGATGACATCCCTGACCATGAAGGCGTTTTGTATTTCCCGGGGTGCTGCCCATACTGTGATTTCTCCGTTTTCCAGCGTGAAGATAAGGTTGCCTGCGATAAAATGAACCTTGTTGCCAATAATAAAAACGTGAAGGATGTCGTAGAAAGGCGGGTACTTGGCCTTAAAATCCTTCAACAGACTGGTAAACTTCAGCGTTCCTGTTTTGTCGGGTTCAAGGAAACCAATCTCCCCGCGTGCACCAACAAATACTTTTCCGGCTGAGTCGATTGCCAGTGCTGAGACCTTGGTGGTATTCTCCGTCGGAATCAGCCGCCATGTCTCCCCGTCATACTGCAAGACACCTGCAAAGTTGCCAAAATACATGATCCCCTGCTGATCTCCTGCAACGGCGAAGTTCTGGGCATGGGCCTGGTAATCGGTGGTGGTATAGTTTCTTACAAATGGAAATCCTATCTCATACCCTGCCTGCCCGATCGAAAGAACCGGAAGCATCAAAAACAGGATGGCAACGATCAAGTTCTTCATAATAAATCAATTAGAATTGTTTATTTGGATGATGCTGAACAACTTCTCTGCAAGCTCAGGGCTGCTCATCATAAATTCATATAACGCGCTTTTCGGTATGACGATGAGGAAGCCATTGTCGGCGGGCAGATATTCCAGATCGGAATCCGCGGAAAGCTGTACGGTGGAATCTGCTGTTTCTTTGATAAATCGGGCCTGGGACGTCCGTTCCAGAAAGTCGATAATGGCAGTCTCCTGAACGGTTGCGAAAAATTCGGTACTTCTCATCAGTCCTGTTTTCTCAAACGTGAGCAACGCTGTTTCTTCCTCCCGCTCCCTGACCTTTTCTGTTATGGCTTCTGATTCGCTGAATCCGCTTTTCTTCAGCCGGCTGATGAGGTCAAGATAATAGCCGGGGTTGTAACGGTGGAGTGTCCATGCCGCCATTTCGCTTAATAACTGATCGGGATGAACGACATTGGCTGCCAGCATCCTTTCGGTTGTTTGTTCTTTATCCTTTTGTTGGGTTTCCAGAATTCTCAGTGTACAGGCCTTGCTATACCTGCTCGCGCGGGTGTAGGGTTTGTTGAGGATTTCGCAGAGCCTTGCTATTGGCGCTAACTTCTGCTGCGGGAACCTGAACATGAACCTGTTAAGTCTTTCCTGAACGGGAAGATCTTCGAATATGGGGAAGAAGATTTCCTTAATCTCATCGCCGATGATCATGTCGCCGATTTCGAGTGCATACACCTTCGCGTTGGCATCTTTGCTTTCGATGTGTTCGCGGATATGATGGATGGTTTTTTCGTCGTACATCAGCGAGAGCATCAGGAAGAGGAATTCTTTCTGGTCATCTTCCTCGGTTAGTAAGGCCATCTTCAGGTCGAGGGCTTCATCACAGGTGTTGAGATCCTGCAGGGTGGCAAGTATCCAGAGAATATAGGCAACGGTTTCCTCGATCATCTCTTTGAGCAGGGGTGTTTCGGAGGCGGTTGCCTGATACTTCCTGTTACTCAACGAAACCAACACCTGCCTGCGGACATCCTTGTCGGGATGACCCATTTTCTCGCGGAGTAGTTTGAGTGATTTCTGACTTGCCAGGGCTTCATAGATTTTCAATATCCTGATCTGAACTATCGCGTGACCTCCCGACTTCTCGAACACGTGTTCAAGTTCGGGCAAGATAGGTTCTCCGATTTGTTTGACCGCCGTGGTGGCTGTTTCGGCATACGCATCGTATGCAAGGTGTTCACAGATAAAGGCCCATAACTCGAACCGCCTGATCTTGCCACTGGCTATGATGACGGCTCTCTTTACTTCGGGATCGGCATCCTTTGTCAGGGTATGCAACAGCCTGATGGTGTTGTACCTTCCTGAGGCACCCAACAACCGGGCGGCTTTCAAACGGTCGGCCTGACCGGATGACTTACACAGGGTGGCTATCTCTTCAATCGGTGTATTGGCAGCAAATTCTAGATATTCAACCGTATCGTTGATGAGTGAATGAAACTGAACCGGTTGCTCCTGTAAATCGAGGCGCTTCAGGAATCCCACGGCGTTTACCATTTGCCTTTCAGTCATCTTTTCAAGAATAGCCTGTTTAATCTCCCCTGATGCTTCTTCAAAGATTTCCTCAAGCATCTCCTCTGTAATAATGGGTTGAGCGGTCTCACAAATTCTGAAGGTGTGGTCAAAATTTGCTTTGCCGGCATGTCTTAACTTCTCACGAATGATTTCGGTAATCGAACTGTTTGCCGTCTCTTTCTCCGACTTTAATTCGTTGAGTTTTGATTTCAGAAGGTTGCGGTAGGTTTCATACATCCTGATGGCAACCCATATCCACAGGGCCAACACCAAAATGAAAAACCAGTTGTAATGAACAAGATTGAAAAACTCGAGGGAGGAGAACAACAGGATGACAAGACCGGTAATAATGGTGCCGATAGCCTTGGGGATTCCTTCGATCTGATTTTGAAAAATAATCCGCTGACCGGGAGGAACTGGTTGGTAAAGCAACTGGAAGGCCGGTTCATAGACGGCCGACCTGACTGACCGCTCAAATAACCGGGCCAGCGCGATGAACGCAAAGTACAATCCTATCGTGCCATACAGGCTGCCAAAAACCGCGGCAATAAAAACAGGTATCAGCAGAATCACCGGCAACGAGATCAAACTGGGTTTTATCCCGTATTTGTTAAGAAACCGACCTGAAAACAACTTGAGCAACAATTCGATTACTGAGACAAATCCGAGGAAAATACCGAAGAACCCGGCGATGGTTTCGGGGTTATTGGCAAACTCCAGTTTCGTTTGAGCAAGGAAGAGAAAATCGACAAACAGGTAGCCGAAAATCGGCAAAAGGGCCAATAGTGAGATCAACATGAAATAGGGCTCTTTCACCAGTTTCCAGTAACTGGTCTCCGGTTTTTTCTTTTCGGTACCAGTCTCTCCTTTAGTTTTTGAATCCGACAATTCATTCCTGAAGGTACGGAGTATGATGGTTGCAATGATCAGGCACAACAACAGGGTGCCTGAAGCCAGAAAAAGCAGGTGGTTGGCTTTGAGGAAAGTGAGAATTAGTGGAATAGAAAAATAACCGATCATGACTGAGACCACCTCTCCGGTTCCAATCAGTCCGAAGATTCTCTTCCCCTGCCTGATGTTGAATATCTTCCCGGCCATACTCCAGAAGGTAACCAGCGTGATATAGACCACGATCCTCACCCACGTGTACATAATAAAGATCAGCCAGGAACTGTTGTACAGATAGACCCCGATGCTGATGGTTAGAACGGTTATAAATATGAATCCCAGTTTTACCAATACCTGCACCGAAAAGGAAACCCGGCGGTCGCTCTTCGAGAAGATCCACCAGGCCAGATAAATCAGAATACCGGACGCAATGAACGAAACCGGAATCATCGAAGGTTTGAAATGTTTCAGGAAGATGGCATTCGATGCGGTAAAATAAAAGGAGAGGGTGAGCCCGATAAGAAAGGAAAAGGCTATCAGCAGGAAAACAGCCTTCGCTTCCTCCTGCCGGATATTCATTAACTTCAGTATTCGGGAATCCTTCTTCATGCGGGGTGGTTATTGTTTAACAACGGATGTCGCGGGATGACGTATTTTTCATTGAGGTCGTTTACAGCAGGTTTACTGAGAATGGCTTTTATCGACTGTGGAATTTTCCCGATAAAATCAATTTCACCAACAGAACCTTTTTCTCCGGCTGCTTTTCGGGCGATTATGGTATCGATCAGTTCAACGCCCATCCAGCCTCCCAGACTGGTGATTTTGTCGTCTAACGTCAGGATGCTCGCGGGATAACTGCCATCCTCAAGGCAGATGTTCACCTGCGGGGAAACTCCGATGATTGGCCCTCTGTCGATGACGTTTGTCACCTCATGGATCACTAACGGGGAGGTTTTCTGCCCCTTTTTTATGGTGTTCTCAAAGGGTTGCGATCCTGCCCCTATCTTTTTCTGCAGATCTGAAGGGTGGAAGTTGTACGATCCCATTAGAGGGAACCCGAACAGCGCGGCGTCGATCTTTTGTCCGAAGCAGAGCATCAGTAGCGCTTCCGGAGCCCATGAACGAAAAATATCGTGAAACCAGGCGTTTTTAACGGCACCCGAATAGCAGGGAACGCCCAGATTGGCGGCAAAGTCGATGGTCTGATTGAAAAGGTTGCTTCTTTCCTGAGGGGTAAACTGTTTCCACACCCGCTTCTTTATTGAAATCCTGGCTTCCGGATCAATGGGGTCATCTGTAACAACGCCAACGATATTCAGCTTTTCAGGATATATTGCCTCATACAGGGCAAGGTTTTTGAGCAACAGGTTGCCGCTGTTGCAACTGACAAACAATACGGTACTGAGACCTTCTTTTTCCTTTTTAGGTTTTAGTGGCGTGTAGAGTGCACCCCACCTTGATTCATTTGTTTTTAATACAGTGTATGCGTTTGGCATTGTCATGATTGCAGGTTAGAAATCATACGAGAGGTTGAGCAGGAAGTGCTGGCCGCGCTGAAGTATGGCGGTAGGGCTTGTGACGCCTTCTGCTGATTTGGTTCCGGGATGATAGTAAGTGGTGTTAAAGATGTTGTTGCAGACAAACTGCAGGGAGAGACCGTGCAGGATTGCCGGATCTGAGTAAGTGATCGTACCGTTCAGGATAAGGACCGCCGGGAAGGTGTCGTTGTTGAGGGGTACGGTTGTCCCCGACCCTGTGAGCCGCTCCCCGGTGTAATTCATCCTGAGGTTGACATTCAAATGATCGAAAAACAGCTTCTCGGCACCCAGGTTAAACTGGTGCGATGCAATATCCCCAACCCGGCTGTCAACTTCTCCGACCTCTGAATAGGTCTGTTTAGGGTCACAGAATGTGTAGTTGAAATAAGCCGAGTAAGTTTCTCTTTTATAGGTGATATTGGCCTGTACGCCGATGATCTCGAATTTCCCGATATTACGGTTTTGGACTTTGCCGGGGCTTTCGGCCACATCTACTGTGCCGACAACATTGTTGATATAATTCTTGTAGACATCAATGTCGGCCTGAAATTCCTTGCTCAGCCTGATCCCCGAACTAATCTCAAAGTTCTGGATGTTTTCGGTCTTCAGGTCGGGATTCGGTATGCGGTTCCCCACAGCCGAATATTTTGTCCAGTTGGAGACATTCATGATGCCTCGCGAGTAAATGGCCTTGAAGGTGAATTTGCCGGGAGAGTAAACCACGGCAACACGAGGGCTCAGTTCACTGCCGAAACCGTCGTTATTCCTCACCACATTGTAGTCGTATCGAAGCCCGAGGGTGATACGCATGTTCCTGAGGGCCTGCCATGTTCCCTGACTGTATAGCCCAAGGTCCCAAACATTAAAACTGTTTCCTCCCTTAGGAGAAGGAAGTATTACTGCCGAATCCTGCGGGGTGCCAATAAGGCTCGTGTAGTAAGCCCCCTGCAACGTGCTGTTGCGGACTTCAAAACCCGAAATGATGTCTATTCTTGATGAAGGCCGGTAGTTAACCTTCAACTCATTCCTAAGCTGCTTGGACTCTGAAAACAGATAGAGTGTCGACCATGTCGGTTCTGTATTGCTGATCAGATCCACGAGGCTCTTACTGCCCAGGGCATAGTTTGATACCGATACCAAACGTGAATCTTCGGTAACATCATGGATACGGTAAGTGGTCAGGTTGGAAATAAACAACCTGTCGCTGATCTGGTTTTCGTATTTTGTATAGAAATTGCTCTGCCTGGGAGCCCATGTTCCTCCATTCTGAGAACCGGCGGCGTAGAGGTCGGTGTATTGCGTTAAACCTCCCCGTAAATATTTCCATGATTGAAAACCAAAACTGAAGTTGCCAATGTTCAGCTTGCCATTGATTAACCAACTATCGGTTTCATTGCTGAAGCCGATTTTGTGCCCGCCAACTACCTGACTATAGGCCGACTTGTCAAGGTTTTTCGCTGCTTCGGCACCTTGTGTGGTGAGGCTTAGCTGGTTTGAATCGGCCGAAAGCTGATAATAGGGATGTGAATAGGGCAGGTTGTTTGCCGATAGATATTCTGATGCGTTCTCGCTGACGCCGAGTAGTTTATTGTAGTCAACCTCATCGTAGGCCGCGGGGTCATAATCAAAATACTTCTGGCTCGTGAGGTCATGCTCGTCGGAATGATAAAGCCTGCCCGACAGGGTGAACGACACAGAACGCTTCTTTCCCGATACACTTAAATCAAGGGTGCGGGTTTTATACGACCCGTATTTAACCTGCCCGCTGATGCCGATACTCTGTCCCGGTTTGATGGCATCGAGCGTGTTTCTGCTGATCACGTTGATTACGCCGGCGAAGGCATTGGGCCCGTACATCGTTGATGCCGGCCCGTAGATAATTTCCACCCTTTCGATGTTCGATAATGGATATTGCCTGTCGATGTAGGCCCAATTAGTCCATAGATCGTTTTCTTCAATACCGTCGATCAGCAGGAGGGTTTTCTCCGTGTTGTTCTGTCTGAACCCCCTTTGATAAATATTGGCATATTCGGGACCGTAAAACATGCTAAGATCAAAGCCGGGAACATCCTTCAGCAGTTCGACGAGGTCGTTGTAGCCCCTCTTCCTGATGTCTTCACGGGTGATGACAGCGATGGTGGCAGGTGCTTCATAGATGTTTTCTGCCTTTTTTGAAACGGATGTCACGATCTGCCCGACATCTGAAATCTTCAACATATTCACCATGTCGATGAAGGCAGGCGGATCGAACAGGTTTGCATCATAAGTCGGATTGATCTGAAGAAGCAATGCCGTTTCAAGCGAGGCTTTCGCCGTTGAATCTGTCGAAAGATACGACATGGCCATCAGGCGATGCGCTTCAATTTTCAGTTTCTCGTTGAACCCGCTTCTTACACATTGCTCCAACGAACTGATCACCAGATCAAACTTCCCCAGCTCGTAGTATTTCCGCGCTTCATTCAGCGTGACTTCATCGCATGATTGTCCGGTAACATCTTTGGGGAGGAGCAGGACACCGATCAGCAACGGTAGTGTCATCAACAAAAGAAAGCGCTTGAAGTGATTATTTTGCATGGTTACCACTGTTTTATTTTCTTTCTGCTTATGGCAGGTTTTCGATGGTTTTCTGATAAGGCACATCTTCACCTACCATCTTGTTCCATTCAGCCACAGTCATGTTGCGTTTGATCATGGGGGTCAGCTTTTCCGCCATCTGTTGCGTCAGGGTTGAGAAAATCCTGATGGTCCGGTCGGCACTGCACGTGATGAGTTGTTTGCCATCAGGCGTGTACAATACATCATAAATCCAGAGGTCATGGTTCTTGATAGTAACAGGCTTCTCTTCTGTCAGCGGGTAGTCTGATATCTTTGCAGTCCAGTCATATCCTGCCGATGTCAACGCGTTCCCGGCAGGATTGAAGGCAACGGCTGTAACACCTGAGATATGCCGGCCAATTAATGATTGTACATGTACTTCCCCGTTTTTTGCCTGACGCATCAACTGAACTGAGCCATCAAGACAACCGGCGGCGATGGTCTCACCACGGTTGTCATATTTTACCGTCAGCACCGGACTCTTGAGCCGGGTCAGTACCTTACTCCCGGGTTGCCCCTGGTTGAAGGTGATGATTTTAACTACGCCGGTATTTGTGGCATAAACCAGTTGATCCGCCGCCCGGTTAATGGCTGTACAACGGATTGCATCAGCAATTGAGTCGAGTACCGTGGGCGTGAACTTGTTTCCCTGGTATTTCCATTGCACCAGCCGTCCATCAGAACCTGCCGAGTAAAACAGCGCGCCGGCAGGATCGGCGGTCAGACTGCTGACAATGGATGCATGGGCTTTCACAACGATGGCTCCCTTCGGGAATGTTTGCCGGCTCCAGATAACGAGATGGCCATCTGTTGTCCCGGCTACCACCCATTGGTCGTCGTGCGTCAGCATGATTGTCCTGAAGGGTTCTTTGATCTCTTTGGGCACCTCTCCCTGAACGGCCGGTTGCTCCGGGTTGCTGTGATTCCAGCGCAATACTTTTCTGTCATCACCACACGAGAAAATCTCTTTCCCGTTTCTGGTGATGGCAATGCCTCGCACACCATCATCATGGCCACGCAATACAACAGGGTCGTTCGAGATGGCCGATAAAGCACTGTAGATTACGGGGTCATTCTGGTCGCCCCCGTTCTTCTGGTGCAGTTGATACGCGGTAAGGGCATACAGCGCCGGGGAGTCGTCCTGTACTGTTGAGTGCAATTGCAGCGCCTGAATGGCCATCGAATTGGCAATAGCCATGAGTCTTAACCGCTGGGCAATCTGTTCCGATTCTTCTGCCTTGATCCTTTCCTGATCGGCAATCTGTTTCTGCACCAGTGCTTCCTTACGTTGCAACCGGGCCTCGTCTCTTGCAGTGATGGCTTCATGCCGGGCAACATCGGCCTGCTGTCGTTGCTGCACGGCTTCAACAGTCTGTTCCTGCGCGATGATTTGCTGTTTTACCGCGAATTGCCTTTGCTGCTCTGTAATCATCTCCTGCTGTTCCGCGATCTGTTGTTGCTGTTCCGAGATTTTCCGCTGGATGATGGCCTCTTTCCGTTGTTCGTCGGTTTTTTTACGTTCCGCCACGGCCATCTTTTCCTTTTCCATGGCCTCTTTACTGCTGGCCTCTGCCTTAAAGCGGAGGTTGAGCGAAATGATTAAAAACAGGATCGATACCAATGAGGCGATCCCTAAAACAATGGCTGAACTGCGTGCCCGTCTGAGGTTTCTTTTTTGTTGGTTTTCCTTGACTGAAAGTTCCAGCTCATGTTGTTTCCTGCTGAAATCCAGAAAGGTCATGGCACGGTCAAAGGCCGGGTCGTATCGCGAGGCCCATGTAATATTGGGCCTTGTCTGTTCTTTCCATTGCAGGGCGAGTTGAAGTTCTGGGTTCACCCACAGACCTGTTTTGCCTTCCTGGTACAACTCGGCCGATTTCGAAAGCCTCAGGTAAAGCTGGGCCGATTCCCCCTCTTCTTCAACCCACTTCCTTAACCTTATCCATACCCGCATGATGCTTTCATGGGCAATGTCGATGGTGGTGTCGCGGTGAAGGGTAACCTGGGCTGAAGGCATCAGGAACGCGCACCCCGGACTCCTGAAGTGGTCAATCACCCTGATGATCTCTTCCTCCCGTGAATTGGTCAGGGTGCATATCTCTGCCAGCGTGGTGGGACGGCGCGTACCCCTGCTTTCCTTCGTCAGGTCGGTCAGTGCCTTGAAGAGTTTCTCGGTGTTGAATTTGTTCTTTTCCTCTTTCAGGTCGGTATAAATTTCTTCGAGGTGAACCGACAGGGCTTCTCTCATGGTGCCAATGGCCTCGTAATGCTCAAGGCTGATGGGTTGGTCGCCGATCTTGTTCATCGTCCAATGATCCCATGTACGCATCATGGCGTGTTGCAGGATGGGCAACTGATCGGGGTCATCGCCTACATCCACCAGCAACCGCTCAACAAGCTCTTCGCTGATGTTGTTTCCCGTGGCATAAACAGGGCCGGTAATTGCCTGACGCCTTTCCGCGTCGTTCATCCGCGGAACCAGGTAATACCCCTTGTTGATGGTTTCGCTCAACCCCCTGAACTCGGTACATTCGTCCAGAAAATCGGTCCGCATCGAGAGGACGATGTAAATTGGTATCTTCGACTGTTGAATGGCGTTGATCAGTAAATCGATGAAGTTGCCGGCTTCGGCTATGGTGCGGGCGTAGGCGCCGCTTCTTTTAAACCTGAACAGTTCCTCAAACTGGTCGATGTAGATGAACCCGGCCTCTCCGGCCGACAATATCTCCTGCTCCGCTTTCACTAATCCGTCGGCGCCTGAACGCAACACCGACTCCGTTGTCTCATGATCGCGGCTTCCTTCTGCCAGCGCTTTGGCAAGATTACCAATGGGATCTTCAGCCGGACGGAAGATGACTAATTTCCATGACCCTGGCAGGTTCTCCTGTTGCGCCTTGAATAGCTCGGGAATCAGTCCTGCCTTGATGAGCGATGATTTACCACATCCCGATGATCCTACGATGGCCAGAAACCTGGTCTTGGCAAGCTTTCTGATTAATTCCCTTACCTGCAGTTCTCTCCCGAAGAAATGGTGATTCTCGTTGATCTCGTAGCTCCTGATACCGGGAAAGGGGTTCGCGTGAAAATTACTCGGTGCCATGGGTCGTATTTTGATTTATCCGTTCAAGTCGAAGCTATTTATGAATCAAAGTTAAAATAATTCATGAAAACCATATACCAGCCAACGTAATTCGCTGAATATTTTTCCGCATTCTTCATCCGTGAGTGATAAACAGCCGCTATGTCGCTCCATGATTACATCAGTCGCGTATTCTCTATCAGGGTGTAAATATACGGGGATTTGAGGTTTCTCACTATACTAATGTAGCCTTGTTACAAAAAGTGATTGGCCTGTGCAGCAGAATGCCGGTTGTCATCCATTACATCGGCTGGCTCTTCCGTGAATTTTAGTGGCTTTAAAGTTGGCAGTATGAGCCGTCTATCCATTCGTTGACAGCTTATGGTTTAATCCACGAATTGCACGAATTAGTCGAATACTTACTTCGTGAATTCGTGAAATTCGTGAAATTCGTGGACAAATCCGGAAGTCTTCGTCCCTCTGCTTCGCAAATACCCTTCGTGAAATTCGTTGAAAGCTCATTTTTTTATCCACGAATTATATGAATTAAACTAATTGGACGAGTCCCCGATCCGTGCTTCTTCGTGCTTCTTCATGGATTTCGTTGAAAGCGCATTTTTTAATCCACTAATTACACGAATTAATCGAATACTTTCTTCGTGAATTCGTGAAATTCGTGAAATTCGTGGACAAATCCGGTAGTCCTCGTCCCTCTGTTTCGCAGATACCATTC
>MEOA01000011.1 GCA_001768515.1 Bacteroidetes bacterium GWE2_42_24 | reverse complement strand
TATAATAATAATTGATAAATCCGATAATGGACGTCCCAATGGTGTACGCGGGTTGCCCGTAGAGACGCCCGATTCGGGCGTCTCTACCCCACCGTCACCCTATCGCCACACACAATATCCATCGCCACCCCCAATACCCCCACACACCGCCGCTGCATCCGTAAAACGTGCCGGCTATTTTCTATCGACCTCAATTTAGAAAAATTTAAACCTGCCCGCAAAGCTTATATTAATAAAACTCATGAACTAATGCAGCAGTATTGTCCCTAGGAGGCGATGTTCGCCCGGATCGGTAAAATGATGGTTTTATAGTTGGCTTACATGGTACAGTACCAACAAATTGATATATTTGTATTGAATTTGTCTTATGATACGGCTTCAAGTTCCTGATAAGCTGACAGATCAAAACAGTAAGCAGTGATAAAATATAGTGATACGGACCTAAATGATACAATTAACAAAACTTTATAAAGAATTTTTTGACAGCGAAAAGGCGGGCGGACTAATTTTAGTTTTAGTGACTGTTTTCTCACTTGGTCTTGCAAACTCTCCCTGGCAGACCACCTATATCAATTTTTGGCAATTTGACATCGCCGGACATTCAATCGTTCATTGGATTAATGATGGTCTGATGACTGTTTTCTTTCTACTAATTGGGTTGGAATTAGAGCGAGAGATTTATCATGGTGAACTATCCAGTATAAAAAATGCTTCATTACCAATTTTAGGAGCGATAGGGGGCATCCTTGTTCCGGCAGGACTATTTTTATTGCTAAACTTCGGAACCGACACTCAATCTGGTGCTGGTATACCAATGGCAACCGATATTGCTTTTGCGATTGGGATTTTATCCCTTTTAGGTAATCGCGTTCCAACAACTCTTAAAATTTTTTTAACGGCTTTAGCAGTTATTGATGATTTGGGAGCAATCATAGTTATTGCAATTTTCTATACCACTTCAATCGCAATTGCAAATTTATTTATTGCGTTAGGTATCTTCGGGTTTTTACTTATTCTAAACAGGTTGAAAGTTCATAACTTAATTCCGTATTTAATTGGCGGAATAGCCATGTGGTATTTTATGTTGCATTCAGGTATTCATGCTACCATAACAGGTGTTTTATTGGCATTTGCAATTCCATTTCGCAACGGTGGTGAAAAATCTCCTTCCTATATTCTTCAACATTTCTTACACAAGCCAGTTGCATTTTTTATTCTGCCATTGTTTGCAATAGCCAATACTTGCATAGCCTTTGGCGATAATTGGCAGAGTGGTTTAGGGCAAGCAAACAGTTTAGGGATTTTTGCAGGACTGGTAATCGGAAAACCTCTGGGTATTTGGCTCTTTGCATTTATCGGTGTTGGCCTGGGCCTTTGTGCATTACCTACAGATCTGAAATGGAAAAATATAATCGGTGCTGGTTTTTTAGGGGGTATTGGTTTTACAATGTCAATATTTATAACTCTTCTTGCTTTCGATAATACTGACATTATAAACAATTCAAAAATTGCAATTATTATCGCTTCAATTATTGCAGGGACAATTGGGTTTGTCTTTCTTAAGCTGACACTTAAAACACAAATTGAGAATAACGAAGCTTCTTAAAGGAATGAAAATTTCAGCCTTTATCCTAAGGGATATAGCTGCTCCATCATCTTCTGTTGAACAATTTGAAAACATAAAGCCGGTTGCAGTATTCTAAAGTGGGGTGAATGAAACCTCATGCTAACATCGGGTTTTGGCAGGTGACTATGCTTTTATCAGGTAGTGCAACATGTTGTGGTTGATGAAGTAGTGGCGTATTTTTGAAGTGAAACATAAGAAATTGAATATGGAACAAAAAGATTTCATACTGAGGGAAATTGAGAAGATCGGAATGATAATCAGTGCTATTCAGCAAAAATTCTTTGGAGAGAAACAAGATCAATCCGTCCCCATTGAAAAGCAATTAGTCGATCTAAAAGAAATGTTGGTGAGCAAAGCAAATTTCGACCTTGATAAATTTATGTCCTTAAATATTGAAGGCTCTAATGAATATATATCAAGTTTTAAGGGATTTAGTGTCGAAAATATAGAATATTTAGCGGATTGTATTTCTGAAATTTGTTGTAGGGATAGTGATGGGGGATCAAAGAAGTATCTTGAAAAAACATTAGAGCTTTATGAGCTCTGTAATTTGAAAAGCCGAACATATTCTTTAGAAAGAGAAACGAAAATAGAGACAATCAAAAATACACTATAACAGGTGTTAATCGACCAGTATAGCGTTCTCTGCCGGCAACCCGTTCTGAGCAAGTTTGTAAACTATTGAGTTCAGAGAAAGGCAAGCGTAATTGACTATGTTTTATAAGTAAGAAAGAATTGATTAGACGCAAGTTGTTGACAAGAGATTCGGCACGGATGCATTCTTTGATCCTTGAAAATTCATTTCATTCAAGACACACTAATTTTAGTTATCATCTGTTTTATTTGGTATGGACCTGTCATTACGAATAAGAATAAAGCCATTGGGGAAAAGGACGGGTAATCGTTGAGTTACGGATGATCCCAGAGGCGTTGGAGGAAGAGGAATCCATAGAGTCTGTACAACGTTTGTATTCATGATGCACTATCGTTTTGATCAGGATTGACATGAGTATAAAAGCCAGCAATGAAATATAAACATGAAAGAACGAAATATTAAAAACCTGGTTTCCTTATGGATGTTGACAGGTAAAGCTTTTGATGCATACCGTGGTGTTTCCGGTTTTGAAACTATCAATTTAGATTTTTCGGAATGGCCGAACAGAATCTGGAGTTTTCAGTCAATGACATCAGATCGGAGTAATGAAGTAAAAAGGATAATACGGGAGATTAATCCGGCAATGACTTTTTCGGAATGGAAAGGACTGAATGAAAGTGATAGTACAATTGATTATGATATGAGATTAAAATCAGTGCAGATTGGTATGTCGCTTTGTTTAAAAGATTACAATATGCAACCGGCTGATTATTCAATAGATCTTATTCCAATCGGAAATAGTACTGGTGCAAAATTATGGAGCAGGCTGTTTCAACAATCATTTGGTTATCTTATTTCTGATATAGTTATTGATCGAATAAAAGACCGGGTAGCGTTTCTTAATTTGAAATTTGAAGGACAGTTTGTGGGAACAGTTGCAGTTTATAAACTGGATAATTCAATAGGAATCCACAGTCTTGGTATTACTGAGCAATTCAGGAAGAGAGGTCTTGCAGGTAAGGTTATGAGGAAGATCCTGGCAGATGCACAAAAAGAAGGCCTAGATTATGCTCATTTACAATCTTCTCCAATGGGGATAGATGTTTACAAGAGAATCGGGTTTGAAGAAATATTCAAAATGTATAATTATTAGCTGGAGCCTGAAATACATGTGCAACCGTAGGAATTGAATATAGCAGGAAGACTGCTATGACAAAAAAGAGTGACGATGCAGTAAGCTGCATTCAGTACCCGGGTTGTTTCAGCAGTGCTCAAAGAACGGGAAATGCTTCGTTGATATTCGACATCGGAGGGAAAACCAATAACACCGAAAGACAAAATGCCGGCCTGAATCAGTAGATTGGTCAATTCAATGTTGAGAATGAATGGTTAAAAGAAGTCAGATTTGCGGGGGGCAGACCGTTGTCTGAATCTTTGTTGGTTACCCTGTCGGGAGTGAGAAGGACTGGTGAAACTCAATTGGTCCTTTTGTAAACAGAAGTGCTGTTTCCTTAGGATTGGATGCCAACCTTCCTTTCATAATTTAGCGCAATTTAACATAGAAGTGTCCCGGGAGATAGCTTTATTTCAATATGCAAAACGTTAAGGTAAATATACTTATTCATTACAATATGCCCGTATTATGAAAAGAATCTCATTTCTTTTAAGTCTTTTAATTTGTGCAACGACTTTACATGCACAGAACAGTCATTCGCGATATGAGAAGCTGATCCAAAAGGCAGACTCTTTGTATCATGTAAAAGACTACAATACTTCTGCTGAAACCTATACAGAGGCATTTAAAACAGGTAGTTCCCTGATTACATCGAAACACCGGTATGATGCTGCTTGTACGTGGGCATTAGCCAACAATCCTGACAGTGCCTTCTTTTATTTAAATTGGATCACGGCGGTTATGAATTATACCAATTTGGGACACCTCAAAGCAGATCCTGATTTATTATCGCTTTATAAGGACAGCAGGTGGGAGCCATTGCTTGAAGCAGTGTTGGGAAACAAAAAGAAGGCTTTTCCAAATCTGGACATGGTGCCTGTGAATGGGTACAAGGTTGAAGTGGTTACTTACGGGATGAAAAACAACCGCAAAGGAAAACCGGTTATTGTTTTTGAGAACGGCCGGGGTAGCGATTTTGAGTATTGGGTTCCTATTTTACATGAAGTGTCGAAGGAGAACGCAGTTTTCGCCTATAACAGGCCAAGGATTGGGGGATCGGAAGATGATTTCCAGCTTCCGACTATAGATCATATTGCTGAACTTCTCAGGCAATCGCTTTTGGAAAAGGGGCTATATCCCCCATACATCCTCGTCGGTCATTCATGGGGGGCAGCATGTATCAGGTGTTTCGCTTCACTACATCCTGATGAGATAGCTGGGCTGATTTTTGTCGATCCTCACGACTTCGTCAAAAATGAAGGTGGCGGGAAATTGCCATACCGGGAAATTGGCTTAACGGAAAGGCAGATCGATTCCTTATATGAAACGTTTGATAAGTGGGCTGATGAATATATTGCCCAAGGTCCGAAATTTGTTGTCGAGGAGATGAAGGCCCAACGTGAATTTGCCAAAACAGGTTTTGAGCTGTGCAATCGAAATCCCTTACCTGATGTACCTGTTCATTTTATAATGGCCGGGGGATATCCATCAAATGGGGAAACAACTCCTGCACTCTATGATCGGGAAAAGTTGTTCAGAATTAACAACAATATTAAGATGAAAGCCTGGATTGGGCAGATTGACCGGCTGAAATACGGCAAGTTCTTCTATTGCTCAAACTCGGGGCATATTATTCCGACCGATGACCCCGACATTATAATTTCAAGTATAAAAATTGCCTTGCTGGATTATGGGAAAATCGCAAAGTAGCTACTATCGCTGCCAATGGAAATTGACACTAAGCTGCCAGCCTTTCCATGTCCCGTTTAATCGGCTGCTTTGCTGAAAGGCGATGATTCAGGCTGTTGTTGAACATTAAGCCCATGATAAGGGGAGCCGGGAGGGGTAGTCATCGTAATAAGATGGCTACCCCTTTCTCGTCTCAATTGTAATAATTAACCCTTTGTTAAATTGAAAGTTATACGATAAACGATTATATTTGTACCAGCCTGAGGCCCTGGGAAAGGCTTTTCCTGATCAGGAAAGACTTCCGTGAGGCAGATCAAAGGAGTATAAGCTGATAGGGGCTTACATAGTAAACAGGGTAAAGTTCCCTGTTGGTTGATGGGAACAAAGCCTGTAATCACGTCGCTATGCCGTTGTAGTTTGCAATAGTCAGGGCGATTACATTAATGATTGAGGATGTTTAAAATATCTTTTTTTAGATTTTGAATTATGGAAAGCAGTACGAATAAAATAGCAATTTTAGTAGATGGGGATAATGCTCAGGCAAAACTATTAAAGCCAATTCTTGAGGAAGTCTCTAAGTACGGAAAAGTCACTGTTCGACGAATTTATGGTGATTGGACAACGCCGCACATGAATAGTTGGAAAGAGAAATTGAATGATCTGTCATTTACGCCAATTCAGAAGTTTTCATATACCACCGGGAAAAACTCTACCGACAGCTCATTGATCATTGATGCGATGGACATTCTGCATGATAAAATTGTTGATGGTTTTTGTATTGTATCAAGCGATAGTGATTATACGGGATTAGCAAAAAGAATCAGAGAGGATGGCGTTTTTGTTATGGGGATTGGTGTGGCTACAACTCCGAATGCTTTTGTCCAGTCTTGTGAGGTATTTACATATTGTGAAAACATTGCGGAAGAGGCATTGGTAGAAGAACAACCCGCATTGGAACCAAAGAAGGCAATAGTTGCTGAAGCAAGAAAAGTGAGAAAAGGGGGTTCGGATGATCAGGAGACTAAAGCGAAAAGATACCCAAAGGTCGATATTAACCTGATTCATAAAGCCTACGATATGTCGACCAATGAAGAGGAAGAGACACTGATTGCAATCATAGGAGGTAACTTACGAAAGATTAATCCCAGCTTCGATTCCCGTACTTATGGGTTCAAAAATTTATCCAGCCTCTTTTCAAGTCTGAAAGAATACGAGGTTATTAAGCATGAGGTAGGGGGATTAAATCAGCCACTTGTGAAGAAAAGATAACGGTTGTCAACGAGTGTGGCTTAAGAACTCCATGTGGTATCAGACTTTTGGGTTTTGCTAAAGCCAAAAATTAAAGTTTTTAATCAATCTGCATATTTTCATAATAATAAGGCTTGCCCTGATAGTTCAGGACAAGCCTTTTAAGATGACAGTCTACAACTTTTTCCCGATGTAGAATACGTACCCGTAGAATGCCTTATACCTGTTGTATAATTGGGTTTCGTGGCGTAGGTTGGCAACTAATGCTTCGGCCGTTTCGTTACCGGCATATTTCTTCAGGAACACCTCCTGTGCCGCGACTTGTGGGGCAAAGAAATGCTCAATCCAACAGTTCTCGGGAAGGATAAAGGTCGCTACCGGAATGAAGCCGGCTTTCTGCATTTGTGCTACTTTGTGCGGAATAGTGTCTATCTCGGGATAGGCATCGTTCCAGAAGGCATCAATTTCTGCAGGTCTTTCATCGGTAAACCAGGATGCTTCTGATACGGCGATGTAGCCACCGGTTTTCAGTAACTTACGCCATTCGTTCAGCCCTTTTTCATATCCGATGTTATAGATTGCGCCTTCTGACCAGATCAGGTCGAATTCCTCTTCCTGAAAAGGAAGGTTATCCATCGAGGCGACGATCCCGTTTACTCTGTCACGAAGGTTCAGCTTTTCGGCATTGGCGTTGAACATATCTATAAAAGTGGGAAACAGATCAATACCTGTGATCTGTCCGGGAGCATGTTGTGCCAGTACCATTGTCTGGCCGCCGGTTCCGCAGCCTAAGTCGATGATGCGGGATTCATCGGTAAGATTATCGATAAAGCTCAGCGCCCTGATAGTAGCTTCAGGACTTCCGGGACCCTGCCTCTCGGTGCTTGCGAAGTATTCGCAGATTAAACTGTAGTCGAATTCGAGGATTGATTTATTTTCGTTACTCATGGTGTTTAAAATTAAATAGTCGGAGCCGCGTGATAGAATATAATGAATCTATCACCAGTTCTAAACTGTAAATAAAAAAAATGAAATAGGAACAACTCCGGCATGAAGATGCCTGAGTTTATTGAAGGGATAACCCTGGCCAGAAAGCCAAAGGTTATTTACCTCACCCTATCCGATTTAAGATTAAACATCCAAAATTTTTAGTGGTGGCAAAATTATGAATTTTTCCTGAAAGCACAGATGCTGAACATTGTTTATTTTTTCCGTTCAATATGTTCTGCCATCTTCAACAATTCCTGCATTGTTTTCCAGTTGCGGGTAGTCGCCTGAAGCTGTAACCTTGCTTCAAAGAAATTGTTATTAAGGCGTGTTCTTCCATAGCCATTGGGGAGATAGAGGTAAATCGCCTGACCGGAGATCATCATTTCTTCCCCGGCGGTCGTTGGGAATGGTTTTTCGGATAGGGCTTCCTGATCAGGATTCCCGGCCAGAAGAGTCAGGTGAAGAAAGGATGCGTCATGCAAACCATCGGCAATAAATGGGTTTCCTGCCATGATTTGCCTGAATTCTCCTGTCTTCAGAACCATGACGGGGACCTCAAAGCCAAACTGTTGAAGAATCCCTTCTGATAGTTGGTTTTCGATGTCTACCGGGGAGGAGGTGGCTCTGAATACGATATTGCCACTTTGGATGTAAGTTGTGGCCTCCCCGTAACCCAAAGAGTTGCAGAGTGACCGTAATTCAGCCATGTTTACAGGATGATGTCCGCCCACATTTATTCCTCTTAAAAGGGCAATGAATGTAGCCATCAGTTAGTGGACCCTTTCGCTACTTTGGTTCAGAAAATCCCTCACCAGAAGGAATATGTCACTGTATTCGGTTAGCGGGATTGGTGCAGTATCGTCGGGGACATGGTAATATGGCCATTCTTTTCCCATACTGTAGACAAACAGAGCCGGAATGCCGAGTTTATCAAACGGACAGTGGTCGCTGTTACATGAGGATCCCCTGTTCTTCACGGTGGCTATGTATTCCTTGTTGGAGTTGATTTTCACCATCCGGTTATGAAGGGTGGGGTTGGCTTCTCCATTCACAGTTGTAATTCCGGCAGATCCTGTACCTACCATATCGAGGTTGAGAACTACATTGATGCTGTCGGCTGGTACGGGAAGGCTGGCGGCAAAGGCGTATGAACCCCATAAACCCGATTCCTCTCCACTGAATGCAACAAACATCATTGAGTAGTCCGGCTGGTTTTCAGCACGGGCATAATGACGCGCAAGGTCAAGCATCATAGCTACACCGCTGGCATTGTCATTACCCCCGGGATAATAATTTCCTTTTCCCAATAACCCCAAGTGGTCATAGTGAGCAGTTATCATGAGCCAGCGGTTGGGAAACTGACGACCTTTCACAATTCCGGCTACATTAACAGCTTCGCCGTTTTCGATATACTGGTTTTCAATGATGCATTGCATGATGGTATCGGTAGCCAGTACTGTATTATAGGCAAGCTTACCGGTTACGAATGGTTTAATCTTAGCAGCGTCGGAGTTTCGCCAGACAAGAGCTTTTCCGGAGTCGGCCTGAAAGAAGATGGCAGCAACAGCTCCGGACAGTGAGTCGCCAAGCCAGTCGGGTATCATGTCTGTGATCACTACACTGGAGCTGAGGTCCTTTTTGCGAAGGGCACGCAGCCCGGGTCTTGTTTTAAGTGTATCGCCGAAAAGTCTTTCAATGTGCAGATTTTTGTTAATAGCCGGAGAAGAGAGGCTGTAGAAATAATCGTGCTGAGGTCTGAGTAATCTGTTATTAGCCCTTAGTTCAATAGCACCCGGGAATGTATTTGCACTGAAAGTGTAGGGGTGTAAGTATTTTTGGTTAAGTGGCGCTACATTATTTTTCTCCATCACCGAGGCAATGTAACCTGCTGCCTTTAGGTCAGCCCGGTTGGCAAATCCGCGACCTTCCATTTCAGGGGAGGCGAGCGTCTGGATGACCCCTTTCGCAAATGTGGTGTCTTGTCCCGCGAGTTGTCCGCTGATAAGTACTGATAGGAGTAACAATGAAAAATACTTCATGTAAAAAGGTTGATTTTAAAAATGCGTTAACTCTTCCAGAAAGAGGGCGAAAAGAGGATGAGGACGGTAAACAATTCGAGACGACCAATCAGCATCAGGAAACTGAGCAACCATTTGGCTAAGTCGGGCAGGAAACTGAAATTGCAGATTGGACCTACCAAACCTATTCCGGGGCCAATATTGCCAATCGCTGAGGTTACTGCCCCTGCTGATGTTTCGAAATCAATACCGAGGAGGGTTATTGCAAAAGTACCAAATGCCACACTAAAAACGTAAATCAGGAAAAAGGCCGTCACTTTAAAGATAACATTTTCGCTGACAGCCTTCCCGTTGAGTCTTACCGGGATGACAGCCATTGGGTGAATAAGCCGGCGTAATTCAAGTCTTGAATTACGCAGCAGCAGCAGATGCCTGACAACTTTTATGCCGCCACCTGTACTTCCTGCACTTCCCCCTACAAACATGAGTAAAAAGAGGATAAACCACATGGACCCGGGCCAGAGAAGATAATTATCACTTACAAAACCGGTTGTGGTGATAATACTGACCACCTGAAATAAGGCATGTCGGAAGGATGATTCAGCATCAAGAGCACCTTGATTGAGCAGCCCTATTGTGATAAGAATCGTTGCTATCAGCACGAGTATCAGATAAAATCTGAACTCATCATTTTTCCATATAATTCTCAATTTTCCCTTTAGCAGCCAGTAATGGAGGGTAAAATTAGCCCCTGCTAAAAACATAAATACAATAACAACATACTGGATGTAGGGCGAGAATTCCATCATTCCCCCGTTCCGGGTCGAGAATCCCCCGGTTGCCATTGTAGCATAGGCGTGACAAAGACTTTCATACAGATTCATTCCCCCAAACATAAGCAAAACAGCCTGCAGGAAGGTTAGCAGAATGTATATTCCCCAAAGTCTTTTGGCTGTTTCCTTTATTCGTGGGTGAAGTTTATCTTTTGTAATCCCGGGAACTTCGGCGGCGAAAAGCTGCATACCGCCAATACCCAACAGCGGAAGGATAGCCAGTGAGAGTACAATGATTCCCATCCCACCAAGCCAATGAGTCAGTGCACGCCAATATAGCAGACCCTCAGGGAGCGATTCGATATCGCTGAAAATGGTTGAACCGGTTGTGGTAAAACCTGACATCGTTTCAAAGAAAGCATCGGTAAATGATAAGCTGTTGACGGTGATGAAGAAGGGCAGGGCTCCAAACAGTGAAAAGATTATCCATGAAAGGCTTACGATAACATATCCTTCCCTTTTCCCGAGGTTTTCCTTTCTGGAATTTCTGTTCAGGTACCAGAGGAGGAACCCCGACAAAGCCGTAATCCCGGAACTGATGAGCAGAGGAAGGAAGGCAGAGTCATTATACCAAATTGATACAGGTAAACAACTCAGCATGGCGGCGGCTTCGATCAACAGAAGCAAGCCGAGAATATACATGATTAACCTGTGGTGAAATATTCGTTCGGTTTTTAACATTGAATTTCATTTGTTCATCTATTCCGCGCAGTTGCCATGGGGGAATTTTACGCCGCTAAGATACCTTTCTTCTTTTTGTTGGCGAAATTCTGTTGTTGACAATTGGAGGCCAAACCAGGGGCAAAGAGGGTTAATTGAAGAATTTTTCAATTTTGGTGATGGCTGGCGGTAAGGCAAATACAACCACTTTATCCCCTTCAACGATCTGGAAGTTTCCGAGAGCAATGTAGCTTTCTTCACCCCTGACAACGCCACCAATAATGGCATCCTTGATAATGGGAAGCTCCCTGATCGGCATCCGGGTTACCAGCGAATCTTTCTTTACAACAAACTCAAGTACTTCGGCATCAATGCCGTTGAGGCATTTGATGGAAGTTACTTCGGCATCCATGGTAAAACGCGCAATGTAGCTGGCGGTAATCAGCTTTTTGTTGATCATTGCCTCCAGACCGATATTCTGGGCCATGTCGATGAAATCGATGTTCTCTATGAGCGGGATAACCTTTTTTACACCGGCTTTTTTTGCCATCAGGCAGGTAAACATGTTGGTTTCGTTGTTGTCGGTAACAGCAATGAAGGCATCCATTTTTCCCAATCCTTCAGCTTCCAGTGTTTCGAAGTCCCGTGCATCGGCATTTATAATTAATGTATTGCTGAGCTGGTCAGAGAGGGTCAGGCAACGTTCCCGGTCGGCATCGACCAGTTTCACCCGCATACTCTTTTCAAGCCGCATGGCGGTTTTGAGGCCTATGCGGCCTCCTCCTATGATCATGACGCTTTTAATATCAACACGTTGCCTCCCTGCCATGTTAAGCAGCTCGTTAATACCACCGGGACGGGTGATGACATAGGCAAGGTCGCCGAACAGGAATTTATCCTGCCCTTTTGGAATGATGGTCTGCCGATCGCGGTGAATGGCAACAGCTCTGAAATTAAGTTTGGGATTTTCACGGGCGATTGAATCGAGTGATTTTCCCAGTACTTTACATTCTTCATCAAGTTTGAGGAGGAAGAGCGACAATTTGCCATCGGAGAAGTCGAACACTTCGGTAGCGCCGGATTGGGTGAGCATCCTGAGTACCTCTTTCGATGCAATTCTTTCAGGGCAAACCATGGCGTCAATTCCGAGTGAGCGCATGATGGATTTGTTGGCTTCAGTGAGGTATTCGGTGTTGTTTACCCTTGCAATGGTTCGTTTAGCGCCCAAACGCTTTCCAAGTATACAGGTGACAATGTTGATTGCATCATCATGAACGACCGAAATCAGCAAGTCGGTTTTATGTATCTTGGCCTCTTCCAGTATGGCGATTGACGTTGAATCTCCTGCCAGCGTCATGATGTCCGACTCGCTTTCCAGAAGCCTGAGAAGTTCTGAGTGCGGATCTACGATTGTAATGTTGTGATGTTCGGCCGAGATGATTTTGGCCAGGTGAAATCCCACTTCGCCGTCACCGGCAATAATGATGTTCATTTTAACGTATTCCTATATTTTTTTAGACGGTGTGCGAAATTAATACAATTTGGCAATGAGTGGTGTGCAACGGATTACTTTAATTATTTTGTACATGAGAAATTAGCAGGTCAGATTGAAATCGTTCCACCCTGGAAGGCTGATCTTGTCCCAATCTTCAGCTACTAGGAACCGCTTACGCCAGCCATCGAGGGATTCATAGTCAAGTACTGCCTCTACCGTCTGGGGATGGATGCCAATGGCTTCTTTAAGAATATTTCCCATAAAATCTATCACCATGGTATTTCCCTGATGAATTAGTCCCGTTCCATCGGTGCCCGTTCGGTTTACTCCGATTACAAAACACTGATTCTCGATGGCACGTGCAATCAGCAGGCTGCGCCAGTGGTGGGTTCTGGAAGCCGGCCAGTTAGCGGTATAAATCAATACATCATAAGCATAGACCCCATTATTATATTCATTTCTTGCAAAAACAGGAAACCGAAGGTCGTAGCACACCTGTGGCATGAATTTCCATCCGTCTGTTTCGATGCGTGTTCTTGAATATCCTCTGACCAGATGTTGGTTTTCACCACCTATGCTAAACAGGTGTAACTTGTCGTACCATGCAGTCTTCCCTTCTTTGTTTACCCAATAAAACCGGTTGACAACTCCTTTTGCGGTGAGTACCGGAACCGAGCCGGCTACAACCGCTCCTTGTATGGAAGCCAATCGCTTCATCCATTCTAATGTAGTCCCGGATGCGGTATCTGCCAGACCAGCCATTAAAGGCGAGAAACCTACTGCAAAAAATTCAGGCAGAATAATCAGATTGGCGCTGTTTTGGGATGCCGTAAGTAGCTTTTCGATTTGAGCGAAATTGGCCAGAGGATCTTCCCACACAATGTCATGTTGTACCGCGCAAATGGTCAGTTGAGTCATCCTTTTTTCTGTTTGTTTGGGTTGCAAACCTAATTGAAATATGGATATCAACCCAAAGTATTTCTCTAATTGACTATCTTTGTGAGGTAAATTGGATTGAAAAATTAAACAAAATGAAAACCATAGACGACATTAACTTTAGCGGAAAACGTGCCCTTATCAGGGTTGATTTCAATGTTCCGCTCAACGAGAAGTATGAAATAACAGACCCCACCCGAATCAATGCTGCCTTGCCAACAATCAGGAAGATTCTGGCCGATGGAGGATCCGTAATCCTGATGTCTCATCTTGGGAGACCCAAAGGAGGACCTGAGCATAAGTACAGCCTCTCTCACCTGGTGCCATTCATTAGCAAAGCACTTGGTCTGAAGGTCAAGTTTGCCGATGACTGTATTGGGGAGAGCGCCCGTACCCTTGCATCTTCATTGAAACCCGGTGAAGTGTTACTGCTCGAGAACCTGAGGTTTTACAAAGAAGAAGAAAAGGGCGATGAGGCCTTTGCAGAGAAGCTGTCAAAATTAGGAGATGTTTACGTAAACGATGCATTTGGGACGGCCCACAGGGCGCATGCCTCTACAGCCGTTATCGCGAAATTTTTCCACAATGCCAAGATGTTTGGTTATGTCATGGGGAATGAACTGGCCAGTATTGACAGGGTGATGAAGAACGGGGAAAAACCTTTTACTGCTATTCTGGGAGGAGCCAAAATCAGCGGGAAAATTGAGATCATCGAAAATCTGTTGCCAAAGGTCAATCATCTGATAGTCGGCGGAGGTATGATGTTTACCTTTATCAAGGCTATGGGTGGACATACAGGTAAGTCGCTTGTTGAAGAAGATCTCATTGGCCTTGCTGCTGAAATCCTTGAAAAAGCAAAAAAACTGGGCGTAACCATTCATCTTGCTACCGATGCTTTGATTGCCGATAAATTTGACAATGAGGCTAACCGTAAGGTTTGTCCAGCCGGTGAAATCCCTGAAGGATGGATGGGGCTTGATATTGGACCAAAAACCGTTGCTGATTTCCGCCAGGTTATTCATGATTCAAAAACTATTCTTTGGAACGGCCCGATGGGCGTTTTTGAGATGAGCAACTTTGAAAATGGTACCCGTGAAATTGCTCTTGCAATTGCCGAGGCTACTGCCAATGGTGCATATAGTCTGGTAGGAGGTGGTGATTCTGTTGCTGCTGTAAACAAGTATGACCTCGCCGACAAAGTAAGCTATGTTTCTACAGGCGGGGGGGCGATGCTCGAGTATATCGAAGGGAAAGAGTTGCCAGGAGTCTCATTTGTTTTGGCTTAGTTTTAGAAATATTTTAAAGGTGGCTGTGTTTTAGCCACCTTTTTTTTATTACCTTTGAGGCAGGTTATAGAAGAAATATACGGCTGAAGATTTGGGCAAAGAAACTTATATGCCAAATTAATGAATTTTGTAGTTGACAGAAGGTACTCTTTATTTGATTTTATCCTTGCAGTTATTCTGTATATGTATACCATATGCTTATAATCAATGATAAAGTTCTTACCACTTGCAAAGTAACAGACGATATGAAAAGTATTCTTTTAGTAGATGATGAAAAAGTTTTTGTTGACGGTCTGAAGTTGTTGTTGGAGAAACATGGTTTTTTGGTAACAACAGCTTCGAACGGTGAAGAGGGGCTTGCTGCTTTTTTCTCCAAACCTTTCGATTTGGTGATTACCGATATCAGAATGCCCGGAAATAATGGATTACAGCTTATCAGTGATGTCAGAAAGAGAAACGACAGAGTGAAAATTCTGGCTATGAGCGGTGGTGGCTATATCCCGGCAGACGACTATTTGCGTATCTCTAAATTATTTGGTGCTGACAGAATCCTTTCAAAGCCTTTTCTGTTTGATCAACTACTCGAAGAGATTAATGCCCTGATTCCGAACTGATCAATCTGACTGAAAATGTTATTTGTCCCGCTTGTCGGGACTTTTTGCTTTTGGGTTGTAAGTATTCTGCTTTCGATGTTTTATCTTAAAAGTTTTTGAACGTAGAAATCAGTGTTTATCATTGTGGAATCCGACATTAACTCAACTCACGTCCTTGTAGTCCTCAAAGAAATAATTTCCCGCAAAAACGGCTAAAAGTAGCCATCAGGAACCACTTTTCATGATCCTGATTCGCGTAAGTTTCTGATATAATGTAATAGTAATTTTTACGGCCTTATTTTCAGAACACAGGGGGCATTGACTCCACCCTCCCTCGATAGCTATCGGGGCTATCGTGACTTTGACTTGCTGCCGTGGAATGTTGGTGGAGTAATAGTTACACTGAGAACCGCAGAGGAGCACAGAGAACCACAGAGCTAAAGATTAAACAAAAGAGCGACAACCCCGAAGGAGTGGCATTATTGTAGAACTAAAATTACAAATACGACCGCAGCCCCGAAGGGGCGAAATTATCGTAGAACATTGGCATTGACTTGCTGACACGAGATATTGGTTGTGCGAAAGTTACACGGGGAACCACGGAGTCAGGTGCTTCTTCTCTCTGCAACATTGCCTTTGGCTCCCCCGGGCATCGAAGCGAAACTCTTGTGACTGTATATGTTACTGAATCTTAAGTTATTTTGATCTTCTAATATAGATATGCTAACACGGGCAAATACGCGTTTAGAACCTTCATGCCG
>MEOA01000010.1 GCA_001768515.1 Bacteroidetes bacterium GWE2_42_24 | reverse complement strand
TATCCATCGTCTATCTCCTCACCGCGAAGCTGGATTACTCCAAAATTAACCCATTTTGCAGATGAATTACCCACTGTTATTAGAAAAGAGCCATAATTCAGAGGAAAATCGGCTGCTGTGGTTGAAGGTATTGCTGAATTTAAGGTAATAAAAGTTATCTGGTTTTGATAGAATAGTGCTATAAATGAATGTTTTTGCTTTTTTTTAATAATCTGATGGCATAGTTTTCCCTCTCCACGCAAAACAGGCGGCATTTTAGAAAGGCATTAAGCAATTGCATGGGTTTGGCTTTGGATGATCTGAGCTGGTGGGCGTATTTGGGGCAATACTTTTATGATGGCCATCTTGGTTTTTTTTCAGATCGGACAGGTGCAAGGGTTGTCGTTTTAATACAGCCTCAATGGCCTGTTCCACAATGGTACAACCTGAAACCTTCTTCATGTCAGGAGGTTTTTGTGGTGAATATTCCCTGAATAAAGGGAAGAATTTGGTATTTTTGATAAAACTAAGCCGGGCAGGCGGGAGCTAGTTCAACATAGTATATACTCCATAGGGGTTTCAGAGTTATGCCAAGCTTTATATCCCGCTTCAACTTTTCTAGAAACTTGCTAGGAAACCGCTCGCAATCCCTTACTAACCATATTGTCACTTGTTACCGCCAGACATAAGTGCGACAATGCAGAGATTAACTGCTGTAATTTGAGCATATTTTGCGGAGAAAATTTCATTTGCGGAGAATAAGAAGTATATTTGTCGCATAATTTGCGTAGAATGAAAATCTATATACACGAAAAAAAAAACTGGACTGACTTCACTTGGGACAATAAGAAAGTGATGATAAAACTTGGTGAAGCTAGAAATCAACAAGGCAGACTTCTTGGTAAAATGGAATCACTGGGCTTTGATTTGCAAAATGAGGCAGTATTGAATACTCTTACTTTAGATGTTATAAAATCATCAGAAATTGAAGGTGAGTTTTTAGAAATAGAACAAGTACGTTCTTCAATCGCTCGACGACTAGGAATCGACATTGCCGGCGCAGTAGAATCGGAACGCTATGTTGAGGGGATAGTTGAAATGATGCTTGACGCTACACAAAGATATGACTTGGTTCTAACTAAAGACAGATTGTTTGGTTGGCATGCTGCATTGTTCCCTTCAGGTTGGAGTAATCTTTATAAAATCACAGTTGCCGACTGGAGAAAAGACACCACTGGTCCAATGCAGGTTGTTTCAGGGCCTATGGGAAAAGAAAAAGTTCACTATCAAGCTCCAAGTTCTGACAGAATAGAACCTGAAATGGAGAAATTCTTAAAATGGTTTGAAAATGAGCATGAAATAGATTTGGTTCTTAAGGCAGCTATTGCTCATTTGTGGTTCGTGACAATTCACCCATTCGATGATGGTAACGGACGAATTACAAGGGCAATTACTGATATGACATTAGCACGTTCAGACAAGAGTATTCGGCGGTTCTATAGTATGTCTGCACAAATTAGAGTTGAAAGAATACTGTATTATGAAAAACTGGAAAAGGCACAAAAAGGAAATTCAGATATTACAGAATGGATTTTGTGGTTTTTGCAATGTTTAATAAATGCTATTGACTCCACAGAAGAAACTTTATCGATAATACTTCATAAAGCAGAATTTTGGAAATTACATTCCACCACAATTCTTAATAACAGGCAACAAAAAATAATTAACAGACTGCTTGATGGATTTGACGGAAAGTTAACAACCTCAAAATGGGGAAAAACTAATAAGTGCTCACAGGATACAGCTCTTCGAGATATTCAGGATTTGATAAAAAAGGATATCTTACAAAAAGAAGCAAGCGGTGGACGAAGTACAAATTATGAGTTGAAAGAAATGCCAGGTGGTAATAAATAGGACTCTGAGCGGTCTGCAAGACCCGGCGATGAGTACAAGTTGAACTATATCCCTTAACAGGCTATGTACTTACCGGCAGTTATTGAAATAATTCAGCGGAAAATCGGCTGCTGTGGTTGAAGGTATTACTGAATTTAAGGTAATAAAAGTTATCTGGTTTTGATAGAATAGTGCTATAAATGAAGGGTTTTGTTTTTTAAATGACCTGATGGCATGGTTTTCCCTCTCTACGCAAACAGGCGGCATTTTAGAAGGCATTAAGAAATTGCATGGGTTTGGCTTTGGATGGTCCAACCTGGCGCTCGTATTCCGGGCAATACTTTTACGATGACTATCTTACCTTTTTATACACCGGACAGATGCAGGGCTTTGTACCTGTTAGTCATTCAATTAGTTGCGGGTTTGTTTCTGGTGGTTGTTGTCGTTTTAATATAGCCTTAATGGCCTGTTCCGCAATGGTAAAACCGATTCCTTTCTCATGTCAGGAGTTTTTTGTGGTGAATAAGCTCTGTATAATGAAAAGAATTTGGTATTTTTGATAAAGCTAAGCCGCGCAGGCGGGATTTCGTTCATCAAAAACTATATAACAATTGGGGTTCCCGCTCGGACAACAAAGTCTCGCAGACCGCAACCCCGATAGCGAACGTGAGCATCGGGACTCCACAGGAAAGCAACCAGCAGTACCCTGCCAAAAATAGTTCCTGCCGTGGTGTGTAAGTGAACGAAACTATGGTTTTTTTTAAACTATCGATATGAAAACAAAATGGAATTTTAAAAAATTGATTACGGACTTATTAATTGCTGTATTTGTATTAACAGCGAGTTCTGAATTAATTGCTCAGGAAAAGAAAACAACTGATTTAAAGAATTTTAGAATTGTTATAGAGAAAACTGACAGCGGAATTACATTGAAAAGCATTGAAGGCAGTGCCTGGATTGATTTATCATTCAGTCTCAATAACTGCCGGCCGCAAGCAGTTGACGAATATGGTATGACAGCGTTGAATAAAGTTTCCCCGGGCAAAGACACTAATCTTGCAGACTTTCTATTTACCATAGCAGAAACTGAAGACAGAATTGTACTCACTGGAATTGAAGGAACTGAATGGACTGATTTGAGCTTCTCGCTAGTTGAAAATGGAAAACAAGCGATTGACCAATATGGAATGGCAAAGTTGGATTAAGTGCATTTACACGCAATTCATAGCATCGTGCATGCAGTTTTCAGCGGTTTATTGGTGATTGCGGCATGTTAAAAGTCAGTGTATACTGATGGTAAATCCCTTCAATCCCTGCTCAACACTATTTCACAGAGAATATTTTAACTTATTTAAACCTTGAAGTTTATGGAAAAGTATATACGAAAGTATTTCATTACAATGATTGTTCTAGTCTTTTTGTATGGTGGAATGATGGTATTTGTGGTTTCTCAATTGCAATTTATCTTATTTGCATATGATGTTGGCATGGAGGAATCAGGAAACATAGTTCGACTGATTAGTAATTATCTCATATACTTTATCAATATAATTCTGGCATTGATAATTTACTTCGACATGAAGAAATTCAGAAATATAAGTGTTCCAATCTTGTTATTAGTAGTCCTACAGAATTTGGTCGGACTGGCGTTTTTTTTTATAGGGTATAATAATGAACTTGATAATAAAATTAAATAGTATGACAAATTTGAATTATATGAAATTGGTTAACAAATATGCAATCATTTTAGTCATTTCATATTGTTTGGCTTTTTTCCTTCCAATTATAGAGCAGAATTTTTTTCCAATGACATCCGGGCAACTCAGGGAAATGGGTTATATCAGGGCGAATTTCCCTTTGATTTTTCAATTTTTTATTAATATCGTGATTTCATTATTTATTATTAGAGACTTAATGAAACTTAGGATTAAGAACAATTTGATTGTAGCTGTAACAATTGTTTTTTCATTTATGGGTGTTTGTCTGCTTTTATTATTAGCCGATAGGGAAAAAGGAAAGGCCAATGCTTAGCAGTGCCTTTTTGAATATAGGGTGAGGCACATCTGGTCTTACTGACACATAAGGGATGAGGGCGGTAGCTTCACCCCATCCTTTCTCATCAAATTGGCTGGACGTTATCTTTCATTGTTAAAAGCATCCGGGAATCGAAAAGCAAATAAAAAGGGAATGCATATGTATCAGATTAGTAAAGACAGAATAATCGCATTACTGTTTTTGGCATTGACCATTTTGTTTTTGGTTGTATCAATGACAAATCACGCTTTCTTTGACTGGGTTTTTGACAGGCATCACAACCAATGGAGTTGGTATATAAGACCAATTTTCCTTATCCCTTTTTGTTTTTTTGCTTACAAGCGCAACTGGGCAGGGATTTCGGTAACTATATTCTGCCTTTTTACAAGCATGTTTTGGTTTAATAGACCTGAAATGGTAAGTGAAAGTGTTAAAGATTTTCTTCAATTTGAAAAGGACTGGCTTTATGGAGAATGGAATTATAAAAAAATAATGCTAATTTTTACCGTTCCTGTTTCATTCTTTGCATTAGGACTTGCATGCTGGAAACGCAGTTTATTAATGGGCCTTGGAGTAGTAGTTTTAATGGCAACCGGAAAGATTGTTTGGAGTATTCAAAATGCCGGAGAATCGGGGAAATCTGTCATAATTCCTGCAATACTCGGACTTCTGATATGTAGTGGGCTAATATTTTATGGTTTTAAGAAGCTTGAAAGATAAGACAGCCAGGCATGATAATAGTCTTTATATATTATACTTTCGTGGTTAAGCTAAAAAACGATTAATTTTGACCTTAAATAACGACAAGAAAGAAACTATACCTTTAGAAATCATATTTTAGCATTAAGATCAATCACATTTTTCAAATGATACCAGTAACCGATAAATCAAAACAGCTCGCCGTTTCGCTTGAGCTACAGAATCAAAAGCTCCATTTTAAAGGCAACACCGACTTTTCCGAAACGCTTCAGATAGACTATGTACCACCCTTTGGTGATGGGCTGGGTTTTACGTCTCTTGAGCTTCTGCTCTTTAGTCTGGGATCCTGTGTAGGCTCCACCTTTCTGCTGTTGACCCGCCGATCAGGTCGTACCATCAATGGCCTCTCAATTGAAGTGACCGGGGATCGCAGGCAGGAACATCCCACGGCATTTACCGCTATTGACCTGTATCTTCGTTTTCAATCGCCCGACCTTACAATGGAAGACTGTGCCAGAGCACAGCATATCGCCGAAACTTCACTCTGTCCTGTATATAGCATGTTGAAGGGCAACGTGGAGATCATTTTTCATTTTGAAATTACCGGCTGAACAAGCTGGTTGGGCCATCTGTAAGAGACCCCGGCCAATTAAACTAAACCTGCCATCGGTTGATGGCTAAAAATCAATTATCTATGGATCAGCATTTCATTGTTTTGCTCACTTATGTCAGACCGCTTGAAGACGTAGACATCTATTTGCAGGGGCACAGAGATTTTCTTCAGAAATATTACAAAAGCGGTCACCTGATTGTATCGGGGCCGCAGATTCCACGAACCGGTGGTCTCATCATGATGCGGGCTCAAAGTCTTGCAGAGGTCGAAAGTATCATGGCCGAAGACCCGTTTACCAAAAACAAGGTTGCCACCATTCAGGTTATTCAGTTCCGGGCCTCTGACTTTGCCGAGGACTTTGCAAAGGTGATGGCCTAAAAAGGTTTTGCAACAGCCCCCTGATGATTGTTACGCTTAGGATATAGAGCCTACAGGCTGTCGTTTGCATTCATCCGGAAGAAATGTTGCCGGGGTGTTGCATGCCAATCTAAATAAAACTCCCTCAACTGCAATTGATAGCGGTTGAGGGAGTTTTGTTTAAGGCGCTGTTTATTCTCCTTTTTCGAGCGTTTTCTCAAACTTTTTCAGCGCCCACCGCGAGAAGTAATACGCGGCGATAATCATCACCGGCCAGGAGAAAAACCATATAATTGAACTTGTCATAGCATTATTGGTGTTTAGTAGGTGTGGTGTTCTTCATTTAATTCCTGTTCACTGATCCGCTTGTTGTTCATCGACTTCCAGGCGTACCAGATGTAGGCCAGTACAAATGGAACCATCAGTGAGACGTAACTCATGGCCGTCAGGGTGTAGTGGCTTGAAGAGCTGTTCTGAATGGTCAGCGAACTTTGCATAAAAGCCTGTGAAGCGGCTGAACCTGTTTCAAGGGAACAGTCGAAGGCCGGGTAGTAGGCGGTGTTGTTGAAGCCCACATTCAGCAGCAGCATCCATACAGTGAGGATGGTGCCCGATCCTGCATACCAGATCCCCTTGCGGGAATCCTTCAGCCATGATAAACCGATGCCTGCCAAAACAAGCACAACGCCGGCAAGGAATAATACCAGCATCAGCGGCATGGACAGGAAGTTATTCATGTATTTGTATGGTTCAAGGGTCACCTCTGCTGTAGCAGGATTAACGGCAAAGCCGTCTTTCAGCAGCACGGCACCCAGGAAATAGAGGAAAAACACCAGAAATGGTACGCTGTTTAGCAGCAACTGGCGTCTCGACCTTTTCAGAATCTCATCATGTTCAATGGTATTGATCAGGTAAAGGCTTCCCAGCACCCTGCTCAGAAAGAAGACTGCCAGCCCCAGTGCCACATTTGTGAAGTTGAGAACTGCTTCGAGCCCATGGGCAGGACCTTCCCATGCTGAGATGGCATTTGAGCTGCCGGTCAGGTTCAGGAGGTTCATCTTGTCGACCGAGAAAGCCGAACCGGTGAAAAAGGTTCCGACAGCTGTGCCGATCAGGATGGTTCCCAGTATCCCGTTAGTCAGCAAAAATATTTCATAGGTACGTTGGCCCAGAAAGTTATTGGGTTTACTCCTGAACTCATACGATACGGCCTGAATGATAAAGGCAAACAGGATAGCCATCCATACCCAGTATGCACCTCCAAAGCTCGTGCTGTAGAAGAGCGGGAAAGAGGCGAAAAAGGCACCGCCAAAGGTGACCAGTGTAGTAAAAGTAAACTCCCATTTACGACCCAGGGAATTTACGATGAGTTTCCGTTCGGTTTCTGTCTTGCCAATGGCATAGAGCAGGGTTTGTCCTCCCTGTACGAACATGAGGAAAACCAGTAATGCACCAAGCAGCGAAATGATTATCCACCAGTATTGCTGCAGTGTTTCTAACGACATTGTTTCAAACATATTAGTGTCCTCCTTCGTTTTGTGGTCCTTTGCGGATCTGTGTGAGCATTATCTTCAGTTCAGCGATAAGCAGTGCTGTGAAAGTGATGGCAAAAAGCCAGAAGGTAACTTGTACGCTTGATGTCTCGATTTTCGATACTGCCGCCATTGTTGGCATCAGATCCTGAATAACCCATGGTTGCCTCCCTACTTCGGCAACGATCCATCCTGCCTGTGACGTGATGTAAGCCAGTGGAATGGAGAAGATGGCGGTGAGGTAGAGCCACTTTTTCCCTTCAACCTTGTTTTTTATACTTATCCAGAAGAAGTAGATGAAAAGAAGCAGGAAAAAGCCACCCAGGAATACCATGATGCGGAAAGAATAGAAGGTAAGTTTAACCGGTGGAATAAAGTCTTCGGGGGCATTGGCGTAGCCATAACCGAAGTGTTTGTAATTTTCACGGAAGATGGCCAGACTGGCTTGTGCCAGTGAATCTTCACCGCTTTTTTTGGCTGTCTTGTATGTTGCCAGAGAATTGATGGCGAGCCTGCCCTTCTCCATTCGCTCGGTAAACGAGAGGATTCCCTGTTCGGAATTGCCGTAGGTGAAGTCGTAGATGCCGGGGACAAAAGCATTTGGGCTGGCGAAAGCCATGTATGACAACATATTCGGAATCTCAATCTTAAAGATGAAATTCTGTTTCTTGGCAGTGTCAGCATCGGGGGTCATGGCACCAAATGCAACCAGGGGCGCAAACGACCTCCCATGATAGTGGTTCTCCATGGCAGCGAATTTAACCGGTTGTACTTTAGCCATTTCACGGGCAGAGCTGTCGCCGGTGGTGATGGTGATTACTGCAAACAACAGACCGAAGGCCGAGGCAATGACGATACTGCGCTTGGCAAACAGGATATCACGGTTTTTGAGCAGAAACCATGAACTGATACCAATCACCACGATGGCGGCGAGCATATACGATGAGGTGATGGTATGAAGAAATTTGTTGATGGCTGTCGGTGAAAATAGTACAGCCCAGAAATCAGCCATTTCATTACGGGCTGTATCAGGGTTAAAGTTCATCCCTGTGGGGTTCTGCATCCATGCATTCGCTACAAGTATCCAGAGAGCCGACAAGTTGGCTCCAATGGCTGTGAGCCAGGTGGAGGTGAGGTGAAAGCTTTTACTCACCTTGTTCCAGCCAAAGAACATGATGGCGATGAAGGTGCTCTCCATGAAAAAGGCCATGATGCCTTCAACTGCCAGCGGCGCACCGAAGATGTCGCCTACAAACCAGGAGTAGTTGCTCCAGTTGGTTCCAAATTCAAATTCCAGGATGATCCCTGTGGCAACGCCAATGGCAAAGTTGATGCCAAAGACGGTCATCCAGAAACGGGTAATCCTCTTCCATTCAGGGTTGCCAGTACGCACGTAGATAGTCTCCATAATGGCGATGATGAAGGTGATACCCAGCGTGAGGGGAACAAACAACCAGTGAAACATGGCCGTGAGGGCAAATTGAGCCCTCGACCATTCAATCAGTGATGCGTTGAATTCTATCATATATAGAGTTTTGGGATTAAGGTTGCCTTATTGTTTTCCGGTGAGGCGGTCGATGACATATTCACTTCGCTGCTCCTCAGATGAAAAATTAGTCTTTAGAAAATCCTTGAAAAAGAAAAGCCTGAGGATGGCAAACATGATGAATAACTTGATGGCTATTATGAGCCACAACCGTTTGCCAACAGTCATGCTGCGGAAACCATCATAATAGAGGTAAAATACATTCTTTATAAACCTAAGCATCCGATGATTCAGGTTTGTCGTTTAATCGTGTGGTAAGACCATTCTTTCTGATAATGGTCATCATTTATTGCTCTCGCAAATTTAGGTAATCAAATGCTTGAATTAACAAGTAGCAAATTATTTTTTTCAATCCGTTCCCGTTAAAACTTACTTTTGTCTGATAAAGTGGCGTAATTATCCCTGAATGTCAGGTTTTTCAACAAATATTGCGGTCGTACAACAATTATGTTTTTTTTCTTCTTTGGCCGGGTTTAATTGTAATCGTTCTTGATTTGGACTGATAAATCTGATCCCCAGATCAAGACCACGCAGGATGAAAAGAATTCCCATAAGGACAACGATGAAGGGGATAGCTTTGTTGATAAATGAACGCACTGGTCGGGTGATCACGTTGCCAGCTAAGGAAAGGAGTAAGAGCATGGGACCTGTTGCCAGTCCGAAGGCTGTCATAAACAATACACTATTCACCAGACTTCCGCCAGCAAGTGCTGCTGCCAGTGCAACATATACCAGTCCGCAGGGGAGCAAGCCATTAAGCAGTCCAATGAGAAACAGTGAACGCATCGAGCGGCGGCCGAGTAGTTTTCCGAAAGTACCCTGAATAGCGGAGGTGATACGTGAACCGGTATTCCCAAACCCAAACCGCTTACCTGTGATGGCCGGGGTCACGATGGCTAATATCATCAGGGCACCGGTGGCAATGCTTACCCAACGTTGGAAACCGGCTATATGTAATCCGGCACCGAGAAGCCCAAATATTACACCCAACAGGGTATAGGTGACCGTACGCCCCAGATTGTAGAGTATACTGCCGGTTACCCGGCTGGTCCAACTGTTGCCGGGGAGCGGAAGTGCAATAACGATGGGTCCACACATCCCCAGACAGTGAAAACTACCCATAAATCCAAGTAAAAGTCCGGAGATGATGAATTCAATCATTAGAGAAGGTTTTATTATTGAAAAGTATAACCTGTTATTGCTTTTCAGGTTTCAGTATCTCGGTTTCAAAATAATATCCGGTGTTGCCGGCATTCCATGTCATCTTTAACTGATAGCGCGATTTTCTGAAAAGAGGTTCTGGTACTAATTGTCGGCCTGCTGTATCAACTCCCAGGGGTAATTCAAAGTCAGCCGACCGATCAGCCGGCACATAGAACCATAATGATCCCGATACCGGTAATCCCATTAATTTGTGAGGAAGTGTGATGTGAAGGCCGGCAGAGTCAAAGCTGAGCAGGACTTGTTCGCCGAGTGAAGCGTAGTTTTGTTTCAGCGTTATGACTTCCTGGTATTTCAGGTCGCGGGGGTAGTAATCGTCTACAACGATCTCCTGATGGTTGTTGATCAGCACCACGAAGAGTATAATAAGGAAGAGTATAAAAGCTCCCATACCCATAACGAGGCGGGTGCCCCATCCTGACTTTTTCATGGTTTGCTTTTGTCCATAGGACCTATAAATGAGGATTCGAGCAACTCAACCTGATGGCCATCATCGAAAAGGCCAATCTCTATTTTCATTTCATGTGTAACTACCATCGATGAGTCGATCAGTATAAAGAAAACACCTTCGGCCGACGCCCCATTCATAACGGATGGCTGATTGCCGATGAGGCGGAGCTCACCTTTTGGTTGCAGGAGTTTAAACGAGAGATTGATGTCTTTGCGTGTCTTGTTCACGATTTTGTAATTATACAGATTGCTGAAGGTGCCATCTTCATTGCGCTGGAATAGGATACCGGGAGTTCGCAGTATTGTGGTTTCCACTTCAGTGCGTTTTATGATAAGCACCGACAGGAAGATGAGCAATCCGGTGAGAACAGTCGTGTAAAAAGCCATACGCCCTGTAAAGTGTTGTTTGGTTCCCTTTGAGATTCCTTTCTCAGAAGCATAACGAATCAGTCCTACGGGTTTTCCGAGGCGGGTCATTATGGCATCACAGGCATCGATACAGGCAGTACAGTTGATGCATTCTAGCTGTGTTCCATTGCGGATATCGATGCCGGTAGGGCACACCTGTACACAGTTGTGGCAGTCAATACAGTCGCCGCACCGCCCATCACCATCTTTTGTCCTGCCTCTTGGTTCTCCGCGCAGGTAATCATACACCACCATGATGGTGTCGTTGTCGGTGAGAGTCCCTTGCAACCTGCCATAGGGACAAAGGATGGTGCAGGCCTGCTCGCGGAACCACGCATAAACGAATGTGCCTGCAGCGGTCATGACGATCATGGCAATCATGGTGCGATGATAGTCAGTAAATCCCGTCCTCCAGGCTGAAATCATACTGTCAGCACTGATAAAATAGCTTAGAAATACGTTGACGGCAACCAGAATGACACTCGCGAAGACGATGATTTTCAGGAGCCGGCGAAGGTACCACCCTGAAGTTTTTGGTTTTTGATGGGCAACCTGCTGTTTGGCAGCACTTCCTTCAATCCACGACTCAATACGGCGAAAAATGATTTCAAGGAAGATGGTTTGCGGGCAAGCCCATCCACACCAGAGCCTTCCATAGACAACCGTGAACAGCACAACAAAAACTACGAAAGTCAGCATGGCAATTCCCAGCAGATAGGTGTCCTGTGGCCAGAACACCCGGCCGAACAGGATGAAATGCCTGTTAATGACGTCGAGCAAAATAAAAGGCTCACCAGCGACTTTAATGAAAGGTGTCACAACGAAAAGAAGGATCAATACCAGCGCAACCCAATGGCGCCGGGTGGTGTGGCGTCCTTTGGGAAGTCGGGCAAATACCCACTTACGGTGCCCTTCGTCGTCGGATGTAGCTATGCGGTCGCGGAAGTAGATTGATGGCTCCGGCATGTCGAAACAGGATTATTTAAGCTCTATCGAAGCAACTTTATACCCCTTTGCTTCGATAGCTGCCTTGATGGCATCCTGGGTGGCTACAGCCGGGTCGTACTGTGCCTTGGCAATACCTGCTTCCCAACTGGCGGCAGCATCAGCAACCCCAGGAGTTGTTCTCAGTGCTTTGATGATGGTCTTTTCGCATCCGGTACAGGTCATCCCTTCAACTTTGATTATTACATTCGAATAGACAATGGTTGTATCAATAACCGGAGGGGCAACTACCGATGAATCAGCATTAGCGCTTGCATCTGATGTGGCATTTCCGCCACAGGCGGCCAGAAGAGCCAAACCTAAAATAACGAACAGGAATTTTTTCATATCATTGTTTAATTTGAGTTTTTAAAGGTACATGAGAATCTTAAAACTGCAAAAATATTTATCATGATCTTATTAAAGGGATGGCGCATCCTGATAATGAGCTTAGATTATTTCCATAAAATCTCTAATCTGCTGAAACAAAATTTCTTTATGTGTGTTGAATTACAGATGTAAATTGGATTTGATCACATTCTTTCTACCTTTGTGCTCTTAAATAGGTTATGAAGTACCGAATTTCGCCACCGAAAAAATTTGTCATCCGCCTCCTGATAGCTACCGTGTTGTGGTTTTCAATGGGGTCGCTTGTCAATTTCCACATGAACCGGATATTCGGCGTTGAACTCATCTCACCTACCCTTTACTGCCAGCGGCAGAAGGACAAGACTCTGAAGGCGTTTAAAGACATCACCGGCGAGAGCCATGGTTTTTCCCTTCAATTGGCAGAAATGCCTTCAACTTTTTCCCATCTCTGTTATCCTGTATACTTTGGACTGCTCCGTCAGTCTGATGTCGTGACAGCCCACCCCCTGACGTCGTGTCATAAGTGGCACGGTCTGAGGGCTCCCCCTGTTTCCTGAATCTGGTCCGTCTTTACGGATGCTGCTGCTGCCTGAGGATTTCTTCAGGGAGTATAGTTGGTATATTGTATTTCAGAAACCTAAATTTCCTTTAATTTCTATATCATGACAAATGCTCTTACATTTCGCCTCAGATCATTGCTGATTGCAGTGGGATTGTGGGCTGCCGGCTCACTGAACGCCCAAACAATCGTAGCCGACTCTGCTACCATGGGGGCAGGCTACGCCAACGATGTTTATTACAGCCTGGATAACGGAACCGTTGCCACTCCTGCCGCTGCTAACTGGGACATCGCCTTTTACACCAACACCTGGAGCGCCGGAATCATCACCAACGACGGCCGGAGTGTTACGCTTTGGGCTTACCCCACAGCCGACACATCGGGTTATGCAACACTCGATACCACAGGCCTGAGTACCTGGCCTCCCCTTTACAATTCTACCGAAAGTTGGGAAAATGGTGCTTTTAACCGCAACTCTAAAAACCACCCCGATTATGGCTGGGGCATCTACAATGTCATTACCCATGATGTTGAGGGCGACTCGTTATTCGTGATTAAAACCCGTAATGGTATGTACAAGAAACTTTGGATTGTCAAAAAGACTTCTATACTTAACACCTACCATCTGCGCTATGCCGACCTGGATGGTTCAAACGAAAAACTTGCCGAAGTGAACTGCATGCCATACATCTCAAAGAATTTTATTGCCTATGATCTGGAATCGGATCAGGTGCTCGACCGTGAACCTGCCAAAGAGACCTGGGATCTGCTGTTCACCAAATACACAGGGCTGTATGGAGGAACAATCCCTTACATTGTAACCGGGGTGCTTAATAACATTGGGTCACCCGCCAACCGTTTCTATCCTGTTTCTCCCGACTATCTCGACTGGAGTGCTGCCCCTTTCAGTGAAAACCGGGAGGTAATTGGCTGGGATTGGAAAACCTTCGATATGGGTACTCTGTCATACACCATTGCCGATTCTCTTATTTTCTTCGACAGCACACAGGCTGGTAATATCAGGAGGTTGTGGTTTACCGGCTTCGCCGGTTCATCTTCAGGTAAATTTTACTTCAGCCATCAATTGGTCTCTGGTGCAGGTGTTGGCGATGTTGAAGTCTCTTCTTTTAATGTCTGGCCTAATCCCGCAACCAGTTATGTTAATGTTGACCTTCCTGCTGCCGGCACCATCATCATTTCCGATATTTCGGGCCGGCAGGTCGTCAGGCGGCAGATTCAGATGGCCGGTACTTCACGTATCACCCTTGGATCATTGCCTTCGGGGATGTACCTTATGCAATATGTCAACGGAAAACAAGTGCAGACCAGCCGTATTCTCGTCTATTAACAGATGACAGGCTTGTTGAAAATAATCAGATGGCTTTTGTCTGTTCTGCTCTTCACCGGCGGATTGTCTCCGGCTATGGCTCAGGGACAACCTGCCCTTGTGAGGGTGGTTGATGCCACCGATGGATCTCCTGTATCCTTTGCCAATGTGTGTTTTGAAGGTTTTGGAAAAACCTTTATGCAATATGTGGTGACCAACGATAAGGGTGAAGCTTCATGCAACATTCCCGGTCGGGCCATTGTGGCAATTTCCTACGTAGGTTACGAAACAGTCTACGATTCAATTACCCCGGGAGAAACCCGCCTCCTTAAGCTGAATCCATCTTATACAAAGATGGAGGAAGTGGTAGTGACTGCGCAATTCATGCCAAGGAGAGCTGATAAGTCGATCTATAAAGTGAAGGTGATAAACAGCAAACAGATCGAAATGAAAGCTGCCACCAATCTGAGTGACCTTTTACGCAGTGAAGTGAGCATCCGTACAAATCAGGATGCTGTCTTAGGTTCAGATATTTCTCTTCAGGGACTCTCGGGTGAGAATGTCAAATTTCTGATTGATGGTATTCCGGTTATTGGAAGAATGAATGGCAACATCGACCTCAGTCAGATAAACCTGAACAATGCCGATCATATAGAAATTATCGAAGGGCCAATGTCAGTGGTTTATGGTAGTAATGCTATCGCAGGAGTTGTCAATATCATTACCCGTGAAAACCAGCATGATAAACTTATGGTTCGTGCCAATGGTTATACCGAATCGGTAGGTGTATTCAATGCCGATGGTGCTTTTTCGGTCAAGAGCGGTAGCCACCTTTTTATGTTTAGTGGTGGGCGGAATTTTTTTGGAGGTTATTCAGATCCGGATACCTCCCGTGCAAAATTATGGAAACCTAAACGTCAGGTTTTTGCTGATGGATCATGGCTCTATACAAAGAACAATCTGAGGATAAAAATTGGAGGCCAGTTTTTTGATGAACTTCTTCTTTTTAAAGAAAACCTGCTTGCCCCATATTTTGAGACTGCTTTTGAAAGTGAATTTTACACCCGACGATATGTGGCAAGAGGTGATCTTAGTTGGAAAATTTCTGAAAATCAATCAATTTCAGCTCTCGCAGCCTGGTCAGGTTTTAACAGACGAAAAGAGAAATGGTTTAAAGACCTTACCACTCTTAATCGGATCTTAACCTCGAATATTGAGGATCAGGATACATCAACTTTTAATAGTTATAATTTTAGAGGTCAGTGGAGTCGCTTCTCTGATGATCACTGGCTTAACTGGCAGGCAGGCTTTGACTTCAATATAGAACAGGGTACAGGGAAAAGGATTGACGGGGGAAGCCAGCAAATGGGCGACTATGCTGCTTTTGCTTCCCTGCTGCTTAGGCCACATCCGATAATTGAAATACAGCCAGGAGTAAGAAGTGCTTATAACTCTCGTTACTCTGCACCGATAGTTTACTCCCTTAATGTGAAATGGAACATCAACGAATGGTTTTCTCTGAGAGGTAGTGCTGCCAAAGGTTTCAGGGCACCAGTGTTGAAAGAACTTTATATGGATTTTGTTGATGTGAATCATGACATACACGGGAATCCCTTACTGAAGGCAGAGAATTCCGATAATTTCAATATGGTATTACAATTTCAGCGTGATAGAAGCCGATATCAGGTGACTACTGGTTTGTCAGTATTCTATAACCATGTCAGCAACATTATCACTCTTGCAGAACAGGAGAAGCAATCCTATAATTACGTGAATGTTGATAATTACCGTTCACAGGGTGGGCAGTTGCATTCTACCTTCAGATTCTATCCGCGACTGGTGATCTCTGCAGGTGTTGGTGTTACCGGTACTTCGTCTTCTGTAGATGGAGATAATATTGCGTGGACTACCGACTTTAGCAGTGAGGTTACTTACCATTGGTTGCACCGGGATGTATCGATGACTGTATGGTACAAATATACAGGCAGGTTACCTAAATTTTATACTGACCAGACAGGTGCTCTCTATGAAACCATAATTGAAGATTATCATATGCTTGATGTCTCTGTTAATAAAGGTTTTTGGAACAATCAGCTCAACGTGGGTATTGGTGTAAAAAATCTGTTTGATGTCACTTCAATTGACTCAGGTGGGAGCAGTAGTGGAATTCATTCTGGTGGAGGTAGTACCCAACCGGTAGGTTGGGGACGTTCGTATTTCGTAAAGGTGAGCTACCAGTTTTCAAAAAAGAATTAACCCATGAGATTTTCGAATAATTTATTTTTTTTCATCATCCTCCTCCTCCTTACTTCTTGTTTTAAGGAAGATGAAAAAGTGGAGCCGCATCCTCGTGGCAATATTACCGAAGTTACTATTGGTTTGACCCAGAATTACCAGTATCAGATATTTTACGACCTCTCGGATTCTGCCATTACGGGAAGGCAACTGAAGACCTCTTATGATCTGTTGGTTGACAATAGCCCGGGAGGATGGAGAGTTTGGCTCAATTCAGCACTGTTTATAAGGCTGGCACATACGGGCCTTACCGATTTTGGTGCCGTCACCGATACAACAGGTGCCGTCTGGACATTCGACAAGTCGGATGGGGATCCCGATTCAAATGCAGTGGGGGTGTGGCTCGATACCACCACCTTCGAATCCCGCCGGGAAGTGATGTTGCTCGACCGTGGAATTGATCTGGCTGGCCGGCCAAGGGGTATCTACAAGTTCGTTATCGATTCGGTAAATGCCTCCTCCTGGTGGCTGAGGTTTGGTAAGCTGACCGATACGGGATTCAAATCCATTGAGATCCCCAAATCAGATTCGGCGCGTGTTACGGCACTGTTATTTGATGGAGAGGGCTCTGTATTACTGGCAGAACCTCCGTCAGCAGCGTGGGATCTCCTGTTCACCCAGTACACCACATTGCTGTTTACCGACATCGGGGAGGCCTACCCTTATCTGGTTACCGGGGTGCTGATCAATCAGCAAAGTATTGAGGTGTGCGTAGATACTATCACGGCTTTCGATGCCATTGATCTCGCCTTTGCAACAGCATCGGCATACACCCGAAACCTCGATGCTATCGGTTACGACTGGAAAAGGGTGCAGGGAGATGTGACCAGCGGTAATGTAACCTATGTCGTACGCTCTAATGTTACTTATCTGATTCGGGAATCCTCAGGTTATTTCTATAAGCTGAGATTTACAGGATTTTACAGCGATACGGGTGAGAAAGGTTACCCCAGATTTGAGTTTCAGCGACTGTGAGGATCCTGATTCCGGAGATTTGCATCTCGCAACCGACATCTGAAGTATTTGAACAGCAGCCAGTAACTACCTAAGCTCCCTGGCTCAAATGCGTTACCAATATCTTTACCCCAATTCCGATGAGGATCAATCCGCCGATGATCTCCATCCGTTTACCCAGGCGGGGGCCAGTGGTTTTACCGGCCAGCATGCCCAGCATTCCGGCCAGATAGGTGACAGAGCCGATAGTAAGGGTAGCGGTCAGTACGCTTATCTCAAGAAAGGCAAAACTGAATCCTACAGCCAGTGCATCGATACTTGTGGCTACGGCCATCCAGATCAGGGTAATCCAGGCCAACGGGTCACGCGATGTATTGGCTTTACCTGGTGTTTTAAAACTCTCGCTTATCATCTTTATTCCTAATATTGACAACAGCGCAAAGGCTATCCAATGATCCCACTCAGCGATGAGTGGCTGTATCTGCCGGCCAAAGAAGTAGCCAAGCAACGGCATTACCCCCTGAAAGAATGCCAGTACCAGCGCAACCCTTGATGCCCGCCAGAAGGTGATATGCGGAACCGCTAACCCCGTGCACACGGATATGGCGAAGCTGTCGAAACTGAGCCCGATGGCCAGTATGATGATGAAGGTAAAATCCATTGCGTTTTCTGAAATTCAGAGATTATTCAATGTAAAGCATCAACCCTTTCAGGTAAGAACCTTCGGGATGGAAAATGCTTACCGGATGATCGGCCGGATGCCCGAGGTGCCGGATGATTTTTACCTGACGCCCTGCTTCGATGGCTGCTGCCATCACGATGGCGGTAAACTGTTCCGTATCGACTACCTGCGAGCAACTGAAAGTGAACAACAGTCCGCCCGGAGCGAGGTTCCTGATGGCTTCGCGGTTGATGTGCCTGTAGGCTGTAAGCGCCTTGTGACGTTGTGATACGTGTTTTGCAAAAGCCGGCGGATCGAGGATGATGAGATCCCACCCTGGAGATATCTGGTCAAGGTACTGCATGGCATCGACAGCAAGGCACTGATGGGTCTGAGGGTCAAAACTATTTAGCCGAAGGTTGTCTTCGGTGAGCTGTATGGCTTTCTTTGAGCTGTCGATTGAGTGAACCAGCAGGGCTCCGGCTTTCAGTGCTGCAACAGAGAAACCTCCCGAATAGCAGTATGTATTCAGTATCTTCCTGCCGGCAGCATGTTGTGCCACTAACTTTCGGTTATCGCGCTGATCGAGGAAAAAGCCCGTTTTTTGTCCTGCTATAACATCAACCCTGAAAGCACATCCATGCTCACTGATCACGGTTGTGGCGCTATCACCAAAAAGGAATCCGTCGGTTGTTTCATAACCTGCCTGTTTGCGCAATGTTTCCGCACTCTTATCATACACGGACTTCAGCGTCTCACCATAGATTTGTTGCAGGCATTCGGTGAAATGCCTGCGCATGGAATACATCCCGATCGAATTGGCCTGCAGAACGGCTGTGCCGTCATAGAAATCGATAATTAACCCCGGCATGCCATCACCTTCCGAGAAGATAAGCCGGTAGGCATTACTTCCGGGTTCAGGGGTAAGGCCGGTCGTTTCACGCAGCCTCAGGGCTGCCTGGAATTTACGCAGCCAGAAATCACCAATGGGTTCTTCACCAAAGGAAAAGAGCTTCACAGCCAGCGAGCCTGTTTCGTAAAAACCGTACCCTAACACTTCTCCCTGCCACGACATAACTTCAACCAGATCACCGGCATTCAGTTTTGGAATCTTTTGAATGGCTCCCGAGAAAATCCAGGGATGAAAGCGTTTGATGGGCTGCTCCTTACCCTGGCGAAGAGAAAGCTGGTGATAATTTGACATCGCGACGAAGTTATGTGGGCAAAATTAACCCAAAATCAGGAACTGCCATTCAAAAAATGAATTTAGCGGTTTGCCGGTACGTTTCTGCGATGGAACAGGCTGATTGACCTGATTGATCAACTTTCAGCTTTCAGCCATTGCAAACAGTAATCATTTGTTCCCTTTTTGCAGGCTCCGCGGCTATATGGGTATAGCTGTCATCGATCGTCTGCCACCTGACGCCGGAAACCAAAACCTGACTCCCGGAAATCGCCTGTAAAATGATGTTTTACCTGCTGCATAACTTTTATCCCTGAACCGGCCCCTCTTCCGTATCCTTCGCTTTTGGCAGTGGTGGGTTGGCAAGCAATTGCGACAGCGAGGTGTTCTTTAACAGATTGAACGAATAGTCGCGGATGTCTTTAAACAGCCACCTTATTTTGCAATTTACTTCATCCTTGCAGAACTCGCAGGGCTGGTAAGCCTTTTCCGATACGCAGTAGAGCTGGGCGATGGTTCCCTCGAAATGTCTTATAATTTCTGCCATATTTATGTCGTCAGGATGGCGCATCAGGTAATATCCACCTTTTTTTCCGAGTCTGCTGCCAAGTATTCCGGCTTTCTTCAACTCCAGCAGGATGTTCTCGAGAAACCGTTGCGGGATATTGTCCTGCCGGGCGATATCAGAAATCTGGATGGCACCTTTGCCGTATTCGAGTCCCAATCGTTGCAGGGCAATGAGGGCATATTGTGTCTTTTTTGATAGCATGGCTTATCCTTTTTTGCTTATTTCGGTCAAGGTTTCATGATTGAGGATCACGATCTTCTTTCCTTCAAATTCGATGAGCCCTTCGCGCCTGAACCTCGACAAAGTATTGATCACGTTTTCGTGTGAACAGGCGGCAAACTCTGCCAGTTCCTTCCTGCTAACGGTGAATTTATATTCTGAATCCTTGTAAACATGATCCCATAAATAGAGAAGTACCGTGGCAATCCGTCCGTTTACGTGGTTATGGGCAAGGCTGATGAAGTTGAAGATGGAGTGCTGAAACATATCCATCGCCTGCTCAATCATGGCCAGTACATAGGTCGGGTTGCGTAACGCCAGCCCCTTGAAGTCTTCTATATCGACCATACACACCTCACAGTCCTCCATGGCTGTGAGACTGAAGATATTGATGTCGCGGAAAAACAAGTTTGCACCACCTACCAGCTTTGGCCCGGTAATGATGGTCATGATGTAATTGCTGCCCGTATCGTAACGGTAACTGAATTTTACCACCCCACGGTGCAGAAATAAAAGATTGGTCGCCCGGCCTCCCTGCTTTAATATGGTCTCTCCTTTACTGAAGTGGAGTTGTACCGTGTTGCGGCACATCGGATCAAATTCATCTTCATGAACGATCAGCGTACTTAACTGTCTCAGCGAACAATCTTTACATTGATATAAAAGCTGACTGTTTTCAATCATAACGTATTGTTTTAGCCTAAAAGGTGAAATATTTCATGTTACAGGGTGAAATAGATATTGCAAATCTACACTACTTTGGTGAACATAATGAATAAATTTGCATGTTTTATTGTTGATAATAAGAAAACAATCACTAACCAATCAGACAATGCACTGGAAACTTACTCTCTGCCTGCTGTTTTTTGCTTTTTTTTGGGTTACCGGTCTTAAAGCCCAAACGACCGATGACTTGTTGAAGTTACTCACCGGAAAAGGTGTTTTGACGGCCGAAGAAGCTGATTCTTTGAGGGCAGAGGCTGCAATAGCCCGCCAGAATGGCCTCCCTCAGAATCATTTTACACTTTCTATGGAGTACCGTCCGCGTACTGAATTGCGTTACGGCTACCAGCAGCTTCCGGCCGATACTTCAGTGGCGGCCTTTTTAGTTGGACAACGGACCAGACTGTCGTTGGCCTATGACTATTCAAACCGGCTGTCGCTTGCCTTCTCGATGCAGGACCTCCGAATCTGGGGAAGCCAGAATCCAAAGTCGATGAGCGGCACTGTCCAGGTGTTTGAAGCATGGGTTGAACCCCGGATAACTCCTGAGTGGTCGGTCAGGGTTGGACGACAAAAACTGTCGTACGATAACCAGCGCCTCTTTGCTGAGAATAACTGGCGCATCGGTGGCAATGTTCATGATGCGGCATTACTGAAATATCAGGGGGCAAAGCTTGTTGTCCATTTGGCGGGAGCTTTTAATCAATCGGCCGACAATGCTTTTGGTACCGATTTTGCCCCTTCAGGCTTCACCAATTACAAGTCGCTTGTGATGAATTACATTAAGTATTCTGTCAACGACCGTTTATCTCTCACCGCGATCAATGTTGCCGACGGCTGGCAGGATGAAACCAATGTTGAGAAAATACACCAGCGTTTTACGAGTGGTGGCCGGATAGAATATTTGAAAGGATCATTTCAGGCGGGTGCCGGTGCATGGTATCAGTATGGCCATAATACCAAAGGTGTTGATCTGGCAGCCTGGTATGTGAATCCCGAAGTGCGTTATACGCTTGGTGACTGGCAGTGCAGGGCCGGTGCTGAGTTGTTCAGTGGTAATAAACCCGGAGAGACAGATACTGACAAGAGTTTCTCGCCGCTCTACGGTTCAGGCCACAACTTCAATGGTTCACTCGATCTCATAACCAAATTTCCGGGCGATGTGGGTGGTGCCGGTCTTGTCAATCCCTATTTGAATATCACCTGGAAGGTGTCGAAGACTTTCTCGGTACGAACCGATGTACATGGTTTCTGGCTGCAGAATGATTATGTAAAGAACAAGGTTACTTATGATCGCTGGATAGGTGTTGAAAACGACTGGTTGGTGAATTATAAACCCAACAGCTATACCGGCCTCGATCTGGGTATCTCTTATGCCTCGGTGAGCGAAACCTTTGAAGTGATAAAAGAAGCCCAGTCTGGCGCGCACAACCGGATGCCATACTTCGTCTATTTTGCCCTCACCATAAAGCCCGCCTTGTTGAACTCGAAGTGGTGACACAAGGAATTGTTTATCCGCTAAAAACCCGAAAATTCCTGGTTATGCAGCGAAAGTTAAAATTGTAATATATGACGTTTGAAGAAAAACTTATCGAAATAAACCGAATTTACACCACACTGAAAGAAACCATCCAGGGGCCTGCAGAATTTAAGGCCATCATTGAAGGGTTTTCTTTCAGTGTTGACGAAATGCGTGAGCATCTCCCTGACCCCGGAAATCTTCCTTATGGCCGTAATTGTGTCTTCAGGTCAGAAAACTTTGAAGTTATCGTGATGAATTGGAAGCCTTTTCAGCGAAGCAACATTCACAATCACGGTCATTCGTTCGGTTGTGTCTTTGCCGTATCGGGCAAGGCTGTTAATTTGCTGTACGACGATGGCCTGGAATTGATTGCCTCCATTCCGCTCGTGGAGAATAAGATTGCCGGAGTTCCCCGCGGAATTTATCATGTTATCATGAATGATACACCCGACTTTGCTGTATCACTTCATTTTTATGCACCTCCGATGGATACCATGAAGGTGATCGATGCTGCCGACATGTCGAAAAGTTTTTTCGTGAAAGGGGATGGCGGTGCCTGGAACCCCGAAGCCGTGCAAATGGCAGCCGATTAAAACCTGATGATGTATAAAACCACATTATTTATAAAACCAATGAAGAATATTGTTTTCAGAGCTTTTGCAGCCGTGATGATCCTGATGGGATTGCTGATTCCAAAACAGGCATTCATGCAGGAAAAACTCCAGGGGAAAATCACGATCTCCGGAGCTTTTGCCCTCTATCCGATGATGGTCAGGTGGGCCGACGAATTCCGTAAGCTTCACCCCGGCCTCCGCATCGATGTATCAGCCGGTGGAGCAGGGAAGGGGATGACTGATGCCCTTGGGGGCATGGTCGATATTGGCATGGTTTCGCGTGAGGTTTATCCGGCCGAAACAAAGAAAGGAGCCTTCGCCGTTGCAGTTGCCCGCGATGCAGTGGTACCCGTGATTAACGCAAAGAACCCCGCGTTGAAGGATATTCTTGCCCGCGGTATCACAGCTTCAGTAGCCCGTAAAATATGGATCACCGAAGAGTATAAAACATGGAACGAGGCTTTCCGTATCAAGCAGAAGATACCTCTGCACGTGTATACCCGCAGCGATGCTTGTGGCGCTGCTGAGATATGGGGTAAGTATCAGGGAGGGAAACAGGAAGACCTCAACGGTAGTGGTGTATTCGGCGACCCGGGTCTTGCCCTTGCCGTCAAACGCGACCCTGCCGGTATCGGATTCAACAACATCGGTTATGCATACGATCAGACTACCCATCGACAGGTCGAAGGCATCAGAGTACTCCCAATCGATTTAAATGGCAATGGAAAGATCGATCCCAATGAGGTTTTCTATGAAACCATGTCCCAGATTACCGATGCCATCGCGGCTGGCAAATATCCATCCCCCCCGGCCCGTGACCTCTACCTCGTGACTAAAGGGAAGCCCGCTGCACCCGCGGTGAAAGCTTTCATCAAATGGATACTCACTTCAGGACAGCAATTTGTCAGGGAAGCAGGCTATATCAGGTTGCCCGACTCCCAGTTACAGGATCAGCTTAAAAATCTTTAAGCATGAAGCTTTCGCGCCGCATCAAAGACCTTACAGCCACCCGCCTTATGATGGTTGCCACCCTGATGGCTTTCGCGCTGATGATCATCATCGGGGTGGTATTGGCCGTAAAGTCGGAGCAGATCCTCAGCGGTCATTCACTCTGGAGTTTGTTGGGCTCTTCGGTATGGAAACCGATGAAGGGGGAGTTTGGCTTTCTGGCTTTTATTGCCGGTACCCTCGCGGTAACTGCCCTCGCTATCGTGCTTGCTCTCCCTCCCGCGCTCCTGGCCTCTATCTGGCTGAGCGAATATGCCGGCGAACGCATCAGGCGCCTCTTTGCCCCGGTGATCGACCTGCTGGCAGGTATCCCTCCTGTTGTGTACGGCGTATGGGGCACCCTGACGCTGGTGCCGCTCATCTCTGAAACCATTGCCCCCCTCTTCGTCGACTTCTCAACGGGTTACAGCCTGCTGGCAGGCGGCGTGGTATTGGCTATCATGGTTATTCCGCTTATGATGGGCCTCTTTGGTGAACTGTTTGCCTCCATTCCCCGCGATTTGAGGGAAGCATCGCTGGCCCTGGGGGCTACCCGTTGGGAGACTGCTCGTCGGGTGGTCGTGAGAAAAGCACTTCCCGGGATCGTGGCCACCGTGGTGTTGGCTATCTCACGAGCCTTCGGCGAAACCATTGCCGTGATGATGGTCTGCGGCAATGTGGCCGATATGCCGGGCTCCCTCTTTAATCCGGTGTACCCCCTTCCTGCGCTTATCGCCAACAACTATGGCGAAATGATGTCGATGCCCGACTATGAATCGGCGCTGATGCTGGCTGCCCTCATCCTGTTCGTCATCATCATCGCCTTCAACGCCATCTCGCATGCCATCCTTCACCGCCTGAAACAACGTATCGCATGAAACGACGTATCACTGAAATCATCATGAAGGGGCTGATGCTCCTGTCAGTGGCGACCATCATGATGGTGCTTCTCTATATCCTATACATCGTCGCCCGGCGAGGACTTCATTCGCTTTCGTGGGAGATGGTGACCAGCCTTCCTACTGGTGGTTATTATCTCGGTAAGGAGGGCGGCATTGCCAATGCCATCGTTGGCTCCCTGATGATGATCGTAGCGGCGACCCTGTTAAGCCTGATCATCAGTCTTCCTACAGCTCTGTGTATCAATTTTGTGATGCGGCGCAACGGCCGCCTTGCCCGTTCCAGCCGTTTCATGTTCGACGTGCTGTTTGGGATTCCCAGCATCGTTTATGGTGCCTTTGGCTTTCTGCTGATGATGTGGCTGGGGGTGCAGGCCTCGCTGCTGGGTGGTACCATCGCGGTGGCGCTGCTTATTATGCCAATCATGGTCAGGGCAATCGACGAAGTGGCCATTCTGGTTCCCTCCGATCTTACCGAAGCTGTCTTCTCGCTTGGTGCTACTCGCTATGAAATGCTTAAAGTGGTGGTACGTCAGCTCCGACCCGGTATCGTATCGGCTACACTTCTGGCCGTTGGCCGTGGCATTGGTGATGCTGCCACCGTGCTCTTCACGGCAGGCTATACCGACAGCATCCCCGTTACACCTTACGACCCCGCTGCCACCTTGCCGCTGGCCATCTTCTTTCAGCTCAGCAGTCCGATTGAGGAGGTGCAAAACCGGGCCTATGCCGCTGCTCTCATACTCACGGCGATGATTCTGGTGATTAGTTTTGTGGTAAGAGCGCTTGCAAGATATAGCCGAAAATAACTCAAACTCTTAAAATGCCAGATTCAGGAGTCGGCCAACGCCTCACGAAAACTGTCAGGAGCCAAGACAAGAGTCAATGTTATAATTCGGGATTCTTAAGATCAGAAATTGGGAATTAGAAATTTTTAAATTTGTATGAAGGTGGAAAAAATTCTGTTCGAGATGAATACATCAGTTTTTATGGACAATTACGAGGTAACGACACCAGTGAATCCTATCGGTAATGCGGCTTTAAGCATCAGGGGGCTGAATGTGGCGATTCACGGCAAGCCAATCCTTACGGATGTGTCGTTCGATGTACCTCCCAAAAGTATCACCTGCATCATCGGACCATCGGGTTGCGGGAAGACCACCTTGTTGCGCTCACTGAACAGGATGCATGATTACACCGCCGGTATGAAAGTCACCGGGCAGGTAACCATCGATGGAAACGATATTTATGCTCCCGGCGTAGATGTGGCTGCGCTCCGGCGACGGATGGGGCTTCTGGCGCAACGGCCAACCGTACTGCCCATGTCGATCTTCGGAAACGTGGCTTATGGCCCCAAACTGTATGGCGTCAAACGGGGTGAATTCCTTCGTGCTATCGTCGAGCGAAATCTGAAAGCAGTAGGTTTGTGGGATGAAGTCCGCGAACGGCTTCATAGTCCGGCCGGTATCCTCTCTGTAGGTCAGCAGCAAAGGCTCTGCCTTGCACGTGCTCTGGCTGTTCAGCCTGCCATCATTCTGGGCGATGAAGCCACTTCAGCCCTCGATCCTTTGGCCACCCGTACCATTGAGGAGTTGCTCCTCAGGCTCAAACAACAGCTCAGCATCGTATTGGTTACCCATACCCTGCGGCAGGCTCGCCGGATCGCCGACTATGTGGTGTTTATGTACATGGGCGAGATGGTCGAATCGGGCCCTGCCGGTCAGGTTTTTTCCCATCCCGTCCATGATCTTACAAGGGAATTTGTCGGGGGAAGCATCGGGTAATTACCCTTTTTGGTTTTCGGAATCGATTGTGAAAAAGGTCTTGACATCAGGGATATATAAATTTTAGTAAAGATTTTTGTTCGGGTCATTTAAATCCCGTGGATTGCTGTACTTTTGCGAGCCTTTTTTAACGAATATGTCTGTAATAAATCAATCAGGGCATCCTCCGGTTATCAAGGGATTAACGATTGCCGGTGTCTTGGTCTCATTAGGAATTGTTTTCGGGGATATTGGCACATCACCCCTGTATGTCATGAAAGCCATACTGGCTGAAGGAATCCGCTCCTCTGAGGGGATTATTGGTGCCGTGTCGTGTGTTATCTGGACACTCACGCTTCAAACCACCATAAAGTATGTACTTATTACCCTAAAGGCCGATAACAAAGGTGAAGGGGGTATTTTGGCTTTGTTTGCCCTGTTACGTAACAAGGTGAACGCCATTTATGTGATCGCTATGATCGGGGCGGCCACCTTATTGGCCGACGGCGTCATCACACCCTCTATAACAGTACTTTCGGCAGTTGAGGGACTTCAAATCATCAATCCTGCGATTTCAGTTATTCCCATCACACTGGTCATCCTCTCTTTGCTCTTTGCATTTCAGCAGTTTGGAACTGGTTTTATTGGCAGATCTTTCGGCGGGGTAATGTTTGTCTGGTTTGGTGTCATCGGAACAGTCGGCGCCTGGTTGATAGTGGGTGTCCCGGAAGTATTGCTGGCCTTCAATCCCTGGTATGCTATCAACCTGCTTGTCGCTAATCCTGGCGGCATTGTCGTATTAGGTGCAGTTTTTTTATGCACAACAGGTGCTGAGGCCCTTTATTCAGATCTGGGACATTGTGGAATCAAAAATATCAGAGTAAGCTGGATTTATGTAAAAACCATGCTAATTCTGAATTATCTTGGTCAGGCCGCATGGATTATCAGCCAACCAACTACCGGTGAATTGGGAAATCCGTTTTTTGCCTCTATGCCTCAGTGGTTGATGTTACCAGGGGTAATACTGGCCACAATGGCTGCCGTTATTGCAAGTCAGGCACTTATTTCCGGCTCGTATACCATCATAAGTGAGGCTATTACACTTAACTTCTGGCCTAAAGTAAAGGTAAAATATCCTACTACCATTAAAGGTCAGATGTATATTCCCAGTACCAACTGGCTCCTGTTTCTGGCATGTATTTTTGTTGTAGTTTTCTTCGGAAGTTCATCAAATATGGAGGCTGCATACGGCCTCTCAATTACCCTGACCATGATTATGACTTCGCTTTTGCTTTTTCATTACCTGAAAATCAAAAAGCGCCCCGGAATTTTAATCTGGTTGTTTATCATCTCTTATCTTACAATCGAAGGGGTCTTTCTTATTGCCAATCTCCACAAATTCGAACGGGGAGGATGGTTTACACTTTTGCTTGCCGGGATTATTTTCTTTGTTATGTTTGTCTGGAACAATGCCAGGGGTATTAAGCGAACTTTCACTGAGTATGTTGACATAAGCGATTACAAGGAGTTATTGTCGGATATGAGTACTGATAAATCACTCCCCCGTTTTGCCTCCAATCTGGTGTATGTTACCAGGGCTTCCAAACCTCATAAGCTAGAAAAGAAGATTATTTATTCCATATTTAACAAGCAACCTAAGCGGGCAGACCGGTATTGGCTGATCCGGATAAATATAACTGATGAACCTTACACCAAGGAATACCGTGTTCATTATCTGGTGCCGGGCGTACTTTTCCGTATCGATTTCTTTTTGGGGTTTAAAGTCCCTACACGGATCAACCGCTACTTTTATCAGGCCTTAAGCGAAATGTGCGATAAAAAGGAATTATCGCTGTTGAGTAATTATGAATCATTGCACAAACATCACGTTCAGGGTGACTTCCGCTTTATTCTTATCGACAGAATTTTAACTGTAGATACGATCCTTTCCCCTTTTAACAGGTTTATCATGAATGCTTATGATATACTGAAGAAGTTTTCAATGACCAGCGTAATTTCTTATGGACTTGATACTTCCAATGTGATGACAGAACAGGTTCCGTTGGGGAATGCCCTTGCCAGTGACCCTGAATTTCACAGGATCGAACGATAGGTTTAATGGTTGCACACGCTGGTATTCCTGATGATTTTCAGGTTTGTTATCAGGAAATATCCTCCCGCTAATCGGTTTGGATGGTTTTGGTAAATATTATGCCTGCCATTTGAAGTCAACCGGTAGGTCATCAAATGCAAGTTGTATTTTCGCCGGAATGCTCCGGCGCTGTCGGTCAGAAGCCAGACTACCCGATAAACAACCCTTCGATTCTGACCTTGTAGCTCCCGTCTTTTTGTTTCACGACCGCGTTTATTAACCCGCTGTGGCGCCTTTGTAACATGCAACGATGTGGCTTGAACCAATACCGTCGTCCGGGTTCAATCCTGGTGTTCCATTCTTTGATAAGCCCCATATAACCCTGGGCTACATAATAGCCGATATCAACAAAACCTTCATTACGTGGACGTAATGGTCCCGTTACGCACCAATTGATGACCCCATTGCGCTGGTCACCATCGGTTACCACTCCGCAATGGGTGATTGGACAGCCGCAAAGCATTCCCTTTGGACAACCTGTCATTACATCTCCTTTCTGAATATTTAGTTGCACCATCAGGGCCGGATTACAAGAAAGCAGCGTGTAACAGGAGCCAGACCCGCCTGGAAGGACTTCGAGTGCAATGGCGATTTCCTGACCAGAACTGTCATGTCAGCCTTGTCTGGCCCCTTTGGGTAAACGGTCAGTGCAGCCAGTAGCACACCCCGACTCTTCGTAACTGATCATAACTTTAAAGGCTATACTAATACCATGGTCTCGTGAATTATTTCACGCAACCATGATAACAGTCAAGTCGATACGGTTGCGGGCTGGTACCTGCAGTGCGCTTTTCCGTTGAATGACCACCATTGTTAGTCAACAACCAGAATCCTATCCCAGGTGCTTTTCGTTTTTCAGTCCGTCCACTTTCCCACAAACTGGCTGACCGACGAGCCGTTCAGGCTGTACTTGCCTAGCGCCTGTTTTTCCGTGAAGAAGGCGATGAAAAACCAGATCGTATCACCAGGTGCTGTTGGTGGCATGGGGAGCAGGGCTTGTTTCATCCCGCGAAAGATCCCATCGTGCATTCCCGTCATGCTGAGCTGGCGGTCGTTGACAGCCACCACCATCGCCTGATCCATGTCGTTGTATTTTCTCCCTGGCACAGGATCTCCCCAGCCGATGAGGGCCTCACCCTCTGCGATGTTATCAATCGCCGCCTGCCCGGTTCCGGCAAGCCATCCGTCGCTTATCTGAAGCCACGAAAGCCCTTCCTTTTCACTCTCCGGCGCGTTTTCATACAGCGGCATGTTGTACGAAAAAGCCTCATGAAATGTGCTTCGGGTTGGGTTCTCGCGCCCGAAGCCTATGCGCGTGAGTTCGCCGACCAGTTGCATCAATGCCATAACATGCGCGAAGTCGGCCTGTCGCTTTAACTGACGCGGTGAACGTTTAACATTGGATACGTCGGGCAGGGCGCTGGCTACAGTTTTTCCGTAGCGCCTTGAATAAATCACATTGCCAATACGCCCCGAAAGTTCGATCCCTTGATTACCAGTTACAATAGCCATAATTTGAGTATTTAAGGAGTTATTAATTGGAATTATGTTAAAACACATCTTGTATGTGTCTTTACGTTCGGCACCATTAATCCCGAAATACTTCTTTACTGCTGCATCTTCGGTCAGACAGGAGACCGAGGGGGTTTGAATTTCAATCCTGGTTCATGGGCAAAATAATGAGGTTATCAGCCCTTACTTTCTAACCGTCAGTTTTATACAATAATTATACCAAATATTTACCCGATGCGTTACCGATTCGTTTCGCGTTCGTTTTTTTACGAAGCCGCTTCGAAGCCACTTCGAAGCGAGAACGAAAGCAGTCGGAGTCTGGTATAATTTAAATGCTTGTAAGCCAGAGATAAAACTTTTTTTTAATTTTTTTTACAAAAGATGTGAGTTGTTTACACGTTTTGACTCGATTTCGGTTCTTTGCTACGGAGATATCGTCGAAATGCAGGATGTGTTTTTGAATTGGACAGGGCCGTATGGGTATGGATGGAGGCTGGGCAGGTCTTCTGGGTGTTAATGATTACTTTTGAGATCTGATTAACAATTTAAAATGGACCACAGATGAAAAATCTTACCTTCTGTATTATCTTGAGTCTCTTTATTTTTGATTCGACGGCACAGGAACTGGCATGCGACAATGATCAGTTGAAGGATGCATACAATCTTGCTGTTAACACGGTTCAGATTAATGTCAGAAGGGGGATACTGGCCGCGGGGGGCGACTATGGGGGGGAGTGGACACGCGATATTGCCATCAATTCATGGAACGGGGTGAGCATGATCATGCCGGAGGTGGCCGAACGGTCGCTATGGAGTGTTACACTGAACCGCGATACCATCGGTCATCAGTATTGGGATAAGATTCTCTGGGTGCTGGCGGCAAACAACCATTACAACATAACAGGAGATCAGGATTTTCTTCAACAGGCTTACCTGTGTTCCGCGAACACCATGAAGCAGCTTGAACTAACGGTGTTTGATGAAGATTATGGCTTGTTTGCCGGTCCGGCTGTGCTGGCCGATGGAATAGCCGGCTACCCTGAACCGGTGTTTGATAGTGCTAACCATTCGTCGTTTGTTCTAGACCACAAAAATGCTGCTCCCATAAAGTGTCTGAGCACCAATTGTGTTTATTATGGAGCTTATCTGGCCTTGGCCGGGATGGCCACAGAGCTGCATAAAGACCCGGTAATCATTGGGATGTACAGCGCCAAAGCAGTCGGATTGAAAACAGCCATCCTGAAATATTTCTACGACGCAACGGACGACAAACTCGATTATTTAATTGACCATACTGGTAAGATTGATCCATCGCAGGAGGCGCTGGGTTATTCCTTCGCGGTACTTACCGGTATCCTGAATAAGGATCAGGCGCCAGAATTGGTTGGTAAAGCAGTGACATCTGGGTACGGCATCACATGTCTTTACCCCGATTTTCCGCGTTATTCACCCGGGAAACCGGGACGGCACAACAATATTGTGTGGCCGATGGCCAATGGCTTTTTCGCGCGGGCTTGTATTGATGCCGGGAATACAACTGCCTTTATGAAGGAACTTAATGGATTGACACAGTTGGCACTTGATGCCGATAAGGGAAACTATCAGTTTTGGGAAATCTACAACCCCTATACAGGCCAACGCGATGGCGGCTATCAGGCAGCAGGGAAGGACCATCCTGATTTTCACTGGAAATCGTGCAGGAACCAGACATGGTCAGCTACCGCTTACATAGAAATGATCCATTACGGTTTGGCGGGAATCAGGCTGGATGGTGATGGTTTACGACTGGAGCCATTCTTACCCGAAGGTGTACACTATTTGAAGCTGACAGATCTCTTTTACAGACAGTCGAAGCTGAGCATTGTGCTGATCGGGAAGGGCCGGAAGGTTAAATCATTTCTTCTTGATGGGGTGAAGCAGGATGATCATGTTGTTCCCCGGAATATCATGGGGAATCATGAGGTGGTTGTTGAGATGGAATAGGGCTTTTTTAACTTTGGTGTTGGCTTTGGCTTTAGCTCCCTCCGGATAGCTATCGGGGCTATCAGGGGGCTTTGTCCATGGCATCGTTATCCTAATCTCCAAACCCGATTGCCATCGGGGGCAAGTTTCAAAAAGGCCTTCAACCCTGGCCCTGATTTCTGAAATTCCTGGATGTGAAGCCTCCATGTATGGGTTATGGTTAGGTTTCCGGCAAATGGGGGGGTGATGCCGGCTTTTAAATACCAGATGCAATCGACCGGTAAACCAGCGAAATTAAGCTGGTTTAGGGGAGGACTTTAGCATTTAGACTTTGCCGATTTGTTGCAATAAAAAGTCCTTTGATTTTACACCTACAAACCGGTTTACTTCAATCCCGTTTTTTAAAAGGATCAATGTCGGAATGCTTCGCACACCAAAGCGTTGCGCAAGCGACTGGTATTGTTCGATGTTTACTTTGCCCACAAGTGAATTTCCATTTAATTCCTTTGCTACATCGTTTAATACAGGAGCCATCATGCGACATGGGGCACACCAGCTTGCCCAGAAGTCGATTAAGACAATTTTGTTTCTCGTTTGCTGCTGAAAGTTTTTATCAGTCAGGGTCAATATCTTCTCATGATCTTCTACCATTGGTGTATTCTTCATTTTGGAATACGCGCGGTAGATAAAGAACCCGAGAATCGTTATCAGGACTAAGATGCCGATTGTAGTTTGCATGCCGGAGGTTTTAGTTTTTAGCCGTTAAACCATGTAAATAGTCAGCCGCAGCCAGTGCTGCAATGGTGCCTTCGCCAACGGCGGTAGTAACTTGTCTGTAGCGTTTTGTTATGCTATCGCCGGCGGCATAAACACCTTTAATATTTGTTGACATGTCTGGTTTAACAACAATCTCGCCCGATTGGTTCATTTCAACTATTCCTTTCAGAAATTCCGTGTTCGGCAGGTATCCGATGAAAACAAAGGTGCCATCGGTAGTGAAGTTTTCCACATGGCCAGTTTTCAGGTTCTGTATCCCGATGCTTTCAAGTTTTTCGAGGCCATTGAATATTGTAATGGCAGATTCCATCATGAAATTTATTTTCGGGTGATCTTTTGCCTCCCTGATGGCATGTTCAAACGCCTGAAAGTGGTCAAACTGATGCACAATGGTTACCTTGCTGGCGTATTTGGTGAGCGAAACAGCCTCTTCGAGTGCCGAATTTCCTCCCCCTACGACCACAATCTCCTTGTCGGTAAAGAAATCACCATCACAGGTGGCACAATAGGAGATGCCCCTGCCCTTGAAATTATCCTCGCCTGGCACCCCCAGTGTGCGCGAACGCCCGCCTGGTGTCAGTATCACGCTGTTTGAGGTATAGGTATTGCCGTCGGAAAGGGTAAGGCTTTTCTGATCACCTGAAAGTTCAATGTCCCCGATGGTAATATTTGATTTAATATCGCAACCAAAGGATTTAGCCTGCTTCTTCATGATATTGGCAAGCTGATATCCGCTGATGCTTTCAACACCGGGATAATTGGCAATTTCGTGGGTCAGTACCATCTGTCCACCCACAACGCCTTCGTTTACAATGAGTGTTTTGAGCTTTGCCCGTGAAAGGTAAATCCCCGCCGTCAATCCGGCGGGGCCTGCCCCAATTACAATCACATCGTAGTGGTTACTTGTATTCATGCTTTTATACATTGGCCGTTACTGCAAACTCCTTGTCCAGGATTGCTGTAACCTGTGCTTTGCTCTGGATACTTGATGTGGCCTCTACCACTTTGCCGTTTTTGTAATAGATAGTGAAAGGAATTCCCATAAAGCCCCTGACTTCCGGCAGATTACGAATTACAGATGACTGCGGGTTGTCAAATTCCATATCGCAGAATTTCACATGTTTGTATTCTTCTTCGAGCTCTTCAGCAATGCCATAAACCGGAATACACATAGGGCCCATACGGCCGCATATTACCATCACATTTTCATTTTCACTGATTATTTTGGCATGTTCAGATGTCGATTCGATGTGTTTTAAATTTGTATATAACATGATATTTTTAAATTTGAATTATGGTGCAAAATTATGTTGAATAACCCGTGCAGCAACGCGGTTTGCCATCTGCTGCGACAGGTTACCGGCTGTTGTGCAACAGGATTATTGCTGTTGCCGGCCTGCCATACTTTTTGTTTTACCTTTGCCGGGATATTTGAACCGTACTATGAAGACTATACATGAAACCGACAAGGAATTTGTCTGTGATATACAAGCGTCGTGCTTTCAGTTGCTTTTACCTGAGGAGGTTGATCTGGTAAGGACGAGTAAAACTCAGGTAGCCTTCCGTAAAGGAGAAATTATTACAAAGCAGGGGGCCTTTGCTTCGTATGTGATGTTTGTGATCAGTGGCGTGGCTAAACAGTACGTAGAAAACGATCAGGGGAAGAATTTTAATTTTCAGATTGTTAAAACGGGGGATTTTGTTGGGCTGTCGGCAGTATTCACGAAAATGCCCTTTAACTATTCCACGGTAGCTTTGACCAATTGCCAGGTGTTTTTAATCGCGAATGATGCTATTGCAAATGTTGTCAGGCATAATGGTGCGTTTGGTTTCAACCTTATAAAGCGTTATTGTGAGAAGAACGGGAGTCTTTTAGGTTCACTCCGCACGGTGTTATATAAGCAAATGAATGGCAGGATGGCTGAGACACTCCTGTATCTGGATGGGTTCAGAGAGAATGACCCGGACATCTTTCAATTGCTCACCCGCAGGGAAATAGGAGATTTTGCATTTGTTTCGGCCGAAAATGCCGTGAAATTGCTCAAAAGTTTCGAGCGGGACGGGTTGATTGAATTGAAGGGAAAAGATATTTTCATTGTTGACAGGGAGAAGTTGACAGAAATCAGCCACAGGGGATAATCGGGAGTCAGCGAAATGAAGGTCAGGGTGGGTGAACTGGTTCAATGCATCTTATGGGAAGGATTAACAGTATTAACAAGCTCATAGAGAGGAGTGATGGATAATGCTTGTAATAGAAAGCAGAGTCAGTAAAAGTAATATGAATTAATCTTGTTTAAGCGTATTCATAACAGAGGTCAGGTCTGTTAGAACTGTTCAGAGGATTGATGAATCAAAAGTTACCTGTTGAAATTCATTACAGAGATTATGAAACAAATACGGTTTTTTCTAATTTATTAACGGCAATATCTATGAATTTCGGATTAGAAAATAAACTCTTTTTTCTGTCGCTCCAACTCTCAATATAACGGGAAACCTCTTCAGTAGTGTTGGCTTTTTTTTCGGACATAATATAATCAACAGTTGATAATAATTCTAATCCGAATGCTGAATAAAATCCGGTCAGGAAAGCTTTTGTTTTATCTGAAATTTCCTTAAAAGCGATATTATCTGTTTGTTCTAAATATTTTTTGATCTCATTTTCTCCATCAAACATGATTCCCAATTCCTCAAACGGTTTTTTATTTTTTGAGCTATAGCCGGTGATATAACTTCCGTTCAGATAATACAATACATGCTTAACTTTTCCCGAGTACGGGCCATAGAAATACGGTAGAAAGTCTAATTTAAATTGATCTTTTGCACCAAATCGTTGCAGGAAATAGGCTGCTTTTTCGGCCGAAAATTCAGATACAAACTCACTGTTTCTTACCAGTTCGTATAAAACTGACAGTAACATGGCCCGGGCAGGAGTTAGTTTTACACGTTCTTTTTTCATTGCTTCACGAATAATGGCATTGGGTTCATATACCTGAATATCGCAAATCAGCCCGGTCAGGTATTTTTCAATCAGAATCTTTACCCGATTCCATTCTAACCCACCATTTCCTGCTCCCAGAGGAGGGATAGCTACAGACTGTATTTTATTTTCGGTAATGATCCGTACTAACTCTTTTAAACCGCTTTCGATATAACAATATTCCGAGGGTTTACGCCAATCGGTTTTAGTAGGGAAATTGATAATTATTTTTCGGTCTCCCAATAAAGAGGCTTCTTCTGTAACGAATAATTTTCCTACCCGTATTTCTTTTGCCCTACATGCTTTCTCATATAGTTTGTAGTTGTTGGGATACTGATTTTTGAATTGCAATGCAATTCCTTTTCCCATTACGCCAAAGGTATTCACGGTATTTACCAGCGCTTCGGCTTTGCTTTCAAACAAGTTACCTTCAATGAATTGTATCATAATTTGTCAGAAATAACAAGCGGGTTTAACATAAATCATCTTTTCGGAAATTTCCATTGAAAACAAGTGTTGCTTTACTTCTTCACTAAAAACTATCCAACCAATAATTGCAGAAACGGGTATGTCAGCTTCAACCAGAAACTCAGCTTCTTTACGCCGTTTAAGGTCGAGGTCTTCATCATTTCGCCAATACTTCGCATTTATAGCTTCTTTATCCAGTATTTTGTCAATATTGGGCAAATCTTTTTGCTCATAAAAAGCAGATAGTCCATCAACTGCATGGCCATCAGTAAATAAAAAAGGCAAATTGTGATCAACTATTTTCTGTACCGAACTTATGCAATACACAATATCTTTGGCCGGAGTTACAGGTACATCATTATATCCTCTCTGAATTATGTATAGCATGGGCATGCGTGCACCAAAATAAAACGGAATGAAAGCGCCCAGCTTCTTACCTCCCGGTAAAACAATATTATCACGGGTGCTGATTATACTGTCATCACCTATGGCTTTATAGTTCATATTAGCATGATCCGAAGACACATGTGTGATTCCATGCTTAAGGATATGAGGCATGTTATCAATATGGGTCATGCGGTACAGAAATGTTTTGCTTAAGTCGGCCATTCAGGGTACAGTATTTTGCAAATATAACTACTTTACGTTATTTTTTAAACGTATCGATTTTTGAAAAATAAACTACATCAGGTAAACATATTAGCGGGTTTAGTGATTCAGGCTGTTGTTTTTCTATCTTTGGGTTTACTGAGGTAATTATGCCAGAATCAGGTAACTGGTTTACCACTGCGACAATGATCAATCATCATCATGTTACAATTATTTGTTTCTGATAGGTTTTATTGCTTCAACAAATTAACACTTGCTATAGCTGTTATGGGCGGGTGGTCGTTGGTTTTCCGGATCGACCATAATTGTCAACCTATTAGCAGTAAAGGATTAAATGTATATTTGTATCATGTTTCCCGACTAACTAAGTGACCCGGCTTTATCAGAAGTTTTCGGCCTGATTTCTTCGGGGTATTCACAATTCCCGTAATTTTTCTTTGTCGTGAAATAGATACAGAATTAGTAAAAGAGATGGTTGATATACTGATTGAAAAAATAAAAAAGGATCCTGGAAATTGGTTGAAGTTTGAAGGTCTGTTCACGGAGCGGAAGATTACTTCGCGCACCATACTTTTGTACGAAGGGGAAGTAGCCCGGCAGGTTCATTTCATAAGGCAGGGATGCCTTCGGATGTGGTTTAACAAGGACGGGAAAGATATTACCTTTCAGTTCTTTTTCGAGGGACAGGGGGTGGCTTCAATCGATAGCTTTTTAAGCAAGCAGCCAAGCCTTTATACTATTGAAGCCATAGAACCTTCGACCATCATCTCAATCAACCGTGCTGACCTTATTCTTCTTCAACAGGAGTATCCTGAAATGCAGGATGGCTTTCAGCAAATTCTTTTCGAGAGGTTCAGAAATTATGCACAGCTTTTTCTTTCGCGGATAAAGGACACCCCACAGGAAAGATATCACGAGTTGATTTCTGACCATCCTGAAATCATCAAAAGGGTACCACAGCATTACATCGCCTCTTATTTGGGAATCACACCAATTTCACTGAGCAGGATCAGAAACAGGAAATAGGTGCATTTCTTAACAATTGTTATCGTCGGGATAACTAAAACCTGAGCACCTTTGTGTGCTATTCCAACTACAATATGAAACCATTCTTTTTATTTCAGGAACACACCAGAACGACGCATATACACCTCGATACACGAAAATGCAAGGCTTGCTGGCATTGCCTGACCTGCTGCCCTGCCGGCGTTATCGGAAAGATTGATCTGCCCTGGCATAAGCACGCCCTGATGATTAATCCTTCACTTTGCAGCGGTTGCCTGATGTGTGTAGCGAGCTGTGTAAATGGTGCTTTCACAGTCAATGACAGGGCAGAACAGCAGCCCCCGGCCCGACAGTTGGCGATGCTTCGTCATTTTATTGTCAATAACCTTATGCTTTTAACTGGCCTGTTAGCAGTGCTTTCGGGTCTGATTCTCCAATTGGGATTCCATATGGGAGGATCTGCTGAAGGTATTCGTGGCGAAGATCAGCCTCAACAGGTCGTTTATGAGCAAATCAGGGCATTGGATTCGGGTAAAATGATCTGGGGAATGAATTATTATGATTGGTCAGTGGTTCATAAGGTTGCAATCGTGGTCTTTTCATTGCTGATGATTTACCACGTATACACACACTGGAAGTGGTACAAAGGTGTTCTTACCAGACATCTCTTCAGAAAGAACGCAGGTGTACTTATCCTGACGCTGCTATTCCTGCTTGTAGCTGTTACGGGATTTGTTCCGTGGGTCATTGATCTGTTGACGGCAGGTAAAGGTATCGAACGGATGGTTTTCATCGAGATTCACGATAAACTCACCCTGCTCCTCATCGTTTTTATGGTTTTGCATGTTGTAGGACGCTGGAGGTGGTTTGCGACGGCATTCCGGAAATGGAAGGAGCGATGAGGAGGCAATGCCTGTTCGAACAGGTGGTGTTATGTAATTGAATTATGGTTGATAACCTATACAAGACAACCTGTCCGGGTTGTATTAATCATTATCGCGGCAGGGCTGATGCTGAAATGTTTAAATCAGGGACAGGCACTCTCATGAAATTTCGTATTCCCCTTCGGTGAAGAAATGCTGTCTGCATTGGTTTCATGCGTGAACTCCAACCTGCTGAATTTTCCTGTGTGCTCTTTACAGGGTACATATATCCTCAGTTCATAGCGCGTATTTTTTTTCAGATGCATACCTGACTCCAAAAGGACAAACGATTTCCGGTCTTATTCATTATGTTTTAACCCGATCTTGAAATTTTAACTCACACAGAAGCCCTCCAACTCTTTTTATGATGATAGTTTCCAGAACCTTTGCAGATTAAATTACTGTATGTTAGAGTTTTATCATGTTGTTTTGTGATAGTGCGAAGATCAAGGAGAAAAATCGAAAAGAAATATGGCTCAAATTAGCAAATGTTCATTATCTTTGTATCGAACAAATGCTCATAATACATGCCAAGACCAAAGCGTATCCGAAAAATGACAAATCCACCTCATTTTAAAGGATTCAGACCTATTGGATTGCCTGAAGAAAGCAATCCGGTAGTCTTAAATTACGAAGAGTATGAGGCAATCCGTTTAAGTGATTTCGAACTATTTGGTCAGGTTGAAGCTGCAATAAGAATGGATGTTTCCCGTCCGACTTATGCCCGTATCTATGAAAGCGGAAGACGCAAGGTTGCTCAGGCATTTGTTCTGGGTAAAGCAATCGTTTTTGAAGGGGGTAAAGTTTATTTTAGCAGCGAATGGTATTCCTGCAATAATTGTGGCTGTTGGTTCAATCATCCCGCGAAAGAACTTGAAGTTAAGAATTGTGCACTTTGTGGCTCCACAGATGTGGATCAATATAAAGACAATGCGAAACAGGCTGACACCGGGGATATATGCATTTGTATGGAATGTAACTCTGGGAAGTAACACTCTTATAGTATTCCATGCAATTAGGGAATTTGTCATAAATATAATTGTTAGATGATACGAAAGATATCATAGAACCATTAAAAAATGGGAAGTAAAATTGTCAATAAACAATAATCAGTATGAACCGAACAAGTTTGCAATTAGACACAACCGGGCTCTTGGGCTTGTCAAAGCAAAATACCAGTGAAAATGCATGCTTGTAAGTTCTTTATAATATTACACTTAATTTTTTACACATGAAAGTAGCAATCACATCAACTGGCAATAGCCCGGAGTCAACTTTAGACAGCCGTTTTGGGCGTTGTTCATATTTCGTGGTTTACGATACTGAAAGCCAATCAACGGAATTTATCCCCAATCCCAACAAAGAGAATTTGGAAGGTGCAGGTCCTGCATCAGTTCAGTTAGTAGCTTCGCGTGGGGTTAAAAAAGTAGTTTCAGGTGAATTTGGGGCAAAGGTGAAGTCCATTTTCGATAGTTTACAAATTCAGTTGGTTGTTCTGAACGACCCTGATAAAAAGATTATTGAAATTCTTAAACTCCTGGATCATAAAGACTGAACAATTTGCCACGCATGGATGGAACCGGTCCTGAAAAGAAGGGGGCAGCCACTGGCCGGGGATTAGGTCATTGCCAGACAGTATCAGAAAACGAAGCCATCGAAAAACTTGGTAAAGGTTTGGGGTTGCGTCGTAATTCAGGAGGAGGAAAGGGAAAGGGTAAACGCACAAAAAGCGATTTAAAATAGTGTTAATTTTTTAAATAGGAGGTCAATATGGCAGGATTAAACAGAAGAGGCCCTAATGGAGAAGGACCAATGACCGGCAGAAAGATGGGTCGATGCAACCCTGATAGCAATGGAATAGCAGACAACGAATCTCTGCAAATCCAGAACGAAATAAATCAGAGACAGGGAATACTCAGGGGTCGTGGGTTTGGCAGAAGGAACGGCAGTGGGTTTGCCGGAAGATTAGGGTTAGGGAAAGGTCAGGCTAATCGTTTCAGAGGGAATGGATAAGAATTACAATGCCGGACTAATCAGGGTGGATGACTTTAGTTGTTATACAACTTAGTATGAAATAAATAAGGATAGGTATCATATCAGAAACCAAGGATTACGAAAAGCATCGAACGTATCCACATTTTCAACAACTGCCAAACAATAAGGAAGCGATGTTAAGCTTTTTTATTGGGCAAAGCTGTAGAATTCGATGGTTTAACCCTGGAGAGATATGATGCTGTGAGGCAGATAGAAATCTTTGGCAGTGCCGGAGATAAAATAGTTGCCTGGCACTTGTTTAAAAACGCATCAATTGGATGATTCTGAGATTTGCTCCATTTCAACCATGATTGACAGTGTTAATTAGGTGATTTGGGCAGATAAAACAATAACATTTTAAATTAAATCAGATTACATGAAAAAGGTAGCTATTCCATTGGAAAACGGACGTTTATGTTCTCATTTTGGCCATTGTCAGCAATTCGCTATCGTCGATGTTGATAATAATGCCATCGTTGGCGAAAACCTCATTACTCCACCACCACACGAGCCAGGATTGCTTCCCGGGTGGCTTGCCGAACTTGGTGTTACGGATGTTATTGCCGGGGGCATGGGGCAACGTGCAATTAATTTATTTGTTGAGCAAAACATAAAAGTTAATGTTGGGGCAGAGAGTAAAAGTCCCAAAGAGTTAGTAACAGATTGGCTTAACACTACATTGGTCACCAGAGTAAATACTTGTGACCACTAAATACAAGGAGATGATTTCAGATTATCGGTGCTTTTTTTGTTTTACAAAGGCATTTGAACGATTAATTGAAAAAGAAAACCTTTCCGTTAACGATAAAAATCAACTTACCTGTGATTTGGCGGGCTTGTATGTGAAATGCCGGGAGGATTTTTCTGCCCCGGCATTTTCAAGGGATTTATATGCAATTCTAAAACAGTTTACAAATTGTTCTGACCCATACAAGGAAGAAAAGAAAAAAAGCAACGATTTGGTTTTGGGTATGTACCCTCAATTGAAAGAACAAATATTACACTCGGCGAATCCTTTCGACACTGCTTTGCGTCTCGCAATAGCCGGGAATATTATTGACTATGCCGTAAGCACAGAATTCAATTTGAAGTCAACTATTGAAAAAGTCTTTCAATCTGATTTCGCGATTGACCATTCTGACGAATTAAAACAGGCACTTTCAGAAGCAAATACAGTTCTTTATTTGGGCGATAATTCCGGGGAGATAGTTTTGGATAAACTTTTTATCGAGCATATCAGGCACCCCAATTTGTATTATGCCGTTCGCGGAGCTCCCGTTATTAATGATTCTACGATGGAGGATGTGAAGTATGTTGGCATGGACAAGGTTGCCCACGTTATATCAAACGGTTATGATGCACCTTCGACTATCATTGAACATTGTTCGACAGAGTTCAGGGGATTATTTAACCAGGCTGATGTTATCATTTCTAAAGGACAAGGCAATTTAGAAGGTCTTTTAGGTAAAACAAACAAAGTAGTCTATTTCCTTCTTATGGTTAAATGTGATGTAATTGCTGATGCTTTACATGTTAGAAATGGCGATTTTGTTGTAATAAGGAACAATACTAAAATATGAATATAGCTATTGCAAGCGGTAAGGGTGGTACAGGCAAAACTCTTATTTCAACAAACCTCTTCCGGGCAATTCAAAAAGAAGGGATACCAATAACCATAGTTGACTGCGATGCCGAAGAACCCAATGTTACAGAGTTTATCAAGGGTGATGTGTCTAACTGTGATATAGTTGCGCAGCACATTCCTGTTATCAACCCTGATAATTGTGTTTTCTGTGGGAAGTGTCACGAGTATTGTAGCTACCATGCTATTGTTTACCTGCCTCTTTCTGGCTTTATAAAGGTAGTGGAAGATTTGTGTCATGATTGTGGTGCTTGTTCTGTTGCATGCAAGTTTGGGGCAATTTCGGAAAAAGAGAAGAAACTTGGTACCGTCCAATCTATATCCCTCAATTCCGATGTGCATATTGTTGAAGGTCGTTGTGAGGTTGGAGTATATTCACCTGTCCCCGTTATAAAATATGCAATAGGGAAAACAAATGACAAAACAATAAATATATTCGATTCACCTCCCGGCATAGCCTGCCCTTTTATAGCTACAGTGAATGAGGCCGATTTTGTTGTATTAGTTACCGAACCCACACCTTTTGGACTTAACGACCTTAAGCTATCCGTTGAAACGTTGCAGCATTTTGGTAAGCCTTTTGGTGTAATTGTAAATCGGGCAAATTTAGGAGACGATGAAGTTTATAAGTATTTGCAAAAAGGCGGCATCCCCTTATTAATGGAAATTCCAATGGACAGGGAGATTGCCAGAGTTTATTCTGAAGGTCGTATGCTGGTAGATGAAATACCGGAATTTCAAACTAAATTTATTCAATTGTATAATACAATTGCTCAATTGTGCAAAACTTAACGGAGATGCTGACACACGGTTTGTAATTATTGCCTTGTACGTTGGTATTTGCGTGTCAATCTTTTCGCAAACCAAGCCTCACGATAATTTCACTCACTTTTCATTACTTCAAACCGACATACTTTCTTTGATTCTACATTTTCTTTCTGCTCAAACATAATAATAGCTGGTGATAATGGTGTTATTCGGGTCACATATTCAACTGATTCATCTGGTGCAATTGACAATCTTATTAATGGTTTTTCAAACGCAACACAAATGGTTTTTTGCAAAAGATTAAAGCTGTGGTAATTAAGAAATGCTATTTATTATGAATAAGATATTTGGTGTGAATACTCCCGACCAAATGGCATTTTAATAATATGACCGATTACGAAATAGTAAAACACAATAGTTAAGACAATGACTGAAATAGCCGTTTTGAGCGGGAAGGGCGGAACAGGAAAAACATGCCTGAGCGCCGCATTTGCTACTATAAATAAAAACATGGTGGTTGCAGATTGCGATGTAGATACAGCTAATCTGCACTTAATATTGCAACCCGAAGATTATATTGAGGAGAAGTTCGTAACAGGTCAGAAAGCAGTAATAAATTTTAGCACATGTACCAATTGCGGATTGTGTGTCAACTATTGCCGCTTCGATGCCATGGCTTTTGTCAAAGGAAAAGTTGTTATTTCCGAAACATCCTGTGATGGTTGTAAGCTATGTGCAAGGGTATGTGCATCACAATCTATCACAATGGTTGAAAACGACAAAAGTCGATGGTATGTCGGTAATTATAGAAATGGGAAATTGATACATGCCCGGCTTGCCCCAGGTGAAGAAAACTCGGGTAAACTGGTAAATGTTGTACGCGAACAAGCCCGCAGGGTAGCAAAGGAAACAGGTTGTGAAGCCATCGTTATCGACGGCCCGCCGGGGACAGGTTGTCCTGTAATTTCATCGGTAACTGGTGCAAATAGAGTAGTTGTTGTTACAGAGCCTTCCAACTCCGGGTTTCATGATATGAAACGTTTGCTGGAATTGGTAGCTAATTTTAATATAAAGGCATTTGTAGTAATTAATAAATACGACTTAAACAAGGATGTTACAGCCAGTATAGAGACCTGGTGCAATCAACAAAACATTCCTGTTGTTGGGAAGCTTATTTTTTATGAGCCGGTAGTTCATGCCATGGTGCGATGCAAAAGTATTATCGAGTACCTGCCCGATTCAGAAATAAGTAAAGAGATTTATAGAATTTTCGATATTATTTTTAACCAGAATTAATTTTTGAAATGGCTTTGCCAAAATCAAATACTGATGAATGTGTTGGCTATGGTGTTTGTGTCGACATGCGTGCATCCGATGCAATAGGCATGATGCGTGATAAATCATGCATTTTTACTGAATCAATGAATTAATTGCGTGATAAGTGACCACCTCCCCGGTGGAGGATGTTATTTAATCTGATATAAAATAAAAATTTTGAAAAATGATAAGTTTTGGACCAGTACCTTCGCGCCGGCTTGGGAAAAGTTTGGGAATTAACAATATCTCATCCGGAAAAGTATGTTCTTATTCCTGTGTATACTGCCAGGTGGGTATTACAAAGGAGTTCAGAATAACACGCGGCAAATTTTACAACCCGGATATTATTTTTGATGAGGTTCAAAGGCATCTTAAAAGCATTCTGGAAAAAGATATGCCTGACTATTTAACTTTTGTGGCCAATGGTGAGCCCACCCTGGATATTAATCTGGGTAAGTCAATTGAAAAATTAAAAGCAATCAATATTCCGATTGCTGTGATTACTAATGGTACTTTATTGAGAGAAACAGATGTCAGAAATGAACTGCAACTTGCTGATTGGGTCTCAATAAAAGTCGATGCTAATAGCGAGCAAACATGGAAATTAATTAATAAACCAATAGCCGACCTTAGTTTTAACCGACATGTAGAAGGCTTACTTCAATTCGCTTCCGAATACAGAGGCAAGTTGGTTACCGAAACAATGCTTGTAAAAGGGATTAATGATAATCCGGAAATTTTAAATCAAACATCTGATTTAGTTAAACAAATCAGCCCTTCATTGGCATATTTGTCTATTCCCACACGACCACCCGCTATTTCAGGAATTAAAGTGCCTGCAGAACCGGCAATAAACGAAGCATTTCAGATATTTTCAAATAAAGGCCTAAATATTGAATTATTGCTTGGTTTTGAGGGAACGGATACCGGTTTTACCGGTAATGTCATTGAGGATATCCTGAATATTTGTGCTGTTCACCCCATCAGGGAAGATACTATGATGGAACTCCTATTTAAAGACAAGGCAGATATTCATGTTTTAAATTCTTTAATAAGAGATAAACTCATAAAAAAGGTTTGTTACCAATCTAATACATTCTACATCCGTCAGTTAAATGTTTAAAAAATGATGGCTCGGCTATTAAAATATAATTCCGCTTTCCTTCGCAAACATTCAACGGGAATATTCGGAGAAGAACATTCAGAACAATTGAGTCATGTTTTTTGCGATAACCTTCATAAGGGTGATGATGTCGGTACCCCTGTACCACAATCATGCATCCTTAAACACTTGTTGTTATCGGGCTTATACTTCACCCATTGGAGAATAATTGTTCACTAAAGCCAGGAAGGCTATTATTAGCGAGGTAGTCATGTGGCAAAACAATGATATTATTATAAATATTTGGAACCATGCATTCATGGTATTGTAATGAAATTCTGCGTTTCCTATACTGCAAAGCAGAATACAACCTTAAAAATATTTTTTATTAAAACTAAATTAGATGAACACAATTGAAAAAACCAGGCTCACAAACATTAAAAATATTGTCATCGTAGCTTCCGGCAAAGGTGGAGTAGGTAAATCAACTGTTGCAGCAGGCTTAGCCTTATCCCTTGCAATGGAGGGCTTTTCTGTTGGTTTAATGGATGCTGATATCTATGGTCCATCCATCCCTACTCTTTTTGATTTGCACAACCAACGTCCATCTGTTTCTGAAAAGAATGGAAATTCTCTTATTGAGCCATTTATTAAGTTTGGAATTAAAATAATGTCTATTGGTTTTATGATAGACCCATCCCAGGCTATGCTTTGGCGTGGACCTATGGCCTCTAATGGATTAAAACAATTAGTAAACGAAACAAACTGGGGTGAACTGGATTATCTTATTTTTGATACCCCTCCGGGAACCGGCGATATTCATATAACCTTATTACAACAGTACGAAATTAATGGGGCTGTTATCGTAACGACACCTCAGAGTATGGCACTTGATGATGTACGAAAAGCAATAGCGATGTTTCATAGTGACGATGTTGGAATTCCAGTATTTGGCATTGTAGAGAACATGGCTTGGTTTACTCCATCAAAGCATCCTGATGAAAAATACTTTCTTTTTGGTAAGGGAGGGGGAAATTTATTATCAGATTCGACAGGAATTCCACTGATTGCTCAAATTCCGGTTAACGAAAACCTTTGCGGTGTCTGCGATGAAGGCCGCTTGAGTGAGTTTTTTGATGATAAATTGGTTAAGGCGGGGTTTGACAATTTGCTAAAAGCTGTTTTGAAATCTCAGGATCCAATTTCTGAAGAACTACAGAAATAAAGCCTGCTTAGAAGCAAGGGGCAGCTAATTGAGCTCCTTGCTTTGATAATATTATCCATTTTCCGGACAAAGAATCCTTCATGGGCTATCCATTAGGACACTGGCATAGTGTAGTATCCTTTGTTGACCCGCTGCCCTGTTGGTGTTATCGGAAAGATTGACCTGCCCTGGCATATGCATGCCCTGATGATTAATCCTTCATTTTGCAGCGGTTGCCTGATGTGTGTAGAGAGCTGTGTGAATGGTGCCTTCACAGTCAATGACAGGGCTGAACAGCAGCCCCCGGCCCGACAGTTGGTGATGCTTCGTCATTTTATTGTCAATAACCTCGTCCTTTTAGCTGGCCTGTTAGCAGTGCTTTCGGGCCTGATTCTCCAATTGGGATTCCACATGGGAGGATCTGCTGAAGGTATTCGTGGCGAAGATAAGCCTCAACAGGTCGTTTATGAGCAAATCAGGGCGTTGGATTCGGGTAAAATGATCTGGGGAATGAATTATTATGATTGGTCAGTGGCCCATAAGGTTGCAATCGTGGCCTTTTCATTGCTGATGATTTACCACGTATACACACACTGGAAGTGGTACAAAGGTGTTCTTTCCAGACATCTGTTCAGAAAGAATGCAAGTGTACTCATCCTGACGCTGCTATTCCTGCTTGTGGCTGTTACGGGATTTGTTCCGTGGGCCATTGATCTGTTGACGGCAGGTAAAGGTATCGAACGGATGATTTTCATCGAGATTCGCGATAAACTCACCCTGCTGCTCATCGTTTTTATGGTTTTGCATGTTGTTGGACGCAGGAAGTGGTTTGCGATGGCATTTCAGAAATGGAAGGAGCGATGAGGAGGCAATGCCTGTTCGAACAGGTGGTGTTAAGTAATTGAATTATAGTTGAATATCTGTATAAAGCGGCTTGCCTGGGCAGTTATAATCATTTCCGTGGCAGGGCTGATGCTGAAAACAGAATAAAAGAGGGTCACGCCTGACTTCTTGATGAGTGGATACATGATCACAGATGGTAATTCAAGGATTCTATGACGCTCATTGGCCATGAAACGGAGGGGATGGTTTACAGGATAGTGGAGTGCTTAAAAAGGTATGTGATGGTTTTAGGTTGTTGATTCGGGATCGGCTAATGACGGATTCGGTTAAATGGTCTGCGGATGAACTGAATGTGCCAGAAGGAAATAGCTTTGCGCATATCCTGTAATAAATGGCGGTAACCTTTCCTGATCGTTTATCGTCTCTTGTGTAGTATTATTCGTTGGGATTTTACTTTCTTTCAGGGATATAACTACTGTATCCAAAATCAGTCGTACTATGAAGAAATTGCAGTGTGTTGTCTTTTTCCTTTTTATGTGTCTGTGTAGCGAAGCACAAGCTATTAAAGACTTAAATGTCAGTTATCAGGAGATACCTGTTACCATACTCGGGACGTTTCATTTCTCTTACCCCAATCTTGACCGGATTAAGACTGAGAAGGATAAACAGGTTGATATGCTGTCGCCGCAACGGCAGGAGGAGATTCAGGAGTTAATTGAAAAGCTGAAGAAATTTAAGCCAACCATCATCGCTGTTGAATGTCCTGTGGAAATGCAGGCCAGGATGGATTCATTATACACCGCCTATTGCAAGGGTAGTTTTGATCTTCCGGTTGGCGAACAGTATCAGGTTGGGTTTAGGCTGGCAAAAGAATCAGGCATTGAACGCGTCTGTTGTATTGATACGTGGGGCGATTATGAACGATTTATGGACAAAGAGGCCTTTTTTTCAGCCTATGAAAGGTATCTGGATTCCAACAGATGCATATACTGTGATCAACAGCTTATTGCTTTGAACGAGAATATTCATGCCATGAATCTGGTTGACTTTTATATAGAGACAAACTCAGCCGCCGCGCTGAAAAAGATGCAGTCGAACTATTTCCTTTCAAACTTTCTTTTTGAAGGGGATGGGAAACAATACAGCGGTGTCGATTGGATAACCGCCCAATGGTATAACAGGAATCTTCGGATTATCAGAAACCTGATGCGTATAAAAATCCACGAAGGCGACAGGATTCTTATAATTTACGGAAACGGTCACCATGCCTTGCTGAGAGATTATATTGATTACAACCCTTTTTACAGATATGTGTCTGTGATTGATTATCTTCGTTGATAAGAAATGATTACACCCGGTACCATCGAATTGTTGCTTTTGTTATGCCTTTTAATGATACCAGATACGTCATCCCGGGAAACAGGGGTCTTGCTTGCTGCCGCTGATCTGGCCTCATTCAACCGTCATATTTTTAGAAGATTATCCAATGAAGTCAGATGACAGAATCATCTGCCAGGTAACACACCTGATTGTCTGCGCCCGGAAGCGGAACCTAACGCCGGCAATTTGTGCAATTCAACTGAAAGCTGTTTATTTGGAATCAAAATCGGGTGATCGAAAACGCTTGTTTCTTTCACCCGACGAAATGTAACAAATCACAAAAATGTAACATGAAAACCTGGAGTACCCATAGCGGATACCAACTTCTAAGGATACTGGGTGGCCGGAGTAATGTTTTTCTGTTGTCAAACGGCAGAGCCGATATTCTGATTGATACCAGCCCGAAGTTTATGTGGCCCGGGCTGAGAAACAGGTTAAACAGAAAGGGGATATGTCATATTGACTATTTAATACTGACTCATTCCCATTTTGACCATGCCAACAATGCCCGGCAGATTATGGAGCTATATGGAGCCAAAGTGATTGTACACAAAGCAGAGGCCGATCTTCTGAGTAGTGGTAAAATGTTGATACCCGAAGGCTCCAATGCCTTTACACGAATGATTGTCAGGTTCTTTGGCCCCATGTTTTCTTCCATAATTGCCTGTGAACCTTGTGAGCCGGATCTGTTGGTTGCCGATCGGCTTGATTTGCAGGATTTCGGTTTTAATGCCTATATTCTTCATACACCAGGGCATTCACCCGGGTCGTTGAGTGTAATTATTGACGATGAAATTGCACTCGTGGGAGATGCCATGGTGGGAGTATTCCCCTGGTCGGTTTATCCCCCCTTTCTGGAAGACCATAAACAATTAATCGAAAGTTGGGGTAAGCTGCTGGCAACAGGTTGTTCATGGTTTATACCGTCGCATGGCTCAGCCAATAGCAGGATGCTGGTAGAAAAATGTTTTGCCCGGATCATTAAACGAACCAATCAATAGTATTGTGATGTTTTATAAAACCAACAGATGGTAAACGATGACGGGCCTTATTGCATCAGAGGAAATGGAGACCAGAGGATGTTTATAACTTTATTGTTAAACTAATACCAAACATTATGTTACGCCATTTGGTGATGTGGAAATTAAAAGATTTTGCCGAAGGGAATACGAAAAGTGAAAATGCCCGGTTGATAAAAGAGAGGCTTGAGGCTCTGGGGAGTTTTTTCCCGGGTATCAGGGACATGGAAGTAGGAGTGAACCAGGAGACATCGGAATATGCCAATTTCGATGCCGTCCTGGATATTTCATTCGACAATTATGATGAAATGGTTAAGTACCAAACTCATCCCGAGCACCAGAAACTTGCGGAATGGATTGGGAAAGTAAAAGAGGCGAGAAGCTCGGTTGATTACATATCCGAAAAGTGAAAGAAATGGAATGATTAAACATGGTATTGGAGACCTCCAAAGTATCTTTAATTATATTGGAACTGAATGTACTGTATGATATCTCTGTTTGTAATGTGAATTGCATGAATTTTTCTTACGTGGTGAATCCATTTTGATTCAAATTGCCATACATTTGTCATTGGCTACGGTCTGATCATAGGAATTGATGAGTGGCAAGACAGGCTGTCTCAATTGGTTGCCGGGATGTCGTTTCCACCCTGACTTTTGTATATTATCACTCGTTACAGAATGTTTTGGTCTATTTCGTACATCAAACCTATTGCTTATCGAACTTGTCTGATTATTTGACCAAAAAGTGCGGCGTCAGCACTCTAATCACTGACAATCAGAAAATGAAAAAGTTATTCGTATTGTTTTGTGCCGTTGGAATGGTTGTGCTCTCCGGGTGTAGTAAGGATAAGGAGGAGGAAGCGACAGTCACACTTGACAACAAGGTTTTGATCAACGAGATTTTTAAAGCCGGGATGACATGGAATCCCAATGCAAGTTCGGCGAAATCATCAGTGCCGATTAATATTGAGGTTGATAATACAGTGGCTGGTCCGATAGGCGGCACCATCCATGTTCTGGGAAGTGTTACCGGCACGATGAATTATGATGACGAATCTGGTGTCGTACAAAGTGGCACATTGTTGCTTGGACTCACCGAGACCATCAATGATTACGCGTTCAAGTGCAATGATCAAACCTTCACAATGAATGGGGCTCCATACCTTTCACTGACAGGGACTTTTACTCTCGGTTATGGCGGTTCATTCGGTACTGCATCGAGCATGCAGTTTGGTGGTGGTGTTCGGGTAACCGGTCCGGGTTATGATCAGACCATCAATATCCAGATCACCATAATCCTCAATTCAGGTGGGACAGGTGGTCATGTAAGTGGTACAGTGGGAGGCGAGGCACTCGACTATACGTTTTAGAACTATCCAATAGTTTTAACAGCCTGTCTTCATTGTTTTTACACGGTCTTTCTTTTCTCTATAACAGGGAAAGGAAAGGCCGTGTTCTTTCTGTTGTAGAGAAGGCAGGGGATTCGTTCAGCTATAAGCGCCAACAAAAGAACTATTGCAGCATCATGCATCCGGTGTACAAGCCAGTCGTTCCGAACGCGATGAAATAGAGGGACGAATCTCCTACAAAAGCAGATTTTAAACCAGACAATGATAATTATAACTCAAAGAACAATCATTTATCTTTGAATTATTTCACCTCACTGCCATTTCCGAAAGCCTCTGCAGGCTTCACGAAACAAAGACGACCGAGGGCATCTTCGGCCATCAGGATCATTCCCTGACTTTCGATTCCTTTCAGGTTTTTCGGGGCCAGGTTAACCAGCATAACCACCTGTTGCCCGATGATAGCTTCCGGGGCATAATGTTCGGCAATGCCTGAGACTACGGTACGCTGATCAATCCCTGTATCAACTTTCAACTTCAGTAGTTTCTTGGTTTTGGCTACTTTTTCGGCCTCAATGATGGTTCCAACCCGGATGTCGAGTTTGGCGAAATCGTCGTAATCGATGTTGGATTTAGCGGGATTTACCGTGGCAGCAGCAACAAGATTGGCCTTACGGGAGGCTTCGAGCTTATCGAGCTGAAGCTGTATTGCGTCATCTTCAATCTTTTCATATAAGAATTCGGCAGCATTCAACTGATGACCTGCCACCAGCAGGTTAGTTTGTCCGGCTTCTTTCCATGTTGAACTGCCGAGGTTCAGAATGTTGTTAAGCTTCGAAGCAGTGAATGGCAGGAATGGTTCGCAGACGATGGCCAGATTGGCGCAAATCTGAAGCGAGACATTCAGCACAGTCTGTACTCTATCGGGATCGGTCTTGAAGACCTTCCATGGCTCGTTATCGGTGAGATACTTATTTCCAAGGCGGGCCAGGTTCATCATTTCACCCAGAGCTTCACGGAATCGGAAAGCTTCGATGCTGGCAGCAATTTTTGATGGGAATTCGGCCAATTGCTTAAGTGTTTCGCGGTCGGCATCGTTGAGCCCGCTAATTACCGGAACAATTCCTTCAAAGTATTTATGTGTGAGAACGACTGTTCGGTTGACGAAGTTGCCGAAGATGGCCAGCAGTTCGCTGTTGTTGCGTGTCTGGAAATCTTTCCAGGTAAAGTCGTTATCCTTGGTCTCCGGGGCATTGGCGCAGAGTACATACCGTAACACATCCTGTTTGCCGGGGAAATCTACAAGGTATTCATGAAGCCATACTGCCCAGTTGCGCGAAGTGCTGATCTTGTCTCCTTCAAGATTCAGAAATTCGTTGGCCGGCACATTATCGGGCAGGATATAGCTTCCTTCGCCTTTCAGCATGGCCGGAAAGATGATGCAGTGAAATACGATGTTGTCTTTGCCGATGAAGTGTACCAGCCGACTGTCTGTCGATTTCCACCAGGGTTTCCAGTCGACTCCTTTTGCCTCGGCCCATTCACGGGTAGCGGATATATACCCGATGGGGGCATCAAACCATACGTAAAGTACTTTTCCTTCAGATCCTTCAACAGGCACCTTTACACCCCAGTCGAGGTCACGTGTGACGGCCCTTGGCTGTAAGCCCTGATCAAGCCACGACTTGCACTGGCCATAGACATTGGTTTTCCAGTCGTCTTTGTGACCCTCCAGTATCCATTGCCTGAGCCATCCTTCATAACTGTCGAGTGGCAGGAAGTAGTGGGCAGTGTCGACCAACAAAGGCTGGTTTCCGCTGAGGGCAGAACGGGGGTTTATAAGGTCGGTGGCATTCAGCGTCGTACCACACTTCTCGCACTGGTCGCCATAGGCCTTCTCGTACCCGCAATGAGGACAAGTGCCGGTGATGTATCGGTCAGCGAGGAACTGCTTTGCTTCCTCATCATAGTATTGTTGGGTGGTTTGTTCGATAAAATCGCCCTGATCGTACATCTTACGAAAAAACTCAGATGCTGTTTTATGATGAATGGGGGCCGAGGTGCGGGAATACACATCGAATGAGATACCAAGCTCTTCGAACGACTTCTTGATGATGCCATGATACTTGTCGACAACCTGTTGGGGCGTGATTCCTTCCTTTCGGGCCTTGATCGTGATGGGCACCCCATGTTCGTCGCTGCCTCCGATAAACAGTACCTCTTCTCCCTTCGAGCGGAGGTAGCGGGCATAGATGTCGGCAGGTATATAAACCCCTGCAAGATGACCGATGTGAATGGGGCCATTGGCATAAGGTAAAGCCGATGTAATGGTGTAACGGCTGAATTTCTTCTTGGTATCAGTTTCCATGGTATTTATAGCTTATAAAAACAGGTGGCAAAGGTAAGGAATTAAGAGGCTGGTTGTCGAAGCAAAAGCGTTAGTTACTTATCTTCTAAGATGACGTTTATTATGGGAATTCTCATCCATTATTGAAAGAACTGTTTGGGTGGAGACCTGTTTTGCGTTCAGCGTTCCGGACTTACGGTCAGGGATTGGCGTACAGAATTAGATCATAAATTAAAGCCCAGACATAAATTCCGGGCGATAATAAAATCCGCGGCTCCTTACAATACTTATGCCTAAGTCAAAAAACTGTTCAAACTGTTCAATGATTAAATTGATTCTCATCAAAAATTTAAATCCAATAAGGTGATCAACTTTTAAACATTAGGCGTAAATATCAATTTAACAATGACTTATATCGTTAAGTGAAAATTTAGTGATTTCCACCATCAGTGATTGTTTTTGTACTTTCGTTCAAACTTCGTTCAATGAAATCGGGGAAATTGCAATTTGTAAGAATTTTCGTTCAATGGAGATTAAGTAGCCAGACATTAAATTCAAAACAGGCTGATAATCAAGCAAAAAAGAGACCAAAGTTAGGCCAAAGATATGTCAAAGAGGGAGCGGAGCCTTTTTTTACATATCTTTTTAACGGAAATACAGTAAGTTAAGGGTATGTTCGGTGTGAATCTTTAATAAGTATTATTTCTGAAAGGAGCCAATTGTAATAACTATGGCTTTGACACCTAAAGCTGAAATTTCCTTCGGCTTTGGTGCTGACAATAATCGGTCGCCAGAAATGAGAAATGAGAGATCTTCATGTCGTTAATTTCAGGAAGTTGCGTTATATGGAGCGAGATGCCCTTGTATGATTCAAATAACTTTCTCTATTTTTGTGCGAATCCAAAGATCACCAATGTGTATCTGCTTTAACCAAACTGCCATGAATCAACGACTCTTCTCGTTTTTGCTTGCTGTGATGCTGCTTGCCGGCTGCAGTAAACATGAAATCCATTTTATTACCGACACGACCTATCGCCAGCAGGTAGAAACTGACTTTGAGGCTGCCCGGAAGCTTACAGGTGCCCGTCAGGGAAAACTTTTCGGGGTGATGAATCAGGATATGACTACCGAAGAACGTGAAGCGATGATGTTCCTCTTTGCATACATGCCGCTTAATGACATGGCCGATTATGATGGCTTTTTTTTCTTGCGAAATGTCAGGTTGGCTTTCGCTGCCCGTGATACATTTTCATGGGGAAAGACAGTGCCGGAAGATGTGTTCCGTCACTTCGTGCTCCCTTACAGAGTAAATAATGAGAATCTGGATTCAGCGCGGGCAGTTTTTTTTCGTGAACTGATACCACGGGTAAAAAACCTGACGATGAAAGATGCTGCCCTTGAAGTTAATCACTGGTGTCATGAGAAGATCAACTACCAGGGAACCGACAGCCGCACCATCTCGCCGCTGGGCGCTATCTGCACAGCTTATGGACGTTGCGGAGAGGAGTCTACTTTCACTGCTACTGCGCTACGTGCGGTTGGGATTCCTGCAAGGCAGGTCTATACGCCCCGCTGGGCGCATGTTGACGATAATCATGCATGGGTAGAGGTATGGATTGACGGGAAATGGCAATTTCTGGGAGCCTGTGAACCTGCACCCGACCTGAATCAGGGTTGGTTTGCCGGACCGGCCTTACGCACGATGATGGTTCATACCAATGCATTTGGTCGTTATCAGGGGACTGAAAAGGTACTGAAATCATACGATAAATTTGCGCGCCTCAACCTCCTTGGGAATTATGCCCCCACCCGGCAGATTGCAGTGAAGGTGACCGGCAGCGATGGAAAGCAACTTCCCGGTGCTACCGTTGACTTCGGGCTGTACAATTATGCCGAGTTCTATACACTCCATCGCGCTACGACCGATGAAAACGGGATAGCCCTTTTTGAGACAGGACTTGGCGATATTCAGGTCTGGGCATGCGATACTAAAGGAAATTTTAACCTGAGCCGTCTGACTGTTGAAACCACTGATACGTTAATTCTACAGCTTTCCCGCATGCAGGGTGATGCATTCGTGTATGAATCCGACAACATTCCACCGATTGTCAGGGAACCCGCCAAGGTGTCGGAATCCGGGCAGAAAGAGAACGAAAGAAGACTGGCGGTTGAGGATTCTATTCGTAATGCCTATATCTCTACCTTTATTAACAAAGATGAAGCCAGAGCGTTAGCGGCATCACTGGCACTCGATGCCGACAGGTTCTGGTCTGTTCTGCAAAGAAGCCGGGGTAACTGGCCAGCTATTAAGTCATTCTTCGAAAAGGCAGCCCCGGCAAACAGGGAACTTGCCCTGATACTTACAGAGACCATTGCCGAGAAGGATCTGCACGATACCCCTGAGGCGACCCTGACCGACCATCTCAACCGTTATCTGGCCAATGGCGGCACATTGACTCCTGATGATCATCGGCGGCTATATGTGCTTAATCCGCGAATTGATCTGGAGATGCTGACCCCTTACAGGTCGTTATTAGCCGATAGCCTGGCTTCGCTCAGGAGCAGGGATGATGCAGCTTCAGCGGGTGCCATTATTGCCTGGATTAAAGAAAAAATTGTGATCGACAGCGTCAATAATTATTACCGTATTCAGATATCGCCAGTTGGAGTATTTGGGTTGAGACGTTCTGATCCATCCAATCGCGATCTGTTCTTTGTAGCCGCTTGCAGGGCGCTGGGTATTGCAGCCCGGCTTGAACCAGCTACTAAAATGCCGCAATATTATAAGGACGGGTGGGTCAATGTTTCCTTTGCCACCGGAGAATCACAGACGTTTGTAGCAGAGAAGGGCCGGGTCAGGCTTGTATATGATCCGAAGGAATCGCCGGAACCACTTTATTACATTCATTTCAGTCTGGCCCGTTTCGATGGTACAGCCATGAAAACGCTGGAATTTGAGGAGATGAAGCCCATCAGTCAGTTTCCCGGAGAGATAGAACTTGATCCGGGTTACTATAGGTTGCTTACCGGCAACAGGCTGAGTGATGGCACCGTATTGATAAGACAGGAATTCTTTAGCCTTGCCAAAGGGGAAAATAAAAAGATTGACCTTTTGGTACGCCATGAACAGGCCTCTTTGAAGGTGATTGCCCGATGGGCTGAAACCCCGCTGAAACTCTCTGCTACAACCATTGTCGGGTGGATTGATCCGGAAACAGAACCCGGGCGACATTTCCTTGTTGACATGGAGCCTGTGAAGGAATCATTTGAAAAGGCAGGTATACGGATGCAAGTTTTTGCAACCGACATAGCGACCGGGAAGAAACTTGCAGGTCGTTTGCCCAAAGAGACAGTTGTGAGCACCGATGACGGATGGCAGCTTGCAAAGTCATTTTCGAAGGCAACAGGTCTTAAGTCCGAAACCGCACTCCCTGCTTTCATCGTGATTACAGCAGGAGGTGATGTAGTTTACTACACTTCTGGTTACCAGATTGGAACGGGTGAGCAGTTGTTGAAAACGATGCAGCGGATTCTGAGGGAAAAGTAGTCTTCTGTGCCGTTATTATCTCATCTGCCGGATTAAAGGAACTATACCCGCTACTTGTCTTAGCGCGAGATTTCATTGGTACTGGACGGGTTGTTTATTGATTCTTGTGTTGTATGTTGTTTTTTACATATATTCGCCGGATTATTGTTCTGCAATGCTGACCGACAGGTTGCAGAGGCAGGCGGTCTGAAAATTAAAACATCTTAAGATGAAGATTACAAGATTAGTCCACAACCGTGTTCTTTTTGCTTTTCTTATCCTAATGGCCGGGCTCTGGCTTTTTTCGGCCTATAGTGGCGACAATGCTGATTACCCGGGAGGTGCTCCGGCAGGGTATACCGGCTCTCCGGGAGATGGCAAAGACTGTGTTCAATGTCATGGTGGAGCAACGACTCCTGTGACGGGGTGGATTACTTCAGATATTCCTGTTGAAGGATATGTACCCGGAAACACCTATACGGTTACCGTAACCCTGACCGGTTCAGGTAAAAAGGGGATCGAGGTTTCACCACAGAATCCTTCAGGTAATCTGCTTGGAACGCTTGTTGCAGGGACAGGCAGCAAGCTTACCGGGAGTGGAAAATACATTACCCAGACATCATCCACCAGCGCCAATCCTGCTGTCTGGTCTTTTGGTTGGATTGCCCCTGCCGCTGGAACCGGTGATGTAACTTTTTACGGGGCGTTTACGCTTAACAAATCGGTAACCAAAACGTCTACACTTACTGTTCAGGAGGCAGCCCAGACTTTTTCTGTCACTGCCCAGGGGCCTTCTTTGATCTGTCTTGGTTTATCGGCCGATCTGACGGTTACTCCGACAGGTGCTCCCGGTGTAGTGACCTATGTATGGACTTCTGTTCCTGTCGGATTTACTTCAACGTTACAAAATCCAACTGTAACGCCTGTAGTAAGCACCATTTATACAGTGGTTGCCAGCTCAGAAGGACAAACTGCAACAGATCAGGTAACCGTGGAGGTTGTGGATTGTACAGGTGTGCCTGAGTATGAGATGCAGGCTTTTCTTAGTCTGTCACCCAATCCTGCAAAGAACAGTGTCATGGTCAGTTGGCCTGAGAATGCCGGCAAAACAGCGTCCCTGCAGGTAATGCTGCCCAACGGAACCACGATGTTCAAAGCGGATAAAGTAGTACCGGGGCAGACAATTCAAACCGGACAGTGGTCCAGGGGCTTCCTGCTGGTTTTTGTAACGACAGACCAACAACGTTATACCGGGAAACTCCTCCTTCAATAATTTTTTTTCTCCTTTGGGTTATTATTATCAGGTATTCAGCGAATAGTCCGCCAGAATTGACGGGTTAGAGGGCTTGTTGTAGTTCGGCGGGAATGACTGTGAGTCGTCCAATAGGGTAAACATTGTGTCGCTCATCGTAGAATGGTGTTTGGCGGTAGAACCAGTTGAGTTGTTCCCATTGGTTGTCCTTCAGATTTGGATTCTGAGTCATAAAGTCTTCGAATCGTGAACGTAAGGAAGTGTCCACACGCATCATGTTACGGGCCATTTTTTCCATGACATAGGTTTCGGAGTATTCCTTCTGTTCAAAAAAGATGTTGAAGAAACCCCACGACATAAACGAATCCTGAGCATCGGGTTCGAGCAGGTGGGCGATGACCCTTGCTGACCGCTGGTGGGTGAATACAACAGCCGATCCGGCGGGGAAAACCATGGTTCGTTTGATTGGTTCAGTTTTGAAGGACGGCATCTGGCGACCTTCGTTGGAGGAGGGGCGGAAGCTTATATCGGTGAAGTGGTAAGTGCTTACCTCGATGGTTAGTTCCTTTAGCAGGGTATTCACTTCGATGCCATGCAGCTTCACCCGCTTAATGACTTCAGCGAATTCGGCAGGGATGATGTAGGCCTGAGGCAGGTCGACCCAGGTGGTGACTACCGGTTTGTTGAAGAAAGGGAGAACGAATTTTTCGGGTTTATTACCATAGATAAACCATTCGCCACCTGTGAGATCGCTTTTTATACTATGGTAGCCAATACCCCTGAAATCAACCATCAGACTATCGGATTTTGATACATCGAATTTCACGGCTATTTTTTGTCCGCGGGTTGCGGCGTTTGTAGTAGATTCATCGGCCTGAGCATACATCAGTTTCAGATTACCCGCCTCACGGTTGATTATACTGAGAGCGATCCGCATTACCTCAAGGGTTGATTCTACACGTGGTTTATATGGTTTGAGCATGTGTGTCTCGATCAGCATACCTGGTCGGTTATGTACTGCAACATATCCCTGCGATAACATAGGTGGGGCAGGGCGGCTGATAAGCCCGCTGCGCGGGTTGTGCCATTGTTTGAAGCTAACATAAGGAAACACAGGGAAGCCTGCTTTTTCCATTTTTTGCTCAAATTCAGGAGTAAAACCTGTTGCCAGCCATTCTCCGATAGCCGGGTCAATATTGCCACGGTCTTCCAGGGCATAGGTGACGACATATTCGTAGTCGGCACCATCGGTAGTATGTGTATCGATAAAGAAATCGGGAAGCCAGGCGTTAAAGAGTTTCAGCCAGGCCTGCATCTCAGGTGCATCAGCTTTCATGAAGTCGCGGTTCAGGTTGAGGTTTTGCATGGTGGTTCGCCATCCCATTTCCTCCGGACCGTTCTGGTTTATCCGGTTGTAGGGACTAAACCGCTCATGTCCGTCAACGTTGAAGATGGGGATGAAAAGGATGGTAACCTTATCGAGCAGATTTTGATCAATGTTTCTGAATGCGATGTTGCGCAGCAGCAATAATCCGGCATCCTTTCCTTCGGGTTCACCGGGATGTATACATGCATTGATTAGTATGACCATGTTCCCCGATCTGCGGACGCTTTCGGGGTCAAAGTTTCCATGTGCATCAGCGATCAGGAGCGGCAATTCCCGTCCCTGGGGGCTGATTCCAAAAGAGGAGTAGTGAATAAGAGGGGAAGCATCGGCCATTTTGCGGCAGAATGCAATGGTTGCGTCGTAACGGGGAGTCTTCATACCATCCGACTTTTCGTAATCTGTATCCCAGTTATCAGCCAGTGCCGGTGTACAGGCCATAATAGCCAGTAAGAGAAAAGAGTTGAAATATAGTAAGCGTCTTATTGTCATGTTTTTAGCATTGTTTGTGTTTGAGTAAACTTTTCATTTAGAAATTGAAAATATCAGGGGATAAAGAGATAGGCTGGTTATGTACATCAGTATGCGTTTTAACCTATGACACAATTTGACGCCTCTGGTTTGTCAGCATCAGGTTCTGACCGGGCAATTATGACGGCAGCACAGGTGTCACCATAAACGTTAAGGGCGGTTCGGAACATATCAAGGATACGGTCAACAGCAAGAATCAGCCCTATGCCTTCGAGGGGAAGGCCCACGGCTGACATCACGATGGCCATCATTACCAGTCCTGCCATTGGAATTCCGGCAGAGCCTATTGCTGCCAGTAAGGCAGTTACCACCACGATCAGTTGTTGCCCAATCGACAGTTCGATTCCGTATGCCTGAGCAATGAACATCACGGCAACACATTCGTAGAGGGCAGTACCATTCATATTGATGGTAGCGCCCAGCGGTAAGGTGAAACCGCTAATGGCAGGTGAAACGCCCGATTTGGTTTCAATTTCACTGATAGTCAGCGGCAGGGTTGCGTTACTGGAAGAAGTGGAGAAGGCGGTCAGCAGTACCGCGGACATGTTTCGGATGTGTTCAGCCGGGTTGATGCCACCCAGCCCTTTCAGGGCAATCGACAGGGTAATGAGCCCCTGGAAGAAGATTCCGATCAGGACGGTCAGCATGTAAAGGCCAAGCCGGCCGGTGACAGCCAGAAGGGCATCCTGATCGCCGGCCTGTTCGCTGATTACTTTAGCTACAATACCAAATACACCGGCAGGGGTAAACCGGACAACAAACATGGTGATTTTCATCATGAGTTCCGATAAGGCTTTGAAGGCAGTCGAGAGTGATCTGGAATGATGCTGGTCGAGGCGGGTGATGAAGAAGCCTGCGAGAATGGCGAAGAAGATGATAGGCAACATGTCGCCTCTCATCAGGGAGGCGAAGATGTTGTCGGGAACGATACCCAATACGGTGTCAAGAAATGAATACCCGACGACACCTATTGTTTCTGGTCGTTCGGCTAATCCAATGTCGGCACCGACACCTGGTTTTATAAGGTTTACAAGTACAAGGCCCGTAAGGATAGCAATCAGGCTTGTCGCCAGATAGAACAACATTGTTTTCAGTCCGATCCTTCCCAGATTGTCAGCATTTCCAACACTTGCAACTCCTGTTACAAGTGTGCTGAACACCAATGGGATAATGACCATTCTGAGTAGGCGCAGAAATAAATCGCCCATCCATGCTACCCAAACGACTCCGTCGGGGATAAAAAAACCAAAAATACCTCCGGCAAAGAGGGCAATAAGAATCTGCCAGTGTAAGGCGATGCGTTTCATCAGGCGATTATTTAGATATATTTGAACGCAATATTAAGAAAAATATAACGACAGCGAGGAAAGCCGGGTAACGGTATTGTATCGTGATGTCTATTAATTGGAATTTAGTACAGCGTTTGATCATTCTGGTATTTTGATGGGATTGTTTAGTCTTGGTTTTTTAAATTTTTTAGATGTGATAGCCAAACAGATAAAACTGCCAGATGGATTTGTTGCGTGAGAGATGCAACATTAGTACGTAATTTGTGAGGTTTAAACATTATAAATTAACTTTTCAGTGTCAAAGATGTTTGCGGGTCAAACGTTAACCTCTCTGGTTAGCCGGTGTTCTGAGCAGTTTCCTGATCGTTTGGCTGTGGTGGCCGGCGATGAAGCGATTACATATTGCGATTTGATGGAGCAGAGTCGTGTGCTGAGCCGATGGTTTGTCATTCAAGGTCTGCAGGCTGGTGAGATGGTTGTATTGATTCACAACCGGAATATCCGGATGGTGGTTGATCTGATGGCCGTATTGATGGCAGGAGGTGCCTGGGTTCCTGTTTCGCCGGATCAACCCCTCATGCGTATCCGTCAGATCGTTGAACAGGTTAATCCACGTTTCATCCTTTCTGATGTGGACAGTCCGCTGGTTGATGGCGCTACATGGATTGGTCCTGAAAAAAGAGGGAAAATCGGACAGGGTGAGTTTACTGATGGCCTGTTGCCGGAAATTGAGCCTCAACAGCTAGCTTATGTGTTGTTTACTTCAGGATCAACAGGTGTTCCCAAGGGTGTAATGGTTGAGCACCGATCTGTGGCAGCAATGCTTGATGCTTTTGAAAAGACAGCTCCGATTGAAGGTCCGTTCAACGGTTTAAGTGTTTGCCCTTATGTGTTTGATGTTTCGGTTTGGGAGTTTTTTTCGGTACTGGGTTATGGCGGGACGCTTCATCTGGCTGCTCCCGAAAGTGTTTTGGATACTGATACGTTTTGTCAGTTTCTCAGCAAAAGGGCGATCAACAGTGGCTATTTTCCACCCGGTGTACTCATTCCATTAGGAAAAGAACTCCGGCAATCAATACATCACGTCCCTTTAAAGAGAATTTTGGCAGGTGTTGAACCAATACTTGGTGGAACACTTTTGCGTTTTTCACAACTTCCTTCGAAACCTGTAATAATTAATGGTTATGGACCTACAGAAGCAACCATCTGTGCTACATTCTACAGGTATTCTGAAGTTGATGAACCAACAGCCCGTGTTCCGATCGGCAAAGCATTGCCCGGATATGAGGTGTTGTTGCTTGATGAAATGCACAATGTGGTTGAGATTGGGCAGACAGGCGAAATAGCCATCGGTGGAGTAGGGCTGGCAAGGGGTTACCTTGGGATGGCTGAATTAACAGCGAGCCGGTTTATTGGCCATCCATTTAAAGCGGGAGAAAGACTTTATCTGACTGGCGATTATGCGGAGGAACGCCCGGATGGGAATTTGTTATATCGTGGGCGTGGCGATTTGCAGGTAAAGGTTCATGGTCATCGCATCGAACTCAGTGAAATAGAGAAGAATCTGGAGTCGATGCCATTTGTTATGGCAACTGCCGTTATCCTTAAGAGGGATACATCCGGGTATGCCCTGCTTATATGCTATTATGAGACAGAAGGAGATCATACCGTTAACGCGGAACAGTTGCAGGAATGGCTTACAGCCCGTTTGCCGGCTTACATGATACCTCATCGTTTTCTGGTGCTGGATAAACTGCCACGGACTATCAACGGAAAAATTGACAGAGAACAATTATTAGTTTCAGATATTGAAGAATCAGATGAGGTTAGTTCTTCTTTGCCGGGGGTAAATGAGTTGCTTTTACCTTTGTGGCGGAGTGTTCTGGGGCATTGGCCTGCCGGGCCGGATGATGATTTCTTCAAGACAGGAGGGGATTCACTTCGTGCAATGCATCTGGGGGCGCTTATCACCCAATCGACAGGGGTTAAGGTGGTTGTTAAAGCCCTGTTTGACAACCCAACACCACGTCTTTTATCTGACTATCTGAATTCATCTCGCCCACAGCAACATGGTCTTCCTTTAGTCGGTTTACCTCAACCGGGCGAACCATTTCCGTTGGCATTTTCGCAGCAACGTCCCTGGCTGCTTTTTCAGATGGGTGGGGAAACTTCGATTTATAATCTCCCGCTTGCATACCGGATCAGAGGTTTTATTGATGACAGGGTTCTTGAAGAGGCACTCCGACTGATTATTCATCGTCATGAATCCCTGAGACTATCATTTGGAGAATCCGGAGGAATGGGTTACCAGAAGATCAATTCTACAGTCCCTTTTGCTTTGGTCAGAGAGATGCTTGACCTGAGGAACAATCAGGAAGAGGCGCTGGCGCAATACCTCATTTCGGAGTCATGTATCCCTTTCAATCCATCGCAGCCTCCGTTGTTCAGGGCTTCACTAATTAAGATGGCGACCAATGATCATGTGCTGCTCATCATTACGCATCACTTGTTAATGGATGGATGGTCGCTGGGCATCCTTCACCGTGAACTTGAAGAAGCCTATAACGTCCTGCTTCATCAACAGTCCCCGGATTTGCCAGATGAAAATTCTGGCTGGTCAATGTTTGTGATGGAACAGCAAAAGCGGTTTAACGATGACGACTTCGACACCGGATTGCGTTATCTGGAAAGGTATTTGCGTAATGCACCTCAATTTCTGCAACTTCCTGCATGGAATCAGCGCCCTGCATTCCAGTCCTTCAACGGGAAATCCATTTTTTTTCATCCTGAAGCTGGACTGGCGGAAGCAATTTCTGATATGGCCAGTGCATATAACGTGAGTTCGTATATGGTGTTGATGGCTACTTTTGGTCTCTGGTTGCAGGGACTAACAGGAAGCGATGATTTTGTAACGGGAACTATGACAGCCTCTCGCAATAATGCCGAAAGCTTTGGGGTCATAGGCTTTTACAGCGAGAGTCTTCCGGTGCGATTTACCATCCCTGATGGTGTTACCTTTGGGGAGTGGTTATTGCAGGTAAGGGAAAATCTGCTTGAGTTGCTGGGGCATCAGGATGTTCCCTTCGAGCTGTTGCTCAGGAGGTTGAACCCACTCAGGAATAATTCGTATAATCCAGTATTTCAGGTGATGCTTGTACATCAGCGTGATGCCAAAGATTCCTTCTCTTTGGGAGAGACGGATTGTACGGCCATTCACCTTCCCTATCCCGGATCCAAGCTGGATCTGACGGTATACATCAAAGAGTATCCGGGAAAAATGATCATTATGGCTGAGTACAATGCTGATCTTTTTGATCAGGCATGGATGCAGTCCATGCTTGACGGATTTATCAATATGCTCCGACAATGTACGACTGATCCAGCGATCCCTTTATCGCGGGTTCAGCTTATAAATGCTCAGTCGGCTGCCAAACTTCAACAATGGAGTGGTGAAACTGTTGAGAGTCCCCGATTTGTTGCTGTTACAGAAATGGTTTTCCGGCAGGCTGTCAGTCATCCTGATGAAATTGCAATTGTTGAGGGGGAAAAGATTTATTCTTATAGCTGGTTAAGGCAACGAGCTGACGGTCTGTCCATGGCGATTCAACGGCGCAATCCCGAAAAAGGGGCGGTAGCGCTGCTGACGGGAAGAAATCATGACTCGGTTGCAGCGATGCTGGCCATAATGAATGCCGGCTGTATGTTAGTCCCTTTATCGGCACAGCTTCCCTCGTCAAGGATTGTTTTCATCATGAAAGATGCCGCCGTCAGGTTAGTTGTGATTGACGGAAGTATGGACATTCCCCCAGAACTGGAAGGAGTACCTGTCATTGATCTGAATGAAGCCATTGATTCATCACCTGTATCACTTGAAACGATTTTAGAGGAAAAGCCTGCCTATTGTGTTTACACAAGTGGTACATCGGGCCGCCCGAAAGGTGTAGTAGTCTCGCATGGTAGTCTGAGCAATTTTATTCAGGCAGCTATGGTAAAGTACGAAATGTCGTCAAATGACCGTATGTTGCAGTTTGCATCCTTCACCTTCGATGCCTCTGTAGAGGAGGTATGGACTACGTGGTGTTCGGGTGCCACCTTGGTTATCAGAGATGAGGAGATGATTTCTTCTCCACAGCGATTCATGCAGCAGTGTGATGAATACGGGATTACGGTGCTGGATCTTCCTACTGCTTATTTTCACCATCTGGCCGGATCAAGTGAAGTTGATTTATTAAGAATACCTGCACGTCTTAGATTGGTGATTTTGGGAGGTGAAGCATTGCAGCCTGCAATGACTGTCCGATGGCGGACAATTCCGGGAGGGTCTCCCCGGCTGGTTAATACGTATGGACCGACCGAGGCAACTGTTGTGGCAGTATGGTCAGAGATTTCTGAATTGGTGGGGCTTCAGCCGGTGTTTATTGGAACACCTGTTCCGGGTGACCAGGTTTATGTGGTTGACAGGTATTTACGGCTTGTTCCACCTGGGGCTATTGGTGAATTGCTGATAGGCGGAAGGGGTGTAGCGATGTGTTATCTGAATCAACCTGCGTTAACCGACAGATCGTTTATCAGATTGCCGTTTGCTCCCGGAAATGTGCTCTACCGGACCGGCGATCTGGTGAAATTTCACCGTACCGGCAGCCTTGAGTTTTTGGGTCGGCTTGACGATCAGATAAAGATCAGAGGCTTTCGGGTTGAGCCTTCGGAAATAGAGTCAGTGATTAGGAACTGGCCTGGAGTGCGCGATGCAATTGTCGCTCCTTTTAAAGATATGCATAATGATGTAGCCTTATGCTGTTGGTACCAGGCTGGCGAGGATGCCGATCAGGAAGAGTTGCGTAGCTGGCTTGAATGGCAGTTGCCCGATTTCATGGTGCCTTCAGCTTGGGTTCGGATTGATATGGTTCCGTTGACCTCGTCCGGGAAGGTTGACAAAGCACAATTGCCTCCTCCCAATGCCATTAGTGCGGTTAGCGGGAAGGTTTGGCAGCCGGACGATGAAATTCAGCGGGATTTGATTACAGTATGGAGCAGTGTTCTTGGCTCAGTACCGATCGAACCTAATGAGAATTTCTTTTTGAGAGGTGGGCATTCTTTGCTCGCCGCGACATTGCTCGCTCTTGTCAGACAGCGTTTTGGTGTGGAGATTCTGTTGCGAGATCTCTTTGCAGTGCCAACATTCGCAGGATTGGAAAGACTGATCAGAGACCATATCGGGAAGAAACCCTCTGTCGAGCAGGTGATCGTTCCTTATCATTGGGAAGGCAGAATCCCTTTATCGTCATCACAGCATCGAATTTGGTTTCTTGAACAGCTAGAGACGCTTGAGGCTGCTTTCTCCATCCCACTTTCATTCCGTATTCATGGATTATTGAAGCCTGGTGTGCTAAATCTTGCCCTTAACCGATTTGGTGAGGCCCGACAAATGCTCAGGGCCTTTGTCAGCACAGACACTGATGGAAACCCGGGATTGGATTTTATAAAAGATTTCGAATATCAGATTCCGGTTGCCGATTTAGCCTTGTTACCTCCTGGCCGGCAGATTATGGAGGTAACCTTAAGGGTTCAGCGTAATGAACGGCTGACCTTCGATCCTGCTGTCTGGCCTCTTTTCAGGGTGAGTCTGATTCAATTGGCACCCGATGACTGGTATCTGTTGCTTAACTTCCATCATCTGATTGCTGATAGCCGGAGTGTAGGCCTTTTTGTGGAGGGAATAGGGTCATTATACAATCGCTTGCTTGTAGATCAGATGGCTGATGCAGAACCTGAAAGGCCATGTTATACTGATTATGTACACTGGCAGCAGCAGTGGCTGGCTTCCGGGGCAGCATCTGAGCAGATGGGGCTATGGATGGAGAAGCTAACCGGAGCACCCGTTGTGCTGCGGTTGCCAACCGACAGACCTCGTCCGGCACGACAGTCTTTTGAAGGTGATGAGGTGACTGTTAACCTCCCGGCGGAACTGGTCAGGCGGTTGAAGGAGATTGCTGCTCATCGTGGTGCCAGTCTGAATACCATTCTCCTGTCCTGTTTTGCAGTTGTGCTGAGTCGTTATACCTCTCAGCGTGATTTCGTTATAGGAATTCCTGTAGCCGGAAGAACTGCATCAGGTGCTGAACGATTAATGGGGGCAACCATTAACAACTTACCGGTAAGAATTAATGTTGAAGGGAAGGAAGATTTTTCCTTATGGATGGACGCAACCAATCAGGCCATGCTTGAGGCATTATCCATGCAGGAAATGCCTTTTGAGCGTATCGTCAAGAGCATGAAGCTCCATCCTGAAATGAGTATTACTCCTCTGTATCAGGTGATGTTCAATATGCTGAATGCACATAATGAAGAATTACGTTTGCGGGGATGTACAGTCGAATTTATCGAACCAGCCAGCCATTCGGCAAAATATGACTTAACGCTTATTGTCAGGGAACGGGAACAAGAAGTCTGGATCACTTTTGAATATGCTTGTGCTTTATTTGATCAGGTTACAATCAGGCACATGAGTCGTGCTTTGCTGACAATAGCTGAATCAGTGGCTTTAAACTCCACCCGGAAAATAGGGCAGTTGGGGCTCCTGTTACCGACTGACGAATGGCACCCCTTGCGGCGGCCCCATCTCCGACAGTCATTTCCGCGAATACCATTACCTGCATTATTTGTTGAAATAGCTGAGAAATTTGGAGATGTAACTGCTATTATTGCAGGAAATGTAACCCTGACCTATGCTGAAGCTGCTTCCAGAATGATGGAGATCGCCACAGCCCTCTATTCTGTTGGATGCAGTCAGGGAAAACCAGTAGGCGTCTTTGTTGAGCGAAATGAGTGGTTACCTTTGGCGCTTCTGGCCGTACAGAAAGTCGGAGGGTTTTATGTTCCCCTTGATTCGGGTTATCCAACAGAGCGATTGTCAGCCATTATCGGGGATGCTGGAATTGAATTGTTTTTGGTCTCAGCATCAACAAAGCAATTGTTGCCCGAAGGTAATTTTAAAACAATTCTTGTTGATGATCCGGCTTTGAGACATCTGCCTAAGAATAACAATTTTCCGGAGATTAAAATGTCGGCACCGGCTTATCTGATCTATACATCGGGTTCTACCGGTAAGCCGAAGGGTGTTCAGATCAGCCATGCATCATTGACAAATTTCCTTTGGAGCATAAAGCACGAACCTGGTGTGAATAGCACCGACAGACTTCTTGCTGTAACGACAGTCTCATTTGATATCGCAGCGCTTGAACTGTTCGTGCCGCTAATAAGTGGTGCCACAGTGGTAATTGCTTCTGATGAAGAACAGCGTGATGGAAGGTTACTGGGCCACTTAATTGAGCAGAAAAATATTACACTTATGCAGGCTACACCTGTAACATGGCGTATGATGCTGTATGCAGGCTGGCAAGGTTCTTCAGAATTAACTATTTTGTGTGGCGGGGAGGCTTTACCTGGCGAACTGGCAGGTCAATTGTTGCCGCGCTGTCGTCGGTTATGGAACCTGTATGGTCCCACAGAAACTACCATTTGGAGTTCTCTTGCCTGTATAGACCAAATTGATGATACCCGTCCTTTTGCTCAACTCGGGAAGCCTGTAGCCAATAATTATCTCTATGTTGCCGACGAATACCTCAATCCGGTACCACCGGGTGTTCCAGGGGAATTGCTTATTGGGGGAGAAGGGGTAGCCATTGGTTATCTTAACAGGCCAGAACTGAACCATGTTATGTTTCTTCCCAACCCGTTCGACCATACACCGGGAGCACGGCTCTATCGTACAGGAGACATGGTGAAATTTCGAAATGATGAGACGCTGGAATACCTGGGGCGAAACGATTACCAAATAAAATTGCGGGGATTCAGAATAGAGCCTGGAGAAATAGAATCACTTTTAGCCACCCATCCGGCTGTTCGGCAGGCAGTGGTAGTTTTACGGGAAGAGCAGGGTGCCATCAAGCGGCTGGTTGCATATCTGGAGCCTGAAGTGCATCAGCAATCGATTGATGTTTCTTTCAAAGATTTTTTGAAGGGTAAGCTCCCCGACTACATGATTCCCTCTGTCTATGTCTGGCTGGAAGTTCTGCCAATCACCAGCAGTGGTAAAATTGATAGAAATTCACTCCCGGCTCCCGAGGTTTCCGAGGTGAACCCACGGCATCAGGAAGAGGCTCCCCTGAATTCTGATGAAAAGAAAATGCTCGACATTTGGAGAGAGATTCTGAGGATAGAGCATATTTCGGTAACTGATGATTTTTTTGATCTGGGTGGTGATTCGTTGATGGCTGTAGGTCTCATGGCGCGCATTGAGCTTAAGTTTAACCTCCGGTTGCCACTGGCTACCTTATTTCATTACAGTACACTCAGGGAGCTTTCAGCAAAAGTCGCTATGGGTGAAACGAGTACATTGTGGCGATCGTTGGTCACCATCAGACCAATGGGCTATAAGCCACCTGTTTTTCTGATTCATGGTGCAGGTCTTAATGTCTTGCTATATAATTCGCTCGTTCTGCATTTCTCTGCCGGTCAGCCGGTGTATGCGTTGCAGGCAAAGGGGCTTGACGGGAGAGAAAAACCTCTCGAAACGATTGAGGAAATAGCTGCCCATTACATCTCCGAAATGCGGACTGTGAGTCCTATGGGGCCATTTGCCCTGGCAGGTTTCAGCCTTGGTGGAATTATCGCGTATGAGATGGCAAGGCAATTGAACGAAATGGGATTGAAAACTTTTTTTGTTGGCATGTTTGATACTGTTGCTTACACTTCAATTGATAATATCCCGGCATTCAAGCGAAATCTCAATAGTCTGTTGTTCCGTTTTAACCAGATTATCTTTAATCTTAAGTTATTTGTTTCCGATTCATCTGATCATCGCTCGAATCTCATTGGATTGAAAGTTAGAAGCCTGAATCTTTTTTTTGAAAGGGTTAGATTCAGACTCAAGGAGCTGGAGGTATACATGACAGGTGATCGTAATAAGTTACAGTCCTTTGCTTTGCCGGTACATGAAATTAATAATCGTGCTGTTGAGCGCTATCATCTGAAACCATCTGATGTTAGGATTGACCTTTTCAAGGCTAAACAACCAACTTTTTATATCACTGATCCACAGACATATGGGTGGGGTGTTTATGCGAAAAATGGTGTTGTGGTTCATGAGGTACCGGGAGAGCATAATACAATTTTTCATCCTCCACACGATAAACAATTTGCTTACACACTTCAGCGTTGTATTGATGAGGCATTCGACAGATTTCAGAAGAAATGAGACAGATGAATGTTGCTTTGCCTGCAAAGCCTCATGAGATTCTTTTGCGTACCGTTTTTATTTTACATTTGCATAAAATTCTACACAAGTGGCCGATAGCATTGTTATAATTCCAACCTTTAATGAAAAGGAGAATATCGAGCAGATTATCAGAAAGGTATTTTCTCTTTCCCATCCTTTTGATATACTGATTATTGAAGATAACAGTCCCGATGGAACTGCTGCAATCGTAAAGCTTTTGATGGCTGAATTTCCAAATCGGTTATTCATAGAAGAACGTAAGGGGAAACTTGGTTTGGGAACTGCTTATATTCATGGTTTTAAATGGGCATTGAAGAAAGACTATCCTTATGTTTTTGAAATGGACGCGGACTTCTCCCATAATCCCGAAGACCTTCTTAAACTTAGGGTTGCTGTTGCTGAGAAAGGGGCTGATGTTGCTATCGGATCCCGCTATATTACAGGTGTTAATGTTGTGAACTGGCCCATGGGGCGCGTGTTGATGTCTTATTATGCCTCAGCTTACGTAAGGTTTATTACAGGAATGACTATCCGTGATACGACGGCAGGATTTAAATGCTATTCGGCTAATGTTCTCCGAACCATCGATCTTGATGCCATCAGCTTCGTAGGTTATGCTTTTCAGATTGAAATGAAATACACAGCATGGAAGTTGGGCTTCAATATTATGGAAGTACCGATTATCTTTACCGACCGCACACTGGGACAGTCAAAAATGAGCAAGGGTATTTTTAAAGAGGCCATTCTTGGTGTGATAAAACTCAGATTTAAGCGTATCAGGAAAAAAGCCGTGTGATTTTCTGATTTAGCGCCCCGATTATCGTAATTTTGCATGTGCAGTCCAGTGAATACCGGCTGCACTTTTTCTTTACAAAAATATTCCTGACATGAAATTTGAAAACTATCTGATTCGAAATACCCGGATGATCAATGACGGAATGATTTCTACGGCTGATCTACTGACTGAAGGGTCTTTCATTGTACGGATAGCTCCGGGTGGTACCATCGATCCGCCTGCAGGGAGTGTCGTTATTGAAGGCGGGGGAAAACTCCTGATACCTGGTGTTATTGACGATCAGGTGCATTTCCGGGAACCTGGTCTCACCCATAAGGGTGAAATCTATACCGAGTCAAGGGCAGCAGTGGCAGGAGGTGTCACCTCTTTCATGGAGATGCCCAATACGCAGCCACAAACACTGACTCAGGAATTGCTGGAAGAGAAATATCAGCGGGCGGCCAGAGTTTCGGCTGCTAATTATTCCTTTTACATGGGGGCTTCAAACGACAACCTCGACGAAGTGCTTCGTACCGACCCGCGGACAGTTTGTGGTATCAAGGTTTTTATGGGTGCAAGCACGGGGAATATGCTGGTTGACAATCCCGATACATTACGGGGAATTTTCGCAGGAGCACCCTGTCTTGTGGCTGTACATTGTGAAGATGAGGCTACTATCAGGAGGAATATGGAGGAAGCCAGAAACCGTTTTGGTGATGACATTCCGGTGACGCATCATCCTCAGATCAGGAGTCGTGAAGCCTGCCTTAAATCATCAACCCTTGCAATAAAACTGGCCCGGGAATATGGAACTCAACTGCACCTGCTGCATATCAGCACGGCCGACGAACTTGCTCTTTTCTCAGATGCCCCGTTGAGTGAGAAAAAGATTACCGCCGAAGTGTGCGTACACCACCTGTGGTTCTCTTCGGAAGATTATAACCAGTTAGGGAACAGGATTAAATGGAATCCCGCGGTGAAAGAACCGGCTGACCGTGATGCCCTGCTTTCAGGTTTGCGAAGAGGACTTCTTGATGTTGTGGCAACCGATCATGCTCCTCATACCCTTCCGGAAAAGGCACTCCCATATAGTAAGGCCCCCTCCGGTGGCCCACTGGTACAACACTCTCTGGTTGCAATGCTTGAGATGGCACGACAGGGTAAGATTGAAATTACCGAGGTCATTCGCAGGATGTGTCATACACCGGCTGATTTGTTCAGAATAGACCGCCGTGGTTATCTGCGTGAGGGTTTTTATGCTGATATGGTTTTAGTTGATCAGGATTCTTCCTGGACAGTAGCACCTGAAAATATCCTTTACAAATGTGGCTGGTCTCCTTTTGAGGGGACAACCTTTCATAATCGCGTAGATATGACTTTCGTCAACGGACAATTGGCTTATGATAAGGGAAAGCTGATTGATTCGCTGAATAGTATGAGATTGATTTTTAATCGATAATAATTCACAGTTCTAATCATTGATAAATATGAAATTGCGTATTTCAACCACCTTGATGATGATGGTGGTAATTATGGCGTGCCGGCCTCAGAACAGACAGCTTATCACCGAACGGTACGATGAGAAAACCCCGAAAGTGGTGAAAGAATTTCAAATCGATAAAGGAGATACTTCATTTACAAGGGAAATCCAGTATTACCCTAACGGACAAAAACACCTTGAAGGTGCTCTGGCTGAAGGTAAGCGCGATAGTACCTGGACTACATGGCGAGAGGATGGTAAATTATGGAGTCAGGCCACCTACAGGAAAGGAGTTGAGCATGGCGTTTCGGTTGCTTATCATCCAACCGGTGCTAAATACTACGAAGGACGTTTTTTTAAAGGCCAGCGGGTAGGTATTTGGCGTTTCTACGATGAAACCGGTAAAGAAGTTAATTCGCAGGATTTCGGAAGAGTTCCCGGACAGGAGTAATTGAAAAGCAGAAAACTGTATTCCTGTTAGTGCGATTTTAGCATGCTTGTTGTTTCAATAAAGAAAAGGGTAACGCTTACCGGCGATACCCTTTTATAATTGTTAAGATACCCGTTTTGATAATTTATAGCGGTATATCTGTTTCGATGTCAGTGCGGCTCAGGCGAGCGATAAGGTCAGGCAAGTGCTTAAGGGCAGCCAGTTCACGCCAACGTTTGCGGCTTTCGTCGACGGGGATTCCGAAGTAGGTTTTGCCTCCTTCAATTGATTTGTCAACGCCTGAGGTGGCAAGTACAATGGCTCCTTTCCCGATAACGAGGTCTTTATTGACCGATACACGACCCCATAGAATGACATCATCCTCAATACGGGTTACCCCGGCGATTGCACAATGAGCGCCAATGAGGCAATGTTTTCCGATATAGGTGTCATGGCCAACCTGAATGTGGTTATCGAGCTTTGTGTCGGTGTCGATTGTTGTATCGCCGGTGACTCCACGATCTATAGAGCAAAGGGCTCCGATTTCTACTTTATCGCCAAGAATTACGCGGCCACATGATTCGAATTTGCGGAATTCACCGTTTTTCTTTTGAAAATAATAGGCATCGGCACCAATCACCGTGTTGGCGTGTATAACTACATTATCTCCCAGAATGCAATGGTCGTATATGCTTACATTTGAGTGTATGAGGCAGTTGCGACCGATCACTACGTGCTCACCTATAAAAGTGCCAGGCTGAATGACCGTGCCTTCACCAATGATGGCGGTTGCTGAGACTGCGGCACTAGCCGGTACAAAAGGCCTGTATTTTCTGATGATGGTCAAAAAGGCTGCAAATGGATCGGGATGTACCAGCACGGCTTTACCGGCTGGGGGATCCACATCTATATTGATGAGAATGGTGGTGGCTTTAGAATGTAAAGCTTTGTCATAATATTTGGGATGATCCACAAATGTTATGTCTCCGGGCTCAACCATATGAATTTCATTGAGGCCTGTGGTCATGTGATTCAGATTGCCAATGGCTTCTGCACCAATGAGCCCGGCAAGGAATGTCAGTGATAGTGGTTCGGGGAATTTCACTTAAAGTCTGATTTAAAAAATTAAAAAAGGGCTTTGTTTAGCCCTTAACTCTTTCTGAATATTCACCAGTCCGGGTATCAACCCTGATTTTCTCGCCCGATTCTATGAACAATGGAATCCTGACGATAGCACCTGTTTCCATAGTGGCCGGCTTCAGTGCATTTGTAGCAGTATTTCCCTTTTCGCCTGGCTCACAATATGTAATAACGAGATCAACAAAAGGAGGAAGTTCGCAGAGCAATGGTTCTTCATTAGCTGCCAGAAACACAATTTCAACAGGTTGTCCCTCTTTCAGAAATTCGGGCGTATTGATAAGTGCTTTCGGAATGAAAGTCTGCTCAAAGGTATCATTGTTCATGAAATGATAATCGTCGCCATCGTTATAAAGGAACTGATAGGCTCGACGTTCTACTCTGATGATGTCAATTTTTACTCCTGCATTGAAGGTATTGGGGATAACCTTTCCGTTACGCAGGTTTCTGAGTTTAGTGCGAACGAAGGCGCCACCTTTTCCTGGTTTCACATGTTGAAACTCTATGATAGAACAAGGTTCACCGTTGAAGTCGATGCAAAGGCCGTTTTTAAAATCTGCGGTTGTAGCCATACACTCGGGTTTTCTGTTTTCAATAAAATTAAGGGTGCAAAGATAGAGATAATGAGCAAACTGACAAGTATCAGTGTCTGTTTATTGTAGGTTTAAAATCTTCAACTACCAGTTGATCAATGCAAAAATCGTATTCAATCGTCTGATGGTTCGAACATACCACAATGATGCGATCTTTCGCGTATTCTTCAATCAACTTTCTATACCAAAGCATCGCAAGATGATCAAGGTTTGATGTTGGTTCGTCGAGCAAAAGTATTGGTGTTTCGCTCAGGATGGCCAATGCGAGTTTGGTTCGTTGTTTCATCCCTGATGAGAAGTATCGGATAGCTTTATCAGCCGAACGTTCAAGCTGCATGATTTCAATAGCTTGTCTGATCGTGATCTTTTGCTGAAACAACTTGTGCTCAAGATAGAATTTCACAAGTTCGGTCAGCGTATATTCTTCAATGAGTTCAAGATATGGGGCGGCCAGTGCTACGGCTTTATAACATTGTTCTATTGGAATCAAATCTCCGTCATTCCCCCGATACACAATCTCTCCTTCGCTCAGCATTGAGCGGAGGGAGATGGTCTGCATCAAGGTTGATTTTCCTGAACCGTTGCTGCCCAGGATAACAGTTGGACGTTCAACTGTGAAAGTGTAGTTGATCCCCTTGAAAATCCACTCACGGTTAAATCTTTTACCTGCTTCTTTTAATTCTATCTGCATCAGAACACATTGAAATTGGGCAACAAAGATAGGAAATTTGGGGGTGCACGCGTTTTTACTACCGATCTCTTCTAAGGGTGAAAAGAATGTTGGCTATTCGCCCCTTTTAGGGGAGTATCTTAAATCCTAAACAAGAATGTGTTTGCTTGTTATAGATGAATAATTTGCTTTTTTGAACATTATCTACGAGCTCAACAGCTTGTTGATCGGTTGAATTTTTTGGAAAATAACAAGAAAACTGCTTGCATCTGATTCTTCATAGATGTACTTGATACAGGAAGTTGCAAAGGATCCGCTATAATCGTCTAGAGACCTTTTATTTGCATGCTTTTTATGTGTCAAACATAAGTTTGTTTTATGTAAGATGCCAAGATATTTCATTTTTATATAATCTTTCATCTCAATTGTTTGCTGATCGGGTTTATTTAATCAAATAAGCGTAATATGATTCTTCAATTTAAGTTTTCGACGTGATGACTTTGAGGCTAAAATATGCAAATAGTCGGCGAAATACTTCATTAGCCTGTTTTTCTATTCGTGTGTTTTTGATGCAGGAGGCCAGTTTTCCATTCGAGTCTACTATCTTCTACCTTTGGGAACAACTTTTACTCTTGCAAAATCATTGTCAATGTCAACAGATTTTATTCGTCAGCGGCGATCAATACGCCAATATAACAACAGACCAGTTGAGCCGGATCTCATCCATTCAATCCTGGAAGCTGGCATGAGTGCTCCATCCGCCGGAAATCAGAGGCCCTGGGATTTTATTGTGGTTACCGATCATGAATTGATCAAAAGGATGAGCCTTACAGGTCCCAATTCTCTGCCGGCTAAGAATGCCCCTGTGGTAATTCTTATTACCGGTGATACCGGTCGTGAACGGTATAAGGATTATTGGCCTGTAGATTGCGCTGCAGCTACCGAGAACATGTTGCTTGAAATTACACGACTTGGATTGGGTGCCGTATGGCTGGGTGTACATCCTGTCGTGGATCGAAAAGAATACCTGCGGAATCTGTTTCTCTTGCCGTCAACGGTCCACCCCTTCGCTATGATCAGCCTCGGATATGCCGAAACTGATATGAAAAAGGAAAGAGAATCAAGGTATGATGAAAGCCGGGTTCATTATAACCATTGGGAGTAGTTCCTGCCAATAAAAAAACCGGAAGGCATTTGCCTTCCGGTTTTTTTCTCTTGACTGGTTTACTTGTTGAAGAGCTTTGTCCATTCACGCGGGATACGTTTCTTCCATAAACCTTTTACATACGCGTAGTTTATGATCAGAGGAACAACGGTGGTAGCTTCGGCATAAACCATCTGTTCGTAAATGGTGTCGACTTTGCCCCAAGAAGCAGCTTCTTTAAGGGTAGAGCTTGAGCAGGCTCCATCGCGGACATCGGCAACAGTAATCTGTATGGCATATTTATGTAGCGGGACATCATAACCAAGGATTTCGGCACAAACCACGGTATCCTGTGCGAAGTTCTTTGGAACGCCACCGCCTACCATGAATAACCCTGTTGTTCCGGCAGCAATTTTCACCTGGGTAAGTTCATGGAAATCTTTTACGGAGTCAATAGATACATGTTTAACGGGGTTTTCCACCTGATGCTTTACAAGACCGAAACCGGCACTGCTGTCGCTGAAAGCAGGGCAGAAGATCGGTACATTCTTTTCATAGCAGGCCAGAATGAGTGAATCTTCTTTCTTGCCGTGCTTGCTTAGGTAACGGCCCATTTCATAGATGAATTCACGCGAGCTGTATGGACGTGCTTCAAGCGAATCGGCAATTTCCTTAACTGTAGCGTCGCAATTCTGAAGTTCTTCTTCATCGATGAAGGTGTCGTATATTCTGTCAATATACAAGCTGCGAAGGGTTTTATCATCATGGGTAGCTGCGCCACGATAGTGTTTGAAACCCAATGCCTCAAAGAAGTCCATATCGACAATCGATGCACCGGTAGCCACAACGGCATCAATCATATTATTACGAACCATGTCGATGTACACCTGCATACATCCTCCGGCCGAAGTACTTCCTGCAATTGTAAGCCAGGGACTGCAGGTCTGATCGCCAAGCATCAGGTTAAAAATATCGGCTGCTGTAGCAGTATCGCGCGATGAGAACGACATGTCCCGCATTGAATCAAGCAGTGCAGAGGCATCGAATGATTTGATGTCGATGTGTTTAATCGTTTCTTTCAGTAAATCAGTCTTGTTCATGATTATATTTTTAAAATTGTTGAGTTCGAAGTATAATCTCTTGTGAGGGCGATTTAATCGTGCAAAGGTAGTTAGTATCCCAGAATTTTAAGCATCGACTTGTAGCTTTGCTCCTTGGCGAACAATTTTGTAAAGTATTCACCGCTTTCGTCGAGGTCGATGATTACATGCTTTGGGGAGGGGATCATACAGTGCTGAATACCTCCATATCCGCTTAAAGATTCCTGATAAGCACCTATGTTAAACAATCCAATGAATTGTTCGCGGCCATCGACGATTTTCGGAAGAAAGATTGCATTTGAATGTGCTTCAGCATTATAGAAATCCTGACTGTCGCAGGTAAGCCCGCCAAGATGAACACGTTGATAATTGCTCCCCCAGTTATTGACAGCGAGTAAAACGTAACGCTGGCTGATGGCCCAGGTGTCAGGCAGCGTGGTCATGAAGGAGCTGTCAATCATATTCCATAGCTCACGGTCGTTCTGTTGTTTCTGGTGAACGATGGAGTAGAGCATCGCGCCGGATTCTCCAACCGTGAAGGATCCAAATTCAGTGAAAATATCGGGTTCAGGGACATCGTTCTGTACGCAAATTCCTTTGATCTGTGCAACGATCTCTTCGGCCATATATTCATAGTCGTAATTGAATTCGAGAGAATTTTTAACGGGGAATCCTCCTCCGATATTCAGGCTATCGAGTTCCGGGCAGATTTTTTTCAGTTCGCAATACAGGTTGACAGCTTTCGAAAGTTCGTTCCAGTAGTAAGCCGTGTCTTTAATGCCGGTATTGATGAAGAAGTGAAGCATTTTCATCGAGAAAAGATTGTTGTCCTTGATCTTTTCCAGATAATAAGGGATGATATCATTGTAACGGATACCTAGTCGTGAGGTGTAAAACTCAAACTTAGGCTCTTCTTCTGAGGCGATTCTGATTCCCAGGTTGAGCGGGCGGTCAAGGCCGGCTTCGATATACTTATCGAGCTCATACTTATTGTCAAGCACCGGTATCACGTTGTTAAATCCCGATGCTACCAGCGAAACGATGTTTTCAATATAGCTTGGCCTTTTAAAGCCGTTGCATACAATGTAGCGGTCGTTTTTCAAAGCTCCGGTTTCCACTAGTGCTTCCAGCAGATTAATATCGAACGCCGATGATGTTTCTATGTGAGTGTCGTTCTTAAGTACCTCTTCAAGAACAAATGAGAAATGAGAACTCTTCGTACAATAACAATAATGGTAATCGGCATTGTAGTTGGTTTTAGCCATTGCTACATTAAACATAATCTTAGCCTTCTGAATCTGGCTGCTGATTCTTGGCAGATAGGTTAGCCGAAGTGGCGTTCCGTATTGCTTGATGATGTCCATCAGGGGGATTTCATTCCAGTAGAGATCATCATCTACAACCTTGTACTCATCAGTTGGAAACTCAAAAGTTTGTTCAATCAGATCAATATACTTGTTTTTCATCAAACGATTTAGCTAAATCAGATTAACATTTTTTTACTTGTCCAGATACTTTACATTTTAAATGGGTGGCAAAAGTAGGTATAATTCTTTTACTTCCTGCGTTTTGTAAGTTTTTTCTGTGATAAATTTTGAAAAGATATTAATTGACATACAGTATATTGCGGTGAGTAAGTGACTAATTCCTTGCCTATGGTACGACGTTTTTTCTTGAAATTGACAAAAAAGATACAATCCGAAGTAATCGGATTGAGAATTTATTCAAGAACTATTTGAATCGGATTAGTGAAAGGCTGCCAGTAGTAAATCGAGATCCTGTGAAGGGAGTTGGTATATGTCGGCGAGGAATCTGTTTGTAAAGATTCCATTGTAGATGTATACGCCTGCCCTGGTTCCTGAATCTACACGCAACATGCTGTCGAAACCTCCCTCTTCGCCGATACGCAAAAGAACGGGTGTGAACAGGTTGCTTAGTGCATAGCTGGCTGTATGCGGGACACGGGAAGCGATGTTAGGTACACAGTAATGGGTGATGCCGTGTTTTACGAATACGGGATTTGCATGATGGGTAGGGCTGGACGTTTCAACACAACCTCCCTGATCGATACTGATATCTATTATGACAGATCCCTTTTTCATTTGGCTGACCATTTCTTCGGTGACAACAATCGGCGTGCGGCCGTTCTTTGTATGGATGGCACCGATGAGTACATCGGCTGTCTTCAGCGATTTCAATAATACCTGAGGCTGGAGGATGGAGGTGAATATCCGGGAGTTCAGATCGTGTTGAATGGATCTGAGTTTATAGATATTGTTGTCGAATACTTTTACCAGCGCGCCCATTCCAATGGCTGTACGCGCTGCATATTCACCAACAGTTCCGGCTCCAAGGATGACAACTTCGGATGGATTAATTCCCGGGAAACCGCCCAGCATGGTTCCTCTTCCGTATTCGGGATGGCTCAGGTACCCTGCTGCCACCAGAATACCTGTGGTGCCGGCAATCTCGCTCATAGCTCTGAGTACAGGAAAAGCCCCTGAATCATCTTTCAGGTGTTCAAAGGCCACGGCGGTGATCTTACGACTGATCAGCTTACGGAAGTAATCTTTGCAATGTGTAAACGGTTGTACCGAGGAGAAAAGGATCTGCCGTGGATGAAGGTATTCCATTTCCTTATCAACCGGCGACGCTATCTTCAGGATAATATCTGCCTGATATACCTCTTCGGCTGTTGGCATGATACGCGCACCGGCATTGGCGTACTCTTCGTCAGAGAAATTGGCTCTTGATCCTGCTCCCTGCTGCATGTATACCGTATGTCCGTTCTCTGTAAGCAGACTTACTGCTGATGGAACAATCACTATGCGCTTTTCGGTTGGACTGGCTTCCGCTGGTAAGCCAATGGAATGTTTTATTGGTGGACGGTTTGTTTCCAGCAATTCTTCTTTGGGAAGGAAGATTTCAGCCACCCCTGGCCTGTTTCCGGGTTTTTGCAGCGAATCCATCACGGTTTTTTCCCTTTAAGTTTACAGTTTAACAGCATTGCATAAGAAGTCCTGTTTTCCTCCGTCACAAATTTACTAAAGTTTACGTATTAAGAACAAATGATCTTTTAGATTCATGACGAATAAAATCAGACGCTGCTGAATGGAATCAATCGGCAGAGGCGGCAATACTGTGTCCGATAAGGATGAGCCGTTCGCTTTCTCCGGAACCCGGAAGGATTGAAATGTGGATCGTGCCGTCAGGAAGGATCTCTGGTGCAACCTCGGGCCATTCAATGAAGCAATACCCTCCCCCTGACAGATAATCGGCGGCTCCTGTGTCGAAGGCTTCACGGGCGCTCTTCAGCCGGTAAAAGTCAAAGTGATATATATAGATTCCATCCTCCGCAACATACTCGTTGATGATTGTAAAAGTCGGACTGCTCACGGTGGCATCTACTCCTAACTGTTTACATAAGCTTTTAATCAGTGTGGTTTTTCCTGCACCCATTGATCCGTGAAAAGCAAAGACACGACTATCGGGGTAGGTGTTCAAAATTCGCGAAGCCACTTCATCGAGTGCCAAAACACTTTGTACGATGATCTCATTATCAGCAGCCATAGAAGTTATCAAAACGATAAATGATTATTGAATGCTTTTAGGATAAATTATCCGGGTGCACTGTTCATAAAAAAAAGTTAAAAGCTACCACCCGGACTCTTTTTCCATCAGACAGACAGTTTTACATGCGACGAAAAGGAACAAGCAGTATCTTTCAATATCGAGCCGGTTTTATGGCTTCTATAAACGCCTCTGACTAATGTAGCCGGATCTGTCTGATGCGCCTTTTCCGTTGCAAAAATACAGATTTCCACCATATAGTTGGATGGTACTGACACAGGAAGCATTGTTTCGGTGTCCGGAGTTAACGCTTGCGGGGTTTTGTTTGATGGTTTAAATGCTTATCTTTGCTGCAATTTATAATAGGCAGTAAATCAGCATACACACCAAAAATTAATTTCTATGTCAGTAAAACTTAGTTCTCCGCAAATTATGGAGCTTGAACACCATTATGGTGCTCATAATTACCATCCTCTACCAGTTGTTTTGAGCAAGGGTGAAGGTCCACTGGTATGGGATGTTGAAGGAAAAGAATATTATGATTTCCTTTCAGCTTATAGTGCTGTAAACCAGGGCCATTGTCATCCGGCAATAGTCGATGCCATGGTTGAACAGGCCCGTAGGATTACCCTGACCTCAAGGGCGTTCTACAATGACCAATTAGGCCCTTATGAAAAATTTGTGACCGAGTATTTCGGCTACGAGAAAGTTCTTCCCATGAATAGCGGAGCCGAAGCCGATGAAACCGCGCTTAAGCTTTGTCGTCGTTGGGCTTATGATAAGAAGGGTATCCCTGAAGATAAGGCCAGGATCATTTGCTGCGAAGGCAATTTCCATGGCCGTACCATCACCATCATCTCGATGTCGAACGACCCCGACAGCTATGCCGGATTTGGACCTTTTACTCCTGGTTTTGATAAGATCCCTTACAACGACATAAATGCACTGGCTGAAGCGCTGAAAGATCCCAATGTTGCCGGATTCATCGTTGAACCTATTCAGGGCGAGGCTGGCGTATTTGTTCCTGATGAAGGTTACCTTAAAAAAGCTTATGATCTCTGTAAGGCAAATAACGTGTTGTTTATTGCCGATGAAGTCCAGACCGGTATTGCCCGTACAGGAAAACTCCTTGCCTGCGACCATGAAGGTGTTCGTCCCGACATCCTCATTCTGGGAAAGGCTCTGAGTGGTGGTGTATTCCCCGTTTCGGCTGTGTTGGCTGATAATGAGATCATGCTGACCATTAAGCCGGGGGAACATGGTTCTACTTTTGGTGGAAACCCAATCGCCTGTAGTGTTGCTATTGCCGCGCTGACAGTAGTTAAAGATGAGAAACTGGCTGAGCGTGCAGAATATCTCGGAAAGATATTCCGCGATGAGATGAGGGCCTTCAAATCCGAAATGGTAGAACTCGTTCGTGGTAAAGGGCTGCTCAATGCTGTTATCATTCGCCCGAAGAATGGCAAGCAAGCCTGGGATGTTTGTCTGAAAATGGCTGAAAATGGTGTTTTGGCAAAACCAACCCACCAGCACATCATCCGGTTTGCTCCTCCGTTGGTCATCACCGAGGTTCAACTGCGCGACGCTATAGAAAGGATTAAGAAGTCCATTCTTACTTTCGAATAGTTTAATTTATTATTTCAATAGAAGGCCGCCGGGATTTCCTGGCGGCCTTTTCGTTCCCTTTAATAAATTTTGTTTTGACTGCCCTGCTGTTTGATTTATTGTTTAACCGGGCTTTAAAAAAAAGAAGAGCCGCTGTAACCCAAACAGCGACCCTTCTGTTCACTAACCCTTACGTAGTTGTGTTAACCAAAACCTGTAACAAAGATAACACAGAAAGTGCCTTTTTGCAACTGTTCTTTGATCTTTTTTCTGACTTAAGGATAAGTTTTAAGTATTTAATGTTCAGTTCTATCTGGTCTGTTTTTGTTGAGTATGGCTGCACCAATAAAACGATTTGATAAGGGGCTGCTCATTTGGCGGTATGCCAGCAACCGTTCCGGGTGCCATTGGACTGCCATGAGGAAACCATGGTAACTTTCGGGAGTTGCTTCTATGGCTTCAGGTATGCTGTCCTGACTATAAGCGGTGATGCACAACCCTTTTCCCAATCGGTCGATGGCCTGATGATGGTTTGTATTCACGGTTCCGGTTTTTATTCCTGTGGAAATAAACAGCAGGCTGGATGTATCGACCATGATGTCATGATAACAGTTTTTCCAATCGATGCAGCGATGTGGTATGTAGCCCGAACTCCTTGCGGGAATATCAGGGATAAGCGTTCCGCCTGCCTGAATATTGAGCATCTGCAATCCACGGCAAATGCCAAAAATGGGCATCTCCAGCTTACGGGCTACCATGATTAATGCCAGTTCAAGTGAGTCGCGGAAACGGTCCGATCCTTCACATAAAACTGTATCATCAACTTGCTTATAAGTACCCGGAAAGATATCATCACCCCCTGTTAACAAGAGTCCGTCGCATATCTTCAGTACCTCGCAGGCGGAATCGACCGGCAGGTCGTACAGGTTTATGATAACCAGTGTTGAATCTTCAGCCAATAACCAGGTCCGGTAGTTATCGCTCGTCTTGGAAACTGCGATTGTTAGTGGCCTGTTGGTCTTTTTCGAACAGGCAATGATCAGCAATAGTACTGATACAATGGAAATGGCAATTTGGTTTCTCATGAGGTTAGCCTGCTTTTTATTTTGGATATGCCGTAAATCGACTTAAATCAGTGATGTCGTTCAAATCTTCTCAACGCCAAACAATTTCGCTGGTAAAGATAAGTTTTTGATCAGCAAGGCGACGTCCACCGATTTTTATGACAGGGAATCCCTCAGCGGAGCTGCATAATAGTTCAATCTCATCTCCTTCGAAGGCTTCAGCCAGATAATTGATGCAAAATTCCGATGGTTCTGCATCCCGGAATTGTTGTACAGGGAAGGCATCCATGGCTATGCGAACATAATTGGCATTGTTGACATGTCCGTGCTGATCAACATCGCTGGCTCTTACTTTATGAAAACCAAACGATTCTGTGTGTTCGGGCATGAAAATACGTGGTGCTTCACCGCCAAGTGTTTGCTCCAGATTGACCCATGTATTAAATTCTTTTAGCCGTTCATCTTTTCTTGGTCTGCGGGTTTCAGCATCAAGTATCATCCATGAAGAGGTGGCTAATCCTATGGTCGTTCCGTCTGGTTTGTGGATTCTAAATTCACGGTAAGCTGTCAGTCCTTCTGAACCGCGGGGCCACGTGTCGATCAGGAAGGGTTCTTCCCATCGTGGGAAATAGCTCATTTTAACGAGCAGGCGAACCAGTACCCATACTTGTTTGTTTTCTGTAAAACTCTCAAAGCCAAATCCGATGTGGTTGGCATGGTGCCAGGCGGTTTCCTGCATTGTGCCGAAAAGCCCCGGAAGACTAAGACGACCACCGGCGTCCGAATCGCTCCAGTTGACCCGGTAACTATCAGTCCAGATACGTTTTAATTCATTCATTGATCAATAGGTTTCGGGAATCAAAAGTAAGAAACAAATTCTAACCGCTGCCATTGATTCCGCCAGAGATGACCTTATAAGGCGGGAACATGGTAGAACCCGGCAGCAACTTCCTGAAAGGGTTTTTCTCGGTCGTTACCGGTCATTAGAAAGATTATTTCTACCTTAGCGGTGGTTTATTCTTGTTTTATAAATCACCAAAAAGATATATGAATGGATAATAATGTAGAATGGGGTAAGTTGCCCTTCGGTTATTTTAAAACCGATTATAACGTCCGCTGCTACTTCAGAAATGGCGAATGGGGAAAGCTGGAAGTCAGCTCATCAGAATATATTAATATTCATATAGCAGCCACTGCACTGCATTATGGCCAGGAAGCATTTGAAGGCATGAAGGCTTTCAGGGGGCGCGACGGAAAAATCCGGATATTCCGCTGGCAGGAAAACGCTAAACGAATGCAGGCATCCGCCCGTGGTGTTATGATGGCTGAGGTTCCCGATGATTTATTCAAAGAGGCAATCTGGCAGGTTGTTAAACTAAATGAGCGGTTTGTCCCACCATACGGAACCGGCGCCTCACTTTATCTTCGCCCTTTGTTGATAGGTTCCGGGCCTCAGGTTGGTGTTAAACCAGCCAATGAATTCATGTTCATGGTGTTTGCCGGACCCGTTGGACCCTACTTCAAGGAAGGCTTCAAACCAGTTAAAATTCAGATTGCACGCGACTTTGACCGTGCCGCACCACTTGGTACCGGAACACTTAAGGTTGGCGGTAACTATGCTGCCAGTCTGCGTGCCGGTGAACGTGCACATGCCGAAGGCTATTCAGCAGTTCTGTTTCTCGATGCCCGCGAAAAGAAATACATCGATGAGGCTGGCCCGGCCAACTTCTTTGGAATCAAGGATAACACCTATGTTACGCCCAAATCATCCTCAATTCTTCCCTCCATTACCAATATGAGCCTGCGGCAACTAGCCGGCGACATGGGATTGAATATAGAACAACGTCCCATCCCTGTTGAAGAGCTTGGTACTTTCGATGAAGTGGGTGCCTGCGGAACGGCCGCCGTCATTTCGCCCATCTGTGCCATTGAAGACCGCGATAGTCATACCATATATCATTATTGTAAAGATGGCCAGGCAGGTCCCATTAGCACTGCTCTATACAAACGACTTCAGGGGATTCAATACGGCGAAGAACCCGATCCTTATGGATGGGTTGAAATTATCGAATGATTCTGATGACATAAAAATTAAAGCTTCCAACAATGTTTGGGAGCTTTTTTTACTTTTGCCCGGTTGATAATTTAACTTTGTTCTAAATACCCTGTTATGCCCTGTCGACAGTTTTTTCATGTAGATGCTTTTACCAGCGAGCCCTTCAGGGGGAATCCCGCTGCCGTGGTAGTGCTGAAGGAATGGCTTCCCGATACTTTGCTTCAGCAATTCGCATCGGAGTTCTTTCTTCCTGAAACCGCTTTCGTTGTGCCGCTTGATGCCGGCAACAAGTTTCATCTTCGCTGGTTTACCCCTGATCTGGAAATGGATCTCTGTGGCCATGCCACGCTGGCCACGGCGCATATACTTTGCAACGAGTTGAATTATGGTACGGGTAAACTGCTTTTTCAAACTGCAAGTGGTGAATTAAGTGTTGAGCAACGTGGCGACCTCCTTTGGCTTGACTTTCCTTCACGACCAGGCCAACCTGCAATATGCCCTCCTGAAATCGAAACGGGAATAGGTGATGTGTTTGGGGAAGTTTTGCTGGCACGTGATTATATGCTTATTTTTGACAACGAGGGGATGATCCAAAATTTGCATCCTGATCAGACGCTTCTTAGTCAACTAAATCTTGGACAGGGTGGAATTATCGCGACGGCTCCCGGTAATAAAGTCGATTTTGTTTCCCGGTTCTTTACACCCGGGGCAACAATTTTTGAAGACCCTGTTACCGGTTCTGCCCATTGTACATTGATCCCTTATTGGAGTAAGCGGCTTGGAAAAAGGGAAATGACCGCGAGGCAGCTCAGCTCAAGGGGCGGAGATATCAGTTGCATAAACCTTGACAGAAGGGTTGGTATCGGTGGAAAAGCAGTAACAGTTTTCCGGGGAACTTTCTGACCCGACTACTGTTATTTGGCCGGTAACTGTATTTTTATGTTTTCTCCCTCTTGGAAATGTGTTGATTTTCAGAGATTATTTTATCTGTAGTTTAGCGTTTGTCCTATTACCGGGTATTGGTTATTAATTCACAGTTGAGTGCCATGAGGAAAGCGCTCTCATCCCCTGTAAGGTCTTGATTCATAGTGTTTATAGGTAGTGGAATTGAAAGTAAAAGGTATTTAGTTGCATAACGGTAACAAATCTTAGCCATTTTTACCCGATAAACCTTTTCTTTTTCCGCCTTTTTCTGTTTGATAGTCTGCCTGTTTTTACGTGAGAATCACAGATAAATAACAGGCCAATGCTGCACTTTTTCATGCAGCCATTTCCCAATTCCCATCAATCAGTTATTAACAATCCTGCTGTCAGTATTTGCCTGATGGAGCCGGCTTGTATGGCTCCAGGCAAGAAGTATAATATTCTTTGACTGGTTTTGCTTTTTCATGTCGAAAAGCTGTTTCTCTCTTTTTTTTGCATGAGTTATCCTAAAGTTTTATCTCATTTGAAGCTGCTTCATAGTTGTTTCGTTGTTGTTTCGTTGCAACACGAATCCACTACGAAACCACTTCGAAGCCAGTTCGAAGCGAGAACGAACGGATGATATGTTTAACCACTGTTTGTCAGTAGTTTGACAATTTCAGTTTTTGTTGTAGAATAATGTGGGTTTTTGGGGGAATTTTTGATCGTGCCGGCAATGATTTTGAACTTATATGACCATCTCATGCCGCAGTTGGCAGAATAGAAAAACCCGGGCATCCGGCAGAACTCCAAAATGATTGACTGGCTAAATCTGGCAAGGTTTTCTAAAGCGATGTCTCTTATGATCCGATACTCTTATCAGGGTGTTGCCCTGATGTGGCAACCTGAGGTGATAGTACTGCCCGGCAAAAATTCACCAGGAATAGGTGTAAGTACTGTGTGCATTCATTTACCTGCTACCGGCATCGATTTTTGCTATCATGGCTCATCTGGTGCCAAGTGGCGGCCTCAGAAACTATTTCGGAGTTTTTATTCGGTACGTTTTCAATCACGAAAAATTCAAGCTTGAATAGACCTATTTTAGTTTGAATTGACGGCATGGCGGGTTTTTTAATTTTTCTTTGTTACGAGCATATAGATCTGATTAATAATTATTTTGCATAATATTGCTGCTGATTCGTTCCAAAATTTGGTCTGGCCGACTTTTAGTGTTACTATTGTGTATCTTTCTTCCTCAATCTAACCTATTTTCCTTATGAAGGAACCCACCAATTCATTTTCATTCCTGTTTATAACGGGTCGCCCCCGTTCAGGGACCACCCTTCTGCGAATGTTGCTCGACGCCCATCCCAATGTAATCATCCCGACCGAGTGCCAGTTTATAGTGAACTTATATGGAAAGTATGGACATCGGAAGAATTGGACTAATCATGATTTTGAATCCTTTCTTAGCGACTTGCAACTGCAGTGGAAATTCAATATGTGGCATATCGATCTGGAGCTTTTGCGACAATCTTTGCAGAATCTGAGAATTGGGTGTACTTACGCTGATGTTTGCAGGGCAGTTTATCATAGTTATGAGTCAATTTTTTCCAAATCTGAGATTACGCTCTTAGCCGATAAAAACCCCGGCTATGCTATCTATACCAAAAAAATCAGCAGTATCTTCCCAGATGCCAGATTTATATACATTAACCGGGATTATCGCGACAATTACGTTTCGATCAAAGAAGTTGGATTTGATTTGTCGATTCCATCTTTACCGGCACAAAAATGGAAATATTTCTACCGTACTTTCATGGCATCTGCCAGAGTAAGGCCTGAGAATTACTTATACCTGCGCTATGAAGACCTGGTGATGAGACCACAGGAGACCATGTCGCAGGTATGTGGATTTGCCGGTATTCCCTATGATCAAAAAATGTTTTCGTTTCATGAAAAGCATATGGATTTTTCACGGTTATATAACCCGTTGGTGCTTTCAAAATTTCATCGTCAAATCTTCGCACCCGTTAATCAAAGCAGGCTTGGGATCTGGAAGGAGAAGCTAACCGCAAAGGAAATCTGCCTGCTTGATTGTACTGTCGGCCGGCTGGCCAGCGAAGCAGGATATGAGCCGATGAGCGTGCATGCCAATCTGAAAATCCATGTTTCTGCCTTGCCAGGAAGGTTGCTGGCGGCTACACTTTTTGTCGCAACTAAAGTTGTCGATAAGCTACCTGTGGGCTTACGGATGAACATCCTGAGCAAATGGCCGCGGAAAGCAGGAATGTTTGTGTTTTCAATTGTTAAACAGGATATTTACAAACAATTAAAGCAAAACAGTTTGTGCTTTTTCTTCTAAATTCATTTTTGTGACTCGATAATTTTAATGGTCTTCTGTACTGTTTTATTTTTGACAATTATTGCAGAAGTATCTTTTTCGTTATTTGGTGTCCCTGGCAGGCATAAAATTCCGGTCATCTCTGCCTGCTTTAACTGGTTTAATTTCATTTGTCAAAAACTAGTGGTGTTTGTATTTAGTTAAAAGGCTGGATATTAACTATAATTGACTTCATTTGAGTTTGGATTTAAAGATAAAATGAGAAAGCCAGTTTTAAGGTATAAGTAAGGAAAGAGTAATAAAGCCACCTTCAAATATGATGCCCTCTCCCGAGATTTGTAAATTGGAAGCGGATTCGTAAAAGCACTTTTATTATATGGATGATAACAGTAACCGGACACCCCGGGAGGGATTTCGTTGGAGCTTATAAGTTCATCCGGGTAATCGCAGGAGAAGGATATTTTGAGCAGTAGAGCAGATCGGGAAGGTTTTGCAGCTTATCGGCCAAAGTTATTTTGGCATAACTAATAGCGAAACCGGAATTTTTTTATGTGAACGTGAAACATCAATTTTGGGTTTCGGGGTTAGTTCTGTGTTGGATAACCGGAAACTACAAACCGGAAATTCTACTACGACCGGCTTCTGATGCTTTAAGCATTATCTTTGCAGCCATTTTAACCACTATGGAATCAATCCGCGAAATTTATAAAATCGGCCGGGGACCATCAAGCAGTCATACAATGGGACCGAGAAAAGCTGCAGATATTTTCTGCCTGCGCAATCCTTTAGCAGCCTCTTTTAAGGTAACCCTCTATGGCAGCCTGGCAGCTACCGGCGTAGGTCACCAGACCGATCTGACAATAATCGAGGCCTTCAGTCCGCGATACTGTCTGATCGAATGGAGACCTCAGGAGTTTCTTCCTCAGCACCCTAATGGGTTACGTTTTGAATCATTCGACGGTGAAGGAAAGCGAATTGAAGAATGGCTTACATTCAGCATTGGCGGAGGAGATATCAGCGACAGTGGCGAACGGGAATCGCGCGACATGGTCTATCCGTTTAGCCGGATGAATGAAGTGCTGGAATGGACACAGAAAAATGGCCGCAATATCTGGGAATTGGTCAATGTACATGAAGATCCCTCCATCTGGGATTATCTGGAAGAGGTGTGGAAAGTGATGAAGGAGGCCGTTGAACGTGGCATTGATGCCGAAGGTGCTTTACCTGGCGGCTTAAACTACCCGCGGAAGGCGGCGGCTTATTATACCAAACTGAACAGCCACAAGGAGAGCCTGCGGCGGCGTCACATGGTCTTTGCCTATGCCCTTGCTGTGGCCGAAGAGAATGCAGCCGGCGGACGTATAGTTACTGCTCCGACATGTGGTTCTTCGGGTGTGGTTCCGGGCGTGCTTTATCTGCTTCAATCCAATAACAATCTTACCGATAAAAAAATTCTCAGAGCACTGGCAACAGCCGGACTAATTGGAAATCTTGTAAAAACCAATGCTTCTATCTCCGGTGCAATGGTAGGTTGTCAGGGCGAAATAGGTACAGCGTGCAGTATGGCTTCAGGTGCAGCCGCGCAGCTATATGGCGGAACCCCTGCTCAGATTGAATACGCCGCCTCGATGGGGCTTGAGCATTTTCTGGGACTCACCTGCGATCCTGTGGCAGGGCTGGTGCAGGTTCCGTGCATTGAGCGAAATGCCGTTGCGGCTTCCCGCGCCATCGATGCCAACGTGTATGCTACCCTCTCTGACGGACGGCATATGGTCAGCTTCGACAAGGTGGTAAGGGCCATGAACCTTACCGGGCACGACATCCCAAGTATCTATAAAGAGACTTCCGAGGGTGGTCTTGCGCTGGTTACCCGAAAGCGCTCTTCATCAAAATCAAAGTAGCAAGTGATTTATCCCGGGAATTTTGAACAAAAGATAGGTTTTGACCGCATAAGAGGGATGGTGACTGAAGCATGTACCAATCCGCTCGGGGTTGACTTGTCGGCCTCGATGTCGTTTTCATCTGATTTCAATATAGTGGAAGAGCACCTTCGTCAGACAGAAGAGATGCGAAATTTGCTTACTGATGAAGCCGGCTATCCTTCAACCGATATTGCTGATATCACAACAGAACTGTTCCGTGTAAGAACACCGGGATCTTTCGTGGAACCTGATTTCCTTCCCGACCTGCGTCACACATTGCAGATTATTGCAGATATTGTAAAGTATTTCAATGTAATACGTCAGCAGAAATATCCCCGGTTGGCAGAGATTGCCTTGTCGGCACCGGTTGACAGCACTATCCTGATCGCCCTTAACCAGATAGTGGACGAAAAAGGAGGTATACGTGATGGTGCTTCAGCCGGGTTGGCACGCATTAGAAAGGAGATCAAGAAAAAGGAATCATCTGTACGGGGAAAACTTGAGGCCACGCTCAGCGAAGCCCGCAAAGCCGGTTTTACCCCTGAGAATTCTGAACCCACCTTACGCAACGGACGACTGGTAATTCCCGTCCTGAGTAATTTTAAACGACGTATCAGGGGGTTTGTTCACGATGAATCGGCTACCGGACAGACCGCCTTTATCGAGCCGGAAGCAGTGTTTGAAACCAACAACCAGATCAGAGAACTCGAAACTGAGGAGGTCAGGGAAATTATCCGGATACTCACCACCTTTACTAACCTTATCAGACCTCATCTTCCGGAACTCCATGACGCTTTGCACATGACCGCCAGATTAGACTTTATCAAGGCCAGGGCTCGTGTAGCATTAAAGTTGGGGGCTTCACTTCCGGTACTTAATAATAAGCCGGTTATTGACTGGCTTGATGCTGTTCATCCATTGCTCTATCTGGCGCTTGCAGCACAGCATAAACCAATTGAGCCACTGAGTGTAAAGCTATCGGATCAAGATCGGATACTCATTATCAGTGGCCCCAATGCCGGGGGTAAGTCGGTATGTCTGAAGACTGTCGGGTTGTTGCAATATATGCTTCAGTGTGGTTTGCTTGTTCCGATGCGACATACCTCTGAGGTGGGAGTCTTTTCGAAAATCTTCATCGACATCGGGGATGAGCAATCGCTCGACAATGATCTTTCGACCTATAGCTCTCACCTGATGGCCATGAAACACTTCGTCGAAAATGCCGATGGACAGACCTTGTTTCTGTCGGATGAAATGGGCACCGGGACTGAGCCCAGACTCGGCGGAGCCATTGCCGAGGCCATCATTGAGAAGTTGAGCGGGGCGGGATCAATCGGGTTGATTACAACACACTACGCCAGTTTGAAGTTGCTTGGAGGACGGGTGCCCGGAGTTATCAACGGAGCCATGCTGTTTGATACGCGACGTATGCAACCTTTGTTCAGATTGTTGACAGGGATGCCTGGCAGCTCTTTTACGTATGAGATTGCCAGAAAAATTGGGTTTCCTTCTGACATCATCGAGTCAGCTACCGCTAAATCGGGTAGTGATCAACTGAGTTTTGAGGAACAGCTCCAGCAGCTTGATGTTGAAAAGCAAGAGCTTGATAAGAAAAGAAGGCAGATAGAAGTGGCCGATAACCTGTTGTCTGAGACGCTTCAGAAATATGCGAAACTTCACAGCGAAATTGAAACTGCACGCGGGGAGATTCTGAAAAAGGCAAAACGCGAGGCCCTCGATATTCTGGAAGGAGCCAACAAGTTGATCGAAAATACGGTGAGCGAGATCAAATCGGTGAAGGCCGAAAAGAGACAGACCATTGATATCCGAAAGAAGCTTCATCAGCAGATAGAACAGATCAGGCAGGCGCCGGAGGTGCCCCCTTCAACGCTGCCTGTGATGCCAAAAGCCTTACAGAAAACTGAAAAACCTGTTGAACAGCGACAGTTGGAAGTGGGCGACTTTGTCAGGATCGGGGTACAGGATGCCATCGGGCAGATAGCAGCCATCCGGGGTAACGATGCTACAGTGATGTTCAATCAGGTGAAGTTGCAGACAGAATTACGCAAGTTGCGAAGGGCCGAAGAAAGTGAACAAAAGAAGGCTCAGGTCAAAGTCTCAAGAAATACAGTGAATACCGATCTGGAGCGTACCATGTCGTCGTTTCAACTAACCCTTGATGTGCGGGGCAAAACCGGTGATGAAGCCGTGCAGGCGGTGTTGCGTTTTATCGATGAGGCGATGCTCCTTCATATTCGGGAGGTTCGGATTCTTCATGGTAAAGGCAATGGTGTTTTACGCACAATGGTGCGCGATTATCTACGTACATGCAGTGAAGTAAGATCATGGCGTGACGATAACCCCGATCAGGCAGGTGCCGGAGTTACCCTTGTCACCCTAAAGTAATACAGGATCAGTTTATTTTCAAAACCATATTCATGGCTTTGGGATATCGGGCTAAACATTTTTTTTTGTAATCTCCTGATCATGGTCTCCCGATTTGGGCAAATGTATCTTTGAAATTAGGTGTTGGTCCAAATATCAGGTGTTTATTCCTGGTTTGACAGAACCTCACATTAACCAGATTTAAGGAAGATTCAAAGACGATTCGTTGAGACCAGAGGAGACGACAAAGGGGTTACCAGCGAATTATATATTTTGAGTTGATTTGCAGGTAATCAGACGATTTGATTTCAATAGGGATTCAAAGCCTGAATTGTACTTTCGTTATAGTTGCAAGTTTATTTAGTGAGTTTGATAAAGAGGTGAAGGCAACCTGTCAGCAAAGGTTTAGAAATAACTCACTGATTAAGTTGGATATGAATACTTGCAGCCTCCAACTACCTATTTTAAGCTACTTTTATCGAAAAATATCAGAATTATGTATGCAGGGGGACACCTACTTACTTCGGCACTTGCCGGAACAAAAATTTGGCGGAAGGCTGATCTTACATTTCCGACGACCATTGCCCTGATGTTAGCTGCAAATGTCATCGACTTTGATCATTTGCTGCGCTACAAATTCGATGACGGGACTGCCAATTCACTTTCATTACATTGGTTGCATGTGAATTCGGGGGTTATTTTCCTGGGACTGTTCGCGTTGGCTCTTTTGGTTCCCCGATGGCGATCGCGGGCACTGGTTTTAGGGACAGGGCTGGCACTTCATTTCTCAATGGATGCTCTGGCCTATGTGTTTAACTATAACATACTGATCCTTGGGGGCATTGATGGGGTGATGTTGATTGTACTTCTGGTAGTTTCGTTTCGTTCGAAGTTACCTGTAAATCGGTGGCAATTGGCATTGTTTTATGTTGTTTCCTGGGTGTTTGTGAATGCTGTACAGGCGGGTCTCCACTTTGTGGGGAACTACAAACCCGAGGAGAATGGGTGGATTTATTCACTATCTCCGGCAATGCTTGGGGTTGCTGCTCTTTTGTTTTATCTTCTTTTTCGTAAGCAGGCCAGCCGAAAGGTTGAATAAAAAAAAGGCTGAAACGATAATAATGTTTCAGCCCTTTTTTTGGTATAATTTTGGGAATTAAACTGTCCAGGTATCGCCGCTCATCAGCAGGTCGTCCATACAATGGATTTTACTTTTAGCGCTGATTTCAGCGATTTGTTCTTCCATGAGGTCGTCATAAGTCGGGTAACATTTGGCTGAACGAATAACACCGAGGGCTACGGGGAAGTCAGGGCCGCTCATTTTGGCCAGCATCAGGTGAATTCCGGGATCTGCCTGGTAGGGGTCATGAACCAGCAGGTCGTCTTCGGTGATTCCGTTTTCTCCGACAGTAACCACTTCAAGGCTTGTTCCTTGCAGATGAAGTCCTTTGTTGCGGTTGGTGCCAAAAATCATTTTCTCGCCAGCCCGTAAGAGGATTGTACGATCTTCACGAACCGCCTTGTCAGTGATTTCATCGTAAGCGCCATCGTTGAAAATAACGCAGTTTTGAAGGACTTCCACTACCGAGGTTCCGTCGTGGCGGGCAGCTTCAAACATGATTTCGGTCATCAGTTTCGGGTTTACATCGAGTGCACGGGCATAGAATGTACCCTGAGCTCCGAGAACGAGTTCCCCGGGATTGAAAGGGTGTTCGATGGTACCGTAAGGAGAGGTTTTCGTAATGGATCCCAGTGGAGAGGTCGGCGAGTACTGGCCTTTTGTCAGCCCGTAGATGCGGTTATTAAGCAACAGCAGATTGACATCTATGTTACGGCGGATGATGTGGATGAAATGGTTTCCACCTATAGCCATTGAGTCACCATCACCGGTTACGATCCAGACGCTGAGTTTCGGGTTGGCAATCTTAACTCCGGAGGCGATGGGTGTAGCCCGGCCATGAATGCTATGGAATCCGTAAGTGTTAACGTAGTATGGAAAACGTGAAGAGCAGCCGATACCTGAAACGAAAACGAAATTTTCTTTTTTGTATCCGATTTCAGGAAAAACTTTCGATACGGCTGCCAGAATAGCATGGTCACCACAACCCGGGCACCATTTAACCATTTGGTCGCTTACAAAATCTTCGCGGGTTAATTTTACCGGCGATTTTTCGATAGTGTTATTTATTTCAGTCATGGTTAAGCCTCCTGAATCATTTGGGTAAATTTTTCGGTAAGTTCGGTAACAGTAAAGGGTTGTCCCTGCATCTTGTTGAACTGTTTTAGGGGAACTTCGGGGAAGATAGTCCTCAGGTAATTTGCAAACTGCCCGGCGTTCAACTCGCAAACCAGTACTCTTTTGTAAGCTGAGAGCACTTGTTTTGTGTTTTTAGGCAGAGGCATGATATAACGGAAATGGGCATGGCCCACCTTGTGACCGGCTTTCTGCATTTTCTCGACGGCAGAACGTACAAAGCCTCTTGTGCCTCCCCAACTGATAACCAGAATATCACCTTCAGGTTCGCCAAAGATTTCCTGCTCCGGAAGGCGGTTAGCGATACGCATAACCTTTTCGTGACGCAGGTATGTCATTCTTTCGTGGTTTAGGCCATCTGTTGAAACCTGTCCAAAAATATCTGATTTCTCCAGACCGCCAATACGGTGTCTGAGCCCTTCGGTTCCGGGAAGTGCCCACTGGCGGACCAGTGTTTCCGGGTCGCGGGCATATGGTTTGAAATCGGAATTGGGTGCAGCGATTGGTGGTTTTATTTCAGGGAATTCTGACATTTTAGGGATCCTAAAGAGTTCGGATCCAAATCCGATGTAACCGTCGGTGAGCAGAATGGCAGGAGTCATGTGTTCGAGTGCTATCTGAGCTGTTTCGAAGGCTGCATAGAAGCAATCGACAGGAGAGGCAGCAGCCATGATAAACATGGGTGCTTCGCCATTACGGCCGTAGAGCGCCTGGTTCAGGTCGGCCTGTTCACTCTTTGTAGGTAATCCGGTTGAAGGGCCTCCACGTTGAACGTTTACAACAATCAATGGAAGTTCTGTGATTACTGCAAGGCCAAGCGCTTCAGATTTCAAAGAAAGACCAGGTCCTGAGGTGCTTGTAATACCCATGCTGCCGGCAAAGCAGGCACCGATAGCGGAGGTGACACCGGCAATTTCATCCTCGGCCTGGAAGGTTTTAACACCCAGATTGCGGTGTTTGGCTAATTCCATCAGGATGTCGGTAGCCGGTGTAATTGGGTATGAACCCAGGAAGATTTTTCTTCCGGATTTTTCGCTGGCGGCCATCAGCCCCCATGCAGTTGCAATGTTACCGGTAATGTTGCGATAGGTTCCTTTTTCGATATTAGCAGGAGGAACCGAGATGGTAGATTTGATCGCTTCGACATTTTCACCATATATGTATCCGGCTTTCAAAACCAGTTTGTTGGCTTCAACAACGAGAGGTTTTTTTGCAAATTTCTTTTCAAGGAAATGAAGGGTATGGTCGAGTTCTTTGTTGAACATGTAAAACAGGAGGCCAAGGGCGAACATGTTTTTCGACTTGTCGGCTGTCTTGGTATCAAGCCCCAGCTCGGCTACAGCTTCGCGGGTGAGCTTCCTGATGGGAGCTTTCACAATTGTATAATCGCTGAGAGATCCGTCTTCGAGAGGGTTGGTTGTGAAACCTGCTTTTTCAAGTATTTTGGTTTCGTAGTTATCGATGTCAGTGATAATTGTAGCACCTTTTTTTGCATGTTTCAGGTTCGATTTAAGTGCTGCCGGATTGGAGGCTACCAATACATCGCACAAGTCGCCGCTGGTGTGAATTTTGGTGCTTCCAAAGTGAAGCTGAAAGCCTGAAACACCGGCTACAGTGTTCTGTGGAGCCCTGATTTCAGCCGGGAAATCGGGGAATGTTGACAGGTCGTTACCCGAGAGCGCTGCAGTATCGGAAAAGAGCGTGCCGGTTAGTTGCATTCCATCTCCCGAATCGCCGGTGAATCGAATGACAACCTCTTCCATCTCAACAACTTTAATGTCTTTTGCTGCCATAATTTTATGGATTAAAAATAATACCGGCAAAGGTATGGTTTTTTCTATGTCTCATCTCAATCACTGTATATGAAAATGAGTTCATCCATAGTTTTTTAATTTAGATTGATTTTAAATTTTCGCAAGTTTTTCTTTCTAATGTTTTTGAATGTTGAAATGTCATATTTTTGTTGCCTCATTAAACTTGTAAACCTAAATAAATCATTGTTATGGCATATGTAATTAGTGAAGAATGCGTCGCTTGCGGCACTTGTATTGACGAATGCCCGGTTGAAGCTATCAGCGAAGGTGAAATTTATAAAATTGATGCCGATGTTTGCACTGACTGTGGCTCATGCGCTGCTGTTTGTCCGACTGAGGCCATTCATCCTGCTGAATAATCTTTAGCGTTAGAATAACCTGCAAGAGCGGGGGTAGTCAGAAATGACTACCCCCGTTTTTAATGTGGTTTGTTTTGTTATTTACGATATTTTGCTTCTGCTGGAAGCTTCACCTAACAGACAGGATATTATTGCCTGATATGGTGAGGTGTGATGAAAATTCTAAACATCAGATAAAATAGTTGATCTGATCGGGCAACGTGGGTGATTTACCTTTGTAAAAATGTGGTCTTGACTAGAATTGGCATTGGAAAATCTTTCTTTGGTTACACTTACAGGAATAGCTTTGCCTTAAGCTTTGATCGTATGGTGCCTTTAACGCTGAACAAAATGCGTTATGGAAGGTTGATTTAGAGCCTATGATTACCTGTTATGTGATAAAATTACCATTAACAAAGTGAACCTTTTCACATGGTTGCTGTAACTTTATGAAAACACCATCATCCCCTATCAATGGATAAGCTATCGTTTTTAAGCGCCAATGATCCTGAGATCATCGAATCGCTTTACCGAACCTGGTTAGAGTCGCCCGAAGAGGTTGAGCCCGGTTGGCGGAATTTTTTCGATGGATTCAATTTAGCCCGCTCGAATTACAGTGACGAAGAGGCCGTATTGATGCCGAAAGAATTTAATGTTATAAACCTGATAACCGCTTATCGTCAACGTGGACATTTGTTCACCCTGACAAATCCTGTTCGTACACGCCGGAAATATTCTCCCACCCTCGACATTGATAATTTTGGTCTGACGGAAGCTGATCTGGATAAGACGTTTGAGGCCGGGAAGACGATCGGTCTGGGGGTAGTACGGTTATCAGCCATCATAGATCATTTGAAGACGACATACTGTCGTTCGGTAGGTGTAGAATTTTTTCATATCCGCAACCCGGAAATGGTTGAATGGCTGCGTGAACGAATGGAGAGTTCAAGAAATATGCCAGTTTTCACGGTTGAGCAGAAGCATCGGATACTAAATAAGTTGAGTGAGGCTGTTCTTTTTGAGAAGTTTATTCACAAGAAATTTCCCGGGCAAAAAAGGTTTTCACTGGAGGGGGCTGAGACATTGATTCCGGCGTTGGATGCGGTTATAGAAATTGGCTCTGAACTTGGGAGTGAAGAGTTTGTGATCGGGATGTCGCACCGCGGAAGGCTTAATGTTTTGGCCAACATACTGGGTAAATCAACCCGTGATATTTTTACCGAATTTCAGGGGCTTGAGTATGATGATGAACTGTTACTCGGCGATGTAAAGTATCATTTGGGGTATACTACGGATATAATCAGCAAAGGTGGGAAGAAGGTGAGGTTGACTTTATCGCCCAATCCATCCCATCTTGAAACCGTTAATCCTGTAGTAGAAGGGATTGTCAGAGCCCGTTTGGATTCCCGGTATAGAGGCAATCAACAAAGCATTACTCCTATTCTGATTCATGGCGATGCTGCCATTGCAGGTCAGGGCATTGTATATGAGGTTGTACAGATGTCGGAATTAGCTGGTTTTAAAACCGGGGGAACGGTACATATTGTCGTGAATAATCAGGTAGGTTTTACGACCAATTATTTGGATTCCAGAACATCTGTATATTGCACCGACGTTGCAAAGGTGATACAATCGCCAGTGTTTCATGTTAATGGTGATGATGTTGAGGCAGTGGTTTACACCATGAAACTCGCGATGGAGTTCCGCGAGCGGTGGCATCGTAATGTCTTTGTCGATTTGCTTTGCTATCGAAAATATGGTCACAACGAGAGTGATGAGCCGCGTTTCACACAACCTACACTCTATAAAATTATTGAAAATCATCCTAACCCACGCGACATCTATGCCAGAGAACTGATGAGCACCCAACAGTTGACCAAAGAGCTGCTTGCGCAAGGTGAAGAGGCCATTAACAGCCATCTCGAGATTTGTCTTTCGAAGTCCAGAGAGGCAGATAAGGCTCAGATTACTAATTTCCTGGCCGAAGACTGGAAGGACATAAGGCGGGCTATACCAGATGATTTTGCAAGGTCGCCTGATACAGCAGTTTCACTTGATACACTGCAGCGGATCACAAAGGCCATAACTTTTTTACCCACGGGCAAGCAATTTTTTAAGAAGATTGAAAAATTAATGTCCGACAGGGCTGATTCGGTTTTTAGAACCGGTAAAATTGATTGGGGAATGGCAGAATTACTTGCCTATGCAACCCTTGCCGACGAAGGACATCCTATTCGGCTGACAGGTCAGGATGTAGAGCGAGGCACATTTTCGCATCGTCATGCTGTCCTTACCATGGATGAGACTGACGAGAAGTACAATGTGTTGAGCGGAATCAGTAAGGGTCAGGGTGCGGTTCACATTTATAATTCTTCCCTCAGTGAATATGGGGTACTTGGTTTTGAATACGGATATGCCCTTGCTCAACCTGATACTTTAACCATCTGGGAGGCCCAGTTTGGGGATTTTTCAAACGGGGCCCAGATAATACTTGACCAGTTTATCAGCAGTGCAGAAGACAAGTGGAATGTGATGAATGGCTTAGTAATGCTTTTGCCTCACGGGTATGAAGGACAAGGGCCGGAGCATTCGAGTGCAAGACTTGAGAGGTATCTTACACTATGTGCCGAATTCAATTTTCAGGTAGCCAATTGCACGACACCCGCCAATTTTTTCCATCTGCTGAGAAGACAGTTGCACCGTGATTTTCGTAAGCCTCTGGTGGTTTTCACCCCCAAGAGCCTGCTCAGACATCCGGATTGTGTGTCAGCTCCTGATGACTTTACTTTCGGCGGTTTCCGTGAGGTGATCGATGATGATACAATTGAGGTGTCGAAAGTAACACGGGTTGTGATGTGTAGCGGAAAAGTCTACTACGACCTGTTGGCCGAGAAGAGGAGGTCGGGACGGGAGGATATTGCGTTGGTTCGTCTTGAGCAGATTCATCCATTGCCGAAAGAGCAACTGCTCAGTATAAAAAACAGGTACAACAGTGATGTTCGTTGGTTATGGGTTCAGGAAGAGCCTGCCAATATGGGTGCATGGTCATTCCTTCGGCTTAATCTTCAGGAAATTGATCTTAAGCTAATTTCCCGTCCAGCTTCCGGTAGTCCTGCAACAGGCTCAAGCAAATTTCACTTTGTTCAGCAAAAGAAAATCGTTGATAAAGCTTTCCATCAATGTCAATGTCCCAGACTCGATATTGAGTGCAGGATGGTTTGCATTGGTAACCAGTGGAAGAGCATTGAAAAAACTCTTGAAATTGAAAAACAGAAGTAAAAGATCAGAATCATGAGAATAGAGATAAAAATTCCCAGTCCGGGCGAATCAATTTCACAGGTTCAGGTAGCCACATGGCTGGTGGCCAACGGTGAGATGGTCGAAAAAGATCAGGAAATTGCTGAGATAGACAGCGATAAAGCCACCCTGTCGATCAGCGCTCCCGAGAGCGGGATAGTAAGTCAGGTAATTCCGGCCGGCGACATGGCCGCTGTAGGTGCCGTGATTGCCACTCTCGATACGAAAGCCAAACCTGTCGAAGAGTCTGCTCATGAGTCGCAGCCCAACCTTGTTGTCACTCCATCACTTACCCCTGCTGCTATGGCAGAAGTGAAGGAGCCTGTTAGAAAAACTGTAAAAGTTGCTGCCACACCGGTTGCAAGAAAGTTGATGGAGTTGCATAACGTAAATGAATCGTCACTTAGAGATTTCTATACCCATTATCACTTTTCGCGTGAAGATGTGGAATTTTATTTGCAGCACAAAACAGAAATGCCTGATACCAAACAACCGGCAGTTCAGCCGGCAGCAAAAGACATTGCTTTCAGGTCGGATGAACGGCAACCCATGAGTCCTTTGAGGCGTAAGCTTGCTGAGCGGCTTGTTGCGGTGAAAAATCAAACCGCCATGCTGACCACATTCAATGAGATCAACATGACACCAGTCATGGAACTCAGGGCGAAATATAAAGATGCTTTTCAGAAAAAGCATGGTGTCGGGCTTGGGTTCATGTCTTTCTTTACCCGTGCATGTGCTGTGGCACTAAAGAGCTTCCCTCAGGTAAACGCTTCCATCGATGGCGATGAGATTGTATTACACCATTACAGCGATATTGGCATAGCTGTCAGTACACCCAAAGGTCTGATGGTTCCCGTGGTGCGTGATGCAGAGACTCTGGCATTAGCCGACATTGAACATAAGATTAAGTACCTTGCATCAAGAGCTCGCGACAAAAAGCTGACTCTTGATGAGATGAGTGGTGGTACATTTACCATCACAAATGGCGGTGTATTTGGTTCGTTGTTGAGTACACCCATAATCAATCCGCCGCAGAGTGCCATTCTTGGAATGCACAACATCGTAGAACGCCCTATCGCAGTGAAGGGCAAGGTAGAGATACACCCGATGATGTATGTTGCGCTTTCGTATGACCACAGGGTTATTGACGGGCGGGAATCGGTTAGTTTTCTGGTAAAGGTTAAACAATTGCTTGAAAATCCAGTTCATCTGATTTTCGAAGGTGGTGATGCCGAAATAGAGTTGCTTGGGCTGTGATAACTTCAGGAAGAGATCAATGAAAGGTTAAAGAGATGGTTTATCTATAATTATGAGTGAGCATAATTCAGGTAAAGAAAATAGTTGTATCTTTATTGCCCTTTCCGGTGAAGGGTGTGGGTTGCCAATCTCTTGTCGTAAAGGTGTTTTGGGGGATATCTAAAGAATTAATCAATATTTAATCTTGGCCATCTATTCTTTCAAGACAGGCTTGTTATCTTTGCTGGTGCTTCGTTAATCAGGCGATTTTCAGCGAGAATGTTAATGATGTCTGGAAAATCAAAAATTTATTCATCTAATTGCTTACGTGTATGAAAAAAAGCTACTTATTCATCAAAATGCTGGTGGTGGCGATTACAGCTTTCGGCTTTTCAGTCGCTAATCTACCCGCTCAGGTTATTACCTTATGGGATTTCGACCTTGAAAATCTCACTCCAACAACAGGAACAGGAACTGCTGCTTTAATTGGCGGTACTACATCCACTTGGGCCGGAGGATTACCCTCAACTGGAAGGGGCTGGAATACATCGACATATCCTGCTCAAGGGACAGCTGCAGGAACTGCCGGAACCCAATTTAATGTTTCAACTGTTGGCTGGAATCAGGTCATTATTTCATGGGACCAGCGACATAGCAATACCTCGGCAAACAGGATCCGACTCCAGTATACACTTAATGGGACAACCTGGATTGATTTTGTTGCTTCAGATGCTAATGCAACAAACATCAATACAACTACTACAGTAACTGCCGGATTTGATAACGGTCGTTATATTGCTGATGACGGCGATAAGTGGTTTAACCGATCGGCAAATCTGGGTTCTATCACTGGTGCTAACAACAATGCATCTTTTGCTTTTCGTATTGTTAGTGAGTTTTTTGACGGAGCAAATTATGGACCCGCCAAGACAACAGGTACCTATGGTGTCTCCGGCACCTGGCGGTTTGATAATGTAACAGTAAGCGGAACACCTGCAGGCCCGGGTCTTCCGGAGGTAACAACAAGTGCAGTAACTAACATTACCTATAACAGTGCAACAGGCGGTGGTAACGTTACGAGTAATGGGGGTGCTGCAATTACAGGCAGAGGTGTATGCTGGGGTACTTCACCCAGCCCGACGATTACCGGTGCCCATACAACTGAAGCAGGTACTACCGGCACTTTTACCAGTCAGATGACCAACCTCGAATACAACACACAATATTATGTTCGCGCTTATGCAACAAATGCACAAGGAACAGGTTATGGACTGGATGTTACCTTCACAACAACCGTCCCTCCGTTCGCCCCAGTGGTTGACTTTGAGGCTTCGAATCTCGAAATAGTAGTTGGTCAGTCTGTTGATTTTACTGACCTTTCAACCAACGTGCCTACAAGCTGGAACTGGTCGTTCAATGGTGCAAACCCGATGACATCAACTGAGCAGAATCCTCAGAACATTCAGTATAACTTTGCAGGTTTATACACCGTTTGTCTTACTGCAACCAATGCCTACGGAAGTGACACGGACTGTAAGGAAGCCTATATTAATGTTGTTGAACCGGTTGATGCACAGATTGTTATTACTGAAATTATGTACAATCCCCCAGAATCAGGAACCGACAGTCTGGAGTATATCGAGCTATACAACAACGGTGCGACGGCTGTTAATATGGAAAATTTCTATATGAGTTCGGGAGTTGAATTCACATTCCCGGCTGTAACAATTAACAGTGGAGAATACCTTCTGATTGCTGTGAATGCTCAGGCTATGCAGAACACTTTTGGTAAGACTGCATACCAGTGGACCAGTGGTGCTCTCAGCAACAGTGGTGAGGCCATAGCACTGAAGGATAATTTTGGCGTTCTGGTGGATTCACTCTTCTACGACGATGTGATGCCATGGGATACCCTGGCCGATGGCTTTGGTTATTCACTTGTTCTTTGTGATCCTGATCTGGATAACTCTCTTGGAGAAAACTGGGGTCATGACACAACTCTTATTGCTATCAATGCTGGAGGCGACAGTATATGGGGAAATCCCGGCACCGGTTGTCCACAGGCAGGCGATCCCCCTGTTGCAGATTTTGAAGGAACACCTACTACCATCACTCAGGGTTCCTCAGTACAATTTACTGATCTCTCAACAGGTAATCCTTCAACCTACCTTTGGACCTTTGAAGGAGGAACGCCATCAACCTGGAATACTGCTGTGCCCCCGGTTATTACTTACAACTCAGCGGGTGTGTTTGACGTAACACTTGTCGTAACCAACGAATGGGGAAACTCAACAGAACTTAAGTCTGATTATATTGACGTGCTGGTGGGTATTGATGGTCGCGAAAGCCGTGGTTTTAATGTTTACCCCAATCCTTCTAACGGAGTATTCAATGTTGACCTTAAATCAGATGCTACACTTAGGGTGTACACTCTGCTTGGAGATGTTTTAACAGTCATCACCACAGATAATGATTCCTTTAAGCTCAATATGAGTCGATTCGAAAAAGGAATGTATTTGCTCGAGGTTGAATATGCTGACGGATCAAAGCATACTCAGCGTTTAGTTGTAAGGTAATTATTACTTATTGACATAATTTGAGAGCGAGCTTTCGGGTTCGCTCTTTTTTTTCTCCTGTTGACAATTTATACATTCACAGGTTTGGCTCCCGTCTTTAAACAATAGGGATAATTCAAAATGTAGATAGTTGAAATTTATAATGAGGATTCATGTTCTGTTGATTAGCATTTTTTCTACACCAATGTGAAATATTAGTAAATTATTTCGGTAGTTTCAAAGAAGGGGTATGTTTTTAGTATCTTTGCATAGGATTCATTTGCAATGATTATTGAATGGAATATATAAGTTACTTTAATATAAAATTTTATGAAAAAAATCTTTACTTTTTTATTGAGTCTGACTCTTCTGGGACTTGGTCATGTGATGGCTCAGGGTTTGGAGGATTTTACCAACTTTCCTGAAACCAGTTCTTCTTATGTTTCAGGTACCTTTGTGGGTAATGATGGGTCTACCTGGACCTACACCAACTGTAGTGGCAACACTCAGGTTCCTATTACAGTTCCTTCACCTGTTTTAGGGAAGGGCAAAACACCTGCTGCTGCTGTTGAATCAGGTGAGCTACAGGGTGGAATCGGTACACTGAGTTTTGATTATATGCAGCCATACACAACGAATGTAAGTCTTGATGTATTCGTCAATGATATACTGGTGGCCACAGTTACCTCTGAAGCTCAGCAGAACCTTGTACTCAACAGTGGTACCATTGCAGTAAATACTTCAGGGGCTTGCATTATCAAGCTTGTTCAGAGCAGCGCTACCGCCGGTCAGGTTACAATTGATAATATTACCTGGACGGCTAATGGTGGTGGTCTGTTGCCAGAACCTTCCGAATATCCTGCGAGTTTTGTTGCTGTTGCCGGAATTGGTCAGGCTGCTCTTACCTGGGTTGATGCTGCTGGTGTACAGGCACCGCAGAAATACCTGATTCTGGTAAGCACCCAAAACAACATTCAGGCTCCTGTCGATGGAACTGCTGTTGCCGATGATTTGGATCTCAGTGATGGTAAGGGCGCAAAGAACGTTACTCAGGGATTACAGGGGTATACTTTTACAGGTTTGAGCAACAATCAGGTTTATTATTTTGCAATTTACCCTTATACGAACGGTGGTAGCGATGTCAATTTTAAAACCGATGGTACCGCTCCTGCTGCCAGCATTACGACTCCTAACATTGAAGTGATTCATTCACAGTCATTCGATGGAGGAAGCCTTGCACCGTGGACACAATACAGCGTACTTGGAACTCAGGTTTGGACCTATAGCGATATTTATGGTGTAAATGACGGACCTTGTGCCAAGATGACGGGCTATGAAGTAACTCCTTTTGAAAATGAGGACTGGCTGATTTCTCCTGCACTCGACCTTTCAAACTATACACTGGAATCATTCATTTTTCAATCGGCCAAGAACTATACGGGGAATGCACTCGAGGTTTTTGTCTCAGATGATTATGCTGGTACAGGTGATCCTAATCTTGCTACATGGAGTGCGCTTTCGGCTACTTTATCGGCAGGAAGCTGGGCTTGGACTTCATCGGGTTACATTGATATCTCTACCTATGGAGAGAACATATACCTTGCTTTCAAATTTACTTCGTCTGCCACTGAATCGGCTACCTGGGAAGTTGACGAGATTCAGGTGCTCGGTAAGATGGGAACCGGTATTTCTGAAGCCAGTGTATTGACAAGCAAAGTCTATCCTTCACCGACAACCAGCAATGTTCATGTTGTATATAATGGTGGCGGTCAGGCTGACGTAAGGGTTTATGACCTTACCGGATCTGTTGTGCTTCGCTCTGTGATCACCGCTGGTGACAATGTTGTGAGTGTTCGCGGCCTTAACGGTGGTATGTATTTAATGCAGATTGAAGGCGATTCCCAAGTTTATACTCATAAATTAATTATTCGCTAATTTATCTTAATCATACAGATTTAATACCAGGCAGGGAAACCTGTCTGGTATTTATTTTTAGAGATACAACTTATAGCCTATCTTTGCTGTCCTAATTAATCATGGGTTACCTAACCAGAGAGTTCATGGATCTAATACTATTAATAGTTGCCTATTTTTTTACCTCAATAATTATTGCTATTCTGGCAGTCCGCAAGCAGCTTAGCTGGGTCAGGGCAATTCTTTTGTCGGTTTTTCTCACCCCTTTTGCCGGGGCTATCTATCTGAATCGTAGCAGCGTCCATTCATGGTACGAGCCGCGGTATAAATGTTCGCGGTGTGATTTCAGCTTTACAGAACCTCTAGGAGAATGCCCGCATTGTAAGTCTGAAGGACATCAGGTCGTCCTGAAAAAAACTATGGCAAAAATGACTTGAACAATCAGGTTCAGCGCTTATTTTTAACTTAGCCGGAAATTTTTCTTATATTCATGAAACAGTTTCGGTTTATCCTCTGGCTTTTCTTTTCTGTTTTTGCTATCAGTTATGGTCAACCTGTTATTGGCAAGACTTCTACCATCATAATATCAGATTTCGAGTTTAGTAGTGCTTCAGAAGGAATCTGGCGGAATGCCAAGGTCCCCGGAACTGTTCATCAGGATTTGCTCGCTTATCACCTCATTCCGGATCCATATATTGGAGAAAATGAGAAACTCGTACAATGGGTTGAGCGTGAAACCTGGTTATATAGGGCTAAATTCGATTGTGGGTCGCTTAATGCATTCGAATATGCTGAACTGGTTCTCAGTGGTGTTGATACTCATTCAGAGGTCTATATTGATGGTAAAATAGTCCTTACGACGCAAAATATGTTTCGCCCTTCATTACTTCCAATAACGGGTGGATGGAGGAATGGGGTTCATGAGTTATTGATTGTATTCCACCCTGCTTCAGTTCATGATTCGCTTGCCGCTATGGCTTATAAGACAAGGCTGCCCGATAATCGGACCTTTAGCCGCAAGCCCGGCTATCAATATGGCTGGGACTGGGGGCCAAGGCTCATTACGTGCGGCATCACAGCGCCGGTCAAGATTCATGGTTGGAATGAACTGAAGTTGATTAGTGCCCGGGTAATTACCCGTAAGATAGAATCAGACAGGGCCTTCATTAATGCAATATTGGAAGTAAGCGCCGATCAGGAAATGATAATGACGCTTAAATGTATTGAGTCGAAGGCCGGCATTTCGGAAACGATAAAAGTCAGATTGGACGTGGGACACAATGAGATCAGGATACCGTTCGAAATTAGTAATCCAAAGCTGTGGTGGCCCAATGGCTATGGTAAGCCCTTTTTATATCATCTTGTTGTTGAATCTGATTTGTTTGACTCTGCGGTGGAAGTGCCTTTTGGGGTCAGAATGGTTGAGTTGGTTCAGGAGCCCGATTCATCCGGGGTATCTTTTCTCTTTCGGATAAACGGAAAACCAGTCTTCGCGAAGGGAGCTAACTATATTCCGCAGGATAATTTTATTACACGTCCAGATGACCTGAAATACAGACAACTGCTTTCACGAGCCGCAGGGCAGGGGTTTAATATGCTGCGTGTATGGGGTGGTGGAATCTACGAACGGGATTTGTTTTACAATTTATGCGATTCGCTTGGTCTGATGGTATGGCAGGATTTTATGTTTGCCTGCTATTTTCCTCCTGCTACCCCTCAGATGGCTGAAGAAGTAAGATTGGAGGCAATCTGGCAGGTAAAGCGGCTCAGGCCACATCCATCTGTTGTACTCTGGTGTGGAAACAATGAAATTGATGAAGCATGGCATAATTGGGGTTACCAGAAGGTTTTTGGTTATACCAAAGCAGATTCACTTAAAGTTTGGGGTGATTACAAACGGTTGTTTGATACTATTTTGCCTGATGTACTGGCTCAGAATGATACCACCCGGCCGTGGTGGCCTTCGTCTCCGTCGATCGGGTGGGGCAGAAAAGAGAGTCTGAGGTATGGTGATATGCACTATTGGGGAGTATGGTGGGGGAATGAACCTTTTGAAATATACAGGAAGAAAACAGGTCGCTTTATGAGTGAATATGGTTTTCAGAGTTATCCTCATCCTTCCACAATAAGTTATTGGGCTGGCGAACGCAATAAACTTTCCTTTTCACATCCGCTGATGAAAGCCCATCAGAAACATGCTACTGGAGGTGAAACCATCGAAACCTATCTGAAGCGTGATTTTAATCTTCCGGCTGACTTTGATCAGTATATTTATCTAAGTCAGGTATTGCAGGCGAGGGGAATGGGTTTTGCTGTCGAATCTCACCGGCTTGCCATGCCTCGTTGCATGGGGACATTATACTGGCAACTAAATGATTGTTGGCCAGTTACTTCATGGTCATCTGTCGACTATTTTGGCAGGCCGAAGGCTTTTTTTTATCAGACCAGTCGATTATTTGCTCCAACCCTCATCACCGCTTCGGTCAGGTTAGATACCCTTTGGATTGAAGCCGTAACTGAAGCAGATTTGACTAGGGAATTGGAATTGACAGTAAGAGTTATCTCACTTGATGGTGAAACTATCCATACAATAAATGAGAAGGTCAACCTTGATAGAGACCATGGCTGTGTGTTGATGAAGAAAGCATTGAGAGAGCTGATGACCGACACTGATAAAAATGACGTGTTTATTACAGCCGTACTTTCATCCGCTGGCAGTGGGGATATTGCCAGATGTAGAACAACATTGTGCCGTCCGGCTGATTTGGTATTGAGGGATCCCAAAGTCAGTTATACGCTCATGACTGTCGGTGACCATATTCATGAGCTTAAGGTAATGTCAGAGTATCCTGCCTTTGATGTTTTTATAAGATTTGAAAACGATTCAGAGGCTGTTTTTTCAGATAATTTTTTCGACCTGATGCCGGAACGACCAGAAATCATTAGGATAGAAAGCAACAAATCAATTAGTGATTTGCATGAAGGGTTGAAGGTGAGAAGTTGGTATGGCTCTTCAGATGCTAAAAACAAATTGCCGGCGCGATGAATTGTCATTGTGGAACATACGTTACGTGCAATGTTTTGTGCCCTTTTCCGTTACTTTTGCGTCCTTTTAATTCAAACCCATAAGGCCCGATGCGAAAATTTTTCCTGCGTCGTTTTTTGTTTATTTTGATCACAGCCTGTAGTGCTCTGAATGTAAGGGCTCAGGTTAATATCCCCCACTTTGTTTTTAGTGGAATGCAGTATCTTTCGGAAGGGAAATTTACAGAAGCCATCCGGAATCTGAATGTTGTCATATACAATGCTCCGGAAATGTATGAACCTTGGTTTTATCGTGGCATTGCGAAGTACAATCTTGGTGACTACAAGGGGAGTGAGGCCGACTTCAACCGTTGCCTGGAGATACATCCACTGTTTTCGCCTGCCTTGCATTACAGAGCAATAACGCGCGATCGCCTGCGTGATGTTACCAAAGCAATGAAGGATTATGCCGCAGCTCTCCGCATCGACCCGCTTAACCCTGATATATATGTGAACCGAGGGATTTCGAGGTTCCAGAACAAAGACTACCGGTTGGCACTTGCTGATCTGGATTCAGCCTTGCGACTCGATAAGGATCATTCTCTGGCCTACCTGATGCGCGGGATGGTGCGAAACGCTTTGAAAGATGTAAAAGGTGCCCTGGCTGATCTTGACAAGGCTACCCACTTGAATATATTTTACACCGAAGGGTATATCCGCAGAGGTCAGATTCGATACGACAGCGCCGACTACATAGGCGCAATTGATGATTTCAATACGGCCCTACGAATTGAACCAAATGATCCTGCGGTTTATTTCAGTCGGGCTATGGCATATAACAAGCTTGATAAAAGCGACCTGATGTTTGACGATATGAACAAGGTGCTTGAACTTGATCCTCATAATTCCCTGACACTGTATAACAGGGCTTTGATTTTTTCAGAACGTAAGGAGTATAAAAGGGCCCTTGAAGATTATGATCAAGTCTTGCGACTTAGTCCGGATAATGTGCTGGCTACTTTTAACAGGGCTATTATTAAGCATATTACAAAAGATTACAAAGGAGCTATAGAGGATTATTCAAGAGCCATAACCCTTTTCCCCGATTTTGCTAAGGCATGGATGAATCGTTCAGATGCATGGCGGCAATTGGGAAATGAAAAGGAGGCACTGGTCGATTATAATAAAGCTAAACTCATATTACATAACATTGAAAGTAGTGGTGATTCTACCCTTGCAAACTATGCCGATAGCGCTTACCTGGCACGTATTATCGAATTTGAGGCAGACTTCCGTAATACATCTGCTGTCGATGGTCGTATTCAGTACCAGCCTGTTTATGTTGATCTTGAGCGTAATTTTTTCATTACCTACCTGTATAATGATTCGGTGTATGTAAAGCAAAAACGGGGAGCCTATTGGGTGTCCGCCATGACGGAATTTAACCGGCAAAATGCCTATCGGTTGAATTTTGGTCTTACCAACCGTGAAAACACGCTTACTGCCGAGGAGGTTTCTAAATATATTGGGAGTGTTGACAGTAGTTCGCGAATGAATCCAACCGATCCGCTGGCTTACTTCTTTATTGGTGTATTGAATGGTATGATCCAAAATTACAACAGTGCAATTACTGCCTACGATAAAGCTATTGATCTTGATCCCGGATTTGCCTTTGCTTATCTGAACAGAGCCAATACACGGCTGCAGGTGATCGAAGAAACAACAGGTGAGAATGATTATATCAATACCATTTCTATTGGCAACTCAACTCCCGTTAAGGCGCAGGCTGGCAATGATGACCAATCACAGGCTTATATAAGGGTACTGGAAGATTACAATAAGGTAATTCAGATGAATCCTGAGCTTAGCTTTGCCTGGTTTAACCGTGCTAATGTGAAGACAAGACAGGGTAAATATCAGGATGCACTGGTTGATTATAATAGAGCTATTGACCTCAATGATAAACTTGCCGAGGCTCACTTTAACCGCGCCCTCATACTCATCTTTCTCAAACAAAACGATGTAGCATGCAGAGACTTAAGCCGAGCCGGAGAACTGGGGTTGGTAAATGCCTATAACCTGATTAAGCGGTATTGCAATCGTAGTGAATAGTATTTGCAGATTATAAATTACTATCAATTCTGGGATAATAACGGGAGTCAATGGTTTTATTCTGATCCCTTTCTTTCGATGTTAAGAAATCTGGAATTATATGTTTTTGTGTAATATCTGACTCCATTGAAGAGAAAGTGCAGGGTTTTTTTAAGTCTTATGCGTTAAGCAGGTTGATTGGGTAATTTATCAAGCAAATAATCAACCTGATAGATTACCTTTGCACAGGATAAGTAGGCGAAATAGAGCCTGCTATTAAAATTCAAAAGAAATAGCGATTGATTAGAATTGAAGAAATTAGTCTTACACCAGGACATCCTCGTAATGATTTAGTAATAGCGGTGCATCGTCTCCTTGGATTTGAGTATAAAACCCCCTTCATTCAGAAAAAGAATGTCCCGGGATGTGACAAGCAGGCAGACAATGATCTCCCGCATCCAGTAATTAACGTTGGGATGATTTATCCTGATGGGCCTGTCAGAAATATTATTGTCAGGAAGAGTGCTATCGATTCCCGCAATAAGGGGAACATTCGTTTGATTTACGCTGTGGATGTTAATTTTACCGGTGAGGATGAATGGCTTGATAGTGCTGATGCCATCCCTGGTCGTAAAGAGGTAATTGTACGTCATCGAATCCGTAAATCTGAAGAATATCAATATAACATACCTGTTGTTTGCAGGCCTGCTCTTCAACATCGGCCGGTTATTGCGGGCTCAGGGCCTGCAGGTTTATTTGCGGCTCTCGTCCTTGCAAGAGCTGGTTTGATTCCTCTCATTCTTGAGCGGGGAAGCAAGGTCGAAAAGAGGGTAAAGGATGTTGAGTCATTCTTTGCTACTGGAAAGCTTGATACTTCGAGCAACGTGCAGTTTGGGGAAGGTGGTGCCGGGACCTTTTCCGATGGAAAACTTTATTCATTGATTAATGATCATCGGACGAGGTTTTTATTCGAGGAGTTTGTAAAAGCAGGGGCTCCGGAAGAAATTCTCTGGGATGCCAAACCGCACATAGGAACTGACCGACTTCGCAGCGTAGTGATCAATCTGCGTAAAGAGATTGAGGCTTTAGGCGGAACCTTCCGCTTTGATACAATATTAACTAATTTCAGGCATACCGATAATATTCTTCGATGTATTGAGCTGAACACCAGTGAAGAGTTGGAGCTGTCACATCTGGTGTTAGCCATCGGGCACTCTGCGCGTGATACTTTTGAGATGCTTTTTGAGAAAGGTGTTCAGATGCAGCAAAAGGTATTTTCTATAGGCCTGCGAATTGAACATCCACGCGAATTTATTGACCATGCCCAATACGGCAAGATGTCCGGGCACAGTGATCTGGGTACGGCTCGTTATAAAATGGCGGTACAACCAAGGGGACAGCGTCCGGTTTATACTTTCTGTATGTGCCCGGGTGGTTTTGTGGTTGCTGCAGCCTCTGAACATAACCGTCAGGTGACTAATGGAATGAGTGAGTATGACCGTATGAATATCAATTCCAACAGTGCCCTGCTCGTGAATGTAGGCCCCACTGATTTTGGTTCTGCTCATCCGCTGGCAGGGGTGCAATTTCAGCGATTGTGGGAAGAGAAAGCATATAATCTTGGTGGGGGAGGCTATGTAGCCCCGGCGCAGCTGGTCGGTGACTTTATGTCCGACCGAGTATCACCGAGAGTTCTCGATGTGAAACCAACTTATCGTCCGGGAATCAAGCTTACCCGCCTTAGCTTGTGTTTACCAAAACCTGTGATTAAGTCTATCCAATCTGCTCTGCCAATGTTTGATATGAAGATGAAGGGATTTGCAATGGGTTCGGCTCTGCTGACAGGCATAGAGAGCCGAAGTTCATCACCGGTACGGATTGTACGTGGCGATGATGGACATTCTTCAATAAGGGGAATTTTTCCCGTTGGTGAAGGGGCTGGCTATGCCGGCGGCATTGTATCGGCCGCAGTTGATGGAATAAGGGCGGCGGAGTCGATCATCGCTGAAATTAATTCAGCGCAATAGGAATAGTTAAGCCCAACAGATATGACAGCGATGGTTTTAAAAGGCAGGTCATGAAGCGTTTTTGTCTCCTGAAATGATACAAAAATTAGTATATCTCAATAACCTGTATGACCTATATCAATAGAATTATTAAGCATGGATCCATCACATAATAAAAAGATAAATTACGATGTCATTGTTGTCGGTGCAGGAGCCTCGGGTATGATGGCGTCCCTTGCAGCGGCCGGTAAGGGGGCACGCGTGTTGTTGCTCGAGAAGATGGAACGTCCGGGACGAAAGATAAACATTACGGGTAAGGGACGTTGTAACATTACCAATTCTGCACCACTTTCAGCTTTTATGGAAAAGACAGGCCCTGACCCTAAATTTCTGCGTAATGTTTTTTCCAGGTTTTTCAGCCGCCAGGTCATTGATTTTCTCAGTCTGAACGGAGTGGAGACAACAGAAGAACGTGGCGGACGGATTTTTCCTGTAAGCAATCGTGCTGCCGATGTGACAGATGCACTGGTTAAAGCCTTGAATAATGCCGGGGTTACAATGAGAACCCATTGCCGGGTAAACAGAATCCTTATACAAAATGAATGCATTTGTGGTATTGAGACAATAGAAGGGGAGCAGCTTCTTGCCCGCAAGGTTATTTTAACAACCGGTGGGGCCTCTTATCCCGGGACAGGTAGTTCGGGTGACGGTTATGTCATGTTGCGCCAGATAGGCCATCATATAACCCCAATCCTGCCTGCACTGGTTCCTGTTGTTACAAAAGGTGATGTGGCTGAGAAGCTGCAGGGAGTCAGCCTGAAGAATGTAACAGCCTCGGTATGGTTGGGTGGTAAAAAGCTGGGAGAAGAATTTGGTGAAATGTTGTTCGCACATTTCGGTCTGACAGGTCCAATCATCCTGACTTTAAGCCGCCGGTTTGCGATAGAATTGACAAAGCCTGAAGGGATGTCGGTTCACATTGACCTGAAACCTGCCCTCGATCATAAAAAACTTGATGAGCGTTTGTTACGTGAAATCGATGAAAATGGAGCACGACAGGTACAAAACATGGTGAGAACCCTTTTGCCGGCCTCGATGGTGGATGTATGTCTCAATCTGCTTGCCATAGAGCCTTTCAAGCCAGCCCACCAGCTAAAAGCCGACGAACGTAAAAAACTCCGCAACTGGCTTAAGGAGTTCTGTTTTGAAGTGAAGGGAGTACGTGGCTTCAATGAAGCCATCATTACCAAAGGAGGGGTGAGTACGCGTGAAATTGATCCAAAAACACTGGCCTCAAAAAAGATCAAAGGGCTTTATTTCGCAGGAGAATTGATGGATGTAGATGCTGATACTGGTGGTTACAACCTCCAGATCGCCTTTTCAACAGGATGGGTTGCGGGAGAAGCTGCCGCCGGGGGATGATTCCCTGAGCAAATACAAAACAGAATTAAACCTCCCGCGAGTCTTTTTTCAAGATATCATTAAGCGCAGATTACTTGATTTCTAATAGGTTTATTTGGCTTTTTCGGGTGAAAGGAGATTATATCCAAATTTCTGACAATGGGTTAGTATGGTCATATTGTCAAATTGTTTCCCAGGTAGATGATGTCCGGATTACTATGATATGGGAAAGGGTGAAGGGCCCCTTGTTTCTGAGTATAAACCCAATCCTGCTTTTTAATTCTCTTATCTATCCCTGAAGTCTTTCTTCTTGGTTAGCTTAAGGTCCTGCAGTATAGAGGATTTCACATTGATCTGGAAATTCCATGACTTCATGGCACCGATGGGAATCCAGTTAAATCGCATCTCCCAGCAATGCAAGTCTCTGAAGATGTTGATGGAGGTGTAGTTGATTTTTTTATTTTCGAAGTCATAACCCGAGGTAAAACTCACTTTCCATTTGGGTGTCAGACTCACATCACCGCTGAAACTGAGCGACTGGATTAGCTTTTTTGTATTCACATCCTCATAATTGGGATAGGTATGAGTAGATGTGTGCGAGAAACTGTAGGAGATGTTCAGTGACCAGGGAACGTTGAAATTTACATAATTGTCGGGATTGTAATAGATGTCGGCCAATTCCGGATCATCCGGAGCTAGTTCCCGACGCCGTGCATCGGTTTCGTTCTCCTGATCGTTTCCCTTCTTCGTCCCTTTGCCTGAACCACCTTTCAGGTTCCATGTGAGAGCAAAACTCCAATTTGTATTTTCAAGCCTGAATAGCCGGCGGTTTACATCCCACTCAAGCTTATTGAGTCTTCTTTTTCCAGTTGAATCAAGCACATATGGATCCCATGAACTTCGATAATTTAGCGTAAGATTTTTAAAAAGGGTTGTTCTCCCATTCATTGTGATTTTTGACCATTTCAATGAGTCAGCTGCCAGATTATATGAACCGCTGATGGTGAAATTTTCAATCAGTTTAATCTTTTTCGTTCCTGTTATGGTATCTTTTCTTGATCTTACCTTCATCTCGAGGTTGTTGGAAAGACTGAAAGAAATGCTTCCCGATTTTCCTGAACTGGGTCCTCCGTATATTCCCCGTTCGAAGATGGAATAGGTGCCAATAGTCCCATTGGCATCTTTTTGGTAGGTTTTGTAATAACCCCACCATGGATCAGAGAAATCGGGTCGCCATGAGAAACTTAGACTAGGAGAAAACACGTGCCTTATAGCAAGAATTGGCCCTTTCTTGAATGAGAGCATGCCATAGAGTCGCGTATTTAAACTCGATGACAGGCTGAAATCATGCGATGCAGCGAAGCCATCTATCGTATCTTCCCTGACATACCCCACCGTGGTATCAGTGGCTGTAAAGAGGCTGTCATTAGTCCAGTTTTTACGTATGGTCTTGTAGTACCACCTTTCGGTCAGGCTGATGCTGTTTGTTAGGGTGAAATACTTCAGCACCTTGATAGAACTACTGATCGGTATGGAGTGTTTTACCCCGTTTGTCATACGTGATGCCCATTTATTATCGAAAAGTAATGAATCGTATGTGTTAACTCTGTTTTCAGCATTTGCAGAATAGTTCACTGTAATATTTTCATACCATTTAAGTGTCCCTACCTGTTTTTTTGCCCTGAAAGGATAAAATCTGTTGGCGGTAAAGGTGATCGAAGGAAGGGTAACCGACACACTCTTGTTGAGAGTGTTTTGGTTATGACTGGCATTTAGGGTGAGATAATATTTTTGATCGAAATTGGTCTGGTAACTGATGCTCGACTGAAATTGATTGCTCAGGTAGTTGGCCGTGGAGGTGGGATTATATTTGTTATAACTGTTGGAAACGATGTTTACATTGGCAGAGAAGTTTGAGTTTGGTCTTGCTTTGGGGTCCTGCCTGTGAGACCATCTGATAGAGAAATCTTTGTTTTCGCTAAAATCGGGAGCCCCTCTGTCACCTGTCATATTATGTGCGATGTTCAGATTCATGTTTCCACTGTATTTGTAACGTTTCACATACCTGAAATTTGGTTTGAGAGCCCAACTTCCCCGGGTATAGATATCGCCTAGCATCTCGAGGTCCATGTAATCGCTGATGGCCCAATAGTAACCTCCGTTTTCGAAATAGAAACCCCTGTTTGTGGATTCACCATATGTTGGAATGATAACACCCGATTTTTGACCTTTCTTATTGGGAAATAATCCGAAAGGAATAAATAGTGGAGTACTCACCCCCTCGATGACAAGGTGGGCAGGTCCTGTAATAATTTTATTATCTGGAATTACTTTCGATTTGTTAAACCTGAACTCGAAATGCGGATGGTCAAGGTTGCAGGTCGTGTATTTGCCCCCCTGAATGTTAATAGTGTTATCGGACATCTTCTTTACTCGCTGTCCATGCAGGTACCCTTCTCCTTCCTTGGTGATGACACTCTGAATAACTCCTTTTCTTGTTTTGAAATTGTACGTCATGGCCTTTGATCTGAAACTTTGGTCATTCTCGGTGAAAACAGGTTGCCCGGTTGTTTTCCCCAAACTGTCGGTAAGGCCTGTAGCATAGATGACATTGGTGTTAAAGTCGGGTTCGATGTAATCGGCTTTGAGCGTAATTTTTTGGTAATATACCTCGCCGTTCTTGTACATATAAATCTTTTTCTCCGGGATACTAAATCGAATTGAATCAACAGCCTTGTATGTTACAGGCGAATCAACACCATTCTCTTTCTTTTTAATAGACATGTCAATTCCTTTAATATCTGCTGAGTCAGATAATAGCGAAGCAGTGTCTGTAAGGCTGGGGGGAGTAGTATCGCCTGTCGGTTGTACAATAATTGTAGTGTCGTCATGACCTGTTTGGTCAACGAGGGTATCGGCTGTGATGACCTGACTCATGGCAACCTCCACGTTAACAATCATCAGTAAAGTGATGATGAATACCCTGGAAAGGGTCTGAAAGGAAATTTTTTTTATGGTCAGCACTAAGCAGATAGCATTAATCGACGGTATTTTATCGAAAAAAGAAACGAAGCAGTCGCAATACAATCAACGGCAATATGTATCTTTGATTGCCGTTTAAGAATTAAAAGCAGACCAATCATCAAATAAATGATTCATTGTCAAACCCTGAATTCATCCCGATGTCGGTGCTTTTCAGGGAGACAAAACTAACAAATAAATCCCGAGGGTGAAAAGGTATCTTGTAAATACATGTATTCTGTTGATGCTTGTGACTTTGGTTAATTGGCCAGTCGCTGCCCAGATGAAGGATGGAAGAGTACGACGGGTTGTTTTGGACCCTGGTCATGGCGGTAAAGACCCCGGAGCCATAGGGTCTTCATCACGCGAAAAGGACATTGCCCTCGCCATTGCCCTGAAGACAGCAAAATACATCACCGACAATTTTCCTGACGTATCTGTAATTATGACGCGCAAGACCGATGAGTTTATTGAACTTGACCGTCGCGCGAGTATTGCTAACGAAGCTCATGCAGATTTGTTTATCAGCATCCATTGTAACTCGAGTAAATCGAAGAATCCTTATGGTGCGGAAACATTTGTGATGGGTATTCATAAGAGTGCCGCAAACCTTGAGGTAGCTAAACAGGAGAATGCTGCCATCTTACTTGAAGATAACTATAGCAGCAGATACGAAGGATATGATCCCCGCTCTCCCGAATCACATATAATCTTTTCGCTGTATCAGAATAGCTACAGAGAGTTTAGTCTCAATCTTGCCACCCTTGTTCAGGATCAGTTCAGGGTACGTACTGCCCGATTCGACAGAGGGGTAAAAGAAGCCGGGTTTTGGGTTCTCTACAGGACTGCTATGCCAGGAATATTGGTAGAAACCGGATTTATCAGCAATCTGGCGGAAGAGAAATACCTGAGAAGCCCGGCAGGTCAAGTAGAAGTAGCAGCCACAATTTTCAAGGCTTTTAAACAATACAAGGCCAATGTGGAGAAAAATTCAATTACCGGAATTGATCCCATGCCAGTTCAGGCTATAGAAACAAATGATGAGAGTGTTGGTTTGGTATCTACTGCATCTTCTTTCGAATCGAATGCAATCCGGGATACAATGGGTGTTAATCCGCCCGTGACTGGTTATACAGAATCAGGCAACCGAAAAGATGTTGATTCTGAGCTTGTCGGTCAATCAAAGCAAGTGGTACCCGATCTGGTATACAGGGTTCAGGTTCTGGCATCTCCTTCTGCGCTCGATTATACGGATTCCCGTTTCAGGGAACTGACACATATGTACAGTTACAAACATGGAGGAATGTTTAAGTATACAAGCGGTGCTTTCGGAACGAGAGAAGAAGCTGAAAAATATTGTATAATATTGAAACGTAAAGGATTGTCAGACTCTTTTGTCGTCGTGTTGTATCAGGACCGGCGAATCACTAATGAGCAGGCCCAAGTGTTGATCGATGCAGTCCGGCAGACTGAAGGGCAATAACAGTGCAGGATCATTGTCAGGCTGAGCATTTTTGAATTACCTTTGCGTAACGGTCACACGGTTGTTGACATAATTATTATTACCATGAAGATTTCCAAAGAAATACGCATCGGCATCAGCTTTGCAGCAGCAGTAATTCTGTTTATCTGGGGGTTTAACTTTCTGAAAGGCTCTGACCTGTTTACAACAAAAAGGGAATTCGTGGCCATCTATCCTCAGGTAGGGGGGCTGGTGAGCTCCAGTCCTGTGTCTATCAATGGGGTGAAGGTTGGTATGGTTAATGAAATCAGTTTTGTTCCTGATAATTCCGGACTTGTAATGGTCAGGATTACTGTTTCAAGCGATCTTATAATTCCAGCAAATTCAATTGCTCATCTATACAGTGCCGATCTGATGGGTACACGTGCCATAGAGATACGGTTGGGAAATTCATCTGTTGGAGCAGTTTCAGGCGATACACTTTCTTCAAACTTAGAAGGCAGTCTGAAGGATGAAGTTAATGCCCAGGTTATGCCCCTCAAACGTAAAGCTGAGGAGATGATGGCTCAGGTTGATTCTGTTCTAACAGCCCTCCAGGCTGTTTTTAATAAGAATACGCGCAACAACCTCGAATACTCTTTCCTCAGTATTAAAAATACCCTTCAAAATCTGGAAAATACTACCTCCAATATTGATACGCTTGTTTCAACCCAACGAACAAGATTAGCTTCAATCCTGGGCAATATTGAATCAATTACTGCCAATCTGAAGACCAACAACAATAACATTACCAATGCCATTGGCAATGTATCGGCCATGACTGATACACTGGCTGCCCTGCGTCTCGGTAGTGTCTTTTCCAGGCTTAACTCGTCGCTTAATTCAGTCGATCAAATGCTGACCAATATCAATAAGGGGCAGGGAACCATAGGTCAGCTTCTTGGAAACGATTCGCTCTATCATTCGCTGAATCGGGCCACCCTTGATCTCGATGCCCTTCTGCGCGACCTTAAACAGAATCCCGGACGGTATGTGAAGTTCTCAGTGTTTTAAACGATCCCTGTGAGCCCTGTAAATTGTGTTTTATTCCGTTCTCATGCGGATGGCGATTGCGTGGTTTATGGTGCCTGTTATTGCTAAAAGGTTAAAGAATCGGGTTGGTAGTTACCCCAATCCATAGAGTATAGGGTTCAGTGAGCAATTTTTTACGTTGAGTCTGGTTGTCAGGTGTCATTCCCTGATGACCATCTGGAGAAAAATCGCTGCTCTCGCTTCCTTCTGGTCTGCTGCCAGGCATCATTCCTCCGGGAGCTCCTCCACCAAGATTTCTTCCGCCACCTTCTCCCCCCTGAGGCATTCCACCTCCTCTCCCTCTTTCCGGCATGCTACGCATCTCCATTCCGGTTACAGCCTTCGACAATTCAATACCCACCATAAAGGGACGTCCTTTGCGAAATTCTTCTCCGTCCGGAAAGTTTGTCCATGGGATTGCAGCCCTATAGATGAAACGACCTGATTTCGGTTCTTCGGTTACCGAAAACAATCCGGCCAGAGGAATAGAGTCGGTGTTGAACCGGTGTGTCATGTCTCCCACTTTCAACAAAGCAACGGGCGTAACTTTAATGGCAGGCCGGTGTCCATTCATCTTTTCTTCCATAGATTCAGGTAGCGGCCTGTGTCCATCGGTCGCAGGTAACGGATACGAAAGTGAGAATGACGGGCGTTGCCTGAGGGTCGTATCAATATACAGGTTTAACCCCTTATCCATTAGTTGAAACCCAAGGTCTCGACGCTCGGAATCAAAACGTATATAAAAATACTGATCATCAGTAGTGAACCTGTACCTGATTTGAACATCCTGATTATAGGAAAGACCGGTCAGATAATCAGGCGATTCAACCCGTATCTGGTAAACAGGTTTTTTGGCACAGGAAAACATCAGCATCAGGATGAGGAAGATACAACAGACGGTTATTGGTTTCTTTATAGCGTAACCCATGGTGACTATGTGTTTATTGTTAATATGATGCTTCTTAACTGGAAAAGTTTAATATACGACATTAAAAAGGGGAAATAAGATCTGTTTGGATAAAATCATATTAATATGTTTAAATACTTGACATTTGAATTTTTATTGTGTATTTTTGTTATGGACTTACCTCAATAGCAACTGTTGAATCATGAGTATTATACTGTTTACAGCAACTCCCGGTGAAATTATATCGCAAATTCTGGAATATTTCCGGCGGTCGTCCTGCGTTTCCGTAATGACCAGCAGTGATGTATGTATAAAGTATCAACAAAATGTACTTCGTCAGATGAACATTGGTATAATCAAAAGTCTTATCACCAAGTCTGTCAAATTAATTGTTAACCAGCATAGCTGTATTCGTTTTGTAATGAGTCATGATTATTCAGGTGACGTCACGGAAATTAAAGAGGCGGGCAAGTTCAGGAAGGTGTACAGCCTTGCTGTCAGTCATTATCCTGATCTGATCGGCCAGTTGGAAATGGATTCCATCGCCAGATTTTATAATGATCCACGATACGACACAGATAATCAACCTACAGGAGCCCTTCCCTGTGATATCGCTGGCAGATATTATCTTTTTTTACTGGCACGTTAATAACAGTTCATTCTCCTTTCAGCCTGAATTTTCTGAGGTTCCCCTGCGGTAATTTTTCTTTTAGGGCCTTTAGTGATCTATGATAGTTCAGGTAATGAAACATTTCTGTTAGCTTTGCAGACCGAAAACAAAAGCCCATGTACATTGAACGAATCTTCGATATAATACCTTATGCTCTTGAACGCTCTAATCTGGATGTAGCACTGGCCGGTCGGAAGGGGGGTAAATGGATTACCTGGTCAATGTCGCAGTACGCCGAGATGGCCGATCTAACCAGTCATGGACTTCTTTATCTTGGTGTCAACCCAGGTGATCGGATTGCCACCATCAGCACAAACAGACCAGAATGGAATTTTGTAGACATCGGATTGCTTCAGGTGGGGGCGGTTCATGTTCCGCTTTATCCTACGATCAATGATGAAGAATTGTTGTGGGCACTGACCGAATCTGAAACAACGATTATTTTTGCCGGCAGTAAATTCCTGGTACAGAAAATTAAAGCCCTGATGCCTAAACTGCCTTCTGTCAGGCATCTCTACTCATTCGATGAATTTCAGGATGTTAAGCCATACAATGATCTGGTTGAACTGGGTCGAAACAATTCCAGGCCTGACCTTCTGAAGGAAAGAAAAGCTTTGGTAAAACCGAGTGATATGGCTTCCATTATTTATACTTCCGGAACGACCAGCGAGCCCAAAGGCGTGATGTTGTCACACGCCAATCATGTGTCGAATTTTTTGATTGCTTCTTTTACAATCAGGCTCCGCCCCAATGAAGCCGTTCTGAGCTATCTTCCTTTGTCGCATTCCTATGAGCGTATGGTAAACTATGTTTTTCAATATATTGGATTAAAAATCTATTATACTGAAAGTGTTAATAATATACTATCCAATTTCCATGAAGTAAAGCCACAGATTCTTGTTACGGTACCTCTTTTACTCGAGCGGGTTTATGAAGGGATACTTAAAAAAGGGATGAAGCTTTCCTGGCCTGCAAAATTGATCTTCAACAGGTCGTTGGTATTGGCTAATCGGTATCGCCATGGTGAAGAAATGGGCTGGTGGTATAATTTTCAGCTTAATATTGCCCATCGTCTTGTCTTCAGCAAATGGCAGGCTGTTTTGGGTGGACGGATGAAGAAGATAATCTGTGGTGGAGCTAAGGTTCAGCCTCACCTCTTGCGAATCTTCTGGGCTGCCGGCATTCCCGTGTTTGAAGGATATGGATTAACCGAAGCTTCGCCTCTCGTGGCTTACAATACTGAGGATGATTTCAGACCGGGAACCATCGGTAAGCCTATTGCTGACTTATTGGTCAGGATTTCGATTGAGGGTGAATTGATGGTGAAAGGACCCGGTGTCATGATGGGCTACTATCGCCAGCCGGAACTTACACAACAGGCAGTCGATGTGAACGGATGGCTTCATACCGGTGATAAAGCAGAGATGGATGATGATGGTTTTCTCAGGATAACCGGACGCATTAAGGAAATTTTTAAAGTCGCCTCTGGGGTATATGTATATCCCGAAACACTTGAAAACAAACTGAAGCAGTCGTTTTTCATCGCCAATTGCATGGTGGTAGGTGAGCACAGGAATTATCTGGCTGCTGTCATTACTGTTAATTTTGACTATTTACGCGAATGGTGTGCCGAACACCATATAGAAGCCCCACCCGATAATTCTGTCTTACTATCACTTCCGAAGGTAAAAGCCCAACTCGATGCAGATGTAAAACGGTATGGTCAGAGCCCAAAAGAATCGGAGAACATTGCCCGATGGTTGTATACGACCGACGACTGGAGTGTTGATACGGGTGAACTTTCCCCCTCTCTTAAATTAAGGCGACGGTTTGTACACGATCGTTACAGGGACGTCATCCCAGGGATGTTCTAACTGGAAACGACCTGTCGCCAACCGACAATAACCAGATATCAGCCGGTTTTTGAAAAGAGTTGTTGAAGCAGTTCCAGTAATTCGTTTTTCTTAATAGGCTTGGGGAGGTATGCTACACAACCTTTCTCAAGAGCTTTCTCCCTGTCACCCGGCATCGCAAAGGCTGTTTGGGCTATCACAGGTAATCCGGGTCTGATCCTGTGTATTTCATCCGTGGCAGTATAACCATCCATTTCAGGCATCTTGATATCCATGAGTACTATATCAATGTTCTTATAGGTGCCTGCCATCTCGATGGCTGCCTTCCCGCTAGTAGCTTTAAGAACATTTGCTCCGGCAGCCGATAATATAAAATCAAGCAGGTAGAGGTTGTCGTCCAGGTCATCGACCAACAGAATAGTTTTCCCTTCAAAACGATGAACTGGTTTTTTCTGATCTTTTGAGACTGAATGAGCTTCCGGTTTAAGAGTGACAACATCAGGCAACGTAAACATGAAGTTACTGCCTTTCCCCTCCTGTGTTTCAAGTGTGATGCTTCCCCCAAGTATTCTGGCAATTTCACTGCAGATACTTAACCCGAGCCCTACTCCTCCATAAATGCGCGTGTAGGAATCGTCGACCTGTCTGAATTGTTCAAAAATGACACCAATTTTATCGGGCGGAATACCTATACCTGTATCTTTAACAAAAAATGTCAGTGCGGCCTCTGTTTGTTTAAAGCCAAACTCAACAGAACCTTCAGGGGTGTATTTGATGGCATTGTTAATAAAATTGCTCAGGAGTTGCCGTAACCGGCTTTGGTCGGTTTTAATAATGACGTTTGAATTGATTGAATCCTCATTGGCAATAATCCGGAGTAATTCTTTGCCTCTGGTAACTTTTTCTATAGTGGCCATGCTGTTTAGTTCCCTGATGAGATCGGCCGCTTTAAATTGTGTTGGATTGTATTTGGATTTGCCCGACTGAAGCAACGCAATCTCAAAAATAGATTCGATGATGGCCAGCAGATGTTCCCCGCTTCTATTAATTATTCTGGCATTTTCGAGAATGACAGATTGATTTTCTTCTCCTTCCATCAGTGAACTGAAACCGATAATAGCATTCAGGGGTGTCCGTAATTCATGGCTCATGGTGGCCAGAAATGCAGATTTTACACTGTCACTCTCCTCAGCCTTTTCCTTGGCTTCGATGAGCTCATCCTGAGTTTGTTTTATAGTTGTAATGTCTTTCGCAAAGGCTATGATTTTGTTATCATCTATTTTTACTGCACTCAGGATTATTGGGGTTTTTCGCCCATCTTTACAATATACGAAGAGTTCCGCGTTATTGCTGCCGGTGGTGTTAACTTTTTTATAAAACACGTCGGCCACACTGTCTCCAACAGGGTCTATCAACTTTTTCAGGCTAATATGTTTGAGTTCTCTTGAATGATAACCTGTTAGTTTTACGGCTGATTGGTTGAATTGGAGGTCTTTTCCTTCATAATCGGTGATAAAAATTGCATCGGGTGCACCCTCTATGTAACTTCGTAGTAGCTTTTCATTTTTTTCAATTTTCTGTTCTGCCTTTTTTCGTTCTGTTATGTCGGTTGTAAACCCGTATAACCTGAGGGTATTTCCGGTTCTGTGAGTACGCCCCGACGAAAGGAACCAGGCTTTTGAGCCATCATCTCTCTGCACCTCATACTCAATTGAAAATGTTTGACCGGTATTATCAATTGCACGCTTCAATTGTTCGGCTACAATCTTTAGGTATTCGGGTAGGATGTAATTGAAAAACATGTCCCAGTCATTGTTGATCGTATTCGGACTTAGTTTAAGAAATTCATCTACAACCGGCGAAATGTAGGTGTTTGTTAGCCTGCCGTCGTCGTTAATGTCAGCCTTCCATAATACATTGGGGATATTTGCAGCGATTACCTCCAATTGTTGCAGGGCATCACGTAATCGCTCCTTATCAAGCCTGCGCTGAGTGAGATCAAAATTTATTCCTGTCATCCTGACTGCATATCCGGCTGAATCATTGGTGACCTGCCCTATGGCTCGAATCAATCTTTCTGTACCGTCTTTTGCAATAATTCTGAATTCGGTGTCAAGTTCTTTTTCTCCTTTCAGTGCCTGCTGGATAGTCTCATTGATGAGTTTGGAATCAAGGGGATGAATAAAAGAGAGCCAGGAACGGTAATCACCGGAAAATTCTTCCTTTTGTATGTCGTATATATCATACATGGTTTCATCCCATTCGACCAGCCCGGTGCTGATGTCCCAATCCCACACCCCAAATCGTGCCGCACGGGCAGCCAGTGTTAGTCGTTCATGAAGCTTCACAATACTCTGGGTGGCCTTCTTTCGCTCGGTAATGTTGTAGATAACCGAGTGTGTCTGGAGGAAATCTCCCTTCGGATCGTGGGCAACTCTGGCAAAGGCTGCCGTCATAACCTCTGTTCCCGATTTGTGAAGAAAAGTGACATCAGTATTGTCGACCCTTCCTTTTACCAGCAATTTATTGAAAATGTCATTCCAGCCTGATTGCTGTTTGATTGGTAAGAAATCACCAATCCAATGCCCCATCATCTCTTCCCGTGAATAGCCCAGCATATCCAGCCACGATTGATTTACTTCAATAATAATTCCGTTGATATCCAGCGAGTGATATGCAATAGGGGCGTTTTCATAAAACGACCTGAATCTTTCCTCACTAGCCTTAATTATGTCTTTGGTTTTCCAATGCTGTAACCGGTGTAACATAAAGAAGCCAAAAAGAAAGGAACCCAGCGGATAGATGAGAAGTGTGGGCAGGAGTATTGTTCTGAAAGTTGTATACCTGACATGTTCCGGAACAAACGCAGTGCAACCCAGCATGGCTATATGTACAATAAACCCCATGAAGATCAGCTCTATGTACCTCCTTCCCGGCTCCTGCCAGTGAGGCCGGTACTTTCCCCAGAGGATACCAATGGTGCCGGCAGTCAAGATGACCATGACACCCATTAATGAACCGTCACCCCCCATCGAGAGGCGATAGAGGGCAGTCACCAGCATAATGACACAGGTTGGTATCAATCCGAAAAAAAGACCCGATACGGACAACAGAATTGACCTGCCGTCAAACACGAGACCTTCGCCAAGTTTCCAGGGGGTAAGCATTAGGATGATACCTATAATGCTCAATAGCAGGCCAATTTGTATTTGCTTGACCCAGCTCAGGTTGCTCTCCCCCTTTTTCCAGTAATAGTCAAAAACGACTCCGGAGGCCACCAGGAGTGCTATATTCTGTAAGAGCCCCAAAACAAATTGTCCATCCATCACTATAGCTTCTTGAGGTTTATCCTTAACAAAGATACGATAATCAGCATGGGACTGTTGATGGTAAAAAAAAAGAGTGGAGAAATCCACTCTTTTTTTATGATATGTTGCCTGAGATTAATATTCCATCTTCGACATTCTCATGTAACCGTTGTAGCGCCATTTAGCGTTATATTCGGCTGCCTTGAACAACTCGGCTGCTTCAGCAGGGAACGCCTTCTTCAATGAAGAATATCTGACTTCACTGTTTATGAATCCCTGGAACTTATCCCAGACCGGCTCCTTGGAGTCGAGCGTGAACGGGTTTTTACCTTCTGCTTCGAGCATTGGGTTGAATCTGTATAGGTGCCAGTAACCTGCTTCGACAGCCAGCTTTTCTTCTTCCTGGGTTTTTCCCATGCCGGCACGTAAGCCGTGGTTAATACACGGAGCATACGCGATGATGAGCGATGGCCCTGCATACTCCTCAGCTTCACGTAGGGCTTTGAAGTACTGCGCCTGATTGGCTCCCATTGCCACCTGTGCGACGTAGACATAACCATAGGTCATGGCCATGGCACCAAGGTCTTTCTTGCGGGTCTTCTTGCCTGATGCTGCGAATTTGGCCACTGCACCAACGGGGGTTGATTTCGAAGCCTGACCTCCGGTATTTGAATATACTTCGGTGTCGAGTACAAGAATGTTGACGTCGTTGCCGGAAGCAATCACGTGGTCAAGTCCGCCATAACCGATATCATAAGCCCAACCGTCGCCACCGAAGATCCAGAATGATTTCTTTACCAGGAACTGGCGCAGGGCATAGATCTCGCGTGCGATAGGATCAGTGGATTTTTCAAGCAACGGAAGTAAAGCTTTCGAAGCATCCTTAGAAGCCTGTGTATCGTCCTTTCCATTAATCCAGTTGGTATAGGCTTCGCGAAGGTCGTCGCTCAGCGTACCGGCCAGTGCATCTTTCATCCTCAATTCAATACGGTTGCGAAGTTTGCCTGAACCGGCATTCATTCCCAGACCAAATTCTGCATTGTCTTCAAACAACGAATTGCCCCATGCCGGACCATGTCCGCTTTCATGATTGGCGCAATAAGGTGTCGAAGGTGCCGAACCGCCATAAATTGAAGAACATCCTGTGGCGTTGGCCACCATCATCCGTTCACCATAGAGCTGGGTAATGGTTTTAATGTAGGGTGTTTCACCGCAACCGGCGCAAGCACCCGAGAACTCGAACAATGGCTGAGCAAACTGACTGTTCTTGAGCGTCTTGGTCTTGTCAAAATAGGTTTCCTTATAACCTACCTTTGTGTCCATATACTCGAAACGGGCCACTTCTTCCATCTGGGTTCCCAGTGGTTTCATTTCAAGCGCCTTGGTTTTGGCAGGACAAACATCTGCACAGTTGCCGCAACCTGTGCAGTCGAGTACGCTAACCTGAATACGGAATTGAATTCCTTCGAGTCCCTTCCCGTTAGTCTTAATAGTCACGGTGCCTTCCGGTGCGTTCTTTATGTCTTCCTCATTCAGGAGGAAAGGACGGATAGCGGCGTGTGGACAAACATAGGAGCATTGATTACACTGGATGCAATTGTCTGACTGCCATTCCGGAACGTTCACGGCAATACCGCGTTTCTCGTAACGGGTGGTGCCTGAGGGGAAGGTTCCATCTTCACGGCCCAGAAAAGCACTTACAGGAAGATCATCACCCATCTGACCATTAATGGGGTCAGCTACTTTTGCAATAAATTCAGGACGGTTGCCATGGACACCTAATTTGATTGTCGGATCAAGATTGGCCCATTCAGCCGGAACCTCAACTTTTATCACATCACTGCCACGGTCTACGGCAGCATTGTTCATTCTGATTATCTCTTCACCCTGTTTGCCATACGATTTTTTGATAAATCGTTTCATCTCTTCTCTGGCCTGATCGAATGGAATAACCTCGGCAAGTTTGAAAAAGGCGCTCTGCATGATAGTGTTGGTGCGGTTACCCAGACCAATCTCTTCGGCGATGGCAGTTGCGTTGATGGTGTAGAAGTTGATATTGTTTGCAGCAAGGTAGTGCTTGATATGATCAGGCAGACGACGCTTGGTCTCTTCAATATCCCAGATGGAGTTGAAAAGGAATTTCCCGCCTTTCTTTAAACCACGGAGCATATCATACTTATCAAGGTAAGCCGGAACATGGCAGGCTACGAAATCAGGATTGGTGGCCAGGTAGGTCGAGCGAATGGGTTTGTCGCCAAAACGAAGATGCGATGCGGTAAAGCCACCCGATTTTTTCGAGTCATAGGCGAAGTAGGCCTGACAGTATTTATCGGTGGTTTCGCCGATGATTTTGATGGAGTTCTTGTTGGCACCCACTGTACCATCTGAACCTAAACCATAAAACTTTGCCTCAAAAGTGCCTTTTGGGGCAAAACTGCGTTCGGGCTGTAAGGGAAGTGATTTAAAGGTGACGTCGTCGACGATGCCCACGGTGAACTGATTCTTGGGTTCGGCCATTGCCAGGTTGTCGTATACAGCCAGTATCTGTGAGGGGGTAACGTCCTTCGAACTGAGTCCATAACGTCCGCCAACTATCAGTGGCGTATTTTTTTGATTGTAGAACATCTCGACCACATCGAGGTAAAGTGGTTCTCCATTGGCGCCGGGTTCTTTGGTGCGGTCCATCACGGCAATCCGCTTCACAGTCTTGGGCAATACGTTGAAGAAGTATTTAGCCGAGAAAGGACGGTATAAATGAACTATAATAAGACCAACCTTTTCGCCCTGAGCTATTTTGTAATCTATAACTTCACGGATTGTCTCGGTTGCCGAACCCATGGCAATAATGATGTTTTCTGCATCGGCTGCGCCATAATATACAAATGGGTGGTACTCACGTCCGGTGAGTTTGGTGATTTCTTTCATGTAATCCTCTACCATGTCGGGGATGGCATCATAGAACCTGTTGGAGGCTTCACGTGCCTGGAAGAAGATGTCGGGGTTCTGCGCCGTACCGCGCGTTACGGGATGTTCTGGGTTGAGGGCACGATCACGGTAAGCCTTTAGCGCATCCATATCGAGGAGCCCTTTCAGATCATCGTTCTCGAGCATCTCGATCTTTTGGATCTCATGTGATGACCTGAACCCATCGAAGAAGTGGAGGAAAGGAATACGCGATTTAATGGCCGTGAGATGGGCAATAGCAGCCACATCCATGATTTCCTGAACACTACCCGATGCCAATAGTGCGAAACCGGTCTGGCGGGTGGCCATCACGTCGGAGTGATCGCCAAAAATCGAAAGAGCCTGTGATGCAATTGTGCGGGCACTGACATGGAATACGCCGGGAAGGAGCTCTCCGGCAATTTTATACATGTTGGGAATCATCAGCAATAAACCCTGTGAAGCTGTAAAGGTAGTGGTCAGGGCACCAGACTGTAGTGAACCGTGAAGTGCGCCGGCAGCTCCTGCTTCTGATTGCATTTCAACTACGTCGACAGTTTCTCCGAAGATATTTTTACGTCCGTTGGCAGCCCATTCGTCCACGTACTCAGCCATGGTCGAGGAGGGGGTGATGGGATAGATGGAGGCAACTTCGCTAAACATATAAGCGATGTGGGCGGCAGCCATATTGCCATCGAGGGTGATAAACTTTTTCTTTTCCATTTATATAAGAGTTAAAAAGCGTATAATTAGGCGGTTAAAAATCAAGAGCAAAAAGCGGTGCGAAGGTACGTATTTTCCCTAACTCACTCGCCCTTTTTCACGTGATATTCTATGCCAATGGCTTATTTAGAAATGGTTTAGATTAAAAGAATTATGCTTTTAGAATATCCGGATTGGTGCAGATTATTGAGTATCTTTCAGGGATGGATAACCTTCTGTTCAACTCCCTGGTTATAGATCAGTCAGAGGATAAAATGTTAACCGCAATAAAAGTTTACTACAATCGAACAAAGTACCTTATTTTTGGGTTCTAATGCTATAAATCAAATTTTTAACCCCCATTAATCTTAACGCTATGAGTATTCTGACGACCAAATACATGGGCATTGAGCTCAAAAATCCAATAATCGTGGGTGCCTGTAATCTGTCGGCCGATAGCCAACACCTTCAAAAGATGGAGCAGGCTGGTGCTGCTGCCGTCGTGTATAAATCTCTTTTTGAAGAGCAGATTCAACTTGAGAATTATCAGTTTGAGCAGGAAAAGGCTGGCTATAACGAACGTAATGCAGAAATGCAACATATCTTCCCCGACATCGAACATGCCGGCCCGAAAGAATACCTTTACAATCTTGTAGAGGCGGTGAAAAGTGTTAATATCCCGGTTTTCGCAAGCCTTAACGCCGTTTATGATGAAACATGGCCTGTTTGGGCCGCTAAGTTGGAGAAGACTGGTGTTGCCGGCATCGAGCTCAATTTCTATCATGCCTCTGACAGTTTTGATGAAATTGAACAACAACTTATCGCCCGGCGTATTCAGATTATCCGGCAGGTAAAGCAGGTTGTCAGTATCCCGGTGGCGGCAAAACTAAGTCCTTACTATGCCAACCCGCTGAATGTAATCAGGCAGATGGATGAGGCTGGTGCCGATGGCTTTGTGTTGTTTAACAGGTTGTTTCAGCCCGATATCGACGTAGAACGTGAAGAACACATATATCCTTACAACCTGTCAAGCCCCGATGATCACAGGCTGGCACTTCGCTATGCCGGGCTCCTCTTCGGTACTATCAATGGCAATGTTTGTAGTAGCAATGGCATCTACGATGGCCGCGATGTTGTTAGAATGTTACTGGCCGGAGCCGATGCTGTTCAGGTGGTTAGCACGCTTTACAAGCATGGTATTCAACATGTTGCGCGGATGCTTACCGACCTCGAAGCCTGGATGAACACCCATGGCTACCACTCGCTGGCCGATTTCCGGGGCAAATTGTCTCAGAAGATGCTCAAAGACCCTTTCGCCTACAAACGCGGCCAATATGTCGATATCCTGATGAAATCAGACAAAATTTTCCGCAACTATCCGGTTGTTTAAAAAAGGTCCTACCGGAATTTGTATTGAAAGTCTTGCTTTACCACCGTTTTCGTTGATGATTTCTCAAAGATCCCCGGAGTTTCTGCCGGCTGAAATTCTTGACGAATCTAAAGCGGTGGAAGGATAATCTGTAAAAACGATGGTTGTCACCCTGTAACTTTATATTTAGACTAAATGTATGCCGGGTCAATTACTTTCTGAATCATAAAGCGTGCATGAAGAGGCTTTCTTTGCTGCACAGGCAGGGAATTCCATGTCCCGGGTTCAACCAGTGGTGAGTCTGTTGAACAATCGGAAAGCGTTTCTGGCTTATTTCCCCAAAACAAAATCTATTGTTGAATTGCACCTGCTAAATTCGTGCCGGATATTACTCATATTTATATCTTTCTTTGTCGTTAAGAGAAATCTTAATGCAATTTTCTTTTTACTAAGATTTGGTTGTCAGTGGCGTATGCTGCTAAGGGATTTTCCAGCAGGGAAAGTTGTTTATTTCTATTTCGGCGAATAGCGCAATCGCAGCACAGGATTGAGGCTCCTATATTTCCCTGACTTGAAAACTTTCGATTACTCGGTTAAGATTATGATTATCATGCCTATACCGGCTTGGTACTGAGGCGTATTGCCTTGTCCAAACTGATGCTTAGCAGGGTTATAAATTAAATTTTGAATAGTTTATAACCATTTGTATTATAGCACGCTAACCATTCAGTTTTACATTAAAGTTACCCCCGTTTTACATATAATAGTCATTTTGATACATGAGTTAAACCATGGTTATGATTCATTCGGGACTGCTTTTTTGCTGCTTCGTTGTCGGTTCGTTTCAACACGAAAGCACTACGAAGCCGCTTCGAAGCCAGTTCGAAGCTACTTCGAACCGATGATATGTTTGACCGCTGTCAGTCAGCAGTTTGTAAAATTGGAGAATGTTGTAGAATAATGTGGGTTTTTTGGTGTAATTGAGCTCTTACTGAGGTCTGATTTTGGGCAATAATCCACCTGCTAACATACCATCTTACCCATTAAAGTTTTGTTGAATAAAAACAGGTTGTCTGTTTGTAGTTATCTCCTCAGAACAAACAAAGCACCCGATGCTTCCTTCACTATCTTTCCGTTAACTGATTGATCGGAATGTCAGGCATTCAGAGCCAATTGGTCATCATATAGCAATTCAATCATCAAGGTAGTTTTGCTATGTCAAAAAGGATATTCTGTGCAATCCGTTTGATTCGCTGAATACTTCTTCCGGCCTGAATTTATTGGATTCAAGGCCGAAGAAATGGACTCACAAGATTGCTTGTTCATTCACCGACAACTCTATTTATGAAGAAAAAAAACGATAAAAGTTTGTTTTCAAACAAATTAGATGTTATTTTTGTAGTAGTTCTTTATACGAGTCTAACATTTGTTTTAATCCTTTTCGGAATGGAAAATCAAACCAACAGCAGGATTGGATTAGACGCAACAGTTTTCATCTTTTCAATCCTATTCTTTTTCATGATCGGCGGGATTGCTATACTCAAAAAATATTCATTAATTATCTAATAGCCATGAAAAAGTCATTTCAAATAATAATGTTCTTCACTGTTTTGCTGCTGTTTCATTCAGGTTCAGTGGAGGCTCAAAGGATATGCCGGTGCTCCGGGTCGGGTCAGTTAACCTTTTTTTGTGAATGGTATGAAGCAGGGTTTCCCAACCCGGGTGTCAATCACGGATTTATTCATACTGATGACTATGGAGAAACAATCTCCTTTTATGACACCACTTTCAAGTATTTTAGTAATCTGACCGGTGATCGGTCGCTGGGACTGATATACGGAGTCAATTCAAATATTCAACGTTCGTATGACAACGGAGCTAATTGGGATACCACGCTATATAATCATAACATTTCATATACATTATTTTTTGAAGGAAACCAGGCAGGTGAACTGTTTTTGTTTAATGATTATGACCACAATCTTTACCAGAGTATTGACTCCGGAGCTTCCTTTCAGTTGATTTCAAGTCTGGTTCCACATTGCAATGGACGACTTGTCGCCGGTAGCCAGCCGGGCGTGTTGCTTGGAATTGATACCAGCCGACGGTTTTTCAGAAGTTACGACAACGGGCAAACCTTTGAGTATATCCAGTTTCCCGATGAAATTCAGAACCTGGTAGAGAATACTAATAGCAATTATACATTTACAATTACTGCCGGGGCTGTTGCAGAAGAGGTTTATGTTGGGGTTACCAAAAGCAATGGGGAAGTGAATGTTTATCAAAGCCTTAACCATGGCTCTACTTTCAGCTACAAATCAACATTCCCTTATTATAACTATGACCAGTTAAAATATATTGCAGGAAGAGAGAGTAATGAGTTTTATGCTATCAGGTTTGAAAGTGTTTATTTTACTTACGATCCGAGTATTATTACTTATGATTTACAGATTTCGTATAGCAGCGACGGGGGAGCAACTTTTAACACCTATAGTCATCTGTTATACAACGAGTTGATAGCCGGTGAGATGCCATTGCCATCTGTTCCCTCCATCTCCCTCAGCCCTAACCCGGCCACGGATGCTGTATGGTTGAGGGATATCCCTACAGGCGAGGTTGTAACCGCCATTGAAATCAGCAACCTTTCCGGGCAAAGCGTTTTTAATTACAATTGCAAGTCGGCTGTCCTTCATGGCCAATCGTTGCAGGTTAACCTCCCGCCGACATTAGCCGCGGGGTGCTATGTGGTGAAGGTGATGGGCGGTAACCGGGTGGTAGGAAGAGAAAAGTTTATGATCGTTAAATAAAAGCTTATAACAAACCACTTATTGTTATTAATCTGTAAGGGCAGTTCTTGCTGAATTATCTATCGCTTGAGGGGGAAGGAAGTAACTGATTTTGACGCAAACGTCCATTTCACCCAATGGTGCAATGATGGAACCATCGGACTCATCGCAGAATGTAGCGGAAATTGCAGTGTGGTTATTCGATTGGCATTTTTATCAAAGCGGCAATGACTTGCTCAACGGCCTCATCAATAGATAAACGATGAGTGGCAAGAATTACTGAAGAATGAATGGGGGGTTCGAAGGGCGAGGAGATGCCGGTAAATTCAGGGATGACGCCGAGGCGGGCTTTCCGGTAGAGTCCTTTGACATCACGTTCCTCGCATACCTCAACAGGGGTGTCAAGGTAGACGCTCATCAGGTTTTCTTCACCAATGATGTCTTTGACCATTTGCTGGAGTTCATGCGTAGGTGTTATGAAGCAGTTGATGGTGAAGAAGCCCGACTGTACAAAAAGCTTTGATACCTCAGCGGCTCTCCTGATATTTTCATGCCGGTCGGTCAGTGAGAAACCCAGGTTGTTGTTCAGACCATCCCGTAAAATGTCTCCATCAAGGAGTTTAACCAACATACCTGCAGCACGCAATCTTTTTTCGATAATCTGGCCGAGGGTCGTTTTTCCAGACCCTGACAGTCCGGAAAACCAGATGGCCATTGGCTTTACAATGGAAGCCCGAAGGGTGATATCCCCGGCTAAAGGGGTGGATGAACGCTGAGTATTCATGAAAATTCAGATTTCAAGGTATAAGTAAGAGCGATACTTGATGGCTATGGCCTGTTCCTGCTAAATTGGAGGTATGTGTTACCCATTTACAGAAAAAAATTAATTTTGAACCCGGTTATGGATGATGGAATGACAGATCATCACAGATTTGCAAAATTATAAAACAACCCATACATAATGGAAATAATTCTTCAGGGGTGCCTTATCAGGCCATTCCAATCGACGGATGCCATTAGAATGGCTGAGTTGGCCAATAATGAGAAGGTAGCCCGTAATCTGCGTGATGGTTTCCCTTCACCCTATACCATCGACAACGCTTATGCCTGGCTTAAAATGATGGAAGCCAATCAGGCGAACATAGTCAGGGCCATTGAAATTGAAGGTCAGTTTGCCGGATCGGTTGGGTTACATGCCTGTCAGGATGTATACCGTTTTAATCTTGAACTTGGTTACTGGCTTGGGGAACCCTACTGGAACAGGGGGATTATGACGCAGGTAGTTCGTGCCATGGTGAAGGTGGGGTTTAATGAAATGAAAGCCCATCGCATTTTTGCAGGAATTTTCAGTTTCAACAAAGCTTCAGTCCGGGTTCTTGGAAAATGCGGCTTCAGGCATGAGGCTACGCTCATTGAATCGGTCAGTAAGCAGGGACAGTGGGCAGATGAGCTGATTTTTTCTTTGCGCGAATCAGAAGCCCGTGAAAAAGGGTTGTTGTAATGATGGGTGAATGTGCATTCTGTTGACCGGATTTTGTAGTTTTGCAGCTCATTAATCTTTCAATTTACTCATACCAATGATCAGAAAAACTATCCAGACAGGGCTGATAGCACTGGTTCTGCTGACAACTTCGCAGTTTGTGACAGGGCAGAAGGCCACCGCTGATAGCGGCTACCGGTTTACCCTTATCAAAGAACTGCCCCATACGGGACCAAAGAATCAGAATAGTTCGAGTACCTGCTGGAGTTTCAGCACTATCTCGATGCTTGAATCAGAATTATTGAGGACAGGTAAAGGAGAATACGACCTCAGCGATATGTTTGTGGTTAGAAACCAATATACCGAAAAGGCCATCAACTATGTAAGGTACCATGGTACAACCAATTTTGGCCCCGGAGGAGGCAATCATGACATCATCAACAACTGGAAGAAATATGGCATGATGCCCGATGAAGCCTATCCCGGACTTAATTATGGTGAGACAAGTCATGTTCATGGCGAGATGGACGAAGCTATGAAGGCTTATCTTGATGCTATCATTAAGAACCCTAACAGGAAGCTATCAACTGCATGGCTGGCAGGTTTTAATGGCATTGCTGATGCTTATCTGGGGAAACCGGCCGAGAAATTCACATACAAGGGAAACACCTATACCCCAAAATCTTTTGCTGCCGAACTGGGTCTTAATCCCGACGACTATATAGAATTGACGTCTTTTACCCACCATCCTTATTTTGAGAAATTTACCCTTGAGGTTGAGGACAATTGGGCGCAAGGGCAAGTGTACAACCTTCCACTTGACGACCTGATCAGGGTGATTGACAACGCGCTCGATAACGGTTATACTGTTGCATGGGCAACCGATATCAGCGAGAAAGGCTTTGCCTGGAATAAGGGCTTTGCCGTGGTGCCAGAGACCGAGTTAACGGAGATGACCGGTTCCGAGAAGGCAAAATGGGAAAAGCTGACGGAGAAGGAGCGAATCTCTCAGATTTATAATCTGGATAAAGTCGTAACTGAACGGAACATCACCCCCGAGGTCAGGCAGGCTGAGTTTGATAACTACAAAACCACTGATGACCATGGTCTGCATATCGTGGGTTATGGCAAGGATCAGACAGGGCAGCGGTTCTATTATGTGAAAAACTCTTGGGGAACCGATGGTATTTACAAAGGCTATTTTTATGTATCGGTACCTTTTGTGAGGTTTAAAACTACCTGTATCATGGTTAACAAACAAGCATTACCAGTTGATATAAGGCAGAAGATTAAACTTTAAACTACTAATAGTGAATTGTTAATAGTGGATTACTGAAGGCAATATAAGAGGGAAAGAGATGCACAGTCGTGTATCTCTTTTTTTTTAGTGTAAGGTATAGGTTGTTAATAACCATGCCAATCAGGGTTTCATTGGCATCGGCAGTATTGGGGAATGAAGGGGTGCTGTTACAAGAATTTCTTACTTTTACACTTTCAGAAAAAATAAACCGAATGGAACGACGCAATTTTTTTAAGGGAATAGGAGCTGGCCTGCTGGCCGGTGGTTTCTTGAGCCATCTTTCCGGGAATGATCTACTTGGAGCAGCCATTCCGCTGCCACCCGAGGCCTATGATATGATTGCCGTGAAGGGCGGAGAGCCTGAAGTGATGTTCGATAAGGGTATTGCAGCCATGGGGGGTATGAAGCGGTTCGTGAAGAAAGGGCAGACTGTGGTGGTAAAGCCTAACATCGGTTGGGACGTATCAGTTGAACGTGGAGGGAACACCAACCCGAAGCTGGTAGCCAGAATTGTGAAGCACTGCCTTGATGCTGGTGCAAAGGAGGTGTATACCTTCGACAATACCTGTGATAACTGGGTGAAATGTTATGAAACCAGCGGTATTGAAGCTGCTGTGAAGGCAGTCGGAGGAAAGGTGGTGCCCGGCAATACCGAAAGTTATTATAAGACTGTTAAAATACCCAACGGTCGCGTGCTGAAAGAAGCAAAGGTTCATGAGTTGCTTATCAGCGCCGATGTTTTCATCAACGTCCCTATTCTGAAGCATCATAGCTCGGCTCAGGTGTCTATCGCGATGAAAAATCTAATGGGAATTGTATGGGATCGGAGGTACTGGCATCGGAACAACTTACAACAGTGTATAGCAGATATGGTAACCTGGCGGAAGCCCGACCTCAATGTGATTGATGCCTATCGGGTGATGATGAAAAACGGTCCGCGTGGTGTCTCAGAAGCCGATGTAACGGTGATGAAGTCGCTACTGCTCAGTACTGATATTGTTGCTGCCGACGCCGCAGCCGCTAAGCTATTCGGCAGCGAACCTTCCGACATTGAGCACATTAAGCTGGCGCATGAGATGAAGCTTGGTACAATCGATCTTAAATCGCTAAACATTCAGCGTATAACAGTTTAATCAGAATCATGAAATCAAAAACGGGGCTACAGATCGCCCGTCTTGTCGTTTCAGTTGTCGTAACGGGATTGATTGCGGTTTCTTTTCTCGATATTACAGCCTCCCAGCCTGTCTGGGTTGCAAATTATGGAACGCATTGGCAGTTTGTTCCTTCAATCCTTAGCTTTTTGGCAGCTCCTGCCATAGCAGCCGGCGGTTTTATTATCATTGCGTTGCTTACCCTGTTGTTTGGAAGGGTGTACTGTTCGTGGCTTTGTCCTTTGGGTTTTTTCCAGGATGTGGTGGGTGCCGTAGGCCGGTTGTTCAGAAAAAAGAAGAGGCGGTTTCAATATAGTAAACCGGTGCCGGTGCTTAGGTATGCTTTGTTGATATTGATTGTTGTAATGGCTCTTGTTGGTATCATGGTGCCGGTAGTCCTTACAGACCCATTCAGCATTTTTGGCCGTATGATGACCCATTTGGCTCATCCTATGGTAACAGGCCTGAACAATCTTTTTAGTGGTTGGTTGAGTCAGGCCGATGTCTTTTGGCTAAAACCCCGTACGACTACGGGCTTTCATGCAGGAGCATTTTTAACCGGATTAAGTTTGACCCTGATTGTAGGGGTGATGGCCTTCCGTTCGGGCAGGTTATGGTGCAACACGGTTTGTCCGGCAGGAACACTGCTCGGACTTATAAGCCGGACAGCATTGTGGCGCATCAACCTTGATAAGGCCAAATGTACCTCCTGTGGTTTGTGTTCCTCGGTGTGTAAGGCCCAATGCATCGATGTGAAAGAAAGGAAAGTGGACTTCGACAGGTGTGTTGGTTGTATGAATTGTCTGAATACCTGTCGTCAGGGGGGGGTAAAGTATGAGTGGTTGCCCAAGCAGCCGGCCCCTGGAAGTACGAAAACTCCGGCAATGGGTGAAGGCAGGCGCACAGCTTTAAAAGCCTTTGCACTCCTGGCTGTGACTGTCGCCATGACGAAGATAAAGGCAGCAACCGATGTGTTTAGTCTGAAGAAAGCTGTGAAGCCCAACAACCGCAGCCATTTTGTGAGTCCCCCCGGTTCATTGGGAATCGACAGGTTTAATGATGTCTGTACGGCATGTCATCTTTGTGTGAGTGCCTGCCCGACACGAGTACTTCAGCCCTCCTTTACTGAATACGGCCTGAAGGGATTTTTACAGCCGTTCATGGATTATCACAGTAACTTCTGCAATTTCGAGTGTACACGGTGCGGTGAAGTTTGTCCGACCGGAGCTATCACAGCTTTGTTGCCAGAGGTGAAGAAAAGGGTGCAGACAGACATTGCCCATTTTGTGAAAGAGAATTGTGTTGTAAACACCGATGAGACTTCCTGCGGAGCCTGCTCGGAGCATTGCCCGACGAAGGCGGTACACATGGTTGAGTATAAGCCGGGCCTTTTGATTCCGGAAGTAAATGATTCGATCTGTGTAGGCTGCGGTGCCTGTGAATATGCCTGCCCGACGCTGCCCAACAGGGCCATCTTCGTTGATGGGAATCTGGTACATAAGGTGGCTTCAGAACCCGAGAATGCCGATGAGAACAAAGAAGAGGTGCCGGAGGAATTCCCCTTCTAAAAGTAATTGATCTGATGACAAATTCTAAAGTAATAAAAGTTATCGCTTTTGATGCCGATGATACCTTGTGGGTTAATGAACCTTATTATCAGGAAGCTGAACATACATTCAAAAAGTGGATGAGTGAATTCACTGATCCCGGGCTGGTGTCGGAACAATTGTTTACTACCGAAATCAGGAATCTTCCGATGTATGGCTATGGGGCAAAGGGTTATACCCTTTCGATGATTGAAACTGCCATTCACCTGAGTCAGGGACTGGTTTCTGCAGGCCGGATTACCGACATTATCAGACTCGGGCAATCATTGGTAGATCGTCAGATAGAACTCCTTCATGGCGTTGAAACAGTACTGCCTATATTGAAGCCACACTATACACTGGTGCTTGCTACCAAAGGAGATTTATTGGATCAGGAGCGGAAGCTTGAACGTTCGGGATTGAACGAATGGTTTCATCACATTGAAATCATGAGCAATAAGCGTGAGGAAGATTATCGCCGGTTACTCGACAGGCTTGGTATTGGCAGTAAAGAGTTTCTGATGGTGGGCAATTCTTTAAAATCAGATGTATTGCCTGTGCAGGCAATCGGAGGGCATGCAGTATGGATCCCTTACCATACCACATGGCAGTATGAGGAAATACAATCCGGGCATCCTCACGGTTACACCGAATTGCATGATCTTGATCAATTACCGGCATTACTTGGTTTATGAAGACAAGAATTGATATTAATACATGGAATAGAAAAGAGCATTATGCTTTCTTTTGCCAATTCACTGATCCTTTCTGGGGTGTTACAATAATGGTGGATGTTACCCGGGCCTATGAAATTGCAAAATTGAGGAAGATTCCATTTTCGCTTTGGTATCTTTATCTGTCGATGAAGGCAGCCAACATGATGCCATCATTTCGTTACCGGATCGAAGACGATGAGGTGTTTTTATATGATGCCATTCATGCAGGTCCCACCATTGCACGTGCGGATGGTACTTTTGGGTTCGCCTTTATAAGATATCAGAATACCTGGGAAGCTTTTTATACTGATGCTACCACTGAAGTTGAAAGGGTGAAGAAGGGGAGTGGCCTTTGGGCCGAAGTGAATGAGCCCAATATTATTCACGTGAGCACTGTAACCAAGCTTCATTTTACCTCCCTGCGGCATGCACGGCATTTTGAATTGAAAGACTGTTGCCCGAAAATAACCTTTGGACAGGTCAAAGAGACAGATGGAAAGCGGCTGATGCCCGTTTCGCTTCACATGCACCATGCTTTGGCGGATGGTGCAGACGGTGGTAATTTTTTTGAGCTGTATCAACAGCTGCTCAACACCTGAAAAGCGACTCGTAACGATCATAACAGGGATTCATGGTTTGGCAGGTCTTATGACCAGAATTCGATTTAGTTGGCTTTTTGTGAGGATGAACGGGTGTGGCATGTGCTTCCGGATAAAAATCCACAAGCTTCAAATAGTCAATGATTGCGGGCAAATAATAGCCCGGCAAAGTGATGTGATTGGTGAGATTATACTTTTATTAAGTGTAAACCAACAATACAGATTAACTTTAAATCATTTAGGCTATGAAAAAAATCTACGTTCTCATGTTGTTATGTGCTATTGGGCTGACGGTTTCAGCTCAGAAGTACTGGTATCCCAAATTTGGGATTACTTCAGCCACGCTTACTTATGGTGATGATAATGTAAGCAAATCGAGTGTAAGCGGATTGGTAGGTGGAATTGGCTATTATAGCGGAGATTTTCTGGCGCTTAACTCCGAGTTTCTGTACATTCAGAAAGGGGCAAAAGTCGAAAGCGGAGAGGATTACATGCAATTAAAAACCGGATACCTGGAAATTCCACTCATGCTTCGTCTTACCATTGGCCCTGACGCTTTTAAGGTGTTTGCTGTCGCCGGGGGATATGCTGCTTTCTGGCTTCATGGAACCCAGGAATCCAAGATTTCGGGTGAGATCGTTAGCGAATCCTATGAGTTTTCAGATGTCGACAACCGTTTTGATTTCGGGTTGACCTTTGGAGCCGGTGGTATGATTAATCTGGGTAAAGGGAATCTGATGGCTGAAATCCGTTACGATATGGGTTTGAGCGATATTGTAAAGTGGCCTGATGGTGAGCCGGACGGCTGGAAATCAGTCAAGAATCACTGTCTATATGTTACCTTAGGTTTTGTAATGCCTATTGATTAGTGATTAGGTACGTGGTTTAACCAAGAGATCGGAGGTCTTTTAAGATGCATCTGTAAAGCGTGATACAGAGCTGTCAGACAAGATTCCGATCCAGTGTCGAGCCGGCCTGCAATTTTTGTTGTGGAGCCGGCTTTTCTTAGCGTGTTTTTTTTACCTTTACTCAAATGTGCAGTTACAAAAGAGCTCTTCAGCAGTTGATTGTCATGGTTTTTTGCAGCCATTTCGCTTTTGGGCAATCGGCAACCGATCTGAATACCTCGTTCAGGTGGGATCACCTTACTGTAGCCGATGGGCTTCCTTCAAGGGAGGTTTATTGCATAATTCAGGACAGCATTGGATTTATGTGGTTTGGCACACCGGAAGGATTGGTGAGATACGACGGGTATTCAATGGTGGTATTTACACATAATCCGAATGATAGCATGTCACTTAGTGGTAATGATATTACTGCACTTGCAGTCGACAGTTCGGGGAATCTGTGGGTAGGAACGACGAATGGACTTAACCGGATAAATCCATTTTCTGGTAAGGCAATCCGTTTTCTGAAATGTGATTCGAAGGCTGACAGCTTTCCAGATAATCATATCAGGGCACTTTTAATTGATTCCCAACAACGAATGTGGGTAGAAACGGCCGGAGGAACCCTTAACCTTTTTAATCGGGCTGATGGTTCCATTAAAACTTATCGTCATCAACCAGTTACGCAGGTATATTACCGATACCATCAGATTTATGAGGATTCCCGTGGAATGTTATGGGTCGCTGGCAGAAATATTCCACCGATAAAATTCGACCCTATAAAGGAAAAGTTCTCAGTTTTTCCCACCTCAAGAACCGACAGAAGATACAAGCGTGAGAGTGATGGAGCCTGCTATATTGAAGACTCAAATGGTAATTTGTTAATGGGAGGTCTTGACGGGCTCTATCGCCTTAACTCAAACGATGGGACAGTTCAGAAAATTCACTCCAACAGTACCTTCTCACTTATCTCCGGCGATGATGGTAGTGTGTGGGCTGCCACTGGTAGTGGTATTTACAGACATTTTGCCGATTCTACACCTCCTGGTCAACTTACCCATGATGATGATATAGCCTGGTCGCTCATTCATAACTATGTAAATGTTATTTTCAGAGATGCCTCAGGTTGTATTTGGGCTGGAACAAGTGATGGGATTTCACGATGGGCTCCTTCGAAACATAAGTTCAAATGGTATACCCACCTTACAGGGAAGGATAATTCTTTGATCTCGCCACGTGTGAATGTAATGGTGTCAGGAGGCGACGGCATCCTCTGGATTGGAACCGATGGCAGGGGGATTGACCGGTTCAACTTGTCGGCTGAGACATTCAGGCATTTTACTCCCGAAAACACATCTGGCATGAAAGGAGGGAAGATCAGGGCGTTGTTTATCGACCGTAATAAAGTCCTTTGGGCCGGATTATGGAATGGTACTGGCTTTGGACAACTTAATGAGGCGAAGGGAAAGTTTAATCTTTACAGTTTTGATTCCACAACGCTACTTTATGATTGGTACAACGATTTTGAAGAAGATGAACGTGGAAACTTCTATGTAGGCTTCTGGGGTGCCAATGGTGTTGCATGGTTCGACAGAACGAAGAAGTTGTTTGTAAGGTCTTTTAATAAAAACCGGCCGGATATAGTTGCTTCGCGACTGACAACAGATCTGATGTGCGACCGGCTCGGGAAAATCTGGATTGGTACCTTCGATAACGGTTTTAGTATATACAACCCCTGGTCAGATAAAATGACAAGCATTACTGAGGGTGACGGAGGTTTTCCGGAAGAGGGTGTTAATGCTTTTTTTGAGGATTCCAAAGGACGTATATGGATAGCGGCAAAGGGATTATACCGGTATTTTCAATCTACACAGCAGTTCATTAACATTTCTGCCTGGTGTCAGTTCCCGGCCAAGGCCTTTTATACCATCACTGAAGATGACAACAATATGCTTTGGTTCAATACAGATCATGGGCTTATCAGATTCAACCCAGAAGACTATTCTTTTGCTCATTTTACTGAGGAGGATGGATTGCAATCGAACCAGTTTACAAAGGCAGCCTGCCGCTTATCTGATGGACGACTTGCCCTGGGGGGCTCTAATGGATTTAACCTGTTTGACCCCTCGGTGATTACTACCGATAATTTTGTTCCTGCAATGGCTATTACTGGGCTGATTATAAACGGAAAGACTTATTTGAATGGCGATCCACAGGAAAGATTGCTCCATCTTCATTACCATGAGAACTTCATCACAATCCGGTTTTCCGCCTTCGATTACAACAACCCCGGGAAAATCCAATACAGCTATCAGTTGGTTGGTTTTAACCATTACCCGGTAGTAATCGGACAGGGTGATCATGAAGCCATACTGACCAATATTCCTCCCGGTAATTACAGTTTTATTGTTCGCGCTACTAATGCTGGTGGTCAATGGGTTGACAACAGGATTATCTGCGATGTGATAATTACTCCGCCATTTTGGATAACCGGGTGGTTTAATACTCTGGTAGTTTTGATTGTTGGTGTGGGATTATATTGGTTAGTAAGGAACAGAAGCGAAAAAGCAAGAATTAAAGAGGACTCTGTCGAATTGCAGCAGAAACTGCTTCGTTCACGAATGAATCCTCATTTTATTTTTAATTCGCTTTTTGCTATTCAAAACTTCATTTATACCAATAGCACAGATGCTGCAGGGAGGTACCTCAGCGACTTTGCCCTTCTTATGCGCCGGATACTTGATCAATCAGCCGAAGATTTTATTCCGCTGGAGCAGGAGATTAAAACACTCGAGCTATATCTGAAACTGCAACTTTTAAGGTTTTCAGATCGCTATAAGGCCGATTTGTTGATCGAACCAACTGTTGATGTGAATGAAATATTTGTCCCTCCCATGCTCGTTCAGCCTTTCGTTGAGAATGCCATCGAGCATGGTATTATGAATCGTATTGATGGTTTAATCAGAATTGAGTTTGCCATGATGGGGAAGGGACTTTCAATTATAGTCACCGACAACGGGGTAGGAATGCCGCTTAACCATTGTGGTGATCCGGTGACCCATTCAAAACGAACTCATGCCTTGCAGATAACACATGATCGCATCGCATTGCTTAACGAAAAATACGCAACCCGGATAACCATGGAAATTGGAGAAGTTTACCCGGGAGACCTTCATTTCCCGGGAACCCGGATAGAGCTTTTCATTCCTTCACACACTAAAACTAATAAAATATGCTTCGAATAGTTATTGTCGACGACGAGATTCAGGCCTGTAATGCCCTGAAGAATATGATAGGTTTCTACTGCCGTGAAGTAGATATGGTAGGGATGGCACATGGTGTAAGTGAGGGGGTTGAGCTAATCAAACAAACCAATCCTGATCTGGTATTGTTGGATATTCAAATGCCCGACGGTTTAGGATTTGACGTTCTAAAGGCCTTTAAGGAGCCTCGTTTCAGGGTGGTATTTGTAACAGCCTTTGAGCAGTACGCAATCAGGGCCATCAGGTTCGCCGCATTCGATTACCTGCTTAAACCTGTAAATCCTGATGAACTGGCCGATGCCATTACCCGTGCAGAAGCTAATATATTGTCATGCCAATATGAGGCACGTATCCAACTTATGAATGACGGTATTAATCCTGCGCGCCTTCCTATGAAGCGGCTGGTGTTGAATACTTCCGAAAGCGTTTATGTGGCCGTCATAGACGACATCGTCAGGTGCGAAGCCGATCAGAATTATACACATTTTTTTTTCGGCAGCAGGGATCGGATTACCGTATCGCGTACTTTAAAGGAATTCGATGAACTTCTCACGGAATATGGTTTCTTCAGAGTACATCAGTCGCATCTGATTAATCTTGCCTGGGTTGACCGCTATGATAAGGGGTGTGGAGGAATGGCTGTGCTTAAGAATAAGATTAAAGTTCCGGTTTCAACCCGTAAAAAAGAGATGTTTATTGATGCTCTGCGAAAATTTCTCTGAGCAAATACACAATAAACAGAAACCGATAATAAGACGTTTAATGCATTTGTAAAACTATCTGTTGCCCTTACAGAAAATGGCAGTAGTATTGTTTGTCAATATTGCCTCAATCCATGAAGTATATACGGTTATCAGTAATCCTTTTGGTTCTGATTTTGCCGGCTTGTTTTTCGCCGGTATCAGAAGAGACTTTGTCGGAAATGAAGAAAAACAACGATTCACTGTATCTCCAGCTTTCTGAAAAGAATGAGGAGGTTTTTTATCTGCGCGATTCAATTCGAATTGCCCGCCTTCGCGATTCGACCGATCGATCCGATAAGTAATAGTCTTTTTTTTCAATTGATTACCTGATTTCTTTATATTGATATCAGGTAGGTTGTAATATTTTTATCGACAGGTTTGTCAAGCTGCCATCCATGAAAGAATAACTTGTTCAATAGGTGTTTGCAGTCCCCAGTCTGGCACTTATATGTTTTAATAGTCGCTGATTAATTGTATTCTTGGGCCTGATTGTCTATTTTTATTGACAACTGTGTGGCCTTTAGTAATATATAAGTGCAATTTGTATTTTTATTTGTTGTGTTCAGGCTTTTCGAAAGCTATTCTGACGACAATTTTCCTGACGTGGTTATCATTCCGGGTATTAAGAAAACGACCACTATAATTCAATTTTTAACGGACATCAATGTGTAGGGAGTACTACTGCAGTGCAGGATCGATACTGTCACAGGCCTTACCGGGTGTCGGCAGTAATCAGAATTTATCACAGGGATTACTTTGCCGTCGATCCTCCGGCGCTTATGTCAGCATATTCTTCCTTTTCGTTACCTTTGCGGCCTTGTTAACAATGCAATCTTCGAATCAATGATCCCTTTTTCCCCACCACGTATAGATCAGAAAATAATCGACAGTGTAACAGAAGCGCTGACTTCAGGATGGATTACCACAGGTCCAAAGACCAAGCTATTTGAAAAAAATCTGACGGCCTATGCCGGTCATGTTGCTACATTGTGTGTTAACTCTGGATCTGCAGGATTGGAATTGATTCTGCGATGGTATGGTGTAAAGGAAGGCGATGAAGTTATTTTACCTGCCTATACCTATGCTGCTACGGCCAACGTGGTAGTTCATTGTGGAGCCCGCCCTATAATGGTGGATTCGGGCGATGACTTTAACATTTCGGTTGAAGCCGTCAGACAAGCCATTACTCCTCGAACGAAAGTTGTCATGCCAGTTGATTTAGGTGGCTACCCTTGTGATTATGATGAGATTAATGCATTGGTTAAAGAGGATTCAATCAGATTGCTATTTAGGGCCGAGACAGCCGAACAACAACAACTTGGGCGAATTCTTGTGCTGAGTGATGCGGCGCATAGCATTGGTGCAATATACAAGGGACGCAAGACAGGAGTGTTGACTGATATAACCGTTTATTCTTTTCACGCTGTTAAAAATCTGACCACAGCTGAAGGAGGTGCCATTTGTCTGAATCTGCCCTTTCCTTTCAGCAATGAAGAGGTTTATAAGGTTTTAAATACCAAATCGCTTCATGGTCAAAATAAGGATGCCCTGGCAAAGACTCAGATTGGCAATTGGAAATATGATATTGTAGAGGCGGGATATAAATGTAACATGACCGATATTATGGCTTCTATTGGTCTGGTAGAGCTGGATCGGTATGACAATGATAATATTGTTCGTCGGCGACAGATTTTTGATACCTACGCCGAAGCTTTCAGAAGCGATGAGCGTTTTATTGTTCCTGAGTATTTTACTGATACTAAATCCAGTTCATTTCATGTCTTTCTATTGCGGCTTCGTTATGCTGATGAAGAGAAGCGTGATGCGGTTATAGCTGCCATTTTTGCCCGGCAGGTGGCAGTGAATGTCCATTTCAGGCCGCTTCCGCTCATGACATACTACATGAAATCGGGCTATTATATACACGATTACCCTGTTGCCTGGCATAACTATTGCCGGGAAATTAGTCTTCCGGTTTATTACGATCTGACAGATGAACAGGTAAGTACAGTGATCAGTGTCGTAAAAGAGGCTGTGACTGAAGTTTTGGGCTGACCATTTGATTATACACGCTGTCATGAAACGAATCGTTGACCTTACCCTTTCATTATTAGCTTTGCCATTGGTAATTCCTGTCATGTGTATCGTTTCTCTGATGATTCTGCTGACGAGCAGGGGAGGGGTCTTTTTTAGGCAGAAAAGGGTAGGCCGTTTCAACAAGGATTTTACCATTTTGAAATTCCGGACAATGTATAAGGGTTCCGATCGTCAGGGTTTGCTTACCATTGGTGGTCGTGACAGGCGAGTGACGCCAGTTGGTTATTGGTTACGCAGGTATAAACTTGATGAGTTACCACAGGTGTTCAATGTTATCGGGGGGACAATGAGTCTTGTCGGCCCGCGTCCTGAGGTCAGGATGTATGTTGAGCATTATACTCCTCTACAAAGACAGGTACTTGATGTAAAACCTGGGGTTACTGACCCGGCTTCAATAGAATATATTAGCGAAAACGAACTGTTAGAAGCATCTGCAGATCCGGTAAGAACCTATCTTGAAGTGGTTATGCCGAGGAAGTTGTCGATTAACCTTTTATATATCCAATCAGCTACCTGGCGTAGTGACCTTTTGGTAATTTTCAGAACTGTTATGGCGATATTTAATTAACAGCAGTTGTTCTTTGACCTCTTCTCTTGATTTTGCGTCTGTTTTTCTGATGAATATCTTTGGATAAATGATTAATCATGGGAAGAATGTATTACTTTTACAGAAAAAGGTAAATCATGGTATCCAACAGTGCACAATTACATGATTTTATTGTCAGGCCATTGAACAGCCACCAAACCGGATTGGCTGTTTGTAACAGTGAGGGTATTATCAGTAGTGTCGATTCTATCTTTTGTTCGCTTTTGCACCAACCTGCCGACGCATTAATCGGGAAATCCATTAGTCTGTTTTTGAAGTATGTTCCTTTAGCCGCTGAGAGGGCGTTTTCAGCGTGTAAAGTGATCAATGATACTGCTGCAGGTGAAGAGAAAGAGCCTGAGCTGAGTATTTCAGTCAGGTGGCTCAATGGTGCGGGTTCATCGTTACAGTTGTTGACACTGAGATTGTCGGAAAAACAGGAATCAAAATCCGGATTGGAGCAGCGTGTATTTGCCCAATTGCTCTCCTTGTTGCCTGACCTATTGATTACTGTAAACAGGTCAGGTATCCTTACAAAATATTTTAATACTGCCAATGAAACCTTTGCCGTTGATCCTTCCCATATAGTCGGTTTCAATGTATTCAGTCTTCTATCTTCTGAAGAAAAGGCAAGCATTATCCGAGCTATTGACCTTTGCCTACACGACAAGATGCAGACAACAGCAGAATATACCATGCCGGTTACTGATTCCATTCTGCATTATGAGGCACGATTTGTTGCCTTTGGTGCTGATGAGGTGCTTTGTGTTATCCGTGATATTACCACATCATATCAGGTCAGTGAAAGCAGAAAGTCGATGTTGCGGATACTTGAACTGCTGGTAGCAATTACGGGGCAATTGCTTCGGGCTCCTTTTGAATTAACTCAGCGGATGCTAACCGATGCCATAGGTCGTATCGGAAGGGAATTAAAATCCCCGGCAATATTACTCTATCAGTTTGACGACGATAATTTTTCTCTGAGTCGTAGTGTTGAATGGCTCTCTGTGGGGATTCAATCCAATCCCGACAAGCACAGTCATTTGCCCGTGTCGCTTTTTGATGAATGGATGCCCTCGCTTGCAGGAGGTGTTGGGCTGTCATTGAGTCTCAGCCCGGCAATGTCGTCAACTCACCCTGCAAGGCTTCTGGCAGAATGTTATAACCTGTCCGCCCTCGAGGTAATTCCTCTCTCTGATGGTAAACAATGTCGGGGGTTTATAGTGTTCTTATACAAACAATCTCCTCCTGGCAATGACTATAAAAGGGCACACCTGATCCGTCTTTTTGCTGATCTCATCGGTTCATTTCTCATACGGCAAAGTCAACAGGAAGATCTCGATACACATCACAGGCGTCTGGCTAGTCAGAACGAAGAATTGAGCAAACTTAACCACCTCTACCAAGCGCAGAATGAATCGATCGGGCTGGCGCATGAACAGATGCGTAAAGCTAAAGAGCTGGCTGAAGCAAGCGATCGACTCAAATCGAATTTTTTGAATCTGGTAACGCATGAAATCCGAACACCTCTGAATGGAATCCTGGGCTTTGCCCAGCTGATGTCAATGTCAGATATAACAGAATATGAGAAAACAGAATATCTGCAAATTCTTAACGGAAGTACTGATAGGTTAATTAACACTGTGAACAACCTGCTGCAGGTGTCGCTGGTGATGTCGGGCAACACAACCCCACATCACATAGCATTTGATCTGAATGAATTTTTCAGAATATTACAGCAATATACGCTCAGTAGTCTTGAACATAAAAGCATAGCTGTGTATATAACAGTTCCGGAAGAGAGCCGGAGGCTAAGTATTACAACCGACCAGAAGTTGCTTCGACAAGCATTCGATCAGATGATCAGTAATGCTGTTAAATATACAACTGAGGGCTTTATTGAGGTTGGCTACAGCGCCGATGAAGAGTATCTGCGGATGTGGGTAAAAGATACAGGGATGGGTATAGGCGAAAATGCTCATCAAACAGTATTCGGCGCTTTTAATCAGGAGAACAGCACAGCAAGCCGGAATTTTGAAGGTTTGGGATTGGGCCTCTCTGTTGCCAAGGGTTTGATTGAGGTGTTAGGCGGGCAGATTGAGCTTGCTTCTAAAAAGAACACCGGGAGTACTTTTACTGCCATCTTTCCAATTGATGCCCTGAAACCATCCGTTAACCCAACTAATTCATGTCTGCCTGATTCCTTTCCGGTTGTCGTGGTTGGGGATGCTGATGGTGACAGCTATGCTTCACTGCGCCTTTTCCTTATGAATTCAGGAATTGAAACAGTGATGGCTTCAAATGCCGGTGGATTCTTCAGACTGTGCAAAAAACACCAGCCAAATGTAATGGGTATGGTTCACACAGGTATTTCCGGAATGCCATTCAATGAAATTGCAGATACTTTCCACAGACTATACCCCGATAGGTTGTTTTTCGCTATCGATAACAACGAATCCGATCGATTGCGAACCGAATCACGAGAAATTCATATCAGTGGGTACCTTACAAAGCCTATTGCCAGATTCTATGTCAAATCTGTGATTGAACGATCGACAACCCGATTGAAGAGCCTGACTCCTGGTTGATTACCCCAGTTCAAAACTGGTAATACCATAAACTGATTTTTCTTCTGTTACATGACTGTATTTGGAATACATCCTTGCGGTGCTGAATACAGGTGTCATGCCAGCCTCATGAGCCATCTCTGTTGAACAAGCATTGGGTTCTGGTACATCCAGATAAACTTGCTCTCCCTTTACCCTATGGCATAGGTTGTCGAACAGTACTCGGGCAATCTGATCGTTGCAGGCAAAGAGCGGCCCAATCTTATAACCCATCCGGCATGGTCTGATGACACCGTAACCAATTGGGTTTCCCTCTTTGTCAGGCCATGCCAGAGCATGGCTGCCTGGTTGATTTATCCAGTGCGAGAGGAAGATCCGACGATTAAAACCACTAATTTTTGAATCGTAAGATAACAACTGATCGAAGGGAATGTCGTAAAGGGGTATTGAACGGGGATCGGAACTGCCTGATGCTATCCCTGTATAGCGCGTGTTCTGATGGGCAACAGTAAACCCGAAGGCTCTGTAGTTCTCCAGCCTTGCCGGTACACCATCGAGGCCAATGTTTCTGTTGCCAAGATGTGCGAAAGCTGTTTTTCCGAGAAGCATCGCCAGACTGGTTCCTCTGTATTCGGGTTTAACAATGAAAAAACCAATGAAGCCGTATTTATCGTCGTGGGCAACAGCCGATATTATCCCTGCTGGCTTTTCGTTGATGGTTGCAATAAAAAAACCGTTCGGATCAGAGTAGTAAAATGCCTCTGCATCATGCAATCCGGGATTCCAGCCTTCGGAGTCAGCCCAGTCGAGTGCAGTCTGCATGTCGGAAAGGTTCATGGTTTTAATCACCACATCGTTTGTAAGAATTTTCATCTGTTAATCGAAATTTGATTTTTTTATTCCCGCTGAATCATAGCTGTTGTCCAGCATCAGGATAAATATGCAGATGGCCGCCATTGCTTTTTTGGGAATATATTCCTTCTTTTCTGCAATTGGCAGCATAACTGTTTTCTGTGTTGTAAACACTATGACCTGTCGGAAAACCAATCTTTGAAGCATTGGTTGAAATGGCGTATATTGGCTGGCTTCCCTGATCAAAAAGCACCTTGGATTTTTCCGCCCCCTCACCAGACAAGATAATCGCTGAATTGAAGGCAATGGTTCCGGTAATCAGGCACTCATCTGCCGATACTCTCATTTTTACTGCATTATCATCTAACGAGATTGCAGCTTTGATTACGGCATCCATTTCTTCGTGAATGCCATTCCATGTAGTCTCAATAATCATAATATTCTGATCGATATACCGATAATTAAGACAGGATGAGGCTCCTGCTTCACTCCGTTCATGCCTGAATGAATCAGGGAATATACTTGACTGTATGTATCCGCTGATGGCCGGTAAAATGACTCCAGACATCAAAAATCCATTTCTCTGCAAATGACACATCATCTCTTCTTTTATACAAATGTAATGAAATAGGAAGTGTTCGCGCCGGGTAAAAGAGTAATTTTGCGCTCCATGAACGATGAATTAATCTGGCGGAGTGAACTGCCAAACGGACTAAAGATATTGTTGTTACCGAACCGGTTGCCAGTGGCTCATGTAACCCTCTATCTTAATGTGGGCTCACGTGATGAAGCTCCTTCCGAGAATGGTATTGCTCACTTTATTGAGCATACACTTTTTAAGGGGACAACTCACCGGAAGTCGTTCCATGTACTTAACCGACTTGAATCGGTAGGGGGAGACCTGAATGCTTATACCTCAAAGGAGGAAACCTGTCTCTACGCTGCTGTCATGCAACCATACATTGGCAGGGCGGTAGAACTCTTCGCCGATGTGATTTTTAATTCTGTCTTTCCGGAAAACGAACTCGAAAAAGAGAAGCAGGTAATCACTGACGAAATTGATTCTTATCGCGACAACCCGTCTGAACAGATTATGGACGATTTTGAGGAACATCTTTATTCAGGACATCCCATTGGACGCAATATCCTCGGAACTAAATCGACGGTAAGGAAATTCAACCGAAAAGATGTTATCACTTTTATCCAACGTCATTATCATCCTTCGAGAATGCTTTTGGCAGTTTCGGGGAATCTTTCCCTTGCGAAGGTAGAACTTCTGGCACAACGTTACTTTACGGATGCTCCATTCCCTGCTGCCGAATTCTCCAGACCAGCCTTTTCGAATTATATCCCTTTTGAGAAAGTGATCAAAAAAAGCCATTATCAGAATCATTGTGTGATTGGTAATCTGGCTTACGACATGAAACATCCGCGGAGAACACCCCTTGCCCTTCTCAACAATTATCTCGGGGGAAGTGCCATGACTTCACGTCTCAATCTGGTTGTTCGTGAAAAACATGGTTATACTTACAACATTGAATCAGGTTATCAGGCATATACCGATACCGGATTATTCTGGGTCTATTTCGGAACTGAAAATGGATTGCACCAAAAAACACTCGAAGTCATTGAACATGAATTGTCCAGATTACGCGAGCGCCCTTTAGGTCCTTTGCAGTTGCTGCAGGCGAAGAGACAATTTCAGGGACAGATTGCCATTGCTGCCGAATCGAATGCCAACCGCCTGATGGCCTATGGAAAACAATGGCTTCATGCCGGCTTTATCGAATCGCTGGTCAATACATTAGATCTGATTGAGAATGTAAAGCAGGATGATATGATAGAGGCAGCGCTTGAAATTACTAATCCCATGGCCATGAGTACACTCATCTTTGAGGCAAGGCAGCGGGGGAAACCAACAAAATAATCGCGATGTTTCAAAATCCGGAGGAGACCTATTGTATAGCCCACTCAACTGCTCAAAGTAAACTTTTAGCCGATCTGGAACGAGTGACCTTTTTGCGGTCAGCTTACCCGCACATGATCTCAGGTGCTCTTCAGGGCAGGGTGCTGGCGATGATAAGCAAACTTGTTAAGCCATTAAGAGTTCTTGAAATCGGAACCTTTACAGGCTATTCAGCCCTTTGCCTGTGCGAAGGCCTTCAACCCGGAGGATCCGTTATCACTATCGACAACAATCCTGAGATTGAACTGATCGCCAAAAGTTATTTCTCTCAGTCATCATGGAAAGACCAGATTGAATTAAAGATTGGTGATGCAGTTACAATCCTCCCTACGCTGAATCAAGGCTTTGATTTGATTTTTATTGATGCCGACAAAGAAAATTATCCGGTTTATTATGCTTTAGCTGTAAGCCTTTTAAATTCAGGAGGTTTGATGCTTGTAGATAATGTTTTATGGGGCGGTAAAGTGCTTCAGCCAGCGGTACACCATGACAAGGAAACCCGGGGCGTTTTGTCTTTTAATCAATTGTTGGTCAATGATTCAGCTATGGAGGTCGTGATGATTCCTCTACGTGACGGTCTCACCATGGCACGAAAGGTTTCCTGAAATAATCAGCTTGTCATGTGAACTTTTTCTGTCTGGCTTCTGTTCTATCTGGAAACAGAATAAATAATCCTGGTGCAGAAAATGAATATTACAGTCAAAAATCTTATATTTCCTTCATTACCATTCAATTTCGATGCGCTGGAGCCGTATATCGATGCAATGACTATGGAAATCCATTACACAAAGCACCATAAAGCCTATTTCGATAACCTTCAGAATGCCGTGAAGGATACCGAAATGGCCGATATAGCATTCGGTGATCTTTTGCGCAACATCAGTCGTTATCCTACTGTTGTCCGAAACAATGCGGGCGGGCATTATAATCATGCTAAGTTTTGGACTATTATGAACGGGCAGGGTGGTGGTGAGCCAACAGGTGAACTTTTGGATGCCATTGTCAGGAAATTTAATTCGTTTGATGAATTCAAAAAAGCCTTCTCCGATGCTGCCAAAACACGTTTTGGAAGCGGGTGGGCATGGCTCGTTGTTAAAAAAGATGGTTCTCTGGCAGTCAGCAGTACCCCTAATCAGGATAACCCACTTATGGACATTTCGGATTGCAGGGGATTACCGGTTATGGGGCTGGATGTTTGGGAACATGCCTATTATTTGAAGTATCAAAACCGTCGTCCCGACTACATCGAAGGTTTCTGGCATGTAGTTTCCTGGGAGCAGGTTGCAAAATATTACAGCGACGCAATCAAATCGTTGTAAATCTGGTTGTTTTTTTGATTTTGGTGATTGATTTTCTGATGAAGTTGCTCCGCCGGGAGGCTGGGCAACTTCCTTTTTTTAATGAATTGCTGGAATTTATACTGCAGGATTCAATATACTTCGAAACCTGATTTACTGTTGATCTCTTGAATTGTTATGCCCCTTTTCATTACTGATAAGGCTAAGTTTTTCTCCCTGTTTCCCTTTTCAGAGGCCTGAAGACCGGGCATTCTTTGAGGGGCGTTAGTGCTTTTAAGGTGCCTTTGCATCAATATCAGCGTGGTTAGTAGTTTTTATAGGTAAAATATCCGTATGTTTGACGGCTAAAAATTACCCTGTTTCAATTTAAAAATTGAAGCCTTAAACCATTTAAAATCAAGTTATGAATATTTTTCATAAAGCAATCACCCGGTTTTTTCTTGCCGGTCTGTTGTTTTTGTCCTTGCCGGTTCTTAAGGCCGGAACCCCCGACGAAGGGATGTGGCTCCCGATGTTTGTTGAGCGGCTAAACTACGTCGATATGCAAAAAATGGGGTTGAAACTCACTGCCGAAGAGCTCTATTCAATAAACAATTCAAGCCTGAAGGATGCCGTCGTCGGACTGGCGGCAGGTAGTGCACCATACGGGTACTTCTGTACCGGTGAGATCGTGAGTGATCAGGGATTGTTGTTCACCAATCACCACTGCGGTTATAACAGCATCCAGGAGCATAGTACAGTTGAACATGATTACCTGACCAATGGTTTCTGGGCTATGAGCCTGGAGGAAGAGCTTCCAAATCCTGGTCTTACTGCTTCTTTCCTTAATCGTATGGAAAACGTAACTGAGCAGATTCTTTCACAGCTCAGCGACACCATGAGTGAAGCCACCCGTGCGGCAAAGATTCAGGAACTTTCTGAAGAGATTCAAAAGAAGGCCTCAGAAGATGGAAAATACACCCCAGTTGTTCACAGCTTTTTTGGTGGAAATGAGTTTTACCTGTTTGTTTATATCACATACAAGGATGTCCGTCTGGTAGGAACGCCCCCGTCATCAATTGGTAAATTTGGCGGCGACACCGACAACTGGATGTGGCCCCGTCATACCGGCGACTTCTCAATATTTCGTGTTTATACTGCCCCCGACGGTTCTTCTGCTGAATACAGTAAGGACAATGTTCCCCTGAAACCCAGACATCATCTGCCGGTTTCTCTGAAAGGCGTTCAGAAGGATGATTATGCTATGATTTGGGGTTTCCCTGGTTCAACCGACCGTTACATGACAAGCTATGGTGTGCAGGCAACCATTGATGAAACAAATCCTATCACCGTTAAAGCACGCGACCGCAAGCTTGCTATTATGCGTGAAGACATGGATACAGATCCCCGTATTAACCTGATGTATGCTGCTAAATTTGCCGGCTCAGCAAATTATTGGAAATATGCCATAGGACAAAACCGCATGCTTAAACGACTGAAAATTGTTGATAGGAAAAAGGGTATTGAAGATGATTTCAACAGATGGATTGACCAGTCGGCCGAACGTACTGCCAAATATGGCGAAGCTCTTAAGCTGATTGCCGGAGGATACGATCAAATGAAAGAAACCAACCCTTCGCTTCTCTATCTGAGTGAAGCAGTCATTCAGGGACCTGAAATCATTCGTTTTGCTATGCGTACAGGTGCAATGGCAACTAACATGGAGGCTTTAAAAAAGGCCAAAAAAGATGAAAAAGTAAAACTGCAGGAGAAATTAAAGGTTACCATTGACAATATGCAGAATCGAGCCTCTGATTTTTATAAAGATTATAATTTGCCTACCGATCGCAAACTTTTTGCCGGGATGCTTGAGCTTTATTATAAGAATGTCCCTGTAGATCAGCGGCCTGCTATCTTTGGGCAGCTTGAAGGCAAATTTAAAGGCGATTTTAAGGCCTGGGCTGATTATCTGTATGAAAAAAGCATTTTTGCTTCCTTTGATAAGTTTGAAGCATTCCTTGCCGACCCCGATTATAAAACCCTCACGCGCGATCCTCTTTTCGACATCGCGGCAAAGGTTCGCACCAACATCATGAACCTCTATGCTATGCAAGGCCCTTCAGAGGAGATGATTGGCAAAGGCAACCGTCTGTTTATTGAAGCGCTTCGCGAGATGAATCCTGAACATAAATTTGCCCCCGATGCAAACTCTACCATGCGCCTTTCTTATGGAAAGGTTCTCGATTATTATCCCGGCAATGCTATGCATTACGACTTCATTACAACCCTCGATGGTGTGATGGAAAAGGAGGATGCAACGAACCCTGAATTTGTTGTTGATCCGAAACTTAAATCCCTTTGGGAGAAAAAGGATTATGGCCGTTATGGTGTGAAGATTAATGGTAAAGATGAGCTTGTAACTTGTTTCCTTACCACAAACGATATCACCGGTGGTAATTCCGGCAGCCCTGTAATCAACGGCAATGGCGAACTGATCGGCCTTGCTTTCGATGGCAACTGGGAAGCCATGAGCGGCGATATTGCTTTCGAAGTTAACCTGCAACGTACCATTAATGTCGATGTACGCTACGTGCTGTTTATCATCGAAAAACTCGGCGGTTGCAACCGCTTGATAGATGAGATGACATTGGTTCAGTAATTCTGTTTTGAAATATTCTGAAAGAGCCCCCGCCAAATGGGGGCTCTTTCAGTTTAGTACCTTACCATAGTTGCTATTTTTGTAGCCTTTTAACTGGATCTTCCTCCCGTTGGAGGTGACTGCTGAAGTGTCGATTGATGGAGACTCTTCCCTCCCTGTGGGTATGGCCTCTAATCCTCACCAATCAGACGAAACGGGTAGTTTTTCACATGAATTCATTATACCTTTGCAGTCAGAGGCTGCCCGGTTCGTCAGATTGAAGAGCCGGTCTATACGCTATTGTCCTGCATGGTGTCCCGGGCATGGTCTCGAAAGTTGGATATTCGTTGATGAGATTACCGTCCATTAACCATGTCGGTATCTTGTGTCTTGTTCTATAAACAAATCTGTCACCGGTTGATGATAATCATTAGTTCATCCGAAATAGTTCATAGCCTAACTTTAATTCATTGCAATGAAAACCCTTGTAAAATCGATTTTCTTTTTCGTTGTGCTTCATGTCACTACCCTCTCGGCACAGGAATCAATACAAACCTATACCCTGGATCCCAGTCCGTTGGTTAATCAAAAGCTGGAGCAATGGCAGGATATGAAGTTCGGACTGCTTATGCACTGGGGTGCTTATAGCCAGTGGGGTGTTGTGGAATCATGGAGTATTTGCGCAGAGGATGAGGACTGGTGCCGACGCAATACCGACAACTATGAATTGTATAAAAAGAATTACGAAAACCTGAAGCTAAGTTTTAACCCCGTTCGCTTCGATCCGTCAATCTGGGCAAAAGCGGCCAAAGAGGCCGGAATGAAGTATGTCGTTTTTACCACCAAACACCACGATGGTTTTTGTATGTACAATACCCAATACACCGACTACAAGGTGACCGATTCCGCTTGCCCGTTTCATGTTAACAAGCGGAGTGACATAGCCCGGGAAGTGTTCAATGCCTTTCGTGCCGAGGGGATGTGGGCTGGTGCCTATTTTTCTAAACCCGACTGGCACAACACCGACTACTGGTGGCCTAACTTCGCCACCCCCGACCGTAATGTAAATTACGAGATCAGTCGGTATCCCGAAAGGTGGGAACGATATGTGCAGTATACCCATAACCAGTTGCTGGAACTTGTTACAAATTATGGCCCGCTTGATTTGGTGTGGCTTGATGGTGGTTGGGTACAAAAGCTATCAGATGAACAGGTGAAGACGCAGAGCAATGACCCGCAATACCGGTTCCAGAAAATTAAAAGTCAGGATATCCGGATGGATGAGCTGGTCGGAAAACTCCGTAGCGTGAAACCCGACCTGATTGTCGTTGATCGTGCTGTTCCGGGGAAAAACCAGAATTATCTTACTCCTGAGAATACGGTGCCGGCTCAGCATCTGTCCTATCCGTGGGAATCGTGCATCATTGCTGGTGGAAGCTGGTCATGGATTCCCGATGCAAAATACCTCACTCCGCGAAAAGTGATTCATACCCTATGCGAAATCGTCGCCAAGGGTGGCAACCTGCTCCTGAACATTGCCCCTGGGCCTGATGGCACATGGGATAAAGAAGCCTTTCAGATGCTTGAGGGTGTCGGGCAATGGATGAAACAGAACGGGAATGCCATTTATAATACCCGCGCCGTAAGCCCTTACCGTGAGGGGCATCTGGCCTGGACCCAGGGAAAGGATGGGAAACGATTCGCGATCTATCTTCCCGAAGAGAATGAACAGAGCCTTCCTGCTAAGGTGATGATGAATGAGTTTTTTGCAAAATCATCCACAAAGATTACTCTCAACGGAGATAAAACTCCTCTCGAATTTGTCAGTTCAGGTGATGGTACTGTTGTAATAATTCCTTCTGCCTTGCGCAATTATCAAAAAGGCAGCGAGGCCTGGGTGTTTTGTGTTGAGTAAGACTATACCCTCTTTTTTGTTTTTCATGTCTGGTTCACAACCATACCTGTTCTCTGTTGGAGAACCCGGGCTGTCTTGTGCCTTTAATGGATACAGGGGCGAAGATTAACTTTGTTTTCAACCGAAGTCAGGGCAACACGTTGTATCTTTGCCTCAAATATCATCAAGGTGAATCAAACTGATCAACAAACCTATATAGCCAAGACCCTTCATGGCCTTGAACCAGTACTGGTAGCCGAACTGGCTGCCATTGGTGCTTCCAATATCTCCACACTTAAACGGGCCGTTAGCTTCAATGGTAACAAGGAGGTGTTTTATAAGGCCAATTATTTATGTCGTACTGCCTTACGGATACTTCGTCCAGTCGCCTCCTTTGCGGTTGAAAGCCAGGAGGACCTGTATGTAAAGGTGAAAGAATTGCCATGGCACGACTGGATGACAGTTGATAACACCTTCGCCATTGATGCCGTGGTTTCAAACTCCGTCTTTACTCATTCGCAGTTTACCGCTCAACGTGTGAAGGATGCCATTGCAGATCATTGGAGGGAAGTGTGTGGTCGTCGTCCTGATGTGGAATTGCAGAATCCAGATTTGCGGATTAACCTTCACCTTTCAGGAAACGAAGCAAGTCTGGCTTTTGATGGTTCTGGTGAGCCTCTTTTCAAGCGGGGCTACAGGCTTGCAACGGGTGAAGCACCCCTCAATGAGATTCTGGCCTCCGGCATTCTGTTGCTGGCCGGATATGATGGGTCAACCCCTCTTCATGATCCGATGTGTGGATCGGGTACTTTACTAACGGAGGCAGCCATGATTGCCCAAAATATACCGGCCGGTTATTACCGCGAAGTCTTTGGTTTCATGAAATGGCCTGATTTTGACGAAGACCTCTGGCAGCAGATCAAGGATAAAGCCGACGATCAGTTGCGTGATCAGCAACACCCCATCACCGGATCAGATCTCGATGCTACCGTGGTGGAGGTGGCGCAGGGTAACTTGCGTAGCGCGCGCCTTCACAAGGACATTAGCCTGATGAAAGCTGATTTCATGAGGCTGCCTCCTCCGGGTGATTCAGGCATTCTGGTGATGAATCCACCTTATGGCGAGCGGATGAAGCAGAACGACATCGTCTCTTTTTATCAGGGTATCGGCGATGCATTGAAACGTAACTGGAGTGGCTGGACAGCATGGATTATCACCTCCGACCTCTCTGCTATGAAATTTATCGGGCTGAAGCCATCTCAGCGGTTTACCCTGTTTAACGGACCGCTGGAGTGCCGCCTTTCAGGTTATGAACTGTTCAGCGGTGCACGACGCGATATGCTGGCTTCCCGCAGCCATTAACCGAAATGACAATGGGTGAGAAGACTTAGCACAGCCATCGTAAAGCTGCTGTAATGCTGTTATTTCTCCTGAGAGATCAATAAACTTAGAATATGACTGATGAGCCCCTGGTCTACCTGTGCGATGTGATTCTGCCGGTTCCCTTGCCGGGTAGTTTCACCTATCGCATTCCTGTAGATATGGTGAGTTCTGTCATCCCGGGAGTACGGATTGTAGTCCCGTTCGGGAAACAAAAGATATACACAGCTTTGGTGCGGAGGCTTCACCACAAAGTGCCACTCGATTATGAAGTGAAATATGTTCTCTCGGTGCTGGATGCGATTCCATGTATCAGTGAGGAGCATTTCAGGTTTTGGGAATGGATGGCAGGCTACTACCTCTGCACACCCGGCGAAGTCATGCAGGCGGCCCTCCCGTCAGCGCTGAAGCTCGCCTCTGAGTCGAAACTGATGCTGCATCCACTCTATGATGGTCGCCTCGATGAGTTTACCGACAAGGAACAACAGGTGATCGAAGCGCTCCATAACACGCCTGTCCTGACGCTTTCAGAGGCGTCCCGTTCTGTTGGGGTTACGCGCGTAATTCCTCTTATCAGAAGGCTTATCGAACAGGAGGTTGTTGTGATGGAGGAGGAACTTCAAGAGAAGTATCACCCCAAAAAGGAAGTTTATGTCACCCTTTCGGGAGATTTTCACAGCGAAGACGCTTTAAAACAACTTTTCGATAAAATAGAAAAGCGTGCACCGAAACAGGTTGATGTACTGACCTCTTTTCTTACCCTTGCGGCTTGGTTTGGTCAGAATCGTACCGAGGTTCGCCGCCGTGATGTCCTTCAGATGTCCAAACAGGCACAGTCAGCTTTTGATTCACTGGTTAAGAAAAAAGTGCTTAACGTGTATGAGAAGGATATCAGCCGGTTTAGGGATTTTCCGGCTCAGGCTCACCCTGACTCAATCATTTTAAGTGCGGCTCAGCAAAATGCCTTCGACGAGATCACCTCATCGCTACCCGATCGTCCTGTATTGTTGCATGGACTTACTTCCAGTGGCAAAACTGAGATCTATATCAAACTGATTGACCGCGTTATTAAGGAGGGTGGGCAAGTTTTGTACCTGTTGCCCGAAATAGCACTCACCACGCAAATTGTCGACAGGTTACGGTTTTTCTTTGGCAGTGGTACCGGTGTGTATCATTCGAGGTATAACGATCAGGAGCGCGGCGAGGTATGGTTCAGAGCCGGGAAATCAGCCCATTCGCCCTACAGTCTCGTTCTGGGAGCCCGTTCATCAATTTTTCTGCCTTTTTCGAATCTGCGGTTGATTATTGTCGATGAGGAACACGATGCCTCTTTCAAACAATATGATCCTGCTCCCCGTTACCAGGCGCGCGATGCCGCTGTGATGCTGGCTCATTTTCATGGAGCGCAGGTGCTGCTTGGGAGTGCAACGCCATCGATTGAGTCATATTACAATGCATTGAATGGAAAGTATTCTCTCGTGAAGCTGAACGAGCGATTTGGGAACGCGGTGTTGCCAAAAATAGAAATGGCGAATCTTAAAACCGGGCAACGTGAGAAATCGATGAAAGCCAGCCTTTCATCGGTACTCTTCACCGCAGTAGAAAGTGCTCTTAATAAAAAAGAGCAGATCATCCTTTTCCAGAATCGCCGGGGATTTGCCCCGCATGTTGAATGCGACAATTGTGGTCATGTCCCGCATTGTCGTAATTGCGATGTGACTTTGACCTACCACAAGACCATCAACATGCTGCGTTGTCATTACTGTGGTTTCAGCACTCCTGTTCCTGCCGAGTGTCCCGAGTGTCATACCCCCCGGATGTTGATGAAAGGGCTGGGAACCGAAAGGATTGAGGAAGACCTGACTACTTTGTTTCCCGACGCGCGTATCGGACGTATGGACCTTGATACCACCCGTTCAAAACACTCCTATCATTCAATCTTAACTGACTTTGGTGAACACAGGATTGATATTCTGGTGGGAACGCAGATGGTAACCAAAGGACTCGATTTCGATCGGGTCTCCGTTGTCGGGGTACTGGATGCCGATACCATGCTGAGCTTCCCTGATTTCAGAGCCTTTGAGCGATCTTTTCAAATGCTGATGCAAGTGAGTGGTCGCGCAGGACGAAAGGACGTACCTGGCCGGGTAATCATCCAAACCCGCAATCCACATCATACGGTGTTGGAATTTGTACTCCTGAACGACTATTACTCCATGTATCATTCTCAAATTGCCGAACGACGCCAATACCTTTACCCCCCGTTTGTCCGGCTCATTCTTCTGAGCGTGAAGCACCCCGATGCAACGGTGGTAAAGGAGGCCTCCGAGAGTCTCGCCGGGGGGCTTGCAGCTTCGCTCGGAACCCGTGTACTTGGTCCGGTTTATCCTGTCATTGGACGTGTTAAAAACCAATATATCAGGCTGGTCGTCCTTAAACTTGAACGCTCAGTCGATCTGCGCCCCATGAAGCAGCAGATATTGGTTGTCATTCAGCAGGTTCTGCACATGCCTGGCATGAGTCGGCTGCAGATTGTGCCGGATGTAGATCCTTCATGATCTGTGGTAGTCATGATGTGCTGGTTATGATTTCTGAGCCTGATGGTGTTGATCTCCCCGGCCGTATTAATTTTACCGGTGGTTGCAGGATGCATTTTTCGCTGTATTACATCTGGTTTGATATTACCGCTTCCTGAAAACAACGTATTTCATTACATCTGTTCAATTTGGCTTCAGGGCGATCATTTTGTAACTCCATCGTCCATTTTGTCCGCTTCCTGGCCTCTCGTGTTTCAGGATACCATATCTCAATAAACATACTTTTTTAAGGGTTGGAGTCCCGTTTATACAGCCCGGGCACGCTCTTCCCTCCGCGCAACAGTATCAGATACAGGTTGAGCGATACATCATAGTATACGGTTTCCATAAAAGTGAATACCCGCATCAAGTTAATTTGGTTAGACCAAAGCTATGGTTGTTCCGAAGTATTTCCAAAGCCTCTTCGTTTTTGCTTCGAAAATTGACGAAGCTACTTCGAAGCTACTTCGAAGCGAGAACGAAGGGGTGTTAAGTTTGTCCTCTGTTTGTCAGCATTTTCGGTGTTTTGTGTTTTGTTTTAGAATAATGTGGGTTTTTGGGATATTTTCGTTCATACTGACCTTTGATTTTGATAGTTTGAGGCCACGGGCAATAGCGTTTAGATGACGCGACCAACCGGCAGCATTCCATTATTGATTGTATGGCCAGACCAGACATGATTTTCCATTGCGGTGAACTTCATGAGCTGGAATGCTGATCAAGAGAGATGACCTGGAATGGCCTTGCGCCATCTTTTTGATCGTGGTATTATAAACCGATCAACACAGGTAACTTACTTCTCAGGCTGTGGAAAACTGGCGTAATTTTCATTTGCTATATCATTTTTAGTGCTTTTTGGTACCGGAGCGTGTTACAGCGGAAAGAGTGTACAGGGTATTGCGAAGCAGGCTTGGTAAAAGCAAAATCAATCATCCCGGTCAGGTTGTGGTGGCTGTGGATCTGTTATTCCAGGTATTTTCCGGAAGGCGGCACCGGCTTGCGGCATAGAGGGCACAGGAGTAGCAAATCTTCGGAGATTTTCACCTATGAAAGCAATAAAGCGCACAGTAAATTGTTATTTGGTATGCAAGGTTGCAGCGTTCTAAACAAGTGTTTCAGAAAGAAATAATCGCCTCAAAGTAACTGTTGTAAGAGCGAAATAAGAGAATTGCAATGACTTTTTGGGGGTATATAAATACTGGTAGCATGAATTTCCAACAAAATAAAACATGAAGTCGAAGAAAATAGTATTAGCACTGGTTCTAATCTCGAATTTCGCTTTTGCCCAAAAAACCGTGAGATTAACAAGCGAGTATGGAAGTAGAAATGAAGAAATACAGAATCTGATTGATTTTGAAGGTGTTTTTATAGAGAAACTCATTTTTGAAAATGATACGTTGAATGGAAAATATTACGAAATAAATTTGCAGGAATACAAAGATGGCAATTTCGTAAAAAACACCTCATTATTTGATGCTTCTGAGTCTGACTTTTTTATGATCAGGGGGAGCAAATTGTCCTTAAAATTCTATTTCAAGTTGGAGAAAGAAAAATTGAAGACACTTATTATTGGAAAAAATTTTGAAAGCAAAAGAATGTATTTCGATTTGAATAGTAATACAGATGATTATGCTTTAAAAGACTTTTTTGGTAGAAACAGTGAACTTACTCTTCGACTAACCGAAAAAGGTAACGCCATATTAGCAATAATTACTCCAACAATTCACAAAGACGGCTCGTCCTCATACTGTGAAGTTGCTCAGTCAGATGTAATGCCTGAAAAATTAGGAGAACATTTTAAAATTCCGCACTATTTTTTAATCACAATTAAATTTAAGTAGTACAGCCTTCTGCTATTAAATAGTACATAAGCATGCAGCCTGGTCAGGTGCAACGCCCGGGACTACATTACGGAGTAAGTCGATGCGGGAGTAATGATGTGTCATCAGCAGATTATCCTTTCAGTTTTCAGGTCTCTCGAACTGAAAATCATTCAGAATATCTGTCTTAAAAATTAATATTTAAAAAATGGAAACAAATTATTGGGACAAAAAAGCATCTGATTATGACAATCACCTGAAGAAATCTAAGAATTCTTACTCTAAAATTATTGAGTTAATTATAAAAGAGAGCAATAAGGCTCAAACTCTTTTAGATATTGGAACCGGAACCGGAGAAATACCGATTGCATTGGCTGATTCTGTGGAAAAGATTGTTGCAACCGACTTTTCACAGGAGATGGTTAATATTGCTAATCTAAAAATTGAAAGACTACACATAAATAATATATCATTTCAAGTACAGGATTGTTATAATCTGAGTTTTAACGATGAAATGTTTGATATTATTATTGTTTCAAATCTCTTGCATCTCTTAGACAGGCCTGAGCAATTCTTAAATTCAATTAAGAGGCTTTTAAAGAAAAACGGTAAATTGATTGTTCCAACATTTTTACATAATGAGAGTATCAAGACGAAGATTATTTCAAAAATTATGGAAATCAAAGGTCATCCAATAAACACAAGATTCGATTCTAAGAGTTTGATAAAATTTATTTCGGCATGTGGCTATAATCTGGAGAAAAGTGCTTTTGTTGAAGGTATAATGCCAATGCTATTTGTTGTTGTAACAAAAAATGATAATTCCTGACCGGTCAATATAATCTGTTTCGCGACGTGGTGCGTCTCCGAATACTAACAGTCGCAACATTTAGAATAGATTTAGAGATATAATCGTAAAGCTATGGCTACAGACATAAAGAAAATTATAGCGAATCTTTTTGCATTCTATGACTTTGATGATCAGACGATCATTTCAGTCGGTGCCGGAGGCGGCCAATTTATTGAATATGGGCGCGCTTCGAAAAAAGTAATCGCAATTGACAATGATAAAGAAGCACTTGGAAAGCTTAAAGATAGCCTTGAAAAATCAAAACTTTTAGATAAGTATACTCTCATTAATTCAGATTTTATTCTTGTAAATAGGAAAGGAGATATCGTTATGTTTGAATTTTGTCTTCATGAAATGAAAAGCCCTGAAGCAGCTATAAATCACGCATTAACGATGGCTCCAGGTGTTCTTATTTGTGATCATTGGCCAAACTCAGAATGGGCATATATTGCTGATGAGACGGAAAAAGTGATAAATAGTTGGGAAACTTTAAAGAGATTTAATATAAAAAAAATACAGCAATACGAAACCGTTCAGTTTTTCCATGACTATGAAGAACTTTTTCAGAAAGTTAATGTTCAGGGACAACGTTCAATCGACAGAATAAGTCAATTTAAGGACGAAAAGAATTTCACTGTACCCATGCCTTATGGCTTTGTTTTAATATAATTGAATTAAACCATACTGAAACAAATTAGCGGCATCCGCTATGTCGAAATAGGTTATGAATTCAAAAGTAATTTTGCACAATTCAATAAGTATGGATTGTGCCTTTATTGGGTTGAACCCAAATATGGAGTTGCATTATCATATTGTTAGTTCTTATAGAACTGAGGGCTAAATGTTTGGTTCTATTACTGCAAAATCCGGAATTACGATGTTTGGACAAACGTTGCAATCAGAGATGCTGGCGGATTTTTTAAGATCTGATAAGGATAAGTCTCTTTCATCTTGGATTATACCTGATACAAAAGGAACTTTAAAAGGACTTTTGCATCATTACTGTAGACTTGATTACAGTGGGAATATTATCATACTGGTTTCAGAATCTACTCCATCTGATTACATAAAGTATTTGGATGAAAGGCAATACGACTACATCATAGCAAAAGAAAGCCTTTAGATTATGGAAAGGCCATAAATCAGTTGGCAGAAAAATGTTCGATAGGAAAGATACTGGCTGATACGGGGAGCAAACTTGAAAATGTTTTGATAAACAGCGACTTGATTGATGAAATTAGTCGTCTCATTTCACCCGAAATACTTGGGAATAGTTCCCGAAACCTTTTCGAGGGAATAGATGCGAAAATCGCATGGGAATGTACACATTGTGAAATGTTGAAAGATGGGTATGTTTGGTTGATTTATAAGTTAAAAGAAGAGGTATATAATATAGAGCATTTACAGGCGCGGTCGATGAATTGCACATCGTAACCTGTGGCTATAGTTTAAGGAGGTATTGAACGAAACCATCTGCAATTATGGCGTTTTAAAATGTGTAGTTTGTTGTGTCGGTTTGTGTAATGCACATAGGGGCATTAATCAATCGTAGGTTTGATTTAAAGTACAGGCATTTTATCAAGGGGTACTTATGGTTCTTAGTAGAAGAGAGTTTCCATTGAATTTCCATGTGAATATTAATCAAGAGCTTTTTATATCTTTGCGTGTTGGGCATTTTAAGAGTTCTTTTCTATCGTGACATCATCTCGAATGCAATAATTGGTTCTTTTTTTTTGTTTTTCAACCCGTGGATTACGGAAACTTTTGAGGCACGAAATCGGATGTTCAGTTTAACTTTCGCCAATATGAAGTAGCGGTTGAGGTTATTTTGCTGATTTTATTCCGGCAAGCCGTCGAAGGCGCAAAACCTCCACAGTTGGCAGCAACCTACCCTGTACCATGAAATTGAATCTCAACGCTGGCGTTAATAAGATATTTGAGGAAATCCTATTGAAAGTGAAGAATGAAAATATCAGGATATAATTATATTAGCAAAACATCAATCAAAATTTGCCAAAACTACATAGCTTATTAGATTTCGATAAATATTGTAAAACCATGTTTAAAAATATTCTAATGAACAAATTTCTATTAACTGTATTCTTTTTTGCGTCAATATTAGCGTCTAAAGCACAACAGCAAAAAATCCCTTATGGGATTAATACCTATATGACACCCGGGGATAAATTGTATGCGCTGTCGAAAGTCTGGTCAGAGGCTAAGTATAATGAGGCATTTTTTGATAATGTGGGTGAGAAGGCATGGGATAGTCTGTATCTGGCAATGATAAAGCCAGTTATGGAGTCAGAGAGTGATAACGAATGCTATCGCCTGTTAAGCCGTTACTGTGCAATGTTAAAAGATGGCCACTCCTATGTTTATTATGAATACAATCCAACCGTTACTACCTTTTTTGACAAATTCCAAATTATTGTTAAGCCCGTTGAAGGGCGGGCTATGGTGTCACAAATAAGTAGTAAGCAAAGTAATTGGATTCCTTTTGGTAGTGAGATAGTAGCGGTTAATGGTTTGCCAACGTCCAGGTATATGGAGGAAGCAATTATGCCCTATAAAAGTTCCTCAACAAAACATTATTTAAATGACGAATCGATTAGTGGATTATTTTGTTCGCTGAGATATGATCCTTATGATATTACTTTTCTGACACCAAAGGGTGACAAAATTGTAACACATGTGATTCATGATTTTCCCCCCGATATTAAAAATGATACAATGATTCCGGTTGGCAAGGAGTGGAAATTTGTAGAATTAAAATGGTATCAGGGCGATGTGGCCTATATTGCTATCAACTCATTTAACAGCAAGCAGGTTGTTGATGACTTTGAAGCTATTTTTCCCGAGCTTAAGGAACGCGCGAAAAGATTGATAATAGATATTCGGAACAATAGTGGCGGAAATACCAGCTATGCTGCACAGATACTTAGCCGACTTACACCCGATAATGATCTTGTTGGGGCTTCATGGTATACTCGTGTACATAAACCTGATCAGATGTCATGGGGGATGCGTGTTAATTCAAATGACACTATAGAGAATAGGGAAAACAAAGTACTCTTCGAAATAGCTAATCATAGGTATTATGAAAAGGGAGGAGAGTCTAATTTTACTTTTAACGTCGAGCGCGAGCGCCATGTTGTTCCTACCGTTATTCTTATCGGGCATCAAACCTACTCGGCTGCTGAAGATTTTCTTGTGTTTTGCGACAATCAAAAACACATTACGCTAATTGGCGAAATGACAGCCGGTAGTACCGGTAACCCCATTACGTGGAATCTCCCCTATGGTGGTTTGTTGTCAATATGTTCGAAAAAGGATATATACCCGGATGGTCGGGAGTTTGTTGGCGTTGGAATAAAACCCGATTTAGAGTCACATCTTACAATTGACGATTTTCGCAAAGGCGTGGATACTGTACTCGAAACGGCATTGAGTTTTATAAAAAACAAAACAGTTGATTGAATGATTAGTTGAAAGGATGAGGATGATGTTAAGTTAACTGATTCTTCCGGGTTTGTGTGTAAAAATTTGGTTTTTTGGGCATATTGAAGATAGGATTATTTTTCACACAGTTCCATGTAGACCAAACATAAAGGATGAAACGGTATATAAATTCGCTGGTTAAAAATGCTTTCGTAAATAAAAAGCTATAGATTTGTGCTTATATTCTTAACTGATTATTATTGGGGCTGAGATATCAGGCTCCGGTTATTATTAATCTACTGCAATACGCTATGAAAATCAATTCCATTTTTTCACTTTTCACGTTACTTGTGTTTCTTTTCGCGTGCAGCGACAAAGAAGAGGAGGTTTATACCGAGTCTGTTCCTTTTCCGATGACTCTGATCGTTAACGATAACTTTCTTAACCTTGAGGATTCTGTTTATTACATGATTAGCACGGCTGACGGTGCTTTTTTAGCTGGAAAATGGCAGTGTGGCCCCGGAAGCGTGGTTTTTGAACCACCATCGGGAGTGCATTGGCCCGATTCGGTAACGCTTACAATAGTTCAATACTCTTTGAGCTTGGCCAGGGTGCCTTATATTACATCATTTTACAGCCTTCCGGGAGGGACTTTTAACCTTTCGGGAGGGTACGACTTTAGTTCTGGGCATGCAAGAGTCAACCTGATAAACAGACCCTCGCTTCAGCCTGGTTCCATCGGGATTATTTCAGCAGGTGTATCATCAAGAATCTTTAGGCCGGCGGAAGGCTGTCAGTTTGATGTGCCATCTGTTCCGTCCTCCGATAAGTTTTACGTTAAAATAGAAAAGGAATCAGGTCAGGGATTTTACAAGATGGTATCGGTTGCACCTCAGACCGGTAACTACGATATTGACTTACAGGAAACAACTCCACTTCAAGAGATAGCATTAACGGCCGACCCTGCTTTAACTCTCTTCTCTGCCCGGATCTCTGGGTCATTTGAAACAGAACCAATTTCCGTGCCACTGTATCTTCTCGATTACAATCCTCATCTTGAGTTGAATAGCGTTGTCTGGTATCCTTCAGGTGGTTTATTTACAACCTTTTTTACTTCTGTTTCTTGTTATAATGCCTCTGATGAAGCTACCTTGTCGTCTGAAACGCTGGGTGTTATACCATCGGTATTTACTGGCATCGATGGGACATTCAGTTTTGAATCAACGGAATGGCCTGTGTTATCGTGGCAAACTACCGCTGATTTTGATATGTCGTTTGCAGAATGGCAGTATGATTTCACAGCTAGTCAAGGGATCCTGAGTTATCGAGTTTACTGGAAGATTTATGGGCCAGGTTCATCATCGCGGTATAAGATGCCGGAAATACCATTAGCTGTTGAGGCCATTGTTAATCTTGATAAATCCCGGTTCACGCAGGCCAGCGTTTCTTTGAGCCGTTTTGGTAATCAGGCAACCTATTATTCGTGGTTACGCAATATATTGTTTAAAACATACAGCGAGCGGAAACTTTTGGAGTCAAAAACGATATCAAAAGGCTTTGGCTTGAAAAAGGGAGAGGATGTGTTTGTTTTTTCTCCTTCCTTTCCTGAGGGGATGAATTAGGTGTATATGCTTAGGTCTTACTTATGATGCAAGTATTTGTTTTATGTGAAACCTAAACCTTTTAAAGATGAAAATTGAGACAATACTATCACGGCTTAGTATTCAGGATAAAATAGATTTGTACCATCGTCTGGAATCAGATTTGAATTCAGAGGAGAACCTGGGTTTAATCAAATCTGAACCCAACAGGGATCAGTTGATTCAATGTCCCCACTGCAAAAGCACAAGTATTATTGGACATGGTATCTATAAGGGAAGAAAGCGGTATAGGTGCATGGCATGTTTAAAGACGTTTAATGACTTAACAGGAACAGCGGGTGCATACCTAAAAAGACCGGATTTGTTCCATCAGTACACCAAGATGATAGTTGGGAATATTCCGGTAAGGAAGGCAGCTAAAACTCTCGGTGTGAATGTAAAGACAGTATCAGACTGGAGGCATAAGATATCTGCAACACTTGAGGGAATTGAAAATGAATTTATTGAATAAGGAATAGGCTAATATAGTAAAGTGTGAAACGCTTTCAACGGAAATATTATTGAGTTTGATCGGTGTACTATACTATGAGTAATTTTGAGTCCCAGTTTAGCTTTACCAGGCATTAGCACTTTCCGAAATTCGATCCGCATTATTTACCCATCGTTATCTCATACTATTGAACAGTAAACCAAAATGACGAAAAGATTTGTTAAAGATCACTTATCTATTCAAAGCATCGGCCGAAATAGATTTTGGATGGGGATTTTCGCTGGACTTTTTACCGCGTTTTTAATTGCATTGGTATTTAATCATTTTAGAGAAGTTTACCGGTATTTCACTAGTATGTCAACTGACTTACTGATATTGAAGGATAATGAATTACTTTTTTTTAATTATTTTTTTTCAACCCTTGCAACAACTTTAGGATTTTCAATTACCATTTGGATCTGGATGAGCAATCATACTCATAATCGTAGATTAGATAGAATGTATAAACAGTTGGCAGTATCAAATGCTTTATTGATTTTTTGGGTCATTTTAATGGTAATTGCACGCTTTGGCTCAATCCCGCCAATTGTTTTATATGGAATGGCTGGCTATGACAATTATTTTAACCTGTATGAAGATTATCAGATATTATTTATCCTGATGCCAATCGTAATATTTATGCAAAGTTGGGCTTCAGTAAGGCTTGTTTATCGTTCGGAAAAGTGGATTTTATTATCCTTTGTACTTTGCATTCTGACAGCATTTACGCTTAAAGTGTCTACATCTGTGAATCAGGGAAGGCTCAATAGTATATACCTCCATAGGTTTGAAAAAGACTACCAATATATTGATCAGGAAATGTCTAGATCAAAAGCTGAATATGGAATTCAGTTTGATAATGCGACAATTAACATGTTGAAGAAATGGTATACCGATAGTTCAGTTAATCAGGTTGTTAGTATTAAGGAAGCTTTTTCGAGAAATGCTCCTGTTTCTTTGGAAACGATTATTCTTCAAAAAATAGTAATTAGAAACTTCAAACAAGGAGGCTGGCATTATGACCGACGTTTCGATGAATATTGGCCTTATGCTCTGCCTAATGAGATATTAAAGCAAATTAGATTTTTCGCCGTTAATTCTAATGAGACAAAGGAACTTTTTGATGTTTTAGCCGAAGAAATAGATCTGGTGAATGCTTCAAAAGAGGATAATGTTGATTTGAGCGGATACGATGACACGGATAGAAGAAGGGCAAAGGCAGGATTTATATACAAACGCCCGCTCATGCGACAATTAAAGGCAGTAAAGGATAGTCTATTACAGGATGACAAGTATGCATCTTATGTAAAGGATTTACCTGAGATGGAAGGTGAAGATTGAAATCTTTAGCTAAGGCAGGATTGTTAAATATATCCGGGTATTAGATTTTTCAATAATTGCCGGTGGCTGGGGCTGAAAATAGTAATCCTATTTATTGAATAATGTTGAATGGTTTTTCGTTGAGATGCTGAAAGCAAGGAAATAGGAAGGGTTAATCAGGTATTATGAGGAAAACGTCTTCGTTGCTTTTCTTCATCATATAGCGCTCACGGGCTAGCTTTTCAAGCAGATCAGGGTCATCTGAGAGTTGTTTAACACCCTGGCTGTTGTTTTTGATCTCCTGCTCGAAAAACAAGCGTTCTTTCTTCAACTTGTTATATTCGATAGTAATCTTTATCTGCCGGAAAATATTGTTTTCATCAAACATCAACATCCATGCTGCGAACAGAATCAAAATGATTCCATATTTATTTTTTAGTAATTTGGGTATTCTGATATTCTTCATGGCTTGTTTTACTTAGAGGTCCAGATCCTGATGGATAAGTGTCATGGCATTTAACGCCAAAATGACAAAATCTTCAATTGGTATTCCTATTTTTTCACATTCGAGGATGTTTTCGCGTTTTACACTTGCCGCGAATGCTTTCTCCTTCATTCTTTTAATTACCGACTTTGGTTTCACTGATGCTACCTTACGATCGGGATAGACCAGCGCAGTGGCAGTGATAAGGCCAGTAATAGTTTCGCCGGCGGCAAGGGCATGTTCAAATACTGTTTCCCTTTGTCTGTTGCAAGAATCTTCATTGTGAGCACCAATAGCGGCAATCATTTCAGCGTCTTCTGCTAATTCTGTCAGTATACGTACAGTTTCGCGGCCATGGGTTTTAGGGTCGGCATTGGTAATCTCTACATCAAGATCGTGCAGCAGGCCTGCCATAGCCCAGGTTTCTGTATTCTGACCAAGATGCAGCGCTATTTGAAGCATAACGGCTTCAGAGGCCAGACTATGCTGAATCATCTTCTGGTTCTTCACATACGTGTGGAGGAGATCGATGGCCTTATCGCGATTCATGGTAATGTTTTACTTTAGTGGTTACAATTAGGATTTTTGTGTCCTTTTAATACATCAACAGCATGTTTCAGAAGCGGCATGATTACTTCGCAGTATTCCCTGCCTGCTTTCGGGCTTCCGGGAAGTGTGAAGATGAGCGTTTGGTTGATAATACCGGCTATACCACGGCTCAGAGTTGCTTTTGGATTGGTCAGTCCATATTTTACTCTGATGAGTTCCATGACCCCTGGCAGGGTTTTGTCCAGCAATGGTGTTACCGTTTCGGGAGTGATGTCGCGGGGGCCGACACCCGTTCCTCCACAGGTAAAGATTACCTCCACTTGGGTTGTTCGCGTGAAATAATAGATTAATTCGCGTAGTTTATCGGCATCATCCGGAATCAGGGTATAACCAATTGAGTACTCTATGTTTTTATCTTCGAAATATTGTTTAACATAGCCGGAGATATCCACACTACTTGTGTCGATGTATTCGCCTGAGCTGGCACGGTCACTGAGGGTAATAATCTGACATTTGATCATACAACTGATATGTTAAACAATTTACTGGATATGTAGCTATATTTAATTAAAAACAAAGCGATTAATATTGGTGCCTGATTAACTTTGAGCCAAAAAAAGCCGGACAAGATGCCGGCTTTCGGGTTTTGAATCACACCGTCCGGCGTCTTACAATCCGAGGGTCTGCTTTATAGCGACCGAGATAGTTTTGTTATCAGCTTTTCCCGCCAGTTCTTTCGAGGCAGCCTGCATTACCTTGCCCATATCCTTGACGGATGTTGCTCCAAGTTCCGTGATGATTCGTTTAACATGTTTCAGAATTTCTTCTTCACTCATTTGTTGCGGCAGGTAAGTTTCTATGATAGAGAGCTGATAGCGTTCTTCCTCAGCAAGGTCGGCACGGTTCTCATGTTCATAGATTTCTGCAGTATCGCGGCGTTGTTTTACCAGTTTGTGCAACATTTTAAATTCCACTTCATCGGGAATTTCTCCACCTGATGTATCTTTTCCGGTCTTTTCGAGCAACAAAGCGGCTTTAATGGCACGCAGTGCTTCCAGCTTACGCTTATCGCGTGCAAGCATGGCTGCTTTAATGTCGTTATTAATAATTATTTCGAGTGACATAATAATTTTATTTAATCAACATTGTCGTGTAGGTAGGAGTTGTTTTTGATTTCAGGAGTGCCGTTTTCGCTGGTTAGTACAAATCGTGAGACAACTGATTCGCTTGAGGGAACAGCCTCGGCCAGGGTTACGTTTTTACGCTGGTAGGCTGGTTGGTTTTCCATTTCAGTCAGGGCGGCAGGGTTTTTCGAGCGCCAACTCATCTCCCGCAGTTGGCGTTTAACGATTGATTCTCGTTCAGCACTGCGGGCTTCCATGCGTTCGGTATTGAATCCCGAAGGAAGCGGCTGCTCAAAAGAGTAAGGTCTGTTATCGGGTTTGCCGTCCAGATTCATGGATGGCTCATTGGCGATTGCGGTTTCGGCAGAACGGTTGATAAGGACTGGTTCCGTCAGCGTAGTTGCCGGGTCAGGTTGTGGAATTGAAAGTGTGGGGACTTCGGTCATCTCCAACTGATGAACAATTATTTCGGGTTTTGATCTCTCCAGAGGCTGTTCTGTCTTCGGAGTGATTAGTGTGATTTCATCGATCGCTTCCCTCATAGGCGGCATTTTTACTGTCGATTGTACGTTGTCATTAAGACCTACGACGTTTTTTTTCAGGCCTGTTGTTTCCGTCGATGTAGGTTTTGTGGCGAAGCCTGTTGCAATAAGCGTGATACTAAGCTGGTCTTCGAGCGATTGATCAATGCCAGTTCCCCAAATGATATCGGCTTCGAGTCCTGCCGATTCCTGGATATAATCGGTAATTTCGGTTACCTCATCCATAGTTACCTCTTCTGTTCCAGAGGCAATATAGAGGAGGATATTTTTAGCTCCCAGAATATCGCTGTCGTTAAGTAAGGGTGACGATAATGCAACTTCAACGGCTTCAAGGGCACGGTTTTCGCCTGAGGCAACACCTGAACCCATGATGGCCTTTCCCGAGTCTTTCATAACAGTTTTGACGTCTTCGAAGTCGACGTTCACATAACCCTTTACGGTGATTATTTCGGCAATACCTTTAGCTGCCGTGGTAAGAACGTTATCGGCATGATCAAAAGCCTCGGTAAGTTTTAAGTCACCATAGAGTTCGCGTAATTTATCGTTGTTGATGATGAGCAGCGTATCAACATATTTGCGAAGCTCTTCGATGCCTTGTTCAGCCTGAAGTTTACGTCTTCTTCCTTCAAAGGAGAACGGAATTGTAACGATGCCAACCGTGAGGATGTCCAATTCACGAGCGACGGAAGCAATTACAGGAGCAGCACCTGTTCCTGTTCCTCCACCCATTCCTGCTGTAATGAACAGCATTTGAGTATTTTTTTCGAGCAACGCGCGGATTTGTTCTATTGACTCTTCGGCCGCTTTACGTCCAACTTCAGGTTTTGCACCGGCTCCAAGGCCGTTAACCCCCAGTTGAATCTTTGTAGGAACAGGGCTCGCTTCCAGCGCTTGTGCGTCGGTATTGCACTGTATAAAGTCCACATCCTTAATCGTATGTTTAAACATGTGGTTGACGGCATTGTTACCACCACCACCAACTCCAACGACTTTTATGATTGAAGACTGCGCTTTCGGCAGGTCGAATTTCAGCATGTCATTCATAATTTTTATCCTCTTCGAAATTAAACTAATATTATTCTTGTAATGTCATTTTTTTGAATTAGTTATCAACAATCTATTGTTAATAACTTTTTATTCGCTGCCTTCATCAAACCAGCGTTGGATTCTTTCAAGAAAGCTGGTTCGGCGCCGGGTTTCTTCTTCCTTTCTTTCTTTTTCTTTTTGTACTGGTTGGCTTTGCGCGGGAGCTTGTTGAACAGGAATTGGATCCTCTTTTCTGGTTCGTTTCTTTTGCTCTGATTCGTATCTTTGTAGTCCCATGATTACAAGCCCGATGCCTGTTGCGTAAGCTGGACTGGCCATCTCTTCGGGACAACCTGGTGCAAGATGCTCATTGGGGTAACCGATACGGACGTCCATCCCTGTCATGTATTCAGTTAGCTGTCGGACATGTTTTAACTGAGCGCCTCCACCGGTAAGGACAATTCCGGCGATGAGTTTCTTTTCAAAACCGGAGTTTTTTATTTCATAATAGATGTTTTCAATTATTTCCTCCATCCTAGCCTGAATGATGTTGGCCAGGTTTTTAAGCGTGATCTCTTTGGGTGGCCTGCCCCGCAGGCCTGGTATAGCTACAACTTCTTCATCGCGGTTCTCTCCCGCCAGCGCTGAACCAAATTTTATTTTTAGCTCTTCAGCATGCTTTTTTATGATGCTACATCCTTCTTTAACATCTTCAGTGATGATGTCACCACCAAATGGTATTACCGCCGTGTGTCTGATGATATGATCCTGAAAGATCGCAATATCTGTGGTGCCACCACCAATATCGACCAGTACAACACCAGCCTCTTTCTCTTCTTCAGAAAGGACAGCTTCGGCTGATGCAATTGGCTCCAGAATTAGTTCCACAACCTCAAGACCGGCTTTTCTGACACATTTATAGATGTTTTTAGCGGCAGCAGTCTGTCCAATTATGATATGAAAGTTGGCTTCGAGGGAATTACCCAACATGCCGACTGGATGTTTGATCCCTTGTTCCCCATCGATAATAAAATCCTGGGGAATCACATCAATTACCTCCTCGCCGGGGTTCATGTTCAGGTTGTACATATTATTAATCAGCGTATCAATGTCTTGCTGTGCGATCTCATCATCGGCATTTCCTCTGATGAGATTTCCTCGATGCTGAAGACTTTTGATATGCTGACCTGCAATACCAACATTCACGTACTTAATCTCAACGCCTGATTTGGCTTCGGCCTCCTCAATAGCAAGTTTAATGGATTGCACGGTGTTCTCGATGTTTGAGACCATACCTCTCTTAACGCCAATTGATTCCGTTCGGCCATAACCGAGGATCTCAATTTTTCCATGTTCATTCCTTCGACCTACAATGGCTGCGATTTTGGTTGTTCCGATATCGAGTCCTACGATGAATACTTCCTGAGATTTCATAAGCCTATTATTTTGAACAAACTATTTGGTTTTCAAATTTTAAATTCACTGTTTTGTATTTATCCCAACCACGCGTTTTCAGAATTTTGTCGTAGAAAATGACTAGTTTTCCGAATTTGCGTTCCAGGTGAGAGGTGTCGCCGATAATAATGGTATGATTGGCTGTTATTGGAACCAGTTCTATATCACCCGATTCAGCCACATAGATCTGTCCAATTATTGCCGTTAGAAATTTATCATTAGCGATATATTTGTTCAAATACATCACTGAGGGTAAAATGGAGCGTTTTTTTATTGAGTCGGGCACTTCATTCACATTACCTCCTTTTACAAAGCGGGTATTGATTATTCCTGAAGCGATCAGAACACGTGCCGGGAAACCTGGTCGCGTTGGATACATGATACCTGTTTTGTCGATGTAATATTGCTCGCCCCATCGATTGATGATTCTGATATCTGCTTCTCTGGGTTGTGCTTTTACGCATAGCTTTCCAGACAGAGTCGGAAAAACTGCTGCATCGGCAATCCAGGGATTCCTTTTTATACGCGATTCAATTGATTTCAGGTTAATACTACTGATTTTACGTCCTTTTAATGGCTCTGAAGTTGAAGAAACCATGGTTAGGACTTCAGCTTCTGTGATGATTACATCATCTCCGGGGATTTTCACTTCAACATCGATACCCTTGCAAAGTTGTTGGTTCCGGTTTACATCCGCAAATCCTAAGATAACCAGAACCGCTGGAATTAAAAGTGACCACAGGATAATGATGGCTATGCGTTTAGATTTTTCCATTGCTCTGTTTGATTTGGTTTCTGATTATGATCTCCAATGGTTCCACCAGTTTGTCGATGTCTCCTGCTCCGATGGTCAACAAGACTTCCGGTTTTTTGTCTTCTATAATGGGAAGAAGCGCTTTAACTGAAACAACCTTTGGTTCGGCTGTCATTCTGTCGGCCACGAATTGAGAAGTAATTCCCTTGATTGGTAATTCGCGGGCTGGGTAGATGTCAAGTAAGTAGCATTCATCAAGTTTACTTAGCTCCAGAGCAAACCCTTCGGCGAAGTCGCGGGTACGACTGAACAGATGAGGTTGGAAAACGCCTGTGATTTTTCTGTTTGGGTACATATGACGTACTGAACTGATCAGGGCTTTTATCTCTTCTGGATGATGGGCGTAATCATCGATATAAACCCGCCCACCCTCATTGATTCTTAAGTCGAAACGGCGCCTGATACCGGAAAAGGTGGACAATGCCGATCTGATTTCATTGTCTGAGCAACCGGCCAATGCGGCCATGGTGCAAGCAGCTACTGCATTTTCAACATTTACTTTTGCTGGTATCCCGGGACATAGATCCGGTATGATTCGCCGAGGCATTACCAGATCGAAATGATAGCGCGTTCCATCAAACGTGATGTTTGCTGCATGACAGTCTGTTGTTTCGTCATCAATAGAATAGGTATAGACCGTAAGGCTTTTATTGATAATGTCCAGAGGTGTTCCTGTTTTCAAGATAAGAAAACCGCCTGGTTGGATTTGTTGGGTAAACTGTTGAAAACTGTCGAGTAATGCCTGATGTGTACCATATATATCGAGATGATCTGCATCGGTAGCAGTTATTGTTGCAATAAAGGGATACAGTTGTAAGAAGCTCCTGTCGAATTCGTCGGCTTCAGTGACCATCCACGGTGTGGGATGATCTGAGATCAGCAAGTTATTTTGGTAATTTTTAGAGATGCCCCCGAGAAAAGCATTGCATCCTATTTCAGATTGATACAGAATATGTGCAGTCAGCGTAGAGGTAGTTGTTTTTCCATGGGTTCCAGCTACTGCAATGGTTTTTCCTTCCCCTGTAATGATCCCGAGGAGTTCTGATCTTTTGACAATGGGTAACCCTTTGTTTTTGAGATGGACAAGACCGCGATGGTTAACAGGAATAGCAGGCGTGATTACTACCAAATCTATATTGCCGGGAATCAGAGTTGGTGATTCATCAAACCAAACTGAAATACCTTCTTTTTGAAGTTCTTCTGTTAAATGCGAAGGTGTACGATCATATCCCGACACATCTGCACCTTTCCATTTGAAAAAACGGGCTATGGCACTCATGCCAATACCGCCGATTCCAAGGAAATAAATGTGATTTATGTCGTTAATCCTGATCATTGTTACTTGTGAATTAATTTAAGAACGTCTTCGGCAATGGTTTTGTCAGCGTATGGGCGGGCAAGAGTTGCGATTGCATTTCCCAGAGCGCGGCATTTATCAGTGTTGGTGGACAGCGCGATTACTTCAGTTGATAATTTTTCTTTCAATTGGTTGTCGGCTATCATCAGGGCTGCCCCCTTGTTAACCAGGGCCTCTGCATTATGTCGTTGATGGTCTTCGGCAGCAGTAGGAAGCGGTATAAGAATGACTGGTTTACCAACTACAGAAAGTTCTGCAATGGCAATAGCCCCTGCGCGGCTGATAATGATATCGGCAGCCGCATAGGCCAGATCCATCCTGTTAATAAAGGCTAGTGCTTTTAAGCCCTGACCTTCAAAAGGCTGAACAACTCTTTTGGCTTCTGCCTCAAAAGCCACACCTGTCTGCCAGATGAGTTGTAAATTGTTTCCGGCTAATGTACTAATGAAAGTTTTTACGGCTTGATTAACCGATCGCGCTCCCTGACTTCCGCCAACAACCAGCACTGTAGTTTTGTGAGGGTCGATGCCAAAATAGCTTGCTCCATCACCTCGTTTTCCGGCGATGTCAACAGCGTCCTGACGGATGGGATTGCCGCTAAGAATCAGTTTCCCGGCGGGAAAATATTTTTCAAGGCCTTCATAGGCAACATAGATGCGTAATGCCTTGTCGGCTAAAAGTTTGTTGGTGATACCCGGAAACGAATTTTGTTCCTGAATGGCCGTTGGTATCTTTAGAAAGCCAGCTGCGCGCAATGTGGGTCCACTTGCATAACCACCTGTACCGATAACTATATCGGGCTTGAAGCTCTTAACAATACGGTAAGCCTTCCACATGCTAACGGCTATCTTTAGCGGGAATAGCAGGTTAGAAAAATTGAGTTCCCTTTTTAAACCACTAATCCATAATCCTTTAATTTCATAACCTGCCTGCGGTACCTTCTCCATTTCCATACGCCCCCTGGCTCCGACGAAGAGGAATTCTGCATCGGGTGACATTGCTTTGATTGCATTCGCAATTGCTATTGCCGGGAAGATGTGTCCACCAGTACCACCTCCGCTCATCAGGATTCGTATTTGTTTAGTGTTTTTCATCGTCAGACGCTTTGGATTTGAGGTTCTGATTCCGGATGTGCCATAAAGCCCGGAGTTTCTTCAAGCTTCTGTTCGGCTTCTGTTTCTTCGCTATAGCGGCTTACACTCTGAATCATACCAAGTGAAATAAGTGTAAACCAGATGGAAGTTCCTCCCATACTGACCAAAGGTAATGGTTGCCCTGTAACAGGAAACATACCAACTGCTACCAACATGTTTATGATAGCCTGAGTTACCAGTCCGAAGCTGAGGCCAAATGCAAGCAGCATACCAAATCCACTCGCCGCTTTCATGGCTATCCGGATGCCCCTGTAGAGCAGGATCAGATAGAGTAATATAACAAAAGCACTTACAACGGTGCCATATTCTTCAACGATGATGGCAAAAATGAAATCGGAGTAGGGATGGGGGAGAAAATTACGCTGGGTACTGTTTCCCGGCATTTTTCCGAGTACTCCTCCAGAGGCGATGGCAATTTTTGACTGCTCAACCTGGTAATTGGACGCATCCTTTTGTTCTTTGTCTTCCACCATCCCCAGATAGATCTCAATACGGTTGAGCCAGGTGGTTGCGCGGGGCAATAATCTGGGCATTGAGCCAGCCAACAGCAATACCATTATAAAACCTGCAATACTTATACCAACCGTACTTGCCAGAAACTTAAATGGTGTACCAGCAGCAAACATCATGACCGCGCAAATCAGGAAAATGAGTGCTGAAGTAGAGAAGTTGGCAGGGAAAATCAAGAGACAGATCAGCCCAACAGGTATTAGTACCGGGATGAATCCTCTTTTTAGATCACCAAGGTAGTCTTTTCGTCTTGTCAGTTGACTTGATAGGTAGGTGATGATTACCAGCTTTGCAAGGTCAGAGCTTTGAAACGTAATTCCAATAAAAGGAATGCTAATCCAGCGGTTTGCACTATTCAGATTGGTTCCGCCGACAATGGTATAGATCAGGAGCGGAATTGCAACAATAAGGCCGAGGTAGCTTAATTTGCTGTAATAACGGTAGGGAAGGCGGTACGCCCCATACATCAGCCCTAAACCGGCTGCTAGAATGAACAGATGTTTGAGCATATAGAACTCAGTGTTGCCATCCTTGTTTTTAAAGGCCAGCGAACCGGTGGAACTATAGACCACCAGCACTGAGAGTACAGAAAGAAAGAAAACAATGACCCAGATGGCTCTGTCTCCTTTCAGATCAGCTATATTTTTAACATCCATTTTCATTATAATAACTTTTTACAGGCGTTTTACTGCTTGTTTGAACTGACGGCCCCTGTCTTCGTAATTCTCGAAAAGGTCGAAACTGGCGCAGGCTGGTGAAAGCAGTACAACATCATCTTTTTGCGCCAGGTTGTAAGCGGCTTCTACAGCACCACGTGCTGTGACATACTCTTCGATGATTTCTACTGAATCGGCGAAGGCTGCTTTAATTTTAGAGTTGTCCGCACCCAGGCAAACAATAGCTTTTACTTTGCTCCTGACCAGATCGAGCAGCTCGGTATAGTCATTTCCTTTATCACGTCCTCCGCAAATCCAGACAATTGGATGGTTAATGCTCTCGAGTGCGTACCATGTGGAATTGATGTTGGTGGCTTTCGAGTCGTTGATGAAGGCAATGCCGTGGACATTGGCTACAAATTCGAGTCTGTGCTCTACGCCAGCGAAATCGGACAGGCTTTCCTTGATTTTTTCGTTGCGCACATTTACAATTTTCGAGGCTACGCCTGCAGCCATTGAATTGCATATGTTGTGTTTGCCTTGTAGGGCCAGTGCTTCGAGGTTCATGTTCAATGTTTTATTGTCAATATGTATAATCAGTTCTTCATTTTCTATCCAGGCGCCATTTTCGGCTTGCTGACCGTTGAGCGATATCGGATATTTTTTTGCAGTTATCGATCTGTTTTTCAGCATCTCGTTTGTGATTTTGTCGTCTGCGCACCAAATGAATGAATCTTTTTCAGTTTGATTACGTAGAATCCGCATCTTCGAAGCTGCATAAAGTTTTAGCTGATGATCATACCGATCCAGATGGTCTGGTGTGATATTTGTCAGCACTGCTACATCGGCTTTGAAATCATACATGCCGTCGAGTTGAAAGCTGCTCAGCTCTAGAACATAGTAATCAAAGTCGCAGGTTGCTACCTGCAATGCGAAACTCTGGCCTACATTACCAGCCAGCCCGACGTTGTATCCGGCATTTTTTAAGATGTGCCAGATCAGCATCGTAGTTGTTGTCTTTCCATTGCTTCCTGTAATACAAATCAGGAAAGCATTGGTGTAACGGGCAGCAAATTCTATTTCCGAGATCACAGGAATTTTCAACTCGCGAGCCTTGAGGACAAGGGGGGCAGATTCTGGTATTCCTGGGCTTTTTATAATTTCGGAGGCATTTAGAATAAGCCTTTCAGAATGTTTCGCTTCTTCGAACGGGATGCCATGATGAGAAAGAACTTCGCGGTATTTTTCTGCAATTTTTCCTGTATCGCTCAGAAAAGTTTCAAAACCTTTTGTGTGGGCCAGAACGGCAGCACCTGTTCCGCTTTCGCCCCCGCCCAGCACCACGATGCGGGGTTTGTCCATAGGATTTGTATTTGTTTGAATATTTCATTTTTATTATTATCTGAGTTTGAGGGTAACAATGGTTAGCACAGCCAGCATAATTGCTATGATGTGAAAGCGCTGAACAATTTTTGGTTCTGCATACCCCAGCTTCTGGAAATGATGATGCAATGGTGACATCAGGAAAATGCGCCTTCCCTCACCATATTTTCTCTTTGTATACTTGAAGTAGCTTACCTGGAGAACTACCGAGAGGTTCTCGGCAAGGAAAATTCCGCAGAGAATCGGGATTAGCAGTTCTTTGCGGATAATAACAGCCAGTACGGCAATGATGCCTCCCAATGCCAGCGATCCTGTATCTCCCATGAAGACCTGTGCCGGATAAGTATTATACCACAGAAAACCAATACATGCACCTACCAATGCACTGATGAAGATTGTGAGTTCACCGGTGTTTGGTATATACATGATGTTCAGGTAATCGGCAAAAATGATGTTACCCGAGACCCAGGCAAGGATACCTAATGTGGCAGCCTGAAATGCCGAGACACCAGTCGCCAGACCATCAATACCATCAGTCAGGTTGGCTCCGTTCGAAACGGTAATGACGATAAGGATAACTATGGGGATGAAAACCAACCATGCATATTTTGGAGCACCATCGCCTATCCAGTTAATGAGCAGGGAATAGTCGAACTCATTGTTCTTGACAAAAGGAATGGTTGTCTTGGTCGATTTAATGCTCTGAGTTGAGAATACCTCCTTCGCACGGGCATAGGTGGCATCATTCATCACATTAACTTCCTCAATATACGCGTGGGCTGAATTTTTTTCTTTTATAACAACATCGGGGCTGAAGTACATGGTAATCCCTACCACAAGTCCGACAACTATCTGTCCAACGATTTTAAATTTTCCGGCTAACCCTTGCTTGTTCTTACGGAATACTTTAATGTAGTCATCCAGAAAGCCAACCATGCCCAACCAGACAGTAGTAAACAGGATTAGCTGAATGTAAACGTTATCCAACCTTGCAAACAGAAGAGTTGGAATCAGTATGGCTCCCAGAATGATCAGACCGCCCATTGTGGGTGTTCCCTGTTTTTGAATTTGACCTTCAAGTCCAAGGTCGCGAACTGTTTCACCAACCTGCTTTTTCTTGAGAAACCGGATTAATCGTCCGCCAAATACTAGGGAGATGAGGAGCGAGGTAATGACAGCCATGGCTGCCCTGAATGAGATGTATTGAAATACTCCTGCACCGGGGAGATCGATTGCCTTATCCAGATATTCAAAAAGATAGTATAGCATAGGTATTACACTTTAATGCCAATGGCTTTATTAATTTCTTCTTTATCATCGAAATGATGCCGTTCTCCATTGATCTCCTGGTACTTTTCGTGGCCTTTGCCGGCAACCAGCACAATATCTCCTTTTTGAGCAAAAGCCAGAGCCGTACGAATGGCTTCATGCCGGTTAGTGATGGTGAGCGTTTTCTTAAGAAGGGTAGGGGAAAGTCCGCTGCGCATCTCTTCAAGGATAGCCTCCGGGTCTTCTGTTCTGGGATTATCTGAAGTCAGAATGAGCCTGTCGCTGTTTTCTGCAGCTATTTTTGCCATGATCGGACGTTTTGCGCGGTCACGATCTCCACCGGCACCTGTTACTGTTATCAGTTTGACGCCTTCTGTTCTGATGCTGTTGATGGTGCTGATGACATTTTTAATGGCATCAGGTGTGTGGGCATAGTCAACAATGGCCGTTATGCCGTTGTCAGATCTGATGGTATCGAACCGACCTTCCACTGGCTCTATATCACTGAGTTTTTCAAGCACTTCATGTCTGTCTTGTCCGAGCAGCACGGCAGCCCCATAAATAGCCGTGATGTTATAAGCATTGAATTCCCCGACTAATTTGAAGCAGGCTTCTATGCCATCTAACTGAAGCAGTAAGCCATCGATATGGTTTTCGATCAACCGGGTATGGAAATCTGCCATCGAGGTAAGCGAATACCTGTAATTTGAGGCAATACAGTTTTGAATCATCACGCCGCCATTTTTATCATCGGCATTAATTAGCGCAAAGGCAGTTTTGGGCAAAGCGTCGAAAAATCCTTTTTTGGCTTTTAGATATTCCGCGAAGGTCTTATGGTAGTCGAGGTGGTCGTGAGTAAGGTTTGTGAAAATGCCTCCTGCAAATTGAAGTCCGGCCACACGATGCTGAACAGCGGCATGCGAACTGACTTCTATGAAGGCATAATCGCAACCTGCCTTGACCATTTCGGCAAGCAGGGCATTCAACTGTATAGGGTCAGGGGTGGTATGAGTGGCAGAAATCACCTTTTGGTGTATTCGGTTTTCTACCGTACTAAGCAATCCGCAGCGATAGCCCAACGATTCGAATAGTTTATACAGCATTGTGGCTATCGTCGTTTTACCGTTGGTTCCGGTTACCCCCGTTAATTTGAGCTTTTGTGAGGGATGATCAAACCAGTTGCCTGACATGCAGGCTAATGCCAGATGTGCGTCGGGTGTTACAATAAGCGTGATAGCGTCGGGAATCATAGCAGGACTATCTTCACAGACGATTGCTACAGCACCTTTTTCGATGGCCATCTGAATAAATTGGTGACCGTCGGCCTGAGTCCCTTTGGATGCAATAAACACAAAACCGGGCTCCACTTTTCTGGAATCAAAAGTAATGCCTGTGCACGTTTTGTGGCTGCCGGGCTGAACTACCGTAAAATTAAATCCTTTGATTATGTTGGTTATCTGCTTCATATAATCCAGGCATTTGATAGTTTAAGGGTAATCTCACCTCCTTTTGCTACGCGGCTCCCGGGTTGGATTGATTGCTTTTTTACTTTTCCGCAGCCTTCAATCTTTACCCTGAGACCATATTTCTCAAGCATGTAGATGGCATCGCGGGCAGTCATACCCATGACATCCGGAACCAGATTCTCTATGAATCTGCGGGGTTGAGTCTTTACCTGATTTCCGGTACCTGTAACAGAAACCCAGTCAGCTTCACGGCTCGCTGTGTCAGTATCGAAATCGAAATAGTCTTTGATTACTTCGATGTCGGAATACCTAGCAGCTCTGATGTAGGGTACACTAACCAGCAGATTAGCCTCCTCGTGAGTTAGTGTATCGTTTTGGCTTTCGGATTCATCACGCAGGCTGAGGTTGGTGGCATAAATTTTATCGGCGAGTTCCCTGAATACAGGAGCTGCCACCGAAGAACCATAGATGGTGCCACCAGCAGGATTGTTTACAACGACAATGCATGAATAAGCCGGTTCATCGGCAGGAAAATATCCAACAAAACTGGCGTTATAATTTCGCTTGTTATATCTGCCTCCCTTGGCAATCTGAGCTGTACCGGTCTTTCCTGCAACGGTATATGCACTGTTTAGAAACGGGATTCTTGCTGTACCCTTTTTTACAACCCCCTCGAGCAGAATCCGGGCTTTTGCCAGCGTTTCTGTAGAAGCAATTTTCTTATTGATTACTACAGGTTCAAATAGTTTTGAATGTTTTCCGGTTTCCCTGATTTCCGCGACAAACATTGGTTTCATCATCTTTCCTCCATTGGCTACAGCATTGTAGAAGGTGAGGGTTTGTAATGGCGTGATCGTTAATTCATAGCCAATTGACATCCATGGGAGTGAAAGCTTGGACCAGTTTTTCTGGTCGGTTGATTTAATACCGGGTTTTCCTTCTCCTTGAATTTCAATTCCCAATGGTTTGTTGAGAGAGAAACTATAGAGACGTTCAATGAACTTTTCCGGTGAATTTTTATAGGCATCATGAACAATACGACTGATTCCGACATTCGAACTCAACTCAAAAGCTTCAAGTACACTTAGCCGTTCACGAGGCATGGCATGTACATCGGTCATATCTTTGCCATAGTAATTTAGTGACCCTCTGCCGACAGTTACAGTATCGTTGATATCAATAAGTCCGTCCTCAATTGTTGCCATAATCGAAGCCAGTTTAAATGTAGATCCCGGCTCAATGCTTTCGGCAATGGCGTAATTGTAACGTTCATCGTAAGTGCCGTCGGGAAGACGTTGCAGGTTGGCAATGGCTCTGATGGCTCCTGTTTTAACTTCCATCAGAATGACACATCCCTGCTCGGCATTATGGTTGATCAGGTGATTCATGAGTGCATTTTCCGCTACGTCCTGTAAGTGAATGTCGATGGTGGTGACTATATCTTTCCCGTTGCGGGGTTCAATGCGATCATTATCGTTTAGCGGAATCCACTCTCCTCCTGAAATGCGTTGCAGCCACATCCTGCCGGTAACTCCCTGAAGTTCATTTCGGTAAGCACCTTCCAGCCCGACGAAAAGGTTCTCTTCCTTGATCTCATAGCCTATTGTTCTGCGTGCCAGCAAGCCATAGGGCATTTTGCGTGAGCTTTTCTGTACCAGTATCAGCCCCCCTTTATTTTGCCCCAATTTGAGAAGGGGTAACTGTTTCAAGCGGGCAACCGTGTTATAATCAACGTTACGCTTGATGAGCAGGTAGCGATTCTTTTTATGACGTTCGGATGTAAGGAGTTTTTTGTAATCGGATGATGATTTATCGCGGAAAAGGTTTGAAAGCCCTCTTGATAATGAATCAACTCTGGTGTCAAATATGGAGTCGGGGATGTTTTTTGAGGCTACATCCATTCTGAAATCATAGATGGGGACTGAAGTGGCTAAAAGTGCTCCATCATAAGCCAATACATTTCCTCTGACCGGTTCAATTGCCCCATACTTGATTGTAGCCTTTTCTGACTTTTCAAGTAGCTCGCTGCCCTGGACCGATTGAATATGAATGATCTTTCCTAAAACGGCAATGCCCGCTACGATGAGCAGGAAGTAAACAATCCAAACCCGCCTGAGAAAAGTGGTCTTCGGGTCTGGGGTTTCAGTTTGAGCCGGTGAGGGGTTATCAATCAAATTTAGATGGCGCTTTTCTATGGATATGTTAATTCGCTTTCTTTTACAAAGATCTTCTCGGGTGGCTTTATTGCTTCCTGAATACCCATCTCAGCAAGCCTGCGTGCCACCTTGGATTGCTTGGTGGAATCGCTGTATTGTGATTTGGTAGCGATGTATTCAAACCTGAGTTCTTTGAGTTCTTTCTTCAGGTGATTAGCGTTGCGGATGGTGCGTTCGGTGTAAAAATTATTACCGATGTACAACATGCCGATGGTAGCCAGAAAAAGGAAAAATGGAACCGATTTTATCGTTGATTCTGTTGCCAGAAATTTTCCTGTGGCCATACTTTTAAAGATACCTGTCCGCTTTTTCACCTTTGGTTTAGGGATTGCGGTAGATGGTGCAGCCTTTTCCAGTTCTGGTTTTCTTGTATTAAAACCGATCATGCGGACCTCCTTTCTGCAATGCGGAGTCGGGCACTGCGTGAGCGGGGATTGGATTCCTGTTCGGCCTCTGATGCCATCATTGGTTTTCTGGTGATAGGCGTGAACGGGCAGATCAGGTTGCCGTAAAAGTCTTTTACCGGCTCTCCTTCAAAATTCCCTGTTCGCATAAAATTCTTTACAAGTCTGTCTTCGAGGGAGTGATACGCCATAACCACAAGGCGACCACCTGGGGCCAGAACATCGACGGTCTGAAGCAGAAAATCTTTAAGAGCTCCCAACTCGTCGTTCACTTCGATCCGTAGAGCCTGAAATACCTGAGCCAGAAACTTGTTCTCTGTATGGGGTCGTGCCAGAGGACGTAAGAGTTCGCAGAGTTGCGAGGTCGTTTGAATGGGTTGGTCGTTTCGGCTGGTTGAAAGCCTGTATGCGATCTTACGGGCGTTGATTAGTTCGCCATAGAGCCTGAAGATTTCTGTAAGCTTCTCTTCAGAGTACAGATTTACCACCTCTGCGGCGGTAGTTCCCCGTCGACGATCCATTCTCATGTCAAGCGGCCCGTCGTACCGAGTTGAAAATCCTTTGGAGGGCTCATCAATCTGAAAGGAGGAGATCCCCAGATCGGCGAGAATTCCGTCTACAGGAATGGATTGATAAAGTTTCAGGTAGTTTTTCATGTACCTGAAGTTTTGTGCGATAAACGTGAAACGGTCATCCTCAGGGATGTTTTGCCGTGCATCTTCATCCTGATCAAAACCATATAACCGGCCCTGCTGTAATTGCCCGAGAATTGCACGGCTATGCCCTCCACCACCATAGGTGACGTCAACATATAGCCCTTCCGGTTTAATGGAGAGCCCTTCTGTGCATTCGTTAAGCATTACCGGTACGTGATACATGGTAAGTTATTTATTCAGTTGAAGTATCGTAAGGCATTGATCCCATCACCTCTTCGGCTAAAGCTCCAAAGTCAGTTGCGGGATCGTTCACCGCAGTTTCATATTTTTCTTTATCCCAGATTTCAATCCGTGTTCCTGATGCTACCAGCACTACCTCTTTCTGGAGGCCTGCAAAGGTCATCAGATCCTTGGCAATCAGGAAGCGACCATTGCCGTCAAGTTCAAGCACTTTAACGCCGGCCATAAACATCCTGATAAAGTCATTATTTTTCTTTACAAACCTGTTTAACTTGTTTATCCGATCCATCTCTTTATTCCATTCCGACATGGGGAAAAGCTCAAGGCAGCGGTCAAAGACGCTACGCTTGACAACAAAGCCCTGATCGATTATTCCCTGCAACTGTCGGCGAAGTGGTGCCGGAAACATAATCCTGCCTTTGTCATCTGCTTTACACTCATGTACTCCAATGAAATTGAGCATCTACGGAAATTTTGTCCAAATATACGACAGATTTCCCACTTCGTTACACTTCTATCCACTTTTGTCCACTTTTGTTGATAACTTTTTTTATGAATTGGAAGGGTGTCTTTTGATCTAGCTGTTAAATAGTTGATTGTTAGTGTTTAAAGTTTCATTGAATTGTAATAATTTTTACAACGCGAATCAACCATTTGGTTAAACGTGTGGAAAACATGCTGATTTTTAAATTGTTGTAAAATGGGCAAGGTTATTCACTACATTTGTAACTAAATTCTCTTGATGATTGGGTGTTATGCCAGAAGTTGTTAAAATAGATGAGTCGGATGTTTTATCCGACGATATTCAGAAGATTGATGTCGATGCAGTTCTTAAGGGTAAAAATCCCAGGTTATATCGTTGGATTCCTGCCTGGTTGATTGGACGGCTCAAAGGTCTTGTCCATCAGGATGAACTCAACGGTTTTCTGACCCGGCACAAGGATAAGATGGGGCTTGATTTTGTTCGGGCTTGTCTGAATGACTTTCATGTTCATATCAAGGTCAAAGGGGCTGAGAACCTGCCAGAGGGCAGCCGATTTGTCGTTGCCTCCAATCATCCGCTTGGGGGACTTGACGGATTGGCACTCATGCAGGCGGTCGGTGATTTCAGACCTGATCTGGTTTTCCCGGTTAATGATCTGTTGATGTACATCCCCAATATGAAGCCGCTGTTTCTGCCAATAAACAAGCATGGTCGGAATACCAGTCTTTCCAGACTGCTTGATGATACTTTTAACGGATCAAAAGCAGTTCTCTATTTCCCTGCAGGATTGTGCTCAAGACGGCAAGGAAACGAGGTGTTGGACCTTGAATGGAAAAAGACCTTTATAACAAAAGCGAAGCAATATCAACGCGATATTGTACCTGTCCACATCGATGGAGCTAACAGGGCTTTTTTTTACAATATAGCCAGATTACGTGTATGGCTTGGCATTAAAGCCAATATAGAGATGCTGTTTTTGCCTGATGAAATGTTTCGACAGAAGGGAAAGACGATCACCATCACTTTCGGAAAACCGATTTCATGGAAAATTTTCTCACCTGATATATCAGACGGACAATGGGCTTCAAGTATGCGAAAATATATTTACAGATTAGGAGCTGACTCTGGTGCGATATTTGAGGGACAAGAACAGGTAAAATAATGCTGCTATGGAAGAGATAAGTTTGCAACCAGTAATTCCTCCGGTCGATCGTGATCTGATTGCTTCGGAGTTGACTGAGGCCCGGTTTGTCAGGAACACCAATTACGGCAACCGTCAAATATTTGTGGTTACCCAACAGGACTCACCACATACTATGCGTGAGATAGGCCGTTTACGTGAAATTTCTTTTCGCGATGGGGGGGGAGGTACCGGAATGGAGGTGGACCTTGATGAATATGATACCTCCCGGGTTCCTTTCAAGCAATTAATTGTCTGGGATCCTGACGATGAAGAGATCATTGGCGGATATCGGTTTATTCATTGTAAGGATATCGGAACCGACCTGAATGGACGGTTTAAATCTCCTACCGCCAGCCTGTTTCATTTTTCTGAGAGATTTGTAAGGGAGTTTATGCCTCAAACCATTGAATTGGGAAGGTCGTTTGTTCAGCCCAAATACCAGGCAACTTATAATGTTCGGAAAGGTATGTTTTCGCTCGACAACCTCTGGGATGGTTTGGGAGCTATTGTGATTGATAATCCAAGTGTGCGCTATTTCTTCGGGAAAATGACAATGTATTCTCAGTATAATCTGATGGCACGTGACGTGTTGCTGTTTTTTCTGCATCGTTATTTTCCTGATCCCGATAAACTTGTTGTCCCATTTGAGCCTGTGCCTATCATGACCAATCCGGATGAGCTATCGGCACTCTTCACCGGAAAGAATTACGAAGAAAATTATCGAATCCTCAACCATACGATCCGGCTGTATAAGGAGAATATCCCGCCGCTATTTAATGCTTACATGAACCTTTCTCCTACCATGAGATTTTTTGGTGCTGCGATCAACAAACATTTTGGCGATGTGGAAGAGTCGGGCATACTTATTACTATTAATGACGTTTACGAAAAGAAGAAAACGAGGCACCTGGCTTCTTATATTAAGAAGATTAATCTCAGGGGATTATCGCTTCGCGTGAGGAGGAACCACAAGTGAGGTTAAAAATCAAAACAGCAGAGTTTATCTCGAGTGTTATTTCATATAAACAATGCCCTTCTCCGGTATTGCCTGAGTTTGCTTTTATTGGACGGTCAAATGTGGGTAAGTCGTCGCTTATCAACATGCTCTGCGAACGCAAGGGACTTGCCAAGATTTCTTCTACTCCCGGGAAGACGCAAACAATTAATCATTTTCTGGTTGATAATAGTTGGTATCTGGCAGATTTACCCGGTTTTGGCTATGCCAAAACTCCTAAATCGTTGCGTAATGACTGGGTTGGAATGATATCAGAATACTTGCGCCTGAGAAAGAATCTGATGTGCACATTCATACTTATTGATTCCCGACTTGAGCCACAAGCCATTGATATCTCCTTTATGGAATTTATGGCTAAAAATGAATTGCCTTTTGTCCTGGTATTTACCAAGACTGACAAACTCGGAAAGATTGGTCAGGAAAAAAATCTCGATTATTATAAGAAGAAATTGCGGCAATCCTGGGAGGAATTGCCGCAATTGTTTGTCACCTCTGCCGATACAGGTGCAGGACGACAGGAATTGTTAGGCTTCGTGGCTGCTACCAATTCTCTGCTCCCTCCCGGAGGCTTCAGGCAGGATCAATAATCATCAGCAGTTCACCCTTAGGGACTACTGCGCCGGTTTCTATCAAAATGTTTCTTATTGTACCTGAAAATGGGCAGGTAAGTATATTGTTCATTTTCATTGCTTCCAGCATCATAAGTCGTTCACCTGCCTTTATTTTTTGATTCTCCTTCACAAATATCTCGCCGATCTTTCCTGGAATCTGCGCAACGATATTTGATTGCGGAGGGACTTTCGTCTTCCGGTTTTTAAACCGATCGGGGATAATGGTTTTATAGTAACCCTCCTCAACATGAAAAACTTCGAGGTTATCAGGAACAGGAGACTGTTTTTCTTCAATGTTTTCTTTTTCCATCATAGTAGAATTCGTCAATGATTGAATCGATAAGTTGTTGCGTATATCTATTAAAATGGAGGGATGCCATGCTTTTTCCATGGCCGTTGTTCCGCTTTATTTTGCGAGATTTCAAGCGCATGGGTCAGGAAATGTCTTGTTTCTGCAGGTTCAATAACGGCATCTACATATCCGTATGCAGCAGCAACATAAGGATTGGCGAATTTATCCTTGTATTCGTCTATCTTTTGGCGGCGCATTTCCTCGGGGTTCTCAGCTTCAGTGATTTCTTTTCTGAAAATGATATTAGCAGCTCCTTCCGGGCCCATTACGGCTATCTCGGCGGTTGGCCATGCAAAAACGAAATCTGCTTTTAGATGGTGCGAACACATAGCAATATATCCACCACCATACGCTTTGCGCAGAATAAGGGTAATCTTGGGCACTGTTGCTTCAGAATAGGCATACAACATCTTTGCGCCATGCCTGATAACCCCTGCATATTCCTGATCAACACCCGGAAGATAGCCGGGTAAATCGACCAGAGTTACCAGCGGGATGTTAAATGAGTCGCAGTAACGGATAAAACGAGCTGCCTTATCTGAGCTGTCAACATCGAGTACTCCCGCCAGGTACATAGGCTGATTAGCAACAACACCTACTGTCTGACCACCAATACGTCCAAAACCGATGACAATATTACGGGCGAACCGTTCCTGAACCTCAAGAAATTCACTGTCATCGCATATCGATTTGATAACATTTCTAACATCATAAGGCTCAGAAGGATCAACCGGAATAATCTCTTCGATTTTGTATTGCCGTTTTGGTGCTTTTTTGGGGAAAGGCTTGGCTTTGTTCTCGTTATTCCAGGGAATGAAGCTCACAAGCTGTTTGATCTGTTCAAAACATTGAATTTCACTGTCGGCAAAGAAATGGGCATTTCCAGTTATTTCAGCCTGTACTCGTGCCCCGCCAAGATCTTCCTTGGATATTTCTTCACCCAATACAGTCTTGATTACTTCAGGACCGGTGATAAACATCTGAGAGATCTTGTCAACCACGAATACAAAATCTGTAAGGGCTGGAGAATAGACAGCACCTCCGGCACAGGGGCCAAGAATAACACTTATTTGTGGAATCACGCCTGAGGCCATCGTGTTGCGGAAGAAGATATCTCCGTAACCGGCCAGCGCATTCACACCTTCCTGGATACGAGCTCCACCTGAGTCGTTGATACCAATAATTGGTACCTTCAGTTTCATAGCCTGTTCCATGATCTTGACAATCTTCTTGGCATGAGCATAGCCCAGACTTCCTCCGGCAACAGTAAAATCCTGGGCGTATATACACACCGGATAACCGTTGATGGTTCCAGTCCCGGTGACAACACCATCGCCTGGCAGGAATTTTTTATCCATGTCGAAATCTTTTCCCGCATGAGACACGAAAAGATCATATTCATGGAATGTTTTGGGATCGAGCAGGGCAAGAATACGCTCCCGCGCTGTTAGTTTCCCTTTAGACTTCTGGCTTTGAATGGCCTTTGAGCCACCACCCTGAAGTGCTTCACGCATCCTCTTTTTGAGGTCTGACGTCTTGGAACTTAGTAACATAAGCAACGCTTTTTGGTTAACTTTCAGTTGAGTTCAATACAAATTTTGCCACGATACCGGCAAAAATAATCCATTTTAACCACACTATTGCGTTATCATGGTACCATCCTATTTCATCACATGCCTGTTTTAACAATTCGTTTTCACCTTTGCCTTTGATAGTCTGATGTTACTACTTTTGTAGTCTCTTTTTTTTTAAACTTTTTTAACATGAATATAGAATCCTTTCATAACTATTGCCTGCAGAAAGCCGGTGCTACCGATTCTTTCCCTTTTGATGAAACTACATTGGTTATCAAGGTAATGAATAAAATGTTTGCCCTTACCGATCTGGAAGATGCTTTTTCTATCAGCCTGAAATGCGACCCGGATCTTGCCATTCGTCTTCGTGAACAATATGCTTGTGTTTCTCCTGGTTATCACATGAATAAGAGATTGTGGAATACTGTCCTGATCGACGGTTCTGTAAGTGATGAGATTGTCATGCAATGGATTGACCACTCTTACGAGCTGGTTGTGGCTTCGCTGCCCAAAAAAGTAAAAGATGAACTCAGGTTGATCAGCCAGAAGGAATAAAACACTGTTTTGTCTGTTCATCATTGTTTCTCTCCGGTTTCTGGTTAATCGCCCTTCCTCTTTTCGTATATCCTGAAGCTTATTTGCCAGTTAATCAGACTTTTAATTGAGGTCAATTCCGAGGTCATATTGTGATTTTTCTCCGAATGTAAATCATACTAATAAGACAAAGAAGTCTTTTGGAGCCTATCGATTAGCGTTCAATATCTTTTTTGATTTCTGCAAGTTAACTATTTGAGGTTCTGCCCCGAATTGCATGAACAGTATAAAGGCCAATAGTTATGAAGGGTAATGGTTTTTATCGCAGGAAGCTCCTCTCCACCATAACATGAAAATATTTACTGATCGATATAAGGTCTCATATTCCAGATGGAACTGAAGTAGGTTATGTCCGTGTTCCAATACGTAATGGAATGGAATACAAAAGGTGTTTTGCTGTGCAAAGATAACCAGTCGTAGCCCTTCAGATTCGATAAGTCACAACTTTTTCTGTTTTCATCCTGTTTGAAAGCCAGCCTTTTTTGATGTGGGAATTATTGGCAAATTACAGACGAAAGGTGCATCTTTTCATGCAGCTATTCCCCGATGCTTGCCATTAATTTATTAACAATCAATCCATCAGCTTATGCCAGATGGCGCCGGTTTCTTTGCTTCCGAGCAAGAAGCATAAACCTCTCTCACTGATTTTACTTTTCAGGTTAAAAAACTGCTCCTCTCTTCTTCTTACATAAATTATACCTAAGTTATATTTCATTCGGGGCTTGTTCATAATGGCTTCGTTATCGTTTCGAAAAAATACGAAGCCGCTTCGAAGCCGCTTCGAAGCGACAACGAAGCGACACTATATTTTACCCCTGTTAATCAGTATTTTGAATATTTGTTGTTTTGTTGTAGAATAATGTGGGTTTTTTGCTGATTTTAACGCAAACCGGCTCTAAAATTTGAGGATATGAAATAGTTCTATGTGGCTGTCGGCGGAATTGATATAGACCTATCATCCAGCGGCATCCAATAGTTGATTGTTAGTGCAATCCAGGCAGAGCTTTTCACATCAGTGTGTCTGATGATCCTGAATTTTAATCAATATATTGTCGAAATATGGCAATAAGGGGTTGATATAACTATCCGGCAAAAGAAAACGATGGCGTTAAGTGCAGATGCCATACCCTTTCATTTACCCACTACCGGCAGGAGTCTTATCTATCATGATTGACTGTATTACTGCCAAACAATTGCAGTAATGCGAGCTGTACGAAAAAGCCCTGTACTGGTTGTTGTTTTAAACAGGATATTTGGAAGTAATAAGTTTGAATTCAACATCGCGGGTAACTGACGCCGGAGTATACCAGCATTATGCTATGTTAATGGAAAGACTGATTTATAAGCTATTTTACGACTGATTTTTACCCTGCTCTTTTTTAACAAACATATCACCAACAAGGTACCCCATCACACCTCCCCAAAGCATAGTCATCCATGGGTTGCCGGTGAGCGGGCAGGTGCCGCTGCTACACCCGATTTCGATGTAGTAGAGGTATCCTCCTGCAATGCCTGCAACAATTCCTGCCAGCGAGGGCCACATTTTTCTCAGCTTGTCTTTTGTTATCATATGGTGTTGTTGTATTGATCGGTTATAATTTTCTGTAATTTTTCTGAAGATTGACCTCCCGTGAAACGTCTAAATTCCTTCCCGTCATGAAAAATTATCATGGTTGGAATGCTAAAAATTCCGTATCGCGATGAAATGCTGGGGTTTTCATCGACATTTATTTTTGTGATGAGGCCTTTCCCTTCCAGATGCGAGGCCAGGTCATCCAATACTGGTTCCATCGCACGGCAGGGGCTACACCATGGAGCCCAGAAATCAACGAGTACAATCCCCTTTCTGATTACTTTTTCGAAATTCATCGAATTAATATGTACAGGCTTATTTATATCCATTTATTATATCTATTTTTTTGAATATGTTCAAAGATTGTTCCATGTTTGTTTTCTTCGGGCAAATGGCTCCTGCAGCGACAGAATGACAGGCTCCTTTCTTTTTCGTAAATTGCCATCGCTTTTCAATGGCTCTGCAAAATAGTAATTTTATGATCAGGCTGTCAGATAATGTGTTGATGGTTAACGATATGGCTGGGCTAGTGTCCAGGTTACGACGCCGTATCCCCGGATTTGCTTCGGTTGGCGTGCTTACTGACCGGAATGTTGAAGAAACCGTGATTGAACAGACAGGACTGCTGCAGAAAATCTCATCTTCTGCACATATGTCTGTTGTTAAGCCAGGAGAAGCATCCAAATCATTAACGGTCGTCGAACAGCTTAGTCAGGAATGGCTGGAAGCAGGAATGGATCGCAATTCGTTGATTATTAATATAGGTGGGGGTGTAGTGTCTGATCTTGGTGGTTTTGCTGCATCGATTTTCAAACGGGGTATCCGGTTTATTAATATCCCGACCACACTTTTGTCCATGATTGATGCTTCAGTAGGTGGGAAGACGGGGGTTAACCTTGGCGGAGCCAAGAATCAGATCGGTACCTTTTCCCGGGCCGATGAGGTCATTATCTGGACGGGTTTTTTGAAGTGGCTCCCTTCGCGGGAGTTAAAGTCCGGCTTTGCTGAATGCCTTAAGCATGCATTTCTGCAGGGAGGTGAGGCGTTGCGGCTCGTAAACCACGGATTACCTGCCGATCCGGCAACATTGGCATCTTTGGTTGAGGCCTCTGTGAAATTTAAAGACAGCGTGGTAAATGCTGATCTGTACGAAATAGGGCAGCGTAAAATCTTGAATTTCGGGCATACCGTTGGCCATGCTTTCGAATCAGCTTCATTACTGGCGAACGCTGAGCCGTGGCTTCACGGTGAGGCGGTAGCCGCTGGTATGCTGGTTGCTTTGCGTCTTTCTGTCAGGGTTGCCGGATTGAGTCCTGATTTTGCAGCAAAATGGGAAGAATTCATTCTGAATAATTTTTCAATACCGAAAACATGTGGGATGACTTCAATGTCGTTAATGCAATTCCTGAGATATGATAAAAAGAATGTCGGCAATTCTTTGCGCTTTGTTTTGCTGAAGGAACCCGGAATGCCATTGTTTGATCAGGAAATTGCCGCCGAGTCGGTCAGGGAAGAAGTTGAATTGGTCTTAAGTTTATTATCGTGAGTTATTTGCCACTCCTTTATAAACCTGGAATCAGGGAGGCAGTTATCGACCTTCCTGAATCAAAAAGCATTGCAAACAGACTCATGATCATGCGTTTTTTGCAATCGTACCCGTTGGATGCTATATCAGTTAATAGCCCAGAAGATATGCTTGTTATGAATAAACTTCTTCAACGGGTTGCAGCTCATCGCGCAGAGGATGGCGTGCTTAACCTGGACTGCGGTGCTGCCGGAACAGTGGCCAGGTTTTTGACGGCCTTGTTGTCAATTTGCAACGGCCAATTCATACTTAGGGGGACTGAGCGCATGCAGCAGCGTCCGATGAAACCATTGATTGATGCGTTACGTCAGCTTGGTGCCCTGATTGAAAGCGAGACACCGGATGATTCTTTACCCCTTGTGATTACAGGCAGAAAGCTGGATGGTGGGCAGGTTGATGTTGAGGCAACGATCAGCAGCCAGTTTGTATCGGCACTGATGTTAATTGCCCCTGCCATGAAAAGGGGGATATCCATAAGAATGAAAGGGAAGCTTATTTCAGAGCCCTACGTTCAGATGACCGCAAGGTTGATGCAGGATGCCGGAATCGGAGTTGACCTAAACGAGCATTTTATCAAAATAAGTGCCGGCCTCTATAAAAGTATCCCTGTGCAGGGTTTTGCCGATTGGTCGGCTACTGCTCCATGGTATGAGCTGGTGGCATTGAATCCCGCACTTAAAATCTATTTTAAAAATTTGACCACGAATGGATTACAGGGAGATGAAAAGATTACAAATCTTTATCGCTGTTTTGGTGTCGTAACTGTATCATCTGATACAGGCCTGACGATCTTTAATACCGGGCAGGTGGGTATGCTTCCATCGACCATTGACTTTTCTGATTATCCCGATCTTGCCCCATGCTATCTTGCCACGCTGGCCGGGTTGAATATTTCCCAAAGAATAACAGGGCTGAATACCCTGCGGATAAAGGAAACCGACCGGTTGAAGGCAATGTGTAAAGGAATTACTGAACTGGGAGGCTCGTTTAAGATAGTTGATGATGATTCGGTAGAGATCAGCCGGCATCGTGGATTACATCACGGAAGTGTGGATTTTTACGATGACCACCGTATTGCTTTTGCTTTCGCCCCCCTTGTTGTGCTTACACAGCCTCTTTTGATTGATGATCCTCTGGTTGTTGGAAAGTCATATCCCGGTTTTTTTTACCATCTTCAGCAGGTAGGTATTACTCTGGGATAGTTGATTTTTTTCTGACAATAAATATCATTCATTATTTCGATAACTTTGCATGAATAATTATAAGCCTCATGGAAGTAGACGTATTCATTCCCTGTTTCATCGATCAGGTATATCCCGGGACTGGGATTAACATGATAAAAATTCTGAAAAAGGCCGGTATTAAGGTTAATTATAATTCCAACCAGACTTGTTGCGGTCAGATGGCCTTTAACAGTGGCTTTATGGATGAAGCAAAAGCCATTGGAGAAAAGTTTATCAAAGATTTTCCTCACGACCGGCCAGTTGTAGGTCCTTCTGCTTCGTGTGCAGGTTATGTCAGGAATTATTACCAGCAGCTTTTTCACAATTCGGCCTTACATAATGAGTATAAGCAACTGAAACGCAATATCTATGAGTTTACCGATTTTATGGTAAATGTGGCACATGTTGTCGATTTCGGGGCTGTTTTTCCTGAGAAGGTGACCTTTCATGATAGTTGTGCAGCGCAGCGTGAGTATGGTCTTACAGATCAACCCCGCATTTTGCTTTCAAAAGTTAAGGGTCTTGAATTGGTTGAGATGGAAGAGCGGGATGTCTGTTGTGGATTTGGAGGTAGCTTTACGATAAAGCATGAACCCATTTCTGTGGCTATGGCTGAGCAGAAAGTAGGGAATGCCCTTGCTACAGGAGCAAGCTATATAGTGAGTACTGATGCGAGTTGTTTAATGCACATGGAAGGCTATATAAAGAAGAACAATTTACCGATTAAGACCATTCACCTGATCGATGTATTGGCTTCCGGCTGGCAATAAACCATTTAGTTATTTAGCCCCAGCGTCTACAGTCAACAGATGCTTTACGATGGCCTTTAGTTTCCATCTGCCCGTTTTGTAGTAAAACCATGCCCCAACCATTCCGATAAACCAGGCTATGGGAATACCCCACCAAATGCCATGAATACCTATGGCATCAGACAACAACCACGATACAGGGATCCTGATTAGCCAGAGCGAGAGCAGTGTGATGAACATCGGAATCAATGTATCGCCTGCACCACGCATTACACCGCTTATAACAAACATGGCAGAGAAGAACAAATAAAACGAACTTACGATTACCAGATAATCGGCTCCAATAGCTATAATCTCAGGGTCTCTGGTAAAGATGCCCATCATTTGCCTGCTGAAGAGGATAGCAATTATGGTTACAGAAAGGGAGATGACAGAAGTCATTTTCAAGGTGGCAATCATTCCTGATCTTACCCTGTCGGCACGTCCTGCTCCTAAGTTTTGACCTACAAAAGTCGATAAGGCGGAGGCAAAATTCATTGCCGGCATCGAAGCGAATGAGTCAATGCGAGTGGCGACTGTATAGGCTGCAACAGCCACGGTCCCAAATTGGGAAACAATACTGAGCAAGGCTACCATTCCAAGAGAGACAAATGTTTGCTGGAAACCTGTAGGCAATCCAATTTTGACACTCTTCATGAATATTTCGCGATCGAAAACGTATCTGCGAAAGTTTATTTTAATGATTTGGTGCGTCCGGTTCAGGTATATGGCCATTGTACAGAAAGCACCGGCCTGAGCAATGACTGTAGCCCATGCTGTTCCTTCTATGCCCCATTTGAACACCAGAACAAAGAGCAAATCAAGGGCAATATTGACTAGCGTGGAAATAATGAGAAAATATAAGGGAGTCTTGGAGTCGCCGAGTCCTCTCAAGGCGGACGTCCCACCATTGAACGCGAACAACACAATAAACCCGATGATATTAATGTTGAAATAGGGTATCGCAAGTGGAAGAACATCTCCAGGAATACCGGTGAGAACAAGCAATTGTCTGCTGAAGGTTAACCCAATAACTGTAATAATTATTGATGATACTAGCAGAAAAATCCACATGGTGTCGATGGTCCTGGTAACTTTTGTTATGTCGCGCGCACCAAAGTATTGTGAGATGGCGATTGAGAATCCCATACCAATTCCAATAATGAAACTCACCAGTGCAAAGATTAAAGGGAAAGAGGCTCCCACTGCAGCGAGAGCCTCTTTTCCAATGAATAACCCGACCACAATGCTGTTAATTACACTATAAATTTGCATGAAGACATTCCCAAGCAACATTGGTATGGCGAATTTGAGAATAAGGCTCCCTGCCTTGCCTTCAGTAAGATTTTGCATATAAATAATTAATCTTTAAGCCTTAGTGTTTTCTTTTTATAATTGATAATGGCTTCAAGCGATCTAAGCAAATCGTTTCCCAGAATACCATCGATGGGGGGGAGATTCAGCAACGAATAAGTGTAATTTATGTTTGATAAGTCAAGTAACAAAATTTCTGTTTTGTACATAGTAAGGTAACCAAACGACAATTTCTCAAGCTGAATGGATTGGTGCTCGGAAGTTGTTATGTGAATACCTGCAGATGGTCTATCGTTTAGGACCAAGTCATTAGTGTCAAAAGAGTGAAGGTTTGGAAATTCCCTGATATCAAAAACAGTTTTACTGGCTCCGGTATCCAGCAGGAAACAAGCAGGTTTACCATTCACCGGAAGATGGGTTATCATGTGAAAAGAACCGTCTGTAAAGCTTAATATAAAGAGGGGGTAGCTCTTTCCTGCAATTTTCAGGGTTCTCTTATCGTAGTTTATAATTCCTTTATACTCAGCCAAAAGATCCCCTCCCAGAATACCTGCAATTTTGGGTGCATTGAGAGAACTAAACAATTGGTTCATTGGGGTCAGATCAACAAGTACAACATTGTAGTCCACTAACCGCTGGCTTAAAAGCTTAATTTCATCACAATGAAGTAAATAGCTTTCTATATCTTCGCCAAGACCTTGAGCCTCAATATGAGCGACAGCCCGCTGATCTGTTCCATTAAGCCTGTTAATTCTGTTCAGGTCTAACACTGAACGAGAGGCGCCAGAGTCAACAACCAGCCGTACATTGTGACTGTTGACAGTGGCTTGGATCTGAATGTGGTAGCCGTCGTCCTCAATGGGGATGTATTGTAGTGGAACAAAACTTTTCATATGCTCTATTAATATATGAAGCTGCTTCCTCCAAGAAATTCACGAAGGATGCTCGTTGGGGGGATTTCCTTCGATCCAATTGTTCTGAAGAAGGAGAGAAATTTGAGCAGGCGGACGGCTTCAGCGTATTCAGGAACGTTCTGCTGAACCTCCTTGAGAATGGGTTCGGCCATCGTTTTTAATACTGCCAGTTCATAAAACAAAGCAGAGTTGAACATGATGTCAGCCTGCTCCTGAAAGGGGAAAATATTGGCCTCTTCACCAGCGCGCACGCTATCCCACCTGCGTAGCGTATTCAGGGCCGAATAACCCCGGTACTGATAATCACGTACAATACGACGAATGAGTCGGTTATCGGTCGAAGGAATTGGGTTTTGGGTGTCGATGGAGATCTGTGTAAGTGCCGAAACAAAAACCTTAAACTTTTGCCCTGGTTTAATCCCGGGGGTTAATTCCGGATTCAATCCATGGATGCCTTCAACGATCAGCAGGTCATTGTCTCCCAATTGCAGTATTTTGCCAGAAAGTTTGCTTTTCCCTTCATTGAAATCAAATCGTGGCAATTCAATCTGTCTCCCGTCGATCAGATCCTTAAGATCCTGATTGAACTTTTCTACATTGATCGCCTTGATGGTTTCGAAATCATAATCGCCTTTCTCATCGCGCGGCGTTAATTCACGGTCAACGAAGTAGTCGTCGATTGAAATCAGTCGTGTACGAAAACCCAGTACCGAAAGCTGAACACCAAGTCGCTTGCTGAAGGTTGTCTTGCCCGAGGATGATGGACCCGAAATCAGGATTATTTTTACTTCATGCCGTCGTTTAAAAATCTTATCGGCAATACGTGCTACTTTTTTTTCATGTAGTGCTTCGGCCACTTGAATCAGCTCAGATTCATGGTGACCGGCGACGGCTTCATTAAGATTCCCAACGTATGGGACTTTCATGATGATACCCCATTTTTTATGCTCACGGAAAATCTTAAATAGTTTCTCTTGTCGGGGAACAGGTGGCAGATGGTGGGGATTGTGCCTTTCGGGCAGCCTTAGTAATAAGCCACCATTGAAAGGAATCAGGTCGAAAGTATGAATGTACCTGGTTGATGGAACCAAATAACCGTAAAAGTAATTTATCTGATCGCCAAGACTATAAATGGATGTGTACATATCGGTGCGTGTGCCAAAAAGGTCGGCCTTATCGGACATCTGACGCTCCTGAAACAGCGCTATTGCCTTTTCAGTACGAACCTCTGTTCGGGTGAAAGGGATATCCGCCATCACGATTTCTTTCATCTTTTTCTCAAGCTCTTCCACGTTCTCGGGCTTGATGATGATACCCACATTGTCAATTTCGCAATACCAGCCCTTCGAAACCGAATGTTCAATACGAAGTGTTGCCTCGGGCCACATATCCATTACGGCCTTGTACATGATAAATGCCAACGAACGGGCATACATCCGGTAACCGATGGGATGCGTCATGTCGACAAACTGGACGGTTTTGGGTTTGTAAACATCGTAGCATAATTCACGCAATTTATTGTTAATTAGTGCACCCAGAACAGGCTCCTTTAGTTGGATGTTTTGATCGGCGGCAATCTGATCAAGTGTGGTTCCTTTCGTGTAGGACTTTGTCATCCCGGTGTTTTCACAAATGATCTCGATGGTATTAGCAGCCATGGTAATTATTATTTAAATTCATTAAGCGATTCAAGTAGAAAACGGGCTGTGTGCCCTGATGTTGCATGAGCCACCTCTTCGGGTGAGCCTTCTGCCACGATTTGCCCTCCTTTGGCACCACCTTCAGGACCCATATCGATGACGTGATCAGCCACCTTTATGATCTCCATGCTATGTTCAATCACGAGGATGGTATTCCCTTTCAGGGCCAACCGGTTCAATACCTCGATGAGTACTCGTACGTCTTCAAAGTGTAGTCCGGTTGTGGGTTCATCCAGAATATATAGGGTTTTTCCTGTATCGCGCTTGGAGAGCTCAGTTGCAAGTTTTACCCGCTGGGCTTCTCCTCCCGAAAGCGTTGTGGAGGACTGTCCAAGTGTGACGTATCCAAGTCCGACTTCCTGAAGGGTTCTGATTTTTTGCAACAGTGACGGAAGGTTTTCGAAGAACTCAACAGCCTGATCAATCGTCATATCAAGTATATCACTGATAGATTTTCCCCGGTAACGCACCTCCAGTGTCTCGCGGTTATATCGTTTTCCCTGACATTCTTCGCAAGGAACCATCACATCGGGAAGAAAATTCATCTCAATCACCTTGACACCTGCTCCGGTGCATATCTCGCAACGGCCACCCTTTACGTTGAAAGAAAAGCGGCCGGGTTTGTAGCCTCTGATTTTGGCCTCAGGTAACATGACAAAAAGGCTGCGTATCTCGTCAAATATCTTAGTATAAGTGGCAGGGTTACTGCGGGGTGTACGTCCGATGGGAGATTGATCGATCTCAATTACTTTGTCGATGTTCGACAAGCCTTCAATCGATTTATAGGGCAGAGGCTTTCGCTCCGAGCGGTAAAACTTGTTGCTTAGTATCGGGTACAGGGTTTCGTTTACCAAACTTGATTTGCCACTTCCTGAGACTCCGGTTACGCAAATAAATTTTCCAAGCGGGAGCCTGAGGGTAACATCTTTCAGGTTGTTTCCGGTGGCGCCCGATAATGTCAGAAAATGCCCGTTCCCAGGACGGCGTATGGCAGGTATTTCAATCCGTTTTTTCCCGCTGATATAATCGCATGTGAGGGTATTGCAATGATCCATTGAGGAAGGAGGCCCCTGAGCTACGACATGACCGCCATGAACACCTGCGCCTGGCCCGATGTCAACGACATGGTCGGCTGCCAGAATCATGTCCTTGTCATGCTCGACTACAATCACCGAGTTTCCTACATCACGCAAATTACGGAGTGCATGTATCAATTTCTGGTTATCACGTTGATGAAGTCCAATACTCGGCTCATCGAGAATGTAGAGTACCCCGACAAGCTGTGACCCGATCTGGGTGGCGAGTCTTATCCGTTGACCCTCTCCGCCTGAAAGGCTTCTTGCTGGCCGGTCAAGTGCCAGATATTCCAATCCCACATCGAGTAAAAAGCCAAGCCTTGTTCTGATCTCCCTGATCATCTCGAAAGCGATTGTTCTGCGCCGCTCATCAAGCCTCTCGCTGAGGTTGTCAATCAGGTCACGAAGCGAAACAAGATCCATTTGTGCCAGTTCACTGATGTTGTGCCCGTCAATTTTAAATTGCAACGACTCACGCTTCAGGCGGGCTCCTTTACACTCAGGGCAGTCAATGCGGTTCAGGAAACTGCCAACCCATTTGCGTACTGAAGGACCTGCGTTTTCATCGTTTTGGGCCAGAATGAAATTCACAATACCTTCAAAGCTTAGTGTATAGGTATTAATTACGCCATTTACTTCCCGTTTTACTTTGAAGTTGTCGTCGCTCCCATAGAGTATGGCATTGATAGCTTTATCGGGAATATCTTCCACCGATGTATCCAGGGTGAAGTCATAGCGGATTCCGATCCCTTCAAGTTGATGGAAAATCCAACTGTTTTTGTATTCTCCGACTGGTGCTATCCCCCCTTTTCGAATTGAAAGTTTTGGATCCGGAAATATTTTTTCAAGGTCTATCTCTGAGATCTGCCCCAGTCCATTGCATTTTGGACAGGCGCCATAAGGTGAGTTAAAAGAAAAGGTATTGGGTTCTGGTTCTTCGTAGGCTATTCCAGATGTTGGGCACATGAGGTGTCTGCTGAAATGCCTGGTTAGGGTTTGGTTCTCCTCCATTACTGTGACACTGCCTTTCCCCTGCCGAAGTGCAGCCTGAACCGACTGAACCAACCGTGCCCTGCTCTCCTGATTTACCTTCAGGCGGTCAATCACGAGTTCAATGTCATGAATTTTATACCTGTCAGTTTGCAAGGTCGGATGCAATTCAACCAGTTCCCCATCGACTCTTACACGCAGATAACCCTGCTTTCGAAGCTGCTCAAACAACTCTCTGTAATGCCCTTTACGTCCTTTAACCACCGGGGCAAGCAGCAAAACCTTCCGCCCGGCAAATTCCTCCAGAATAAGCTCAATGATCTTTTCCTCGGTATACTTAACCATTTTTTCGCCTGTAACATGCGAGTAAGCTTCAGCTACACGTGCATAAAGCAAACGAAGGAAGTCGTAAATCTCGGTAATTGTACCAACAGTTGAGCGGGGATTGTTGTTGGTCGATTTTTGTTCAATGCTGATTACCGGGCTTAGCCCTGTAATTTTATCTACATCGGGGCGCTCCATTGTACCTAGAAAATGCCTTGCGTAGGCCGAAAAGGTTTCCATGTAACGGCGTTGCCCTTCGGCATAAATGGTATCAAAGGCGAGGGAGGACTTGCCGCTTCCGCTAAGGCCTGTAATAACCACGAGTTTGTTACGTGGTAGGGTCAGATCAATGTTCTTAAGGTTGTGAACCCTTGCGCCATAAATCTGTAGTTTTTCTTCCTCGAAAGAGCCAATTTCTTTTTTATGCTCCTTCATTTCACCCGAGTTGAGTTCACTTTTCATATCTTCGATGAGTCGGCTCTGGCAGTATTTTGAATATCATCCCTGATGAGTTGGTCATAATCATTAAACCTCCCTGTCGGGATGAGTACCGTGTATTTTTTCCCATCCTTCACCTGAATTGTGCTGTCGGAGAGCCAGGGATTCATTTCTCGAAGCATGCGGTAGTTGATGCCATTGTCCCGGGCAAATTGAGGTAAGTTACTCACTGATTGGGTGATTTCTACTTTTTTTGTGGGAATGTGGGGGTACATGTCTTCAGGGCGAATCTTGTATCCATATTTTTCAGGATGTTCAAAAATGAGTTTCATGGCGAGCAGCCGATACACATATCTAGAGGTTTCATTGTTCAGAAAAAGCTCGTAAAAGTTGTTTGTTCCCTGATGTTTAACGACCCTTTTCATCCGCCCCTGACCGCCATTGTAAGATGCTGCAACCATGGTCCAGTTACCGTGTTCTTCATACGATTTCTTTAGGTATTTGCACGCTGCCTCTGTTGATTTCTCAATATGATTGCGTTCATCAACCCAAGAATTGATCTCCAGGCCGTAGGTCTTGGCTGTTTCCGGGATGAATTGCCAATAACCGCCTGCGCCGGCAGATGAGGTTACTACGGTAAGCCCGCTTTCAACCAATGCCAGATATTTCATGTCCTCCGGAATGCCATTTTTTTTCAGGATTCTTTCAATGATTGGAAAGAATCGATGGCTTCGCTTGAACATCAGAATGGTGTTCGAGTGCCAATAAGTGTTTGAAGTGAGTTCACGGTCAAGGCTTTCACGAACGTAGAAAAGATTTAACGGCACCTTTTCTCCCGCGAGTTCAAGTTGCGAAGGTAGTGGAACCGCCACGGAATGGAACCCTGTTCGTTCGGAGAAATCGCTGGCAATGTTTTCCAGGCGGTTATCAGCCATACTAAGGTGCAATATTATAATCGCGATACCGATTCCGAGCAGCAGTGCTATATGAACGATTTGATTGCGAATGTACATGTTTATATATAATAATATAACAACCAATACCCCTTTTTCAGGGGTAAAGGAAAGAACCCGCAAAGGTAATATTTTTGGGGTCAACAGAAGGCTTAAAGGTATTACACTGTTTAAAACGGACTCACAAAGCCTTCGAAAAGAGGGGCAGTTTCATCTTTGGCTGATAGTATCGGTTGTTTAGTTCCCCAATCAATCTGAAGGGTAGGATCGTCCCAGCGGATGCTTCCTTCTGATGGCTTATTATACACATTTGTGCATTTGTAAAAAAACACGGTATGATCCTGAAGCGTCAGGAATCCATGTGCCATCCCCGCAGGAATCCAATACATGAATTTATTTGATTCGGTCAGGATGATAGATGCCCACTTCCCATAGGTGGAACTTCCTTTACGTAAATCGACGGCAACATCAAGCACAGCACCCCGCATAACCCTGACCAGCTTCCCCTGGGCAAATGGCGGTGCCTGAAAATGAAGCCCCCTGAGCACATCCTTCATTGATTTCGATTCGTTATCCTGTACAAAGGCTATATCAATTCCGGCATTGGCAAATTTCTCAAGATTATATGACTCAAAGAAATAGCCGCGCTCGTCTTCGAATACCTGAGGTTTGATGATCTTAAGGTCGCGAATTTCCGTCTCGATGATTTCCATGTGTTTTTACATTTGGGTGGATGGCAAATTTAATATATTTCCCGGCTGATGCCATTCATTTTACCTATATAGGTCAATAGCCTGGTTTTTTAATGACCGTCGTCAAAGAGTTTTGCTATCGACAATTGTGCTGCTCAGTTTGACTTCTCAGATAAGCAAACAGGGGCTTGTATTGGCAGATAAGTAACATTTTAGCGGTTCCTCATTGCGTACAGCTTAAAAAACGGAGCAAACAGCCGTTATCACAAACAGGCTTTTTGCTCCGCATGGAGATGTAGTAATGTTACATCATGTCAAGCTGTTCTTTTATTTCGTATCCTTCGCCACATGGCCATGAAAAGACCGGCAAAGAGAATGCCTGCGCCTGCCCATATAAGGTTGATGTATGGATTTACAACGGCATGCAGGACAATGAAATCCATCTTTGGTTCGAACAAGCTCAGGATGATTTTGCCCGGCTGATCCGATACTTTTTCGAAGACGATATGTACACCTGCCCTGTCAGGGGTAGTTGGAATCTTTTCGGCTTCGCCGTTCGAGACGATGTAAGAAGTGGTAACATGCTGGCGGATATCGGAATTGGAATTTTTAATCGTCAGGTAAGCAGTCAGCGTTACGTTGTTGGGGTCGATTTCAGTAGATCGGGAACCAATGGCAACACTATCGAGAATGATCATATTTTGCTTAACAAGTATGGTATCGCCCCTATCCACTTCTTTACCGCCCAGAGGGGTCAGTGTACCTGGAGCGTCCTCAGCATAGGCGATGTAGGTGTAAATGTCGCGGGTCATTCCCCGCCGGGTAGCAGGATTGTACACGTAGCCCATCCTGGTGTTGCGATTAACTGTTGGCGATAAATCAAACAATTTTTCGAAACCATGGTCGGTCTTTTGAAGAAAGTCTATTCGATAAAAGGTTTCTCGTCCGAGGTTGGTGGTATCCTGATAAGTTACATAGTATTCAGCCATCTCAAGGGTGTCGCCACGTACCAGCATGATGTTTTCACGGTTGAATTTTTCGTCGCCCAGGTAGTAGCCCGAGGTGTTGGTGCTAATGGTACGGGTGTTAGAGAAAGTGAGTACCACCCCGGCAAGGAAAATTGCCAGACCGGCATGACTAACCATGCCACCTGGTATTTTTGATTTTTTGAGCAGCATAATGGCTAACTCAATAGAGATCACAAGTGTAAAAATGGCAGAGAAGACGAGGATGATATAAACAGGATTGTGGATAGGGGCAAAAATAGCAAGTAATATAGTGCCTGTCACTCCAATGCCGGCTGCCAAGGTAGACCGGCGAAGGAACCTGTTCATATTGGTCACCTGATAGTGCATGAAAGATCCTACCCCCATCGCCAACATAATCAGCACTGCATAAGGTGATTGCCATTTGTTGTAATAGGCCACAACGTTTGCGGGTGGCGCGATATCGAGACCGAAGAGTTGGTTCCATACCGGAATGGAGGTAACAAAGATGATCTGGAAGGTGGCAAGCAGCATAATGGTAGCACCGGCAAACATCCAGAATTCGCGCGAGGCAAAGCTCTCGCTCTTGCCTCCTTTCAATAACCTATATCTTTTAAGGATCAGGGCCAAAGGAATAAAGAAAAAGGCAGCCAGGGTAATGACCAACTGCGTTACCATCCCGTTATCGCCAAACGAATGTGCCGAAGAATCAGCCAATACACCGCTTTTGGTGAGGTAACTGGCGTATAGTACGAAGAAATAGCCCGCGAGAGTAAATATGACAGAGAATACCAGGCTTGTACGCTGTTTGTGAGCCACAAGCTGAAAGTGCAGTGCAGCAGCGAGAACCATCCATGGTACCAGCGAAGCGTTTTCAACGGGATCCCATGCCCAGAACCCGCCGAAAGTGAGCGAGACATAAGCCCACATCCCCCCGAGGATAATTCCAATGCCAAGGATTAGCAATGAGAAGAGCGTCCAGGGAAGTGCCGGCTTGATCCATTCTACGGGTTTCGATCGCCATAGCCCGGCCAGGGCATAAGCAAAAGGAACCAACATTGCTGCATATCCAAGGAAAAGAATAGGAGGATGGGTTGTCATCCAGATGTTTTCAAGCAGAGGATTCAGCCCGTTACCATCGGTAATCATCGAGAGGTAATTGGGATGAGAGAAAAAGTCTGCCTGCGCGGCTCCCATTGTATCACGAAGGAGCGAGAAAGGGTTTTGCCCGATGGCAATGCCCCCCAGGTCAAAGCCAAGAAGAGTAGAAATGAGAAAGATCTGGGCTACTGCATAGATGGTCATCACCGTGGTTTCCCATTCTTTGCTTGCCTTGATCAGTATCAGTCCGAGCAAACTTTGCCACATGGCCCAGATAAGAAAACTACCTTCCTGACCTGCCCAGAAGCACGATATGATATATTGTGTGGGCAGATCGCGTGATGAATACTTATATACATAATTGTACTCAAAGTAATGGTTGAATATAAGGTAATATAACATCGCTATGGCTGCCACAAGGGCGGCAACCTGAACGATAAACAACAACCTTCCCCAACGCCGCATCGAATTACCGGTTCCGGGCCCTGGTTGCCTGCTTGCACTGTAATAAAACCAGGCAGAGAGGATTGAGGCAATAAATGCGATCAGGACGAACAGCTGTCCCAAAGTTCCCGGGAGTAGGTGCTCGCCGGTATAATTGATTACTTCCATATTTAGGTATTCAAATGTGCAAATATAATGGAAAATGTAAAAAGATCTCAAAGGTCTGCCGGACTAACTCTGGGGGTGATACAACCCACGCTACGGCAGAAAAAAGGCATTCTTAATAACAGAATTGCAGGACGAAGGTTCGCACTTTGATGAACTTTAAGCTTTCTGTAAGGACTTAAAGCGATAGCCTTTCAGTAAGACGAATGGATATCTTAATGGTGGACAATGCACAGACAATGCGGTCGCCAATATTGCTGAAAGCAATATTGGTTTGCACAGCCCTGTAGTTGATGAAATTAATGGATTTGATCTTTTACCGCAATATACCCGGATAATTTTTTGGTTATACCTGATTCGTTATTATTACAAAGCCTCTTTACTGCCACTTTGAGGCACTATGATGCGATTACCGGGTGACAAAAAGGAGACCCGAAGGAGCAGCGAAAGAGGTTTAAGGATGGTATGGGACGGTAGTGATTTAATATATATCAAGATTAAGAAGGAATGATCGTAGTGTACAAGGCATTTTTAATGAATGACTATAACTGTTAAAGTTTTGAAGAATAGTTGCTTGTGGAGTAGGTTTTATTCAAAAGTATTTATTAGACTGAGGCCTGAAGTCGGTCAGGGTATGACTAAGTTTTTAAAGAGGATTTGAAAAACTGCATGTTACAGATCAGAGTCGTTGGTTTTTCACAGCATGCGAAGGCTATTATCAGTTTGATTTTGAGACTATTTCAGATGTAAAACCTCGTGGTAAAGTTGCATCAGTTGGGTTGCCACGATGGCTGGACTGAAGTTGCAGGTTGCATAGCTGCGAAGTGTCTGAGGGTTGTAGTTGCTGTAATTATCGATCATGCTGATGATGGCCGCGGCCAGTTGTTCTTCGTTTCCGGGGTCGATCAGGATTCCCATCTGATCATTTACCAGCTCAGGAATTCCGCCTACACGTGTTACCAGAACAGGACGTCCGCAGGCAAAGCTCTCGATGATGACCACGGGTTGGTTCTCATAGTTGCTGAATAGAATGAGGAAGGATGCTTGATTGAGGTGTTGAACTACCTGTTCATCGTTGGCCAGACCTGTAAATTCAATGGTAGGGTAGAATAGATCCAGGCTGGCAGCCAGTTCCTTCATCTTTACAAAGTCAATGCCATCGCCTACGAGGCGAAGGGAAAAATCATTTCTGACAGCGGCCATTCGGGCTGTAGTCCTAATTAATCCGGAGATGTTTTTTGAAGCATCCTCGAAAGTACTGATGTGAACCATCAGGGTTCTGTCAGCATGGGGCTGAGGCGGATGGTTCGAAGAAAAGATGTCGGTATCGACAACATTCGGGATTAGCTGAAAGTTGGGGTTTATGATTCTGCATTGTTGCATGGCGGTACGGAGGTGGGCGCTCACAGCAGTGATAGCAGAGGCATGACGGGCAATCAGGGAAGTGGCTCTTTTGCGAAAGAAACCGTTATATCGGTTCAATTGCTGATGGTAGCGCGACCAGTGTTCAGTAATAATGTAAGGAATGCCTCGGAAAAGGTGCAGCCATAGCGCGAGGAATGCAGGTCTTGTCAGAACATGAACATGACAGATGTCGGGTTTTTCGGTGCCGGGGTAAAGCAGTTTATAACCCAGATACTGTGCCCTCAGGTAGTTTACAAGGCCTCTGAGGAGGTTTATGAATCGGTTTCGAGTAGGAGTACTATTATAATGTATACAGAGCGTATCAATTCCGTTGCGGTTTTCGCGGCGGAAATGGAGTCCGGGGGTTAATCCGGCTACAGGATGAACGAAAAGTACCTTTACGTCGGCGAGGTGGCAGATGCATCTGGCATGCCTTTCGATGAAGAGTCCAAACGTTGGATCTTCGAGGTAGGGATACCATCTGGGGAGGAAAAGGATCTTTGGCCGGAGGCCTTTTTTCGTAAATAATCGGGAACTTTCCATGGTGCAAAGGAAAGAAAAAGTGTGATTAAGAAAAATTTATTTTGCGAAGTAGTTGCAGGTTAATGAAAAGTGTCTATCTTTGCAGCCGCTTTAGGGTAATCGCCCTAACTTACAATAAATCACAGTTAACGCTGTGAAAAGGAAACCTGAAAAAATGGACAGTAATAGGTTTCAACTTTCTACTGAGGTCAAAACCAGTGGAATGGGGTGTCCGCCGGGCTTTACGCCCAATGGCTGCCTGCTATTATTGTCACATTCCAAGCCGGGTCCTCCGGTGCGGGCCAAGGTTCCTGGATAAGTTAAAGGAGACCTGCTTTATAGCCAGAAAAATAATCGTAACACATTGGTAATTATAAATTAATTTCTACCTTTGCAGTCCCTTTTCGGGAAGGTATTAATTATTTGAAAATTTTTTAAAAGTGTTGATATGCCAACAATTCAGCAGTTAGTTCGCAAAGGCCGTCAGGCCCTGACTGACAAAAGCAAATCACCCGCATTGGACTCATGTCCACAGCGTCGCGGTGTTTGCGTCAGGGTTTACACTACCACACCCAAAAAGCCCAATTCAGCCATGCGTAAAGTGGCCAGGGTTCGTCTGACTAATCAGAAGGAAGTGAATGCCTATATCCCGGGCGAAGGACACAATTTGCAGGAGCACAGCATTGTGTTGATTCGTGGCGGCAGGGTTAAGGATCTTCCTGGTGTACGTTATCACATTGTTCGCGGAGCGCTCGACACATCAGGTGTTGATGGCCGCAATCAGCGCAGGTCGAAGTATGGTACAAAACGCCCGAAAAAGGGTGCCGCAGCGGCAGCCAAAGGTGGTAAACCTACTTCCAAGAAGAAATAATCATAGCTAAACAGACACTTTCAAGCTTATAACCATGAGGAAAGCTAAACCAAAAAAACGCATCATTCTTCCTGATCCGAAGTTTAATGATACACTGGTTACAAAGTTCATCAATAACCTGATGTATTCTGGCAACAAGAATGCTGCTTTCAACATTTTCTACGACGCCGTTGATGTCATTGGTGAAAAGACCGGTGAAGATGGACTCGAGGTATGGAAAAAAGCGTTGGCCAATGTAACCCCGGCTGTTGAAGTTCGCAGTCGTCGTATCGGTGGTGCAACCTTCCAGATTCCTTCCGAAATCCGTCCGGCCCGCAAAATGTCGATCGGGATGAAGGCGCTGATCAACTTTGCCCGCAAGCGTCATGAAAAGAGTATGAGCCAGAAATTGGCTGCTGAAGTTCTGGCCGCTTACAAAGAAGAGGGTTCAGCCTTCAAGCGTAAAGAAGATACTCACCGTATGGCTGAAGCCAACAAGGCTTTTGCTCATTTCAGGTTTTAATTTTTTCTGATTAATTAATAATTCACAGAACAAGCAATACAGAACACAGTGTCGGATAAACTGAAACATACCAGAAATATCGGCATAATGGCTCACATAGATGCGGGTAAAACCACAACTACGGAGCGTATTCTGTATTATTCGGGCATCAACTATAAACTTGGTGAAGTGCATGAGGGCACGGCTACCATGGATTGGATGGTGCAGGAGCAGGAGCGTGGTATTACCATCACATCAGCTGCTACGACAGTTTTCTGGGAATATGATAATCGGAAATACAAGATTAATATTATAGATACACCGGGCCACGTTGATTTTACCGTTGAGGTTGAAAGATCTCTACGGGTTCTCGATGGGGCCGTTGCAATATTCTGTGCTGTGGGAGGTGTTCAACCGCAGTCGGAAACCGTTTGGCGTCAGGCTGATAAATACGGTGTCCCGAGAATAAGCTTCATCAATAAGATGGATCGTACTGGTGCTGATTTTTTCAGCGTGTTGAATCAGATTACCGATAAACTCGGAGCTAAACCTGTGCCTGTTCAGTTACCACTTGGACAGGAAGAGTTTTTTACCGGGATTGTTGATTTGATTTCGGGTCGAGCCTATCAATGGGATGAGGTTTCTTTGGGAATGCAGTTCATTGAGGTGCCTGTTCCGGATGATATGGTTGAGACGGTTGCTGAATACCGCAAGAAACTGATTGAAGGTGCAGCAGAGGAGAGTGAAGATTTGCTCGAGAAGTACCTGACCAATCCGGATTCGATCAGCGAAGGGGAGATCATTGCCGCTGTGAGGAGAGCAACACTCGAGATGCGGATTACTCCAGTGTTGTGTGGTTCGTCACTACGGAACAAAGGTGTTCAGATGTTGCTTGATGCCGTTGCAAAATACCTTCCTAGTCCGTTGGATCTTCCTTCGGTTACTTGTTTCAATCCTTTGACAGGGGCTGAAGAGAATCGTCCGGCTGATCCTGACGCACCATTTGCTGCCTTGGCCTTTAAGATCGCTACTGATCCGTTTGTCGGGCGACTGGCATTTTTTCGTGTTTATAGTGGTTCGTTTACGGCTGGTAATGTTGTTTTCAATGCATCAACCGGGAAGCGTGAAAGGATTAGTCGTTTGATGCAGATGCATGCCAACAAGCAGATTCCGCTTGAGAAGATTGAGGCTGGAGATATTTGTGCTGCTGCTGGTTTTAAATTAATTCGTACAGGTGATACGCTGTGTGATGAGAAATTTCAGGTATTACTTGAATCGATGACTTTCCCCGAACCGGTGATAAGCATAGCTGTTGAACCACGGACACAGGATGACCTTGAAAAACTTGCCCTTTCACTGGCTAAACTTACCGAGGAAGACCCAACGTTTAATATGAGGATCGATGCCGAGACCGGCCAAACCATTATTAGTGGTATGGGTGAGTTGCATCTTGAGATCATTATTGATCGGATCAAGCGTGAATTCAATGTTGAGTGTAACGTGGGAAATCCGCAGGTTGCATACAAGGAAGCGCTGACCCAAACAGTTACTCATCGTGAGGTTTATAAAAAGCAGACTGGTGGCAAAGGTCGGTTTGCAGATATATTATTTGAAGTTGGACCGGCTGATGACGGAATTACAGGTCTTCAGTTTGTCAACGATATAAAAGGAGGAACGATTCCTAAAGAATACATTCCATCTATTGAGAAGGGATTTCAGAGTGCTATGGTTAACGGCGTTTTGGCCGGTTTCCGCATCAATAGCATGAAGGTTCGCCTACTTGATGGATCAACACACCCGGTCGATTCGGATGCACTTGCTTTTGAAATCGCCGCTACATATGGATTTCGTGAGGCAGCCGCCAAAGCTGGAGCTAGCCTGATGGAACCAATCATGAAGCTAGAAGTTGAAACGCCTGAAGAATCGATCGGTGAAGTGACCGGAGATATCAACAGAAGGCGCGGACAACTTCAGAGGATTGAAGCCCGCAATCAGCGCATACAGGTAATTGATGCAATTGTACCTATGTCGGAGTTGTTTGGTTATGTGACCACGCTACGTTCGTTGACATCTGGGCGGGCAACAAGTTCAATGCAGTTTTCTCACTACGAAATACTCCCTGATGAAATTCAGCGTCAGGTATTGTATAAGCTCAGGGGATATTATGTTTCTTAAGTAAATAAAATTAAGTCTTTAAACCATACGAACGTGAGTCAGAGGATCAGAATCAAGTTAAAGTCGTACGATTACAACCTGGTTGATAAATCGGCCGAGAAGATCGTGAAGACTGTGAAAACTACGGGTGCAGTAGTCAGCGGCCCTATTCCGTTGCCTACCAACAAGAAGATTTTTACGGTAAACCGGTCAACCTTCGTAAATAAAAAATCGAGGGAGCAATTTCAGCTATGTACATACAAGCGTTTGCTTGATATCTACAGCACCACCTCTAAAACTATCGATGCCCTGATGAAGCTTGAGCTTCCAAGCGGTGTTGAAGTTGAGATCAAGGTATGATGTGCGGAGGTATAGTATAATAATGACAAAATAGATAAAACATGTCAGGATTATTAGGGAAAAAAATCGGAATGACCAGCGTCTATGATGCCTCTGGCAAAATGGTGCCATGCACAGTGATACAAGCTGGTCCTTGTGTGGTAACGCAGGTCCGCACAAAAGAGAAAGACGGATACGACGCCATTCAGTTATCTTTTGACGAAGTAAAGGAGAAAAGCGTTAATAAACCGCTGATGGGTCACTTCAATAAAGCCAATACCACCCCGAAAAGGATGATGGCAGAATTTACACGTTTTGAAGTCGAACACAGGAAAGATTTTGGTGAATCGATCAATGTGGAGATTTTCATTGAAGGAGAATATATAGATGTATCTGGTATATCGAAAGGGAAAGGATTCCAGGGTGTTGTTAGGCGTCACGGTTTTGCCGGAGTAGGCGGAACAACGCATGGCCAGCACAATCGGCTTCGTGCCCCCGGATCATTGGGAGCATCATCCTACCCTTCACGCGTATTCCCGGGCATGAGAATGGCCGGACGACTTGGAGGCAATAAGGTTAAGATGATTAACCTTCAGATTGTTAAAATTATCCCTGAAAAGAATATCCTGGTAGTTAAAGGATCAGTTCCGGGTTCTAATGGATCATATTTAAAAATTGAAAGATGGAGCTAACAGTTTATAAGATCAACGGCGAAACGACCGGGCGTAAGGTTGACCTGGATGAGTCAATCTTTGGCATCGAACCCAACGATCATGCTATCTATCTCGATACCAAATTATATCTGGCTAATCAGCGTCAGGGAACGCATGCTGCCCGTGAGCGCAGTCAGGTTTCGGGAAGTACCCGTAAGCTGAAACGTCAGAAAGGGACAGGCGGAGCCCGTTCGGGTGATATCAATTCACCGGTATTTGTTGGTGGAGGCCGCGTATTTGGACCACGTCCGCGTACCTATGGTTTCAAACTGAACAAGAAGGTCAAACAGTTGGCTCGTAAATCGGCCCTAAGTTACAAGGCTGTGCAAGAGAAAATAACTGTTATCGAAGATTTTAGCTTCGATAAACCGCGCACTAAGGGCTATATCGAAATGCTTACAAAATTGAATGTATTCGATAAAAAGACTCTTTTAGTTGTTTCAGAATCAAATAATAACGTATATTTGTCGGCTCGAAATCTGGGGCAGGCAAAAGTGTCAAGTGTTTTATCTTTAAACACATACGAGATTCTGAACGCACAGAATATTTTGTTTGTAGAAAGTGCCCTTCCGGTAGTTAACCAGATACTATCTGCCGAATAAGGATTCATTAACCCTTAATAGAATAAAGGAAAAATGGACATCATTATTAAACCGGTTATTACCGAGAAAATGACAGCGGCTGGCGAAAAGCTCAACCGATTTGGATTTATTGTTGACAAACGCGCCAATAAGATTCAGATCAAACATGCCGTGAAAGCACTTTATGGCGTAGATCCCGTGGCTGTGAATACGATTAATTACTTCGGAAAACATAAGTCGCGCTATACAAAGACAGGGTTCATTGCCGGAAGGTCAGCTTCCTACAAGAAGGCAATCGTAACTTTAGCGAAAGGTGATACTATTGATTTTTACAGCAATATTTAAAGTAAATGGCTTTAAAGAAATATAAACCGACGACATCGAGCCAGCGCTTTAAGGTAATTAGCGCTTACGACGATATTACGGCCTCCACCCCGGAGAAGAGTCTGTTGGAACCTGTCCGCAAGAGTGGCGGACGCGATAACACAGGAAAGATGACCATGCGCTATATTGGCGGAGGTCACAAACAAATGTATCGCGTCATCGACTTCAAGCGCGATAAAGAAGGTATTCCTGGTGTTGTTAAGACTATCGAGTATGATCCGAATCGTTCGGCTCGTATAGCTCTGATAGTTTACAACGATGGTGAAAAGCGCTATATTGTAGCGCCCAATGGACTCAAAGTTGGACAACAACTTTTATCCGGAAAGGATGCCGCTCCTGAGATTGGAAATACACTTTTTTTGAGTGATATCCCATTCGGTACAGTGATTCATAACATTGAGCTGCGTCCTGGTCAGGGAGGCAAGATGGCACGCAGTGCCGGCTCATACGCACAGCTTCTTTCACGTGATGGCAAATTTGCAATAATTAAGCTGCCTTCAGGCGAAACGCGCATGATTCTCCAGAGCTGCAAAGCCACAGTGGGAATGGTATCCAATACCGACCATAGCCTTGAAGTTTCGGGTAAAGCAGGTCGCAGCAGGTGGTTCGGACGTCGTCCGCGCACCCGTGGTGTAGCGATGAACCCTGTTGATCACCCCATGGGTGGTGGAGAAGGACGTTCTTCGGGAGGTCATCCCCGTTCGCGCAAGGGCAAACCGGCAAAGGGTCAGAAAACCCGCGCCCGGAAGAACTCGAGCAACAATTATATCATTGAAAGAAGAAATAAATAAGTAATAAACATTATCAGCTATGAGTCGCTCTCTCAAGAAAGGCCCTTATATCCACTTCAAGCTCGAAAAGAAAGTGCTTGATGTCGTGGAATCGAATAAAAAAATCGTGATCAAGACCTGGTCTAGGGCTTCTATGATATCACCCGATTTTGTCGGACAAACCATAGCCGTTCACAACGGGAACAAGTTCATCCCGGTTTATGTCACCGAAAATATGGTCGGACACAAGCTCGGCGAGTTTGCTCCCACCCGTACTTTCCGTGGACATGCTGGTAATAAGGATAAAGGAAAAAAATAAAGCCACTGAATAATGGGATCTAGGAAACACATCAGAGCAGAAGCCACGAAAGAGGCCAAAAAGAGCCTCTATAATGCCCGCTTGAATAATTGTCCTACCTCACCGCGTAAAATGCGTTTGGTAGCCGATATGATCAGAGGGGTTGACGTGGAGCGTGGACTTGGAATACTAAAATTTAGTACTAAGGACGCCGCTATCGTTATGCGTAAACTGCTGCTTTCGGCTATGGCCAATTGGCAGGTTAAAAATGAAGGTACCCGCATTGAGGATGCCGAACTGTACGTAAAAGAGGTGATGGTCGATGGTGGCCGGATGCTTAAGCGGATTCACACAGCCCCTCAGGGTCGTGCCTACCGTGTACGTAAACGCTCTAACCACATTACCTTGGTTTTGGGTAACCGCAAGGAAGTAATTGAAGTAAATAACTAACATTATAATTGTACTTGAATGGGACAAAAGACTAATCCGATAAGCCTCAGGCTTGGCATCATCCGGGGTTGGGATTCCAATTGGTACGGCGGTAAAACTTTTAGCGCCAAGCTAGCTGAAGATCACCAGATCCGTAAGTATTTGAATGCCCGTCTGTCAAAGGCTGGGATCTCGAAAATTGTCATCGAGCGGACACTGAAACTCGTCACCGTTACCATCCACACTGCACGTCCGGGAATTATTATCGGAAAAGGTGGACAGGAAGTCGATAAACTGAAGGAAGAATTAAAGAAAGTTACCAACAAAGATATTCAGATAAATATTTCTGAAATCAAGCGTCCTGAAGTTGATGCCGTTTTGGTAGCCAGTACAATCGCCCGTCAGATTGAAGGCCGTGTATCCTATCGTCGTGCATTGAAGACTGCTATGGCTGGCACTATGCGCATGGGAGCTGAAGGTATCAAGGTGTTGATTTCCGGTCGTATCGGTGGTGCCGAAATTGCACGTCGTGAACAATTCAAGGATGGTCGTACACCGTTACACACGTTGCGCGCCGACATTGATTATGCACATGACGAAGCACATACGACTTATGGCCGTATTGGAATCAAGGTATGGATTTGCAAAGGTGAGATTTATGGTCGTCCTGACCTTACTCCAAGTGCAGCCGTAGCTCCCAAAGGCAAAATGCAGGGTAACAATCGTCCGGCGAAGAGCCGTGGCGGACGTAACAGAAAATAACCCTTATTCTTGAAATTTAATATTTTACGATAATGTTACAGCCGAAGAAGACTAAATATAGAAAGATGCAGAAGGGGCGCATGAAAGGCATCGCTCAGCGCGGTCATGAGATTGCGTTCGGATCGTTTGCCTTGAAGACGCTTGAAACATCCTTTCTCACCGGCCGCCAGATCGAAGCAGCTCGTCAGGCAGTGACCCGTTTCATGAAACGTGAAGGTCAGATCTGGATCAGAATATTCCCTGATAAGCCCATTACTAAAAAACCTGCGGAAGTTCGTATGGGTAAAGGTAAAGGAGCTCCTGAATATTTTGTGGCTCCGGTAACCCCGGGACGTATTCTCTTTGAAGCCGACGGCGTGCCGTTAGCGATTGCCAAAGAGGCCATGCGCTTAGCTGCTCAGAAATTGCCAGTAGCTACATCGTTTATTGTACGTCATGACTATTCAGAAGAATAATACATCCAAATAATCAGATGAAACAGGAAGTGATCAAGGAACTTTCGACGAATGATCTTCGCGAAAGGCTCGAAGAAGAAAAGACTCAACTGCTTAGGCTAAAGTTGAACCACGCTGTGTCACCGATTGAAAACCCTCACCAAATGAGGGAATACAAGAGGACTGTCGCCCGAATTTTAACCGAGATGAGCAAACGCGAAAAAGATGCACAATCCAAGTAATATAAATATGGAAACCCGGAATTTACGAAAAGAGAAAGTCGGCGTTGTGGTCAGCGATAAGATGGAAAAATCTATCGTCGTGGTGGTTGAGCGCAGGGTAAAACACCCCAAATACGGGAAGTTTTTGAAAAAATCCTCAAAGTTCATGGCTCATGACGAGAAGAACGAATCGCACACCGGCGATACGGTTCGCATTGCCGAAACCCGTCCGCTGAGTAAAGATAAATGCTGGAGATTAGTAGAAATCATTGAAAGAGCTAAGTAATTATGATTCAACAGGAAAGCAGATTGTCTGTTGCAGATAACAGTGGAGCCAAGGAAGTGCTATGTATCAGGGTGCTTGGTGGTACCCGTAAGAAATATGCCTCCGTCGGCGATAAAATCGTCGTTGCGGTAAAGCATGCCATTCCCTCTGGTAATATTAAAAAAGGAGCAGTTGCCAAAGCCGTCATCGTTCGTACTTCAAAAGAGATCCGTCGTGCCGATGGTTCTTATATCAGGTTCGACGACAATGCTTGTGTGTTGCTCAATGCTGCCGGTGAAATGACCGGTACCCGTATTTTCGGACCTGTGGCCCGTGAATTAAGGGAAAAACAGTTTATGAAAATTGTCTCACTTGCACCTGAAGTGCTCTAAACTTTAATGCCAACTCAATATGTTTAAACTACATATCAAAAAAGGCGATACGGTGATGGTAATTGCCGGCGACCATAAAGGGCAGCAGGGTAAAGTACTGCGCATTGACACGGAAAAATACCGTGCAATTGTAGAAGGCGTTAACCTGGTATCAAAACATACCAAGCCCAATGCAAAGAACCCTCAGGGAGGAATCGTAAAGCAGGAATCCCCTATTCACCTGTCTAACCTAAAGGTCATCGATTCAACCGGCAAGGCAACTCGTATTGGACGTAAGTTAGACCCAAAGACCGAAAAATCAGTCCGTTACTCTAAAAACACAGGGGAGGTTATAAAATAATGAATTACACTCCGAGGCTAAAAGAAAAATATGCCAATGAAATAGTGGCTGCGTTGACAAAACAGTTTGGATACAAGACTGTCATGCAGGTTCCAAAATTGGCAAAAATCGTTTTAAACCAGGGCTTGGGTGATGCTATTGCCGATAAGAAACTTATCGATGCCGGCCTTGAAGAAATGACCAACATCGCTGGTCAGAAAGCCGTAGCAACCCGTTCGAAGAAGGATATTTCTAACTTCAAGCTTAGACGCAGTATGCCTATCGGCGTCCGGGTGACCCTGCGAAATGACAAGATGTATGAATTTCTGGATCGTTTGATCTCCGTTGCAATACCGCGCATACGCGATTTCAGGGGAATTAATGAGAAAGGTTTCGATGGCCGTGGGAACTATACATTCGGTGTAACCGAGCAGATTATCTTCCCCGAAATCAACATCGACAAGGTGGCCAAGATTAATGGAATGGACATCACCTTCGTGACCAGTGCCCCTACTGACCAAGAAGCTTTGGCACTGATGAAAGAATTCGGATTTCCTTTTAAAAATCAAAAATAATTATAGCGTATGGCAAAAGAATCAATGAAAGCCCGCGAGGTAAAACGTCTGAGACTCGTCGAAAAATATGCTGCCAAAAGGGCTGAGCTCAAAGCAGCTAACGATGTAATTGGATTGCAAAAGCTTCCTCACAATGCATCACCCGTTAGGATTCATAACAGGTGTAGCATCACGGGCCGCCCAAAAGGCTATATGCGCCAGTTTGGGATCTCCCGTATAAATTTCAGGGAAATGGCCTCGCACGGTCTGATTCCCGGTATTAGAAAAGCAAGTTGGTAAACATTTGATAGATAAAAGAATATGGTAACTGATCCGATTGCAGATTATTTGACCAGAGTGAGGAACGCCGTTCATGCTAATCACCGGGTGGTTGAAATCCCGGCTTCAAACATGAAAAAGGCAATGACGAAAATTCTGTTCGAAAAGGGGTACATCCTCAATTACAAATTCGAAGATGAGCCCGCTCCCGGTACCATCAAGATAGCGCTGAAATATCATCCCGTAACCAAAATGAGCGCCATTCGCTCACTGGTACGAATCAGCAAACCCGGTCTGCGTAAATATACTCAGGCCGATAACCTTCCCAGAGTCCTCAATGGCCTGGGTATCGCCATCATCTCTACCTCTCATGGTCTGATGACCGACAAGGAGGCTCGTAATCTCAATGTTGGTGGTGAAATTGTATGTTACATCAGTTAATTGTTAACATTGAGTATTTATGTCAAGAATAGGTAAACAACCAATTAATATCCCCGCCGGAACACAGGTGACAGTCTCCTCTGACAATCTGGTGACCGTTAAAGGTAAAGTGGGGACACTTACTCAGCAGGTCGATCCCCGTCTTGCTGTGAAGCTGGAGGGTACACACCTTTTGATGGAGAATCCTGAGCCCGGAAACATGGATCTGTCAGCAAAGCACGGACTTTACCGTTCGCTGGTCGCCAATATGGTAAAAGGTGTCAGCGAGGGATTCAAACTAGTACAGGAGCTAGTCGGTGTTGGGTACAAAGCCCAGGCAACCGGTCAGTTACTTGAACTCTCATTAGGTTTTTCACACAACCTTTTTATTGAGCTCGCACCTGAGATCAAAGTTACAACTGTAACAGAAAGAGGTAAGAACCCCATCATTACGCTGGAGTCATGCGATAAACAACTTCTTGGTATGGTTGCCTCGCGCATTCGTGCCTTCCGCCGCCCCGAACCTTACAAAGGTAAAGGTGTCAGGTTTGTTAATGAAGTTGTCAGAAGGAAAGCCGGTAAAACTGCTTCATCCAAATAATAACATTCTTAAAACTGAACAAGTATGTCATTTAAAAGCAGAAAAGAACACAGGAGACTCAAGATCAGAAAGAGTATCAGAAAGAAGGTTTTCGGAACACCTGAACAACCTCGTCTTTCAGTGTTTCGTAGCAACCACGATATTTATGCACAGGTAATCAACGACACAGAAGGCCATACTATCGCTTCTGCCTCCTCGATGAATAAAGAGATTGCCGGTCAGAAAGTTACAAAAACCGACCAGGCTCGTTTAGTTGGTAAGATGTTGGCTACACTCGCTGTTGAAGCTGGCGTTGAGCGCGTGGTATTCGATCGCGGCGGTTTTCTTTATCATGGTAGAGTTAAAGCTTTGGCTGATGCAGCCAGAGAAGGTGGTCTAAAATTTTAATCATCAGCTATGTCGAACGTTAATATTAAAAGAGTAAAATCGAGCGAAATCGAGTTTAAAGACAGGTTGGTGGCCATCAACCGTGTTACGAAAGTAACCAAAGGGGGCCGCACCTTCACCTTTGCCGCAATTGTTGTGGTGGGTAACGAAAACGGCGTAGTTGGATACGGCCTTGGTAAAGCCAAGGAAGTGACCGCCGCCATTGCCAAGGGGGTTGACGATGCTAAGAAGAATCTGGTAAAAGTACCAGTGCTTAAAGGAACGCTTCCTCATGAGCAGACTGGTAAGTATAGTGGCGCGAAGGTTTTCTTAAAACCTGCTGCCCCTGGTACCGGAGTAATTGCTGGTGGCGCTATGCGTGCAGTGCTTGAGAGTGTTGGAGTAAGAGATGTGCTGGCCAAGTCGAAAGGTTCATCCAACCCACACAGTGTGGTGAAAGCCACCATTGATGCTCTCATGCAACTACGTGATCCGAATACCGTCGCACAGCTACGCGGCATAAGCCTTGATAAAGTTTTCAACGGATAATATAAAAAACCGCGAAAAGATGAAAAAACTCAGGATTACGCAAGTCAGAAGCAGAATCGGCCGGCCGCAGCGTCAGAAATTGACTCTCGATGCTTTAGGCCTCCGCAAAATGCACCAGGTGGTAGAACTAAACGATACTCCTCAGATCAGGGGTATGGTTAATAAAATCGGTCACCTGCTTTCAGTTGAAGAAATCGAAGTATTGTAACCATTTAAGAAAGTTCAAAAGATATGGATTTATCGAATCTTAAACCGGCAGAAGGATCTACAAAAGCCAGAAAACGTATTGGTCGTGGCCAGGGTTCTGGCCGTGGCGGTACTTCTACCCGCGGACATAAAGGGGCCAAATCGCGCTCAGGGTATAGTTCTAAGGTAGGTTTTGAAGGTGGTCAGATGCCACTCTATCGCCGCCTTCCCAAGGGTGGATTTAAAAACCGTAACAGGGTTGAATTCTCTGGAATTAACCTCGATGTTCTCCAGGGTCTCTTTGAGGCCAAAGGAATCAGTCAGTTTGACCCGGAGACTTTACAGGCCAACGGTCTTGTCAGCAAGACTGATCGCATAAAGATCCTAGGACGGGGCGCCCTCGAAGCAAAAATCGAAGTTAAAGCACATGCATTTTCTGCAGCTGCCCTCAAGGCCATTGAAGCAGCAGGTGGTGTAGCAACCCAAATCTAATACCGCTATGCAAAAGCTTATTCAAACCCTTCGGAACATCGCTAAGATTGAGGAATTGCGCAAGCGGATTCTCTATACTCTGGGCATTCTGGTCATCTACAGACTTGGTGCTTATGTGGTGCTCCCCGGAATTGATCCTAATCAGCTTGCAGCCCTTCAGAAGCAATCCAGCGATGGATTGCTCGGGCTGTTGAATATGTTCTCTGGTGGAGCATTCTCTAATGCTTCCATCTTTGCACTCGGTATCATGCCTTACATTTCGGCATCCATTGTGATTCAATTGATGGGTATGATTGTGCCTTACTTCCAGAAACTACAGAAGGAAGGTGAGAGCGGGCGAACAAAAATTAACCAGATGACCCGATACCTTACCATTGCAGTTACAGCAATGCAGGCTCCTGCCTATCTGGCTAATGTAATCTCTCAACTTCCTGCAGAGGCTGTTTACCCATTCGATCCTAATGGAACGGGTACAACGACCTTCTTCTGGATATCATCCATTATTATTCTTGTATCAGGTACCATGTTCGTAATGTGGCTTGGTGAAAAGATTACTGATAAAGGCATTGGAAACGGTATTTCACTAATTATTATGATTGGTATCATTGCCCGTCTGCCCTTTGCCCTTTTCGGTGAATTTATCTCCAGAATGGAGCAGAAGGGAGGTGGTCTTGTATTCTTTGTGCTTGAAATAGCTGTTCTTATTGTTGTTATACTTATTACAATTCTGTTAGTTCAGGGTACACGCCGGATTCCGGTGCAGTATGCACGTCGCATTGTTGGGAATAAGCAGTACGGTGGTGTTAGGCAGTATATTCCTTTGAAGGTAAATGCTGCTGGTGTTATGCCAATCATTTTTGCTCAGGCAATAATGTTTTTGCCGCTAACCATTGCCGGATTCGCCCAGAGTGAAACGCTTTCAGGTTTCTTTTCCGCTTTCACCAATATTAACAGTTTTAGTTATAACTTTGTGTTCGCATTACTTATCATTATCTTTACATACTTCTATACTGCTATTACAGTGAACCACAATCAAATGGCAGAAGATATGAAGAAGAATGGCGGTTTTATTCCTGGAATTAAACCTGGGAAGAGAACCGCAGATTTTATTGATAATGTAATGTCACGCATTACCCTTCCTGGCTCCATTTTTCTGGCTTTCGTAGCCATAATGCCTGCTCTTGTGAGGATGATAGGTGTGAATACTCAGTTTGCTCAGTTTTATGGCGGCACTTCACTGCTGATTCTCGTGGGCGTTGTCCTCGATACGCTTCAGCAAGTTGAGAGTCACCTGTTGATGCGTCATTATGATGGGTTGATGAAGTCGGGCCGTATTAAGGGTCGTGCATCGGCTATCGGAATGTAACCTGCGGATAAGTGGCTATGATTCATCTCAAATCTGAAGAAGAGATAGAACTTATTCGTCAAAGTTCTTTGCTTGTTGGAAAAACACTAGCGGAAGTGGCTCGGATAATCGATCCGGGAATCACTACTGAAGCTCTTGACCGGCGTGCCGAGGAGTTTATCCGCGACAACGGTGGAAAACCTGGCTTCAAGGGTTATAATGGATTTCCCAGTACATTGTGTATCTCAATTAATGAGGTGGTTGTACATGGATTTCCCAGTAAACGAGAAGTAAAGGAAGGAGACATCGTCTCGGTAGATTGTGGTGTATTGATGAATGGTTTTCATGGCGATTCAGCATTTACATTCGTAATCGGAGAAGTCGACGCCTCAGTTCAGGCTCTTGTAAATGCCACAAGAGAATCGTTGACCATGGGGATCGAACAAGCTGTTGCCGGGAACCGAATTGGCGATATTGGTTATGCCATTCAACAGTATGTTGAAATGCGTGGTTACTCAGTAGTACGCGATTTGGTAGGTCATGGTCTTGGCCGAAACCTTCACGAATCGCCTGATGTTCCGAACTACGGACGACGCGGTGTAGGGCATCGTTTACAATCTGGTTTGGTTTTGGCCATAGAGCCAATGATCAATCTTGGAGGAAAAGCGGTTGTACAGGAACGTGACGGATGGACAATAAGAACTACCGACCGGAAAGCATCGGCTCATTTTGAGCATGATGTTGTAGTTCGGCAAGGAAAGGCCGAGGTTCTTTCTACATTTGAATTTATAGACGAAGTATTAAAATCGAGGAATTAAAATTATGGCAAAACAGCCATCAATTGAACAAGACGGAACAGTAGTTGAATCTTTGGGCAATGCAATGTTCAGGGTCGAACTCGAAAACGGCCACCAGATCATAGCCCACATTTCCGGTAAAATGCGAATGCATTATATTAAAATTCTGCCTGGTGACAGGGTAAAGGTTGAAATGACCCCATACGATTTGTCGAAGGGCAGGATATCATTCAGATACAAATAATTCACAGGAATAAAGACCATAGAAAATGAAAGTCAGAGCATCTGTAAAAAAAAGAACCCCTGAATGCAAGGTTGTACGTCGCAAGGGGCGGGTTTATGTCATCAACAAAAAAAATCCCAAGTACAAGCAGAGACAGGGATAATTAAGGCAAATAAATAATCAGAAGAATAATATATGGCCAGGATTTCAGGTATTGACTTACCAAAAAATAAGCGTGGAGAAATAGGTTTAACCTATATTTACGGAATTGGTCGCAGCCTTTCAGTTCAGATTTTGGCGGAAGCCGGGATTGATAAGAACAAAAAAGTTCAGGACTGGAACGACGATGAGCAGACCGCCATCCGTAACATTATCAACGAAAAGTTCAAAGTTGAAGGCGCACTGCGTTCGGAAACCCAGATGAACATTAAGCGGCTGATGGATATCGGTTGCTACAGAGGTGTTCGTCATCGTATCGGGTTGCCGTTGCGTGGCCAGAGTACAAAGAACAATGCCCGTACCCGGAAGGGTAAGAAGAAAACCGTTGCCAACAAGAAAAAGGCAGCGAAAGGCTAATTAATAAGCAATATTTTAATTACAAAGGATAATCAGAGATGGCTAAAAGTCAGAAATCTGCAAAGAGCACCAAGAAAAGGGTCGTAAAGGTAGAAGCTACCGGACGGGCTTATGTCAGTGCCTCTTTCAATAACATTATCGTTACCCTTACCAACAATGCCGGACAGGTTATTTCCTGGGCTTCGGCTGGAAAAATGGGCTTCAGGGGATCAAAGAAAAATACCCCATACGCTGCTCAAATGGCAACTACTGATTGTGCAAAAGTTGCTTACGATCTTGGACTGCGCAAAGTGAAAGTATTTGTGAAAGGCCCCGGCTCAGGCCGTGAGTCTGCCATCCGTACCCTGCATGGTGCCGGTATAGAAGTAACCGAGATTAAGGATATTACTCCTTTGCCTCACAATGGTTGCCGTCCTCCTAAACGCCGCAGAGTATAATTATTTGAAGTTATTAATCTAGGGAATAGCAATAAACCCAATTCAACAAATCCGTTATGGCAAGATACATTGGTCCTAAGACAAAAATTGCACGACGTTTCAAAGATCCTATATTTGGACCTGATAAATATTTCGAGAAGAAGAATTTCCCTCCGGGAATGCACGGTAATTCAAAACGCAGAAACAAACAGAGTGAGTATGGTATTCAGCTGGCTGAGAAGCAAAAGGCTAAGTATACCTATGGAATTCTAGAACGTCAGTTCAGGAATTTGTTTGAAAAGGCTGCCAGATCACATGGTATTACTGGTGAAGTTCTTCTTCAGTTTATTGAAGCCCGTCTCGATAACGTAGTTTACCGCCTCGGCATTGCTCCTTCGCGCAGTGCAGCCCGTCAGCTGGTTGGTCATCGTCACATTACCGTTAATGGTTCTGTAGTCAACATTCCTTCATATCACCTTCGTCCGGGCGATATCATCGCAGTTCGCGAGAAATCAAAATCTCTGGAAACTGTTACTGATTCACTTTCAGGACGAGGACAACAGTATAGCTGGCTTGAATGGGACATTTCCATGATGACAGGTAAATTTATGAACTATCCTCCTCGTGAAGAAATTCCCGAGAATATTAAGGAACAGCTCATCGTTGAGTTGTACTCCAAGTAATCTATTGTTTGATCTGTTTAATTAGATAACAACCAATATATGGCTCTTCTGACTTTTCAAAAACCGGATAAAGTGATCATGGTTCACTCCGACGATAATAAAGGAATCTTTGAATTTCGTCCTTTGGAACCTGGATTTGGCATCACCATTGGCAATGCGCTTCGTCGAATTCTGTTGAGTTCGCTTGAAGGTTTTGCAATCACTTCGGTGCGCATCGACGGTGTCGATCATGAGTTTTCCTCGATCAAAGGTGTGGTGGAAGATGTTACTGACATCATCCTTAACCTTAAACAAATCCGCTTTAAGCGACTCGTGGATACAGAAACCAGTGAGAAAGTTCACGTGGTGATCGGCGATCAGGATCAGTTTACCGCCGGAAATATTAACAAATTCCTGTCAGTATTTCAGGTTCTGAATCCGGGCGTTGTTATCTGCAATATGGAACGCTCTATCAAGCTATCGCTTGAACTTACCATCGATAAAGGACGTGGTTACATTCCTGCCGAGGAGAACAAGGCCTTAAATGCTCCGATTGGCACTATCGCTATGGACTCGATTCATACACCTGTAAAGAATGTTCGCTACACTGTGGAGAATTTTCGTGTTGAGCAGAAAACTGACTACGAAAAGCTCATTCTTGAAATTGTGACCGATGGATCAATCTCTCCTAAAGATGCACTAAAAGAATCGGCAAAAATTCTGATTCATCACTTTCTTCTTTTCAGCGATGAGAAGATAACCATGGATTTGGAAGTGAAAGTGTTGAATGACGACCTTGACGAAGGTTCATTGCATATTCGCCAGTTGTTGAAAACTAAGTTAGTCGATCTCGACCTCAGTGTAAGGGCGCTTAACTGCCTTAAAGCTGCTGATGTTGAAACTCTTGGCGATCTGGTTTCTTACAACAAAAGCGATTTACTCAAATTCCGCAATTTTGGTAAAAAATCACTCACCGAACTCGAGGAGTTGGTTGATACCAAGGGATTAGAATTTGGGATGAAAATTGAAAAATATAAACTAGATAAGGATTAATAAAAATGAGACACGGTAAGAAAGTCAACCATTTAGGCAGAACCAGCACGCACCGAAAGGCAATGCTCTCCAACATGGCTTCATCCCTGATTCTGGCTAAAAGAATCACTACCACCGTTGCAAAAGCCAAAGAACTTCGCAAGTATGTGGAGCCTTTGATCACCCGTGGCAAAGAAGACTCCATGCATAACCGCCGTATGGTTTACAGTTATCTTTGCAATAAAGAAGCTGTAACGGAACTGTTCCGCACCATTAGTGTTAAAGTAGCCAATCGTCCAGGAGGTTACACCAGGATACTCAGGACTGGCAACCGTCTGGGTGATGCTGCTGAAATGTGTATGATGGAGCTGGTAGATTTCAATGAACTGATGATTGGATCACAGGACACCAAAGCTACTCGTTCGACCAGGACACGACGTAGCAAGAAGAAGGCAACTGATGTTGCTTCTCCTACTGAGACCAAAAAGGATGAATAAATTTAATACTTTGTAGGTTCTTTGAAAAGGATGAAGTAGTTCGCTCTGCTTTATCCTTTTCTCATTTTATCTCATAACCACTAATTTTTTTAAGATGAGTCAGATTATCGATATTCGTGCCCGTCAAATTCTTGATTCGAGGGGTAATCCAACCGTTGAGGTTGACGTAATAACCGAGAATGGTGTCCTAGGTCGAGCTGCCGTACCATCAGGAGCCTCAACGGGTGTTCACGAGGCCGTTGAACTAAGAGATGGCGATAAAGGAAATTTTCTTGGTAAAGGTGTCCTTAAGGCCGTGCAAAATGTTAATACTACTATTAACGATGAACTGAAAGGCTTTTTCGTACAAGAGCAAAATGAAATTGATGCGAGGATGATTGAACTCGACGGAACACCTAATAAAGGTAATCTTGGAGCTAATGCGATCCTTGGTGTTTCTCTGGCCGTTGCCAAAGCAGCTGCACAGGAGTCGGGCCAACCCCTGTACCGGTATCTTGGCGGAGTCAATGCTAACACCCTGCCCATTCCTATGATGAACATCATAAATGGGGGGTCTCATGCTGATAATTCGGTCGACTTTCAGGAATTCATGATCATGCCTGTGGGTGCAAATTCATTTGCCAGGGCACTTCAAATGGGTGCTGAGGTCTTTCATAACCTTGCCAAGGTTTTAAAAAAAGCCGGATATTCAACAAATGTTGGAGATGAAGGTGGATTTGCTCCTAATCTTAAATCGAATGAAGAGGCCATAAAGGTTATTCTTCAGGCTATTGAACTTGCCGGCTACCGTCCCGGTGAAGATGTCTACCTGGCGCTTGATCCTGCTTCATCCGAGTATTTCATCCCTGAAGAGAACATGTATCATTTTAAAAAATCAACAGGTGAAAAACTGACGCCAAACCAAATGGCAGATTTCTGGAAAACCTGGGTTGATAAATATCCAATCATCTCAATCGAAGATGGCATGGCTGAAGACGATTGGACTGGGTGGAAGTATATGACCGAAATTACGGGTCATAAGATTCAGCTTGTTGGCGACGACCTGTTTGTTACAAACGTAGAGCGTCTCTCAGAGGGGATTGAAAAAGGAGTGGCTAATTCCATTCTGGTGAAAGTTAACCAGATTGGTTCTCTTACAGAGACTATCAACGCTGTGAATATGGCTTACAGAGCCGGTTATACTGCCGTAATGAGCCATCGTTCTGGTGAAACTGAAGATACTACGATTGCCGATTTGGCAGTGGCTCTGAATACAGGGCTAATCAAAACTGGTTCTGCGAGTCGTACCGATCGGATTGCTAAATACAATCAGCTTTTGAGGATTGAGGAAGCATTGGGTACTTCAGCTATTTACCCTGGAAAATCTTATCGTTACGCCCGATAGACCTGCTTGCGTCTTTTACCGAGTTTTGCAGCACCACAGATTGTTATATCTATGGTGCTGTGTTTTTTTAACTAGTTCCATGATATGAGTTGTATTTGCCAGCACCGCTTGAATCTACTACATTTGCACAACAAAACAGATGACATGGAATTGATTGAAGTTTCAAATAAACAAGTAGAGGTTGATTTTCTTGATGTAGCACGTTTTATCTATCGTGATGACCCTCATTGGGTTTGCCCTTTTGATGCTGAGATCAATGATATTTTTAATCCTTCTGTTAATGTCTTTTATTCGCATGGTGAGACCATACGGTGGGTGTTATACAACAGTGGAAAAGCAATTGGGCGTGTTGCTGCCTTTATTAATAGGAATAAAGCTTTTGGATACGAAGTGCCAACTGGTGGCTTGGGTTTTTTTGAATGTATCAATAATCAGGAGGCTGCCTTTATGCTTTTTGATTCTTGCCGTAAATGGCTTGAAGATCAGGGAATGAAGGCCATGGACGGGCCGGTGAATTTTGGTGAGAACGACAATTTCTGGGGACTGCTGGTCGAGGGGTTTACTCATCCCGGATATGGTATGCCATACCATATGCCCTATTACCAACATCTCTTTGAGTCATACGGATTTAAAGAATATTTTCAGCAAAGAACCAATCATCTGGATCTAACTAAACCAATACCTGCGCGGTTTGGTAAGATAGCCGACTGGGTCCTCAGAAAAAAGGAGTTTAACTATCGACATTTTGACTTCAGGCAGTCGGAGAGGTTTCTTGCTGACTTCAAAACCGTGTATGACGGAGCATGGAAGTTTCATGATAATTTTACTCCTATTGAAATCGATACCCTCCGAAAGACATTTACAAAAGCAAGAGCAATCATTGATCCTGAGCTTATTTGGTTTGCCTATCATCATGATGAGCCAATCGGTTTCGAGATTATCTTTCCTGATATCAACCAATTAATAAAGCCATTTAAGGGAAAGCTTAATTTGATTCACAAACTTAGCCTGCTTATCGGACTAAGGCTTCGCAGGTACAGCAGAGCCCGAATGATTATTATGGGGATCTTACCACGTTACCAGCGGTACGGTATTGAGGCAGGGATTATATATCATCTTTACCGGACGATACTTAAGAAAACATGGATACATGAGTTAGAGCTTAGTTGGGTAGGAGACTTTAACCCTAAAATGCAGGCTTTACAAGCGGCTACCGGTTCAGTGTTTGCCAAAAAGCACGTCACCTATAGATTTTCATTTAATTCTGATAACATGCTCAACAGGTCAGCTACGATTTGATTTTTTGTTATTTTTTTGCCTAAGGCAACCATCAGACTATGAACTACGTCTGGATAGATAGGAATAACAAAATGTGTCATTGAGAATGCTGATTTGATGGAAAGCTGAATTGGAATTTGCCCATCTCTTTTTAGTCAGATCAACAGAGTGTAAGGCAAAACTGTCATTCTGTACAGGGTGTAATAATGAGTCGGATAACATAGTTGTCTGAAAAGTTATCGTATTACTGATTCTATGGCGTTAGTCCATTAATTCACAAGTAACCTTTTCATATGAGAATCAACGGATGTTTTGCAGTGATTGCAAATACGTCATGCTATTATACTACACTATCGCATGATCATGATAATTGCGTTATTTCTTTTTAAATGAGTGTTTTGTGCCGGGTTTTCCGGCAATTATTAATTATCCTAAATAATCTATTGTTATGAAGAAGCATCTACTTTTTTTTGTGGGGCTGGCGTGTCTTGTGTTGACTACAAATGCGCAGAATGTTGTCCATTCGGAGAAAGCCCGTGTTCATGAACGCATCATTGAGCGAACTGATGCCGTGGCTATTCCTTATAATGGCCTAAAACTTGAAAAAGTTAAGGATAATATCTCAATCACAGATATTTCATCGTCTGTTAACATTTTTTCTGTACTTATGGCCCAGCAGCATTGTCTGATTTATAACCCTGATTTGGATATGTTGATGTTTACTAATCGTGGAAATCCTGGTGTAATTGCTACAGGCAATGAATTAGTTTCATCAACTTCAATCGATGATGGTGCGACGTTTGAATCTGAAATATCCCTTGCAAATACTAATATTTTACGGAGGTATCCCAGTGGGATCATATTCAATCCTCAAGGAAATACAACTATTGGTGATGCTTACAGATTGTTGGCGGGGCCAAGGACAGAAAGTAACAGTTGGTCTAAAACCTATTTGGCAAGTTCTACATTTGAAGGCCTACAAGTTGATGAGAAAATGGTTGAAAACACTTCTGGATATGATTTGATAGTTCGGCATGGATTGACAGTTGATCCAGGAGGGGTGGCTCATATATGTGGAGCGGCTTATGCGCTCAACGGTCAGAATTATGCTACATATTGCGAAGGACATATACTGAGGGGTGTTTACAATACCGGTTCTGGTCAGTTTGAATGGACCGAGCAGATACTAAACCCTGATGTAAATCATGCAGGAGATCAAACCTGGGATATACTTGTATCAGAAATTAATGTTGCGTTTTCTCCTAACGGTCAGATCGGTTATATGTCTTTTGTCGGGGCAGATGCCCGCAGCGGTGATGATTTATGTTCATTTCAACCCATCATTTATAAAAGTATTGACAGAGGTGTTACTTGGGAGATCATGGATTACATTAATCTGAAAAATCATCCTGCCCTGATTCCCTGGCTTCCTGGTTTGGCTCGTGATCCAAATATTGTGAAACCATTTGTTTCAGAGACTGATATGGTAGTTGATAACGATGGAAACGCACATGTGTTCATGCTTTGCAAAGGTGGTTCAAGTGATCATGCTGATTCATTGGGCTATGTTTATAACAATGACAATGGGACACTGTTTGAGTTGTTCAATCAGGGCCAGGGAAATGAGTGGCTAATACAGTTTGTGGATACAATGCAGACCGATCAGGTATTATCTACCGAATCAGGTTATGGGTCTGGTGAAGATGCTGTTGGGTGGGGTCACCGTGTACAGGCTGCCACTTCGCCTGAAGGCGATTTCGTTTTTGTTACATGGACCGATACTGATTCGAGTTTCTTCGGGGTTGACATCAATTTGTATCCTGATCTTTTTGGCTGGGGGCGCGATTTAGAGAATAACCGGTCAACCTATGTAGTTGATTTTACAAATGGTAGCGATGTTTGGGGCGATAATTATTTCCATTACCTCTCACCAATAGTTAAACGGGCTGAAGGGGGCTGGATGCTTCCAGTTACAACAACAGATATTCACACGACCAATGATCCTGACCTTCCCGTCTTTCATCGTTTTGTCAGGGGGATTGGCTTTAGTGATGGTGACTTTATTATTGATGGAGTTAATGAGGCCGTCAGAGAATCTACTGTGAATCTGTATCCAAATCCTGCAGCTGAAAAGGTTAATGTTATCGTTTCTGTTGCTGATCAGGCCGAAGTTGATTTATGTGTATTTGATCTCACAGGTTCAAAAGTCCTGCCAGGTGTATCCGTAGCATTCAAGGCTGGGGAAAACACGATGTCAATTGATGTAAATTCACTTAAGTCAGGTATATATTTTCTCCGCGTGAGTGTCAATTCAACATATACAGTCAGGAAGTTTATCGTAAAATGAATATAAATTTTTACTTTAAGGAATGCCTTTCAGGGGCTGTATAAATATTTATATCTCACATATTGAGTATTTTAGGTTGTTGTTTTTAGCAGTTGCATGATTTGGTTGCCCGGGTGAAGGTTTATTATCTTCCCCGGGTTGTTCTTTTATAGTGAATATTCTTTATTTTTGCAAGAGACTTCAGGGATGAAGTCGGCGCTTTAACCGGCGCAATGAGGAAATCTAACCTATTGTCTAATTTAATTTTAAGTAAAATGAAAAGAGTCCTACTCGTGGGTCTCGTTATTGGGATTGGTGTTTCTGGATTTAGCCAGACTTACCTTACCAACGCGACCAAACGCATGCAGAACAGTCCGCGTGCACTACAGGATCCTACTGTTACGGGAAACCCGCTTCAGTACGTGCGTCCAAATCTTCCCAAAGCTGCTTCAGAGGTAGATAAAGTTAAGATCTCAAGCTCTTTGAACATTTACACCGTGTTGGTTGAAGAACAGGCCTGTATGGCTTACAATCCCGACCTTGATCTGATCATGATGACCCACCGTGGCGAAACTAATGTGATTGGAACGGGTAACGACCTGATCAACTCCACCTCCACCGACGGTGGTAATTCTTTCAATTCAACCGTAGCTATTACGGCACAAGGTGGCAAGCTTCATCGCTATCCGAGTGGAGTGATTTATAATCCTGCCGGTAATACCAATGTAAATGATGCTTTCAGTGTAATGGCCGGCCCCTATACCATTGGCGCCTGGGAAGGTAACTTCTTCGCCAGTACTACTTTTGGTGGAGCAAATGCCATCGAAAGTACAATAGGCACAACCGGAGCAGGAGATCTTCTTACGCGTAACGGTATGACTATTGATAATACTGGCAGTGTTCATATGGTTGGACTGCAGTATGTTGGCACCTCTGGACCAACAAGTTTCCTGGGTTATGTTTATAAAGGGACATTTGACAATGCTAACAACAAATTTAACTGGACCTCACAGACCCTATACCCGGATATTGTTAAAGGAACTGATGGCGCTTATTACATGAGCTATACACAAATAAATACTGCCTGGGCTGCCGACGGATCTGTAGGATATGTTTATTTTATTGGATCAGACGCGCGTGCAGGTAGTGATCGCTGCTCCTACCAGCCGGTTGTTTATAAATCTACCGATGGTGGTGAAACTTGGAACCTGATGGCCTATATCGATTTGAAGAACAATTCGGTTATGGAGCCCTACCTGTACCCTTTAAAGAGAGAATGGTCTACAGGGGGAACTGTAAAACCGATGTTCGCAGAAACCGATGGTGTTGTTGATGCCAATGGCAATCTTCACATTTTCACACTTGCTAAGGGTGCTTATTCAGATCATATTGATTCAATTGGCTATACCTACACCTATGAAAAAGGTGCCATCTTCGAACTCTATAATGAAGGCCAGGGTGATAACTGGTCTGTTAATTACATTGATACCCTCGAAGCCCGTGATGTACCTAAAGAGGAAAGTGGATATGGATCAGGTGAGGATGCACTGAGTTGGGGACATCGCTTACAAGCTAGCCGTTCAGCCGATGGAAAAGTGGTCTTTGCTACCTGGACTGACACTGATATTGAGTTTTTTGGAACAGAGATTAACCTCTACCCAGATATTCTGGCTTATGCCCGTCACTTGGATTATGGAGCTGCTGAAGTAAAGAATTTCACACGCAATTCAAATATCTATGGCGAAGCTTTTTATAATTATGCTGCTGAAGTCGTTATCAATGATGGAACATCGTGGAAGATTCCTTATTCAATTACCGATATCAGGACAACTAATGATCCTGGTCTGCCTGTTACATTTTACTATGTGAAGGACCTTAAGTTTGAACTAAGTGATTTTCCAGTGGGAATTGAATCTGTTGAAGGTATTGTAAATAATGTGAATGTTTACCCAAATCCGACCAATGGAACTACTACCTTTACGATTGATGTTGCTACCGCTTCTAATGTCGAAATTACTCTCACAAATTTGGTTGGGCAGACAGTGAGAAATATCGTTCATAAAAATGTTTCAGCCGGTTCGCATCAGTTCACTACAAATCTGAGCGACCTCAAAGCGGGTGTCTATTTTTATAATGTCATCGCTGGAGAAGGGCGCGTTACACGCAAATTGGTTGTCCGATAAGGGATAAATCTGTCTTTCAACCGATAATATGCTGGGTCGCCTATCGGCGACCCAGTTTTTTTATAGGAAAAACCAGAGATCATGATGTGAATCGTGTTTTTTTGTGATAACCGATTGTAATATTTACATATTTCTTAAAAATATACTATATATTACAGGAGTTATCTCAGTTTTTTTTAAAGGATACTTGCTATACGAAAAAAATAGTCTATATTTGACTTTTCAGACAACTTGTTATTTAATTCATGTAAAACCCTAAAAACCACAAAGATGAGAAAACTCTTACTCTTAAGTTTGGCAATGGGCCTTGGCACATTAGTAATGGCCCAAAGTGCAGCATTTCAATTTGAAAATAGTGCTCGCAAAAAAATGCAGGCTTCAACAGTTCAGGATGCTACTCCGATGGTTAATCCGACGCAGTATCAAAATCATGTCTTACCTAAGGCAACCAATGACGTTGAGCCAATTGATCTTTTTTCTTCATTGAACGTTTACACTTTGTTGGTACAGGAGCAAACCTGTATTACGTACAATGATGACATTGATGCTATTATGTTTACTGCACGCGGCAACACAAATGATATCGGAACTGGTAATGACATTGCCACTACCGTTTCAGTTGATGGTGGTGCAACCTTTGCTAAAGGAGTTTCAGCTGGTCCTAATGGAGGGAACAACCGTTACCCTTCAGGTGCTATTTATAACCCGGCTGGTAATACGGATCCTGCTAATGCCTATAAGGTAATGCTGGCTCCTATCACTGGCGGATCCGGTTGGTTAGGCAACAATTTTGCGACCAATAACTGGGATAACACTGCCCTGTACAATGAATTTCGTACTGCCAGTAGTAGTGGAGATATGCTGATTCGTGGTGGTTTTGATGTTGATGCCAATGGAATCTGTCATGTGGCTGGTGTAGAATACACAACTACCTTTTCTTGGGCAAAAGGTTATATTTTTAAGGGTGTCTTTGATGGTACTGCTGGTGGGTTTACTTATACCGATGCTGATATGGATGTACCTTTCCATTTTTCTTCAGGAGCATACGATGCCAGGACTAGCGCCAACATGGCTTTCTCTCCTGACGGCAGTGTTGGTTACGCAATGTTCATTGGTGGTGATGCCCGTGCAGCTACGGATGATCTGACAGGTTATCAGCCTATTATCTATAAAACAACTGACATGGGCGCAACTTGGTCTTTAATGTCCATTCTGGATCTTAAGAATAATCCCGTTTTAGTGGGTAGTGGTCCTTTACCTGGTGGACTTTGGGAACGTATTTGGCCCCTTCGTCGTACACAGAATACTGCAGAAGAGATATTCAAACCATGGTTTGCGGAAACAGATATTGTTGTTGACCATAACGGCAATCTTCACATTATGGCTCTCTGTCAGGGAACATATTCTGATTACCCCGATTCATTAGGTTACACCTATACATATGAAAAAGGAACCTTGTTTGAAATTTATAATGAAAATCAGTCCGATGAATGGATTGTTCGTTACATTGATACTCTTGAAACCCGTGACGTTGCTGCTGAAGATTCAGGCTACGGTGCTGGTTCTGATGCTGTGGGTTGGGATATGCGTTTGCAGGCTAGCCGTTCTGCCGATGGAAAAGCTGTTTTTGCTATCTGGACTGATACCGATTCTGAATTTTTCAGCGAGGAAGTCAATCTTTATCCCGATGTTCGGGGCTGGGGTCACCTCGTTGATGGGGGTTTATTCACAGATGTAAAAGATTTCACCAATCAGGGTGCAACCTATGGCGAGAATTACTTTATGTTTGTATCACCCACCGCTATAAAGCATTCAGATGACCTTTGGGAAATCCCTATTTCCAAGTCAGATATCCGTACCACCAACGACCCAGGCCAACCTGTTTACCATGACTACCTGAAGGGTATTACTTTCGAACGCAATGAATTCATTTATGGCGTTGGAATTGAACAGATGGATTTTGTTAATTCAGTGACAGCTTATCCTAATCCTGTTTCAGAAGCCCTTAGCATTGAAGTGAACTTGAACAAAGCTTCAAACCTGAATATTGAAATGACCAACCTCCTTGGTCAGCGTGTTTATGCTCTCAATGCCAATGGCGTTGCCGGGAAAAACATTTATACACTGGATGTTAACAACATGAAGTCAGGCATTTATTTCTACAATATCTCAGCGAATGGTCAGAAGACCACGCATAAGGTTGTAGTAAAATAGTCTTTATATTATAAGTACCCAAATGCCAAGCCCCACATCAGTAATGAGTGGGGCTTTTATCCATCAAATATTATTTTTATTAATTAATCTAAGAACATGAAAAAACTTTTTCTTTTTTTAACAGTTATCGGTTTGACTACTATGGTTATGGCCCAAAATCGGATGTATCGTGCCGAGAATAACTTTCAGAAACAAACTCTGAAGGGACTCTCGCAGGATGCTGCACCGATGTCGGCTCCTCAACCCTACCAGAAGCCTGTGACCCCTAAAGCTTCAAACGAGGTTGAGCCAATTAGCATGTTTTCCTCTGTCAATGTTTATGGGATTCTGTATCCACAGCAGACCTGCATGACCTATAACGAAGACATCAATGCCCTGATGTTCACCTTCCGTGGAAATACAGGTGTTGTTGGTACTGGGAATGACATCTGTACCGCCACATCGGTAGATGGAGGAGCTACCTTTACAGGTGCTATTAGCGCAAGCCCCAATGGAGGGAATAATCGTTATCCTTCAGGTGAAATATATAACCCTGCCGGGAATACTGATCCATCAAGCGCATACAGAGTAATGGCTGCACCTATTACTGATGGCACTAATTGGGTAGGCACTAACTTTGCTACTAACAATTGGGCAGGCAGCGATTTGTATAACCAACTTCTTGAAAGCATTATCGGGAATGATCTTGTATATTCACTTAATGCACAAAGTAACGGTTATGCTCATGGTATATCAACAGACTACGAAGTTGGTGGTGCTAACGTGATTCCCTATATCTATCGAGGTACCTTTAATACTGCTGAAGGTGGTTTTCAATGGGACTCCACGAAATTGGCTATTCCTTTCCTCTTGGCTCCCGGTGATCAAACCTATGTATTTATGACTCGTCCGACCATAGCTTTTTCTCCCGATGGGATGGTTGGCTATGCTGTATTTACAGGATCGGATAACCGTGCATCTGTTAATGATGCCACAGGTTACCAGCCAATTGTTTATAAAACTACCGATGCCGGTACTTCATGGGCAAAAATGGAAATGCTTGATCTGGTGAATAATCCTGTCCTCATTGGCCAGGGGTTGTTACCCAGTGGCTTGTATGAGCGTGTTTGGCCTCTGTCTCAAACAGCTGGCACCGCTAACGAGATATATAAACCATCGTTTAACGAAAGTGATGTAGTGGTCGATTTTAACGGAAACCTGCACATCATGGCAATCATTAAAGGTACCTATACCGATCACCCTGATTCATTAGGTTATACTTTTACTTATGATAATGGCACTCTGTTTGAAGTGTACAATGAAAATCAGGGCGATGAATGGTATGTCCGCTTCATTGATACTCTTGAAACTGATGTTGTAGCCGATGCTGAGTCGGGTTATGGTGCCGGTACTGATGCAGAGGGTTGGGATCACCGCCTTCAGGCCAGCCGTTCTGCCGATGGCAAAACTGTATTTGCCGTATGGACAGATACTGATTCGGAATTCTTTACGGAAGACATCAACCTTTATCCTGACGTTCGCGCCTGGGGACATAAGGTTGACGAGGGGCTCTTCACTGGTATCATTGACTTTACCAATCAGGGAGCTACTTACGGTGAAAACTATTTCATGTTCGTTTCGGGAACGACAATCTCGCATGATGATGGTTCATTCGAAATTCCTGTTTCAAAATCAGATATCCGTACTACTAACGACCCAGGGTCAGCCGTTTTTCATAGCTATCTGAAGGGTGCCATCATTGAATCGGCTGATTTTATATATGGTGTTGGTGTTGAAAATGCTCCTGCAGTAGCTTCGCTTAAAGCTTATCCTAATCCTGTTGTTGAGACACTTACCATTGAAGTAAATCTCAATAAGGCTTCGAATGTAACCATTGAAGTAACAAATCTTCTTGGCCAGACTGTTTATACACTCAATACCGTCGGTGTGTCAGGAATTAACAAGTTTAAAGTAGATGTAGCCAATATACAGGCTGGTGTCTATTTCTACAGTGCAACTGTTGCTGGACAGAAATCCATTGACAAAGTTGTTGTAAGGTAATCTTCCATTCTTTACAATTTACCAAATGAATTGTCCCACGGCAGAAATGTCGTGGGGCTTTTTGTTTCGGTTAAATTGGATAGTATTGAAGATCTCTGTTTTTAGTAGAATTATTTTTTGCTTTTTCCAATTTTCTGTTTTTGCTTTACCCCTGTTGAAGGCGGTGGATTTTACGCCTGTGAACATGCACAATATAATAGTCTGGATGCGAAAATGTGGTATTTCATATGTTTTTGTATAGCCAGATTTGAAGGATTGATCAGTAGGTTATTGGATGTCATTTTCAACAAGTCTAGATACCATATAATGAATTATCGATCATATTAGTCCTGAGGATTAATTATCATTTACTATTGGTAATTCCCTTTAAAACATGCTATTGTAGGTGTAAAAGAAGATGAAATCAGGTCTGTCTTTTTTATAATTTAACGATTAATAGTTGAAACGGTGATGCATGATTGCCCATATCTCTCAGATTTGATTAAATCCGAGTATCATCGTATAATTGGCAGGAATTTATTGCGGTTTTTGTAACTTTACAACAAAAAACTTTGCTGCTGTGAACACTTCACAGCAACTATATCTATCTGTAATACGTCATAAAAGGAAAGCTCCTCTACGAATGGCTGAGCCCGATGACCTTATTCTGGGTTGCAAACGAGGCAAACTCAAAGCGCAACGCAAGCTGTATGATAAGTATAGCCGTGCCATGCTTGGTGTTTGTCGGCGATATTCACGTAGCGATGAAGAGGCTGAGGACTCAATGATTAAGGGCTTTATGAAGGTATTTGAGCGCATTACCGATTATCGGGGCGATGGATCGTTCGAAGGCTGGATGAAGCGCATCATGGTTCATGTATCTGTTGATGTCTATCGACAGGAGCGACGCTTCTCGGGGCACCTCTCTCTTGATGACCCCGAAATGCACATCTTTACAAGTAACCCCTCGGATCAGCGGCTTGAAGTGGCCGACCTTATGGCGCTTGTTCAGTCGTTGCCTGAAGGGCAGCGTGTGGTTTTTAATCTTTATGCAATTGAAGGTTATAGCCATAAAGAAGTAGGCGATATGCTGGGTATCAGTGAGAATACCTCGAAAACCCAGCTCATGAAGGCCCGGTCGTCGCTGAGAAGGCGGTTGAACGGGTCTATAGTATTGAAAAAAAATCACCACGATGATACAGATTGATGATATGGATATTATTTTTCGCGAGGCAGCCGGCAGCTATAAACTGACGCCGGCGAATACGGCCTGGCGGCGTTTAAGGAGGCAACTCCTCTGGCGCAAACTTAGGTATGTACTTGGTGCCGGTGTCTTTTCTGCCGCAGTCGTCTTAACATTCCTGATCGCTTTTTCTGATGAAGAAGGTAAGGTGGTTGGCGATTCCGCATCTTTGCATACCGAAACTATTTTAAAAGCCAGTGCGGTTGCGGGTGTAAAGACACAATCGGAACCAACAGCCCCTATTAGTATTGATGCAGAACCGGGTATTAATATTGCCGGTGTTGCCCAACCTGATCGGACTGAAAATTCCCAATCTCATTTTCCAAAAGGCTATGGTGGCCATGTCCAGTCAGCCCGGGCTGAAGAATCCTTGCCGGTTCGGGAAATGCTTTATATTGGTTCCATGAATCTTATTCCGCCCCGGTTGACCCAGCCACACGCTTTCACTATTTCGCCTATACATAGTATCGGCATTGTTAGTGAAAATACGGATACCGGCACCCTTGATTCTATTTGGTTATGGTCGGCTGAAGTCTCTGGTGGAATCAGATTTTCTCAATTCTTCGCTATTTCTGGGGGGCTGCCCGGTCATCAGACCTTACGAGATGATGGAACCTGGTTCATGTCGCCCTCAATTGGTGCAGATATAAGGGTCAAAAAGAATGGCTGGTATTTTTCAGCCGGCCTTGCATGGAACAGAGTGGGGCAGAAGGTTCAGTTTGATGTTGAAACGCCTGATCTAAATCCTTTGCTGAGTCACTATAATTATGATACTACGTGGGTATATATTTACGATCCACCTTATTACGGGGAACCATTTCCTGCTTCAATCGATAGTACCTTTATGGCAGTATACAACAGACAGATGTATCGGGGTACATTAGCCGTTGATTACCTGACTATTCCTTTGATGGCAGGCTATGAGGTGAAAAGAGATGGTATCGCTCTTTCTTGCGGGGCAGGACTTGCCTTCTCGTTTCCGATTTCATGGCATGGGGAGGCTCCTAATGCTGCGTTAAACCGGTTGGTGACTGCTTCAGAAGAGCTCTCGCATCAAATGGATTTGAGCCTTCAACTCAGGCTTGAGGCTTCTGCCAGAATTGCATCGCGGTACTGGATGTTTTTCCGGCCTGTGGCAGGACTTGGTTTGTTGAATCACCTGGGACAACAAAGCGGGTTGAATTACCGTAACAATTCGGCTGGGATTGACGTTGGAATACGAATTGACTTTAATCCATAATGAGAAAACTTATCGCCATTAGTGTCTTTTTTATCTCTTTTCTGGCCGCTTTCGGTCAGAGGCAAGCTAATCATTGGTTCTTTGGCGATAGCATTTCATTGGAATTCAGAGTAGGTGGAGTTGTTGTAACTTCAAAGAGTGCCATGTACGCCCCTGAAGGTTGCGCTACTGCAAGTGATAGTCTTGGAAACCTGCTGTTTTACTCAAATGGTAAATCGGTCTGGAACAGACAACATCTGATCATGTCTGGCGGAGATTCGCTTTTCGGAGAACCTGATGTGACCCAATCTGTGTTATGTCTTCCTGAGCCTGGTTTTAACCCGCGTTTCTGGTATTTGTTCACAAATTCTCCTTATACGCATCGCAAGCTTAGTTATGTCCTGATCGATATGCAGGCCGGCAATGGACTGGGTGCTGTAGTCTCGCCTCATACCGACCTGATGCAAGGCCCTTCGGAACGGATGACGGCTGTTAATCATTGTAATGGGCGCGATGTGTGGATTATTGCCCATCGTCAATCGAACAATCGTTTTTATGCTTTTCTGCTGAAACCTGAAGGTATTGTGGCTCAGCCAGTGGTGAGCGATTTATCATTGCCGTATGATATGAACGGCAGTGGTTACCTTAAAGCTTCCCCATCGGGGAGTTATCTTGCAATGGGTATGCGGGCAGGAAATGTTGTTCTTGCCCTGTTGCAGTTTAATAATGAAACGGGTGAGGTGAGCGATCCTTTGCTGATTTCAACCGATGGGTTACATTATTGCTATGGGTTGGCCTTTTCGCATGACAGCCGAAGGTTGTATGCCGGATTTGGCGGTGAACAATACCGTGTTATGCAATACGATTTAACGCATAAGCCATGGAGCGATCTGGCGTCAACTGGCTACAGGGTAAGTCTCGGCAATAATTACGCTTTTCAGGAAGCGCCCGATGGAAGAATCTATGTAGCACAGGTCAATGGTTCCTGGTTGGGCTGTATCCTCCACCCGGGAGAACTGGGGGCTCGTTGTGACTTTGTACCCAATCATTTGTTTATCGGCCAGAGCAGGTGCAGAATGGGGCTTCCATCCTTTAATCAGAGTTTATTTTACCGTCCTTCACTTGAAAATAAGCATGTCTGCGAACTGAACCCCCTCGTGCTCAGTCTTCCAATAGCCTCATCTGTTGATTCTATTACATGGCATCCCGACTGGGTCGAAAACCCATGGTGGACATTCACCACCACTGTCGATTCTCTGGTCTTTTCGTACTATGCCGAAGGAACTTACCAGATAGCCGCTGTTTTGTGGCATTGTGGAACATCTGATACAGCATTTGGCCTTGCAACGGTAGCACTAACGCCTGAGGTAAATCTGGGGGCAGACACTGTTCTGTTTGATGGGCAGTCAATTTTTCTGCAGCTTAACGATGTTGATTCCTGTCTCTGGGGTGATGGACTACGAGAGTCTGGTCGATTGGTAAACCAGCCCGGATTATATTCCGTGACTGCCTGGAGTGGTGTCTGTAGCAATACCGATAGTTTGTTGATCTCAACCCGTTCAGTTCCTGTCTTTATACCAAATGTATTTACCCCCAATGGGAATGGAGCCAATGATGTTTGGCGGCCTGTAGTGCCTTCAGAGACAAGTTATACTATTCAGGTATTTGACCGTTTTGGGGCAAGGGTAGCAGAAATAGTCCCTGGTTCTGTAGGCTGGGACGGTAATGTTGGGGGCAAGCCATGTGCCGAGGGTATCTATATCTGGGTTCTTAATCGTCCGCCAGATCCGCTTGTTTACGGCTCAGTGCTTGTGATCAGATAATATTGTTCATCTGTCATTAAATTTTATTCCATGTCTGGCAATAATTTTCGGTTGGTCTTCTTCATCGTGATGCTCGTGGCTTTCACCGGCGGAAGCGTTGTTGCTCAACATGATCCGCCTGTTGTTGTGAATGATACAGTTTTTATGAGTTTTGGCGAGAAAAGGTGGGTGAATTTACTCAAGAATGATTATGACCCCGATGGTCTGCCTCTTAAGCTTTTTAATAGCCCCTTCAGCATTAAAACAGATAGTTCAGTGCTGGTGGATATGTCGGCATTCAGATATATGAGCTTTTCAGGGCTTGTAAGATTTCGGTACATTGTCCGTCAATACCCGAGCAATGGAGGCACTGGACGAATTGGAACAGGATATCTCATCGTTCAGATGGCTAATGTTGGTGTTGATTCATTGCAGAACAAGCAAATAAAAGCCTGTTTGTCGGTAACTAATGGTCAGTTCTCTATGTTCAACAACCAGCATGTCATGCCGGGAGAGGAGATTGCACCCGGGGATGTGTGTTCATATAATTATCCTGCACTAGGTAAATTGGCGACCTTGTATACGATGTCGCTCTGGGCGGGAGGCCTCGATTTATCAGGTGTTCTTCATTTCTCCGGAGAACGTTACCGACGGAATGGAAGTGATTTTTGGGCTGGCCCACTATCGGTAGAGAGTGACAGCGTGACGATCGATACCTCAACGGTAATGGCTTACCATAGGATTTGGCATATTTCAGTAGCTGATATTGTAAGACACCGCCAGCAATATTCGGTTGCCGGCTATGTGCTACCAGAACCAATTGCCTCCTGGCCGGCTCATGGTGATACGGCAATTGGCCAAAGCCGTTACCTTGCTCCATTCGTCGATGTTGACGGAAATGGATGCTATGAGCCTTTGCAAGGAGATTATCCCCTAATCAGGGGTGATGAGGCCGTGTGGTTTATGTTGAACGATCATCGTCTGAAGGAAAGAGAATCGAGCCCGGGTAATCCGCTTGGTATTGAACTTCATTGTATGGCTTATGTTTTCCATCATCCGGAAGACAGCGCTCTTTCCAATGCTATATTCTTTAACTATAGGATATTTAATCGGAGCAACATTGATTACCACAAGTTCTATTTGGGCATCTTTGCTGATTTTGACATTGGTTATCCTGACGATGATTATGTAAGGTGTGATGTGACCAGGGGAAGTATGATCGGATATAATGGCAATCCGATTGATGGGAATGACGATGATCCCGGTTATGGTGATAATCCGCCTGCTCAAAGTGTTACGATTTTATCGGGTCCATTGCTTCCGGCGGATGGAATCGATAATAAGCCGGATCCGGATTCCTGCGAAAATTCATTTAATGGCAGTGGTTTTGACGACGGAAAGCCTGACAACGAGAGAATAGGGATGAGTCGTTTTATTTATTTTAATAATGGAAATTCCGGTGCTATGTCTGATCCTGATAGTGCTGCCGAATACTTTAACTATATGCAAGGGATCTGGCTTGATGGTTCTATGGTTGAATATGGTGGCCACGGTCATTATGGAACGGGAGCCTACGGACCTGCATGCAGATATATGTACCCTGATGATTCAGATACTGCCTTTTTTGGTACTTTTTGTGCTCCCCCTTTCGGCCCTGTTAATTGGACCGAGGAGATCGCAGGGAATAATCCGGGCGACCGGCGGGGGCTGGCTTCAATGGGGCCTGTTGATTTCAGGGCTGGAAGTGTTCAACTACTGGATATCGTTCTCGTTACAGGAAGGGGAAGCAGCGGCCAATCCTCCCTGGGAGTCTTGCAATCGCGTATAGATACTATCCGAAAGCAATTTCTACTGAATCCCGATTTCTTTGGCTCTAATATCACTTTGCAGGTCAACGAACAAATGAGATCAAATGAAATAAAGGTCTGGCCGAATCCTGCCAGTTCTTATATCAGGATCGGCCTGCCACAAGAATATTTTAAATACACTATCCGGAATCAGGTTGGCCAGGTATGTAAGACCGGGCTTATTCCTGATGGTGGTGTAATTTATATTGAAGAACTGTATTCCGGATTTTATGTGATCGCCTTCGAGGGGACCTCGCAGTGTCGTATCTCCCGCTTTATTAAGCTTTAATCCCAGCTATTCGTAAAAGGGCGACTGTTCCGGAATCGGGTCGCCCTTTTTAGATTTTTATTCCTTTCTTATGTAAATCGGTAGATATGACGGGAAAGTATTAGCTTTGCAATCAAAATTATTGCTATGCGCTGGGATGAGGTGATGTCGTTGGTTAAAAAGGATTTGAGGCTTGAATTCAGGCAACGGTGGGCTCTTAATGGAATCCTTCTATATGTTTTCTCAACGGTGTTTGTTACTTATCTGGCTTTTTCCGGTAAAATGGACACCGGACCCTGGAATGCCCTTTTCTGGATTATCATGCTGTTTGCATCTGTGAATGCCGCTACTAAAAGCTTTGTTCAGGAAAGCAATGCCCGTCAATTGTTCTATTACTTTTTGGTAAGCCCGCAGGCTGTAATACTTGCAAAGATCATTTATAACCTGATGCTCATGCTGGTGATTGCCCTGCTCTGCTATGGCGTTTTTGTGCTATTCATGGGGTCGTGGGTGGTTAATCACTCTCTGTTTATCGCAGCATTGCTGCTTGGAAGTTCCGGCTTCGCCGGAATTCTTACTATGGTGGCTGCTATTGCCGGACGGTCGGGTAATAATTTTGCGTTGATGGCTGTGTTAAGTTTTCCGCTGGTGCTTCCCTTACTTCTCACCTTGATTAAAGTCTCTGCTGCATCACTCGCACCGACTCCATTCTCTGATCATATTGGAAATCTGTTGGTACTTCTCCTGCTCAATCTTCTGGTGGTCATCCTGGGATGGATTTTGTTTCCTTATCTGTGGCGCGATTGAACAGCCGACCCTGAAATACTGTTGTTATTGTTTCAAAATTCTGTGTAGATGAAAGAAAACTTGTGGAAATGGCTTGGCGGGATACTGATTCTATATTCTATCTTTGCCGGGTTACTGATCAGAGTGCCTGATCTCCCCGTAATACACGAAAGCATCCGTAACCTGTTTTACCATGTTTGCATGTGGTTTGCTATGATCGTTGTCATGGCTGTTAGTTTTGTCAATAGCCTGCGGTTCCTGAGAACTTTTAACCTTCGCTATGATACTCTTGCGGCTGAAGCTGCCCGTACAGGATTATTGTTTGGCTTCCTGGGGATCTTGACGGGGATGGTTTGGGCCAGATTTACCTGGGGCGATTTTTGGGTAAAGGATCCTCAACTTAACGGCGCTGCTGTCACCATACTGATTTATCTGGCCTACTTGGTCCTCCGTAGTTCGATTGATGAGGAACAAAAAAGGGCAAGAATATCAGCGGTATATGCCATCTTTGCTTTTGTTTTATTGATCGTCTTTATCGGCATATTACCCCGCCTGTCGGAAGGCTCTATTCATCCGGGCAAGGGTGGTAATCCGGGATTGGGTGTAAATGGCCTGGATTCTACAATGAGGCTTGTATTCTATCCCGCAATAGCGGGTTGGGTGATTACTGGCATAATAATTTGGAGAATTAGGGTCAGGCTGGTGCAACTCAAATCCAGAATAGATGAGTTAAACGACTGAATTGTTGTAAAATTTGAAATCTTAAAGAAATGGAATCCTCTGATAAAATGTTCGTTGTTATACTGGTGATGGCCATCATTTTCACCGGTGTTTTCGTTTATCTGCTCTTGCTTGACCGTCAAACGCACCGTCTTTCGAAAGAAGTGGAAAAACTCGAAGCTGAGCGTAAGGCTAGGGTTCAAACGAAAAGTTGATTTTTCGAATACCGGATACTGAAGGTCTTCTGATTTATTTTAAACCACTAAACCTGATTTTTATGAAACGTAATCATATTATCCTGATATTAGTCATTGTTGTAGCCATTGGCGTGGTGATCAGCACCTTTGCCGATGCAAGTACCTACAGTAATTTCGCCGAGGCTTCCCAAAGTCCCCAGCGTGAATTTCATATTATTGGCAAACTCAATCTGGACAAACCAATCGAGTATGATCCTACTCAGGGTGATCATTTCTCTTTCTACATGACCGATGCCAAAGGTGATGAACGCCGTGTTACTTATCGTGGGGCCAAACCGCAGGACTTCGAGAAGTCGGAGCAGGTGGTTCTTGTCGGTAAAACCGATGGTGATGAATTTAGAGCCAGTAGTTTATTGTTGAAGTGCCCTTCGAAATACGACGACCAGGAAAAGCCAAAAGGTTTTGGGGAGAAAACTTTTGAAGGGAAAGAATAGTTTCATTCCTTTCTGGTTATTCATTCGATCGCTCTGCTCTAAGGTTTAGTAATACACACTTTCGACGTTCATCCTGATACATTTGCAATCAGGCTGATGTCTTTTAGTCATTATATCCATTTTTGCATCCAGACAATATCAAACCGTTTTCCATTCTTTTTTATCACCTCTTTGAATCTTCCGCAATCTGTAAATCCATTACGTTGATGAAACGTTAAGCTTTGTTGGTTCTCAGAAGCAATACTCGCCAACAGAATCCTGATCCCTTTTTCTTTTGCTTCAGCTTCAAGTTTTTGAAGTGCTTTTTTCCCAAAGCCCTGACCAGTGTATTCATTGGCTATGAAATAGGTTACTTCTGCACATTCGTTAAAAGAAGGGTAGGGGTTATGGGGATGCAGAAAGCAGAACCCGACTACATGCTCTGTACTTTTTAAAACAAAGGCGGGATAGGCTTTCGTCATCATCAGAAGTTTATCATAAAACTCGTATGGAAGTGTTGTATCAGGATACGCCGCGAAACTGTTTGCAACGTAGTAATTGTAAATATCCATGACCTCTTTACGGTGCACGGGCCCCATTGGCTCAAAAACAATTTTCATAATTGGATGAATTATCTGATGGCTACAAAATTCAGGTGATTCAAATGTCTGCCTTTCCCCATATTGATTGTAACAAAATGGTTGTAGGCCGAATCAGGTTTGTTTGGCTTCTTATCCTTATAATGCCTTAATCTTAACTGAGGCAAATTTATTCATTTTTAAAAGGCTGACTCACCAACAATTGTTGCTGTAGTTCACAGTTGTTTAAAACTGTTAGCTTTGAGGTTGTTCTGATAGCCGAATCAAGAGGATACAAATTCCCCCAATTTTTGCTGTAAATGAAAAAAACCGCTACCTTCCGGCAGCGGCGTCTCTTCACACATCACCTGATGCGCGTGGCATCAAATTTTTCTATCTTAAACCAACTTGCGGGCTGCTGCCAGCGCGGAGTCGTAATCGGGGTGCTCAGTGTTCTCTTTCACATACTCTACATACTTCACAATGCCGGCTTTATCGATAACCACGATACCACGGTTCAGAAGACGGAGCTCTTCGATCAGGAAGCCATATTTCAAGCCGAAATCTGTGTCTTTGTGATCAGAGAGGGTCACTACCTTGTCGATTCCTTCGGCGGCACAAAACCGACCAAGCGCGAATGGAAGATCGCACGATATGGTAAGAATGATTACCTCGCCAAGGTTGGCAGCCTCAACATTGAATTTGCGCGTCTGCGCTGCGCAAACTCCTGTATCAACAGAAGGAACAGCACTGATCAAAACCACCTTGCCGGCATAATCGCTCAGCTTTACGGGTTTCAACCCACCACCAACAGCTGTAAAATCGGGAGCCTTGTCACCTACTTTAATGGTTTCACCTAAAAGGGTCATGGGATTGCCCATGAAAGTTGTCATTCCGGATGTTTTTTTCATATAACTGGTAATTTTTAAAAGGAAGATAATATTCTGTTTTCTGCTCTATCAAACAATCCTATCTTTGTTCTTGTTCATCATTAAATGCAAAATATGCCTTTTCGAAACCTTCAGGAATTTATCCGTGCACTGGATGACGCCGGTGATCTTATCCATGTGAAAGCACCGGTTAGTCCCCGCCTTGAGATGACGGAGATAGCCGACCGGTTTGTTAAAACCGGCGGAAAAGCCTTGTTGTTTGAGAACACAGGGACTCAATTTCCTGTGTTGCTCAATGCTTTTGCTTCGGACCGACGTATTTGCATGGCGCTTGGCATGACTCATCCCGATGAGGCTGCCGAAAGAATCCAGTCGTTGTTGACGCATCTCACCACACCAACCGCCAGCCTTCTTGATAAGTTGCGGTTGCTGCCCACGCTTGGTGAGATGGCCGCCTGGATGCCCCGTGTGCGCAATGGAAAGGGTGAATGTCAGCAGGTGGTCATGGATAAACCTGATCTGACGAAACTGCCCATCCTGCAATGCTGGCCTCATGATGGCGGTCCTTTCATCACCTTCCCTTTGGTTCATACACGTGATCCACATACCGGGATGCGAAACCTTGGGATGTACCGGATGCAGGTTTTTACTCCCGATTTTACTGGTATGCACTGGCACCTGCACAAAACCGGTGCCCGTCATTATAATGAGTACAAGGCTGAAGGCAGGCGTATGCCTGTGGTGGTTGCTCTTGGTGGCGATCCGGTATATACTTATGCTGCAACGGCACCCTTGCCCGACAATGTTGATGAGTATATGCTGGCTGGTTTCCTCAGAAGGCGTAAAGTAGATTTGGTCAAATGCCTGACTTGTGATCTCGAAGTTCCCGCCGATACCGATTTCGTAATTGAAGGGTATGTCGATCCTTCTGAAGATCTCATCAGGGAAGGCCCATTTGGTGACCATACCGGTTATTATAGTCTGGCCGATGATTATCCCGGCTTTCATGTTACCTGTATTACCCACAGGCGTGATGCGGTCTATCCGGCTACCATTGTCGGTATTCCACCCATGGAGGATGGCTGGATCGGCATGATCACCGAACGTATCTTTCTGGCTCCCCTGCGATTAACAATGCTTCCTGAACTGGTTGACATGGCTATGCCGGTCGAGGGGGTGTTCCATAACATCGTGGTGGTGTCTGTCAGGAAAGCCTTCGCCGGACACGCCCCCCGTGTGATGAGTGCCTTGTGGGGTGCCGGACAGATGATGTTCAACAAAGTATTGGTGGTGGTCGATCATGATGTCCCTGTTCACGATTATGAGGCTGTTGCCACGTCCGTCGCGCTGCGCTGTTCCTTCCCCGGTGATGTGCACCTAAGCCGGGGGCCGATGGATGTGCTTGATCACGCGTCCCGAAGATTTGCCTATGGCTCGAAGATGGGGATCGACGCTACCAGGAAATGGGCTGGTGAGGAAGCTGAAAAAGAAATTGAACCTTTATGGTTTGAGCCATGGCCGGGATTAATGGCAGGGGAGTCGCAGGTGACAGCCATTCAGACGGCAGCAGGACTTCCTGTATTGTTTGTTGCTTTTCGAAGGGAGTCGAAGGGTGATGTTTCAGCCTGTTTTCAACGATGGATTGATCAGGGTAAATTAAAGGGAAGTGGCTGGGTCATCTTTGCTGAGGACGTAGCCGACCTCGGTAATATTCCTTATCTCGTCTGGCGAATAGCTAACAACATTGATCCTGTTCGCGATCTTATTTTTTACCCGGCCTGTAAATCCATTATCGCCCTCGATGCTACCCGTAAATATGCACAGTGGGACGATTTCGACCGCCCCTGGCCTAACATTGTCACAATGGACCGCGATACTATCAGCCAAGTCGATGCCCGATGGAAAGAACTGAACCTGGGTGATTTCATCGGCAGTCCTTCTCTTCCTTTCATCGAAATGTTGTATGAAGGCGGGGCTGTAGCTGAATAATCGGATGATTGTTTGCCGGTAGATCCTGGTTCCCGGCTGTCAGCGAATCCCGCTTATCTTCGGGCATTTTTTACTGTGATTCGGGTTTGGTAAAGGTAGTCCCATGCCTACCAAAATGAAGCACCACATGCTTTAAGGTCTTTGATGACCTTCTCTTCCATCTTACTGATAAACATTACAGAAGGGTTATGTTTTACCCGATATGGGAATACCTCCTGGGGATGTTATTGTTCGGCACATAGCATTCAGCTTCTTTTAGTTGTCAACATTTGACATTATCCCTCAAATCCCTGGCCCTTGATGAATCGATGGCTCAACATTTCAGCGGCTCAACTCCCCGACTGTTTATCTTATTCTTCAATCCAGTTTTAATGGTCAACTGTCGCCTGACTCCATGGTAAAATGAATGGAGCAAGAGTCAAAAGTGGAGTGGTGAGGCGATGGCTGAAGGAAGAATAGAAGAGGGAGGGGAATGAGCTTTACCAAAGTTTTACCCCATTCGATATTGCTTCGTTTTTCGTTCGAAAATTTACGAAGCGCCTTCGAAGCGCCTTCGAAGCGACATCGAAGCCGCAACGAATGGAGTCTGGATTTGATCACTGTTAATCAACAACTTGGCGTAATTCCATCAAAGCCCATTTTTGGGGCATATTATGAGGCAATTCTGAGAGCAGAGGATAGTTGTTTTCCGATAGCGAACCGGAGATAATCTGTTAGTGTTGTTTGCTTATTTCCGGATGGCCATAGGAATGAAATCTCGTCTTTCTGACCGGGGTAATAAATCCTGAAGTTTATTCCTTTGGTAATAAAATAAAGCTAAAAGTCGATCAGGATGAGTAAGTTTAGGGAAATATAGTCCACATCCCGGCAACAGCAAGCCGCTTCCTTTACCTGAAACGCTATAACGCGCCCAGCTAAACTAATAAACGAGATACGGAGATCTGAATGATGGGAAGTGACAAAGAAAGCTGCAATGCAATTTTCTGCAAATGTTTTTTACAACTCCTGAGACTTATGGTAAAGAATTACGGGTTTTGAATTGTTCGTTTATCCATCTTTCACCCCATTCTTATGTATTCACCAGCCGACTGACATGCGGAACTCAGGTTCTCCATTGCTTCGTCAAGGTCTATAAAATCCGGATTCTTATGCGCTAGTTTTAATTCTGCCAGGGCAACTTCAATCGCATTTCTTTTCTGAATTGTTATAGTATTGCCAAATTCCTTTAGTTGAATTTCAGTTTGGAAAATTTGCATATCGGCCTTATTGCTTTTTATTGCTTTATCCTTCATCTCCTGATCTTCCAGGGCAAATTGCCTGGCTTCTTCCTTCATTCGGGCAATTTCTTCTCTAGAAAGACCAGAGGAGGCTTCAATACGAATGTGCTGTGTTTTTTCAGTTAATTGATCAACAGCAGTCACATTCAAAATTCCGTTGGCATCAATGTCGAAGGTTACCTCAATTTTTGGTATTCCTCTGCGTAAGGACGGAATTTCATCGAAATGGAACTTGCCGATGCTTTTATTTTGGTTTGCCATTGTCCGCTCTCCCTGTAAAACATGAATTTCGACTGAAGATTGGTTGTCGGCTGCAGTGGAAAAGACTTCTGATTGCCTTGTCGGAATGGTTGTATTGGCTTCGATCAGTCGTGTCATCACACCACCGCGTGTTTCGATACCCAATGAAAGAGGTGTCACATCGAGGAGTAATACATCTTTTACTTCTCCGGAAAGGACACCGCCTTGAATAGCAGCACCAATGGCGACAACTTCGTCAGGATTGACTCCACTGGAAGGTTCTTTACCGAAATAATCACGAACCATTTTTTGAACAGCGGGGATACGGGTTGATCCGCCAACCAGAATGATTTCGTCCAAATCGGCGGCTTTCAGTCGTGCATTTTTAAGCGCCTGTTGGCAGGGCGCGGCAGTTGATCGTAGCAAGCTATCGATAAGTTGCTCGAATTTGTGACGGGTAAGTTTTCGTGCCAGATGTCTGGGAACACCATTGATTGATATGAGGTATGGAAGGTTGATTTCGGTTTCCAATACATCCGACAACTCGATCTTTGCTTTTTCGGCCGCCTCTTTCAAGCGCTGAAGAACCATTGAATCGCGGTAAAGATCAATACCTTCATCTTTTTTAAACTCATCGGCTAACCACTCTATAATGGCCTGATCAAAATCGTCGCCACCAAGATGGGTGTTCCCGTTGGTAGACCTCACTTCGAAAATACCATTTCCGAGTTCGAGCATCGAAATGTCGAAAGTTCCGCCGCCCAGATCGAAAACAGCAACTTTAATATTGTCATGTCTTTTGTCCAGACCATGAGCCAGAGCGGCAGCAGTTGGTTCGTTGATAATGCGCCTTACGGTTAGCCCGGCAATCTCTCCGGCCTCTTTGGTAGCCTGGCGTTGTGAATCGCTAAAATAGGCCGGAACAGTAATCACCGCTTCTGTAATTTCCTGTCCCAGATAATCTTCGGCTGTTTTCTTCATTTGCTGAAGGATCATGGCCGAAATTTGTTGAGGCGAATACAGCTCTCCTGTAATGTTTACACGAGGTGTATTGTTATCGCCATTTAAAACCTGATATGGAACCCGGCTAATTTCTTTCTCAACCAGATTGTAGGTTTCTCCCATGAACCTTTTAATGGAATAAATTGTATTTTCTGGATTTGTAATGGCCTGCCGTTTTGCCGAAGCGCCGATTTTTCGTTCACCAGTTGAAGTGAATCCCACTACAGAAGGTGTTGTCCTCTGCCCTTCACTGTTCAGTATGACAACCGGTTCATTCCCTTCCATAATGGCCATACAGGAATTCGTAGTTCCTAAATCGATTCCTAAAATTTTACCCATTATCACGTTCTCCCTGTATTCTGTTTAAGCTATTTTTTTAACCATGTATTGAGAAAGTAGTTCACGTTGAGCGATTTTGTTTTTTGAATGAGATTGAATCGTTTTTTGATATTTTCGGATTTTTACAACTTCCTTCAGCTCAATTACGGTGATATCTTTGGGCAGCTTTTTCATCACATTGTGATATGCTCCGATAAAAAGAATTCCTGTTTCATTCTGTTCCAGTGTTTTATCTATCGTAGCTGTAATGAACCGGTCACGTTTTCTTAATAAAATGGGTTTCAATATTTTGTACTTGACCAGATGAATAAGCTTTTTTATTCTGGATTTGGATTTTAAGATTAATTGAAGTTCGTCGTATTCGGCTTTAACCATTTTAAAATCTTCAGTCTTAACCAGTATGGCTCCCCGATTGATCAGTTTCGATACGATTTCTGAATTTTTACTTCCTGATTTAACGCCGTCGGCAATCAATTTCATTGCTATTTCCCCATCAACGAACATTCCGTCCTGGTAAATTTTTGTTCCTTTTAAATTTTGGTCAATGTTCCCGAAATAGGAATCAATCGCTTCCCAGTAGCCATTTACGGTATCTGTATGATTTTGCCATAAATCTTCGCCAAGTCCGGAAACGCTTTTGTGCTTAAGTTCTTCGCCCAGAGTACCCATGTCGGCAACCGAATGAATGATTGGAATATAGGTCAGGGTCCTCATAGTTAAAGATATTTGGCATTTATTTAGCACCCGGTATAGTAACTCGTGTATATTAACGTCTTTTGAATGGTAGATATTACTGTGATTATTCTTTACTGATTTTCTTTGAGGTTGACGAAGCTAAATGGTGGTTCAGGTCCTTTTGTTTCAATAAAAAATCCTGAATTTCCGTCCTTTTTTCTCAATGCATCAACTGTATTAATGAAATCATTCGCGTTAGATTTGTTGACCAGGAAAGCAGCATTGAGAATCATGGTATCTTCTCTTCCTGTAAATTCTTTAGGAAGCAGGTTATTAAGATAGGTTGATATACTCAGCTTTTTAAACTCATCGAAATAGTTTTGTCCGTAGTTTTTACAAATACGGTCCATTTCATTTTCGACTAATTCACTTTTCTTCCTTTTCAGAAGAAATGCTTTTCCTGGCGAACTTGCCATGATTTGTTTTTCCAATGCTGCCGTTTCCTCGCTTAACTCGTCGATCTGATTGCTAAGTAACTTTCGGTCGTAGAAAACTTTAACACCCCACTCTTCCCTGCCTCCGATGTGATGAAAATTTTCTAATAAGGAATCAGAATAATCTGTTATGAATTTTTTTAAACTCTCAACTTCATTAAAAATAGTGCCAAATCTGAATGGGATGACTGTATTCTCATTCATTAGCATTTTAATCACTTCAACATGATTGCTGGCATTAGATTCTTTCCATTCGGGATCTGATAAATTTTGTTTGAGGTTTTCCTCTGAAAATTCACTTTCAGCAACATATTTAATGACAACATGAAAATCACCAAACGAATGAGATTTCAAGCCTTTGAACTCCATGTTTTCATGGAGTTCAGGAGGACTGTTCGTAAGGCAATAAACATATATTAAATCGTTTGTCATTGTTGCCGGGCTCAATTGGAATTACTGTTCATCACTATCCATTCCTGCAAAAGAGGTTAGTCGCTCGAAGGCTGTAATTTCAAGTTTTTCATCCATCCTGACAGCATAAAAGAGTCTCACTTGTTTGGGTGGGAGGTTCATCGATTTCAGAAATGAATCATCTTCATAAACCTCGGCAACGGTGTTCCAGCTTTCTTTGCTTTTTTCAATCTTAATGACCGTTACATCATAGCAGTTAATGTTTTCTTTAAGAAAACTGACCACTGTATTTTTTACGTCAATTATGTTACTCATTGCTTACCCTCCTTATTTATTAGAAGTACGTTTGCCCTGTGTATTTTCTTTTTTCATATTATGTCCACAACTAGGGCAAAACTTGTATTCGAACATGAAGCGCCATTTATCGCCACATTCGGGGCAATAAATATCGAGGGGTTCGCCACAGTTAATGCAAAATTTCTCTATGCTACTGGTGGTTTTCCCGCATTTAGGGCATTTAAATGTGTCCATTTTTTCTCCTTTTTTACTTATTTTCTGTTCTTATGTTTTCGAGCTGTTTCAGCAATTCGTCTTCCCTTTTGTCGTATTCAACCTCGTCAATTTCATCCATCTCAAACTTAAGTTGTAAGGCCATTAATCTTTCTTTTACAGCTCCTTCATCAGAGGTTTCTTTCTCGATCACTTCGTTGATTTTCTCTGCAAGAAAAATGATGCCTTTTAAGGGTGCGAACAATATGTCGTCGAATAGAAGCATATTATACTCCTTTCGTGTTGATTATCAGGTTTACAAAATTGTATAAGGGTAAGGTCCCTGTATACTTGAAGATCATAAATCGGCCATACTGTTCTGAAAGGTCGTTTACCACCTTGTCAAATGCAGGTTCCGATTCGTTTTTGATCAGGAAGGCAGCGTTGAGGATCATCATTTCGCTGTAGTTGTCGTTAATTTTTACATCTTCCGATAGCGGATTTAGAGCCGCGATGATGGTGTCTTTGAAGTACTCGGTCTCTTTCCTCAATGCCTCGGCAACCATTTCTCCAATTTTTACACGCTGGTAGTGGGTTTTGTCTGCAGGCATGTTCATCAGTTTTCCGCGCAAAACCTTAATGTCGTCGTATTTTTCAATGATACTATCATAAATCTCGGTTTCCTTTGCTAAGACTTTTAGTCCAAGTTCTTTCTTCCCTTCCATCTTAGCAAGCATCTCGTCGAATTTTCTGTAATCTTTTTCAATGATCCTCATGATTCCGGTATCATCATCGTGCTCAGAGATAGTTGAAAAACGGACTGGAAGAACGGTAAACTGTTTCATCATCTCTTCCAATACCTTTTCGTGGGTGATCATGTTAATTCTACGAGCCTCATAAACGATGATTGGCGAAGCGCTTACAATGGCAGTGATGCCATTGTAGGTTACCCCGTAAACACGGTCGGCACGTTTTCCCATTCCAATCGGGCCATAGTCAATTGGGGCTGAGTTTCTGATAATTCCGTAAATGTATTTCCCTTCTTTGGGTATTTCCAGATCGTTGCTCATAGGGGTGTCTTTCAGAAGTTTGTTTACAATTCCCATTTTTCAGGAAAAATTTTCAGGTCGATGTAATTAAAAATTGGTAATTGTGCTGTGTAAACGAAGTCGCTCCGCCCCTCGAATTTGTTGCCAAGGTCAGCCATGATGTTGTCGAATTCTACTTCCCGACCACTGTTCACAAGAAAGGCGGTATTCATAAACATGGCTTCACTGCTTGTTTTATTCAGCTTATATTCAAATACAGATCGTTTGAAAGCATCAATAATTAATTCTGTTTCAGCCTGTTTTTTCTTGATCAGTGCTGCCTTTACTAAATTGCCAGCATCAATAATTTTTTGATTTCTGATGTCCTTATCTTCAATCATTTCCAATTCTGAGTTTATATTGCCCAATTCAGCATTTTCATGATCGATTTCTTTGTAGATATTCACCATGTTCTTCCAGGTTCCGCGGACATTCAGTTCTACCTTATTCTCGAATTGCCTGAGCAATTCCTTAAACTCGCTGTATCTGCGATACAGCAAGTTTCTGATTTCATCGGGTGTAGCCGCGATGGTTCCGAACCGGATTGGGAGTACGCTTTTGAATTCCTTCATCGCTGCTTCGATCACCTTTTGGTGCGCGAGCATGTTTTCAGGATTGACTACGAACCTACTGATCGGATGGTCGCTGACTACCATGCAGAGTCCGTCAAAACCAATGGTCGAAACCAGATCGCCGCGTCCACCCACACCTATTGGCCCCAAATTAGTATCGTAATCTGAAGCAATTATGCAATAAATATATTTTCCGTCGCGCTGCATATTATTCTTTTATTCTTACCAGAATCAAGTTTTCAATTGTTCTTTCATTCGTCTCTGAAATGGTGTTTTCTTTCGAGGTTATATTGGTCGCTTCTAAATAATCCAGCAAGGTTTGGTAAGCTTTTTTGATCCGGTTAAAATGATTTAAAGTGTCATTGTCTTGATTTATATCCGGATGAAACTCTTTTACTTTTTCCTGATAGGCTCTTTTAATCTCTGCTTCCGAAGTTGTTTCGCTTATGCCAAGGTCTTTTTTTGCCTCTGAAATATGCTCAGGATTCAGTTCTTTAACCTCGATGGTGTAAAAGCTATAGCACGGTAGAGGGCCAACCATTTTGAAGTTCAGCATTCCTTTGTATTCTTCGTCGAGACGGTCGAGTACCTGTTCAAATTTTTCTTTTCTATTCCGGTTGAGGAGATAGGCAGAATTAGCAATCATTTGATCATTCATCACCTCATGCGTTTTTATATCTGTACAGAAACCGGATAACGCGTTGAGAATGTCTAATTCGATCGTCTTGTTTTTTTCTTTAATTTTTTCTTCAAGCAGCATTCCAATTTTAATCTGATCAATCTGTGAAATAGTGTCTCCATTTTTCAGAATGTCTGCTTTCATTGTCACGATGTCGGGATGACCGGCTATCTCTTGGATTGTAGCCGGAAAATCGGCCCAGGTTACGGCAAGGTCTATCTCTGTCAGGTTTTCAATTTTTTTGAGCGTATCAACAATCAAGGCGTGTCCGTTTGCCAATATTTTTATAACCTCTTCCTTAGTGCCTGCAATTGTTCCGAGGCGCATAGGGATTAGCATATTGAATCCTTTTTCGGTCAGATCTTCAATTGTTTCCTGATGTTCAACCAATAATTGCCCCAGTTCTTCACGGTCTGTAAAATCAAAATATACTTCCTCCCGTTCGGAAACAATGGCCGAAATATTTTGATAGGCAATGGTGTAAATGCCGGCATTCGCAAGTGACCGATACATCTCTTCGTTGTATAAATTGGGTATAATTCCGTAAATGTAAATTCCTTTCGTTTCCATGTGATTTACTTTATTATTTGGATGCATTTTGGGTTAGTACCAATTGGATGGCCTCCTCAAAGTGTTTTTCAGTAATGCTGAGTTCTCCTGCATTTTCAGTAGCAAGATCACGGTTTTTATCAATGAGTTGCCTGATGGCTAACATGGCGGCTTTTCGGCAAATAAATTCGATGTCCGATCCGGTTAGTCCTTCTGTTTTTATTGCCAGTTTGTTCAGGTTTATTTTTTTACTCAATATTTTTCTGCGGGTATGGATACTGAATATCTTCTCGCGGGTTTTCACATCAGGCAATGGAACTTCAAACAACAGGTCGAATCGGCCGCTGCGTAAAAGGGCGGGATCAATTAAATCAATCCGGTTGGTAGCAGCCAGCACAATTACACCTTTAAGGTCTTCAATGCCATCCATTTCGGTAAGGAACTGGCCGATTACCCGATCGAGTACTCCTGAGCCTGAGCCATCTTCGCTACGCCGGGGAGTCAAGCTGTCAATTTCGTCGAGGAACAGGATGCAGGGCGATGCCTGTTTGGCCATCCGGAAGAGCTCGCGGACTCCTTTCTCGGATTCACCGATGTACTTGCTAAGAATCTGTGGGCCTTTTACTGAAATAAAATTTACTCCGCTTTCGCTGGCCAGCGCTTTGGCCAGATAGGTTTTGCCGGTTCCGGGCTTTCCGTGAAGGATAATTCCCTTGGGTGGTTTTGTGTCGGCTCGTTTAAACAGATCGGCATATTTCAAAGGCCATTCAACCGTTTCTTTTAAAGCTTGTTTAATATCATCGAGCCCCCCCACGTCGTCCCATTTTACATCGGGCACCTCAACAAAGACTTCTCTGATGGCCGAAGGTTCCACTTCTTTCATTGCATCCATGAAGTTATCCATCGTAACTTCAAGCGACATTAGAAGTTCGTAAGGAATTTCTGCCATTTCGAAATCGATTTGCGGGAGTATTTTCCGCAGCGCAGTCATTGCGGCTTCGCGTGCCAGGGCTTCCAAATCGGCTCCAACAAAACCATGTGTAATCTCTGCAAGTTTTTCCATATCAACGTCCATCGAAAGCGGAATACCTCTGGTATGGATATGTAATATTTCTAATCTTCCTTTTTTATCCGGAATTGAAATTGATATTTCACGGTCGAAACGTCCGGGCCTTCTTAGTGCCGGATCAATCGCGTTAGGGATGTTTGTTGCGCCAATCACAATCACCTTCCCACGTGATTCCAAGCCGTCCATCAGTGATAACAACTGAGCAACAACGCGCTTTTCAACCTGTTTTTCGCCTCCCATGTCTTCACGCTTTGGCGCAATGGCATCAATTTCGTCAATGAATATAATAGCAGGTGCATGTTGTTGCGCTTCTTCGAAAATTTTACGAATGCGACCTTCACTTTCGCCATAAAATTTGCCCATTATTTCAGGACCGGAGATGTTGATAAAATAAGCATCAGTTTCGTGTGCAACAGCCCTGACGATAAGGGTTTTCCCGGTTCCGGGAGGGCCATACATAAATACGCCTTTAGGAGCCTGAATACCTAGCCGTTCGAAAATTTCCGGATACTTCAGTGGCAATTCGATCATTTCACGGATGCGCTGAACCTGAGTCCCTAATCCACCAATGTCTTCGTACGAAATTTTGCGCTTAGTTTCACCGTCCTGCCTGGCCAGTTCAAGCTGGAACGTAGTGTTTGGATGTATGAGTACAACTCCTTCAGGATTGGTTCCGGTTATGGTATAATCAACCGAACGCGATCCAAAAAGGTTGGCCCTTACTTTATCGCCTTTTACGACCGGTAAGCCATTGATTAGCGAACCAATGTATTTAGCGTCATCGGCTTTGAACAGTGAACCGGATTTTGTGTCGGGTTTGAGTTTTATTTTTGTTGCCTGGCGGCAGCTGGTGGTTGCTATTTTTACTTTTTCGTCGATCCCTGCCTGACAATTCTCCCGTGTAATTCCATCGATCTGGATAATGCTCTTGTCACGGTCTTCAGGATAACAAGGCAGAATTTTGACAGGTGTGGAACGTTTGCCTTCAATCACAATTACGTCTCCACTTTCCAGTCCCTTCAGTTTCATTTCTTTTGGATCGATTCGTGCGATTGCCCGCCCAACGTCTTTAACCAAAGCTTCCTTTACTCGCAGTGTTATATCGTTTTTAGTTGTGGTCATGGGGTTTGGGTGTTTAGTTGATTACCGAACAGAAATTTTCTTAATTTTTTTAAGGACTCCAATCCTTGTATTTCTTCAGCAAAATCGGGTATTTCGATCTTATTCAGTTCGCTGAAAATTTCATTAATCTGTTCAATATATTTTAATTGTCCAGCCTTTCTTCGTTTGCAAAAACTACAATCTTCTGAAACATTCACGTGATTAATGACGATTTGTCGGGCCTCGATATTAAAAGCTCTCAAATCAGCAAGAAATCGAATGGTTTCTGAAATCGCCATTGTTTCGGGAATGCATACAGGAATGAAGTTGCATTTGGCTTTATCCTGTAACAAACCTTCAATTCTCTTCACCGTTTTTTTCAGGCTCAATAAAAATGCGTCAACTTCATCCTGTTTATAGCTTCCGGCAAAGCTGGTGATCAGATAACGATATTTCCACCTCATTTTAGCAGCTACTTTTATCCATGCATCGAGCATCTTTGGAGACGAAATCAAGCGCAACGCATGACCGGTTGGTGCGGTATCAACAACGTATTTATCGTATAAGCCCTCCCCGATGAAATCGATGATCGTTTTGAAACTCATGATTTCGTCAATTCCGGGTATTGACAAATTAAGCATTTCGTTAATGTCATCGTTATCGAGGTTGGTTGATGTTGTCAGTAGCTTTTTAAGCTCACTTTGGTGTGTTTCTTTAAATACGGATAGTGCCTCGTCTGCAACTACTTCAATGGCCGAAAGGTTTGACGCACCATCCACCTTCACTATTTTATACCCAATTTGCTGACCCAGACAATCCGACACCGAATGTGCCGGATCAGTTGAAATGAGCAGCGTTTTGAAATTTTCTGACAGCGCAAGTGCTGTAGCAACTGCACAACTGGTTTTTCCAACGCCACCTTTTCCACCGAAGATGATTAGCTTAAGGTCGCTGTTTTCTAATCCAGTTAGTGTCATGGTATTTATTTTTTAATCTTGATTTCGAGGATGCCGTTGGTGAATTTTTGACTTAAATTGGATCGCAAAACTTTCATCGGAAGTAATATTTCTTTGCGATAGGTACGGCTTGTACTGACGGCTGAGATATCAAGGATATCTTCCTTTAGATCAATTTTGATGTCGGTTTCTTCAATACCAGGCATTTCGGCAATAATAACGATTTCGTCTTTTTCGTCGAAGAGGTCGGTAATGGGTTCGCGTTCTTCATCTACTTTAGGTCCTTCTGGTGTTTTTTTGATATTCCCGAAAGTCTCCACTTTTGGTGATCCACCACCTGCAGTATTGATTGTGAAACCATAAACACCCTTCATTCCCTTTTTGATATGATCGAGATTAAGCTCGCCTTCTTTGCTCATGGCTCCATTTTCTTCGAGTTTGCCTGCAAGATCGACTAATTTTTCGATGCCTTTGAACAGCCCGCCAAGTCCGAATAGTTCAAACCCGGCTTCATCCTTTTTGTTCTTATTCTTATCGTTTTCCATTTTTTCTGATAGTTTTAAAAATTTATGATAGTTTATTATTACGTGCTTCAAGTTTTTCAAGTCGTGCCAATAAAGCTTCCTGTTGCTGAATCTCATTCTCTCTTGCTTTAGACGAAAGGTAGGGATCGTCCTGCCACCAGTTAATTCCCATTTCTAAAGCTTTATCAACACCGCATACCAAAAGCCTTATTTTGATCGTCAATAAATCAACATCTGCTATTTTGATTTGGATGTCTCCAACGATTACAATGCCTTTGTCCAGAACCAGCTCCAAAACATCCCGAAGTGATGAATTGCCAGTTGAGGTGCTAAGTTTTGCTTCTGCCATGATATTATTTATATTATTATCCAAAAAACTACCTCAGTTTCCCGAGCGATCCTAAATCAATGTTTAAATCATCTTCCTCAAGTCCAAAGACTAGTCGGAGTTCTTCAATTTTAGTTTCAATGGCCTCCAGATTTAATCCAAGTTTCTGGGTCTCCATTTGTGTTAATTCCTCCCTTTCCACTCTTCTCATGGCTTCTCTTTCCACTAAATCAACGATGAGCTTAATCAAAGTTAAAACTAATTGTGCTAGTCCACCCTCTATTTCTTCTGGTGTGTCAGCATTAATCATTTGATTAATATGTGTTTGAGCCTTTTCAATTTGAGCTTCTAATTTCTGTAAATAAACCTCATCGCCCAACTCGTTAACATGCACTTCATCAACTCTTTTCCCTTGCTGAGATGATAACTTCGACAAGGAAACAATGATTACTCTTAGTGAAATAGCTATCATATCCAAATCTGCAATTCGTACCACGATATCACCGTGAAGTACTGCACCTTTATCAATGACTACATCTAAGGCATCAACTAATGTTGCATTTTTATTTTCGGAATCAGTCATTGTTATAAAGATTAAATGAAATGATAGGAAGGCCAGGGGCCGCTCATTTCAATTTTTATTCCGCGTGGATTAAACTTTTCCCGAAATTCTTCTGCTTTTCCTCTAAATTCATTTAATCTTGATTCTTCAATTAAATAGAATCCATTCAAAATCATTTCTTCAGTCATTAATGTGAAGTCCTTTTCTAAAATTTTCGCTTTATGAAGACTGACAACCGATTCGGCTAAACTTTTATATATTTCGTTGATGATTTTATCTAATTCTTTTTCTTTTACTTCGTCGATTGTTGAGGCTGCTTTTTTCTTTGCAAAAAAGGACAATCCCTTAGGTAAAGCTTCTGCTTCTCTCTTTTTAGCCATTAATTCCTCGTTTCCTTTCTCAAGAAATACTTCAAAAACTTTTTGATTAAGGTATGCTTTTACACCCCATTCTTGTTTTCCGGTTAAGAATCTTAGACTTTTTCTGAATTTTTCAAGATTAGTAAATAAGGTTTCCTGTAGTTTTTCCCTTGTTTTAAAAATCACACCAAATTGCATAGGAATTACTGGAATAATGGCCGAACCGCCCGTTCTCATGGCCTGCTCAATTACTTGTTCATGTATTTGTGCTTTCCCTTTTATCCATTCCAGGTCTTCTTCTGCTTTTTTCTGAATTTCCTCTGAACTGAATTCCTCGATCGATACATCACTGATCACGGCTTCCAAATCCATGAAAGGAAAGATTTGGATTTTCTCATCACCAGACATCGTCTTATTAACTTCTATCGGTTCATTGCACTTTTGTCTGATGCAATAAAGATATAACCCGGTTTCCATACAATTTTATTTTTTTTCAGAATTTATTGCTTTTAGTAGTCAATCGACATGGTTTTCCAATCAGTTTTCTCCTGATTTGAATTTTCTCCTTCTTTAATTTGCATTTGTTCTGCTTTTTTATCATAAAAACTCTGGATCTCCTGCAACCTGTTTTGAATGAATTCCAGTCGTAGTAAAATCCTGATTTCTTCACCTTTAAGCCGGTTTCTTTCCTTTTCGTACATATACAGTTTTATGAACTCAGAGTCCTCTTTGTTTGGTATTCCCGATTTCTTGACATTCTGCATCAATTTGATGCTCTGAAGTCCTTTTATGGCGATTGAAATAGGCATAGTGAGTTTTTGTATAAATAATTAATGTGTAATAAAAAACTGTTAACAATTAAGGTCAATCAGGTCGTTCACAATTAACCTGACTTTTTCCTGATTGGTTTTCGAACCTACGCGACTGGTTTCAGATGTTAGAATATCCTGGCAGATTAACCGAAACATCTCGTTGTCTTTTGAAGGAGAGGAGTGCAATGTTGCCAAAGTTTTTGCGATCATGATTGAACCTCTTACAGTTGGATCAAACTCAGTTTTTCCCGATTCGCGCAATCCTCTTACAACCTTCACAATCTTCTCTGTATCTTCCAACGAGAGATTGGATTTTGCCATCGCAATTTTCAATTCGGTTTCGTAATCGAAATGATCGAGATCCATCGTTACCATTCTGTCACGTAAGGCATCCTGGGTGCGGTTAACACCCGCGTATTCTTCAGGATTTGAAGTAAAAATAGCGCAGAAGTCAGGATGAACTTTCATGTAATAATCAGCCTCTTTTCCGGCTGAAGTACTCATCATTCGTTCCTGAAGGATTGGCAAAAGGATATTGTTAGCTTCAGCACGCGAGCGGGTAAACTCATCATAAATTAATGTAAATCCGTTTTTTACAGCAATTGTCAGTCGATTGTTCACCCATTTTTTTTCCATATCCTCCTCTTGTTTGTGGACACTATGGATGAACCTATCGTCCAATTTTCTGAACCTATAACCCGATTCGCTTCCTACCAGATCAGATGTTTTATACTCCGAATCGCCATGAATAATGACAACCGGGCGTCCTATTTTGCTTGCCAGATGCATCGCTACTGTTGTTTTGCCAGTTCCAGACGGACCTCTGAAATGAACAGGAAACCCTGCTTTTATATATGTCAGACCACGGTTGGTGATGTTTTTGATGTACTCTGTTTCAACAAAATTTGCCATTTTGCGAGGTTCAAGTATCGTATTGGTTTCGTTATTGGTACTCATGTTTATTCCTTAAATGGAGCGTTAATTAAATTCTTGTTTGGGCAATTGGTTTAATGTATTTGCCCAGATTTCCCGAGCCTCTTCAATATCCTTTATCAATTGGTCCTTTCGAATCAGGAAAGCATCTCTGCGGGCAACATGCTTAAGCATTGCTTCTTGTCTTTTTTGCAGACTTTTCAAAACTATATTTCCTGTATTCATGGATGATTAAGTAATTTTATATTAAACCCACCCCACCGCAATGGGGACAAGGCAAGCCATCTCTCGATTTTCCCGAGCCCTTACACTGTTCACATTTTGTATTGCCTTTGCGATAATTCATTCCTTTTCCACCGCAGACTATACATGTAACTCTGGCTCCCAGTGGGTTTTTGCCTGTGCCCGAACAAAAAATACAGACTGTTGCCGGTTCAGCGACTTCAACCTGTCCTGTTCCTTCGCACACCAGACAACACGAGGAAGCGGAGAGTAAGGCATAAGGATCTTTACCTGTGCCACTGCAGAATGCGCATTCTATTGTTTTAGACATTATCTGGGAAATTGATAAGCTATTGGTACGAAATGGCACTACCCTTTTTAAGAATAGGCCACTTCGATAATTTTAGTATAACCTGATTCTATTTTGCCGGGAAATAGATGTTGTCCAGTTTCTGGACTTTCCCTTCTTCCAATAAACCTTTGGCTATAAATCCAAGTTTCATTCGCGTCTCCCCAAGAGGCTGTTCCATTTCAGAAATCCGCAACCCATTTGGGTGGTTGTTGATATAATCCAGAACCTTTTCCTCCAGTGTCATCGGAGTTACTGCTTTTGGCTTGACTACCACCTGAGTTTCAATAACTGGTTCATTAGCTGTCACGACTTTCTTCTCCACCGGTTTTGGTTGCTCTACAACTCCTGTATTTCTGATTTTGGCAATGGCAGCCTGCATTTTGTTCCATTCGGCAGTTGCACCTCCGCGGTCTTGTTTGTAATTTCCAAGCACTACAGAAGTTGCTTTCTGAACTTCCTTTACTTCTTTCTGGATTCCTTTAATAGCGGTATGAATTTCCTTCATTACTCCATTGTAGTCGTTAATTCTTCCCATTTCGCCTTTGGCCAGGTCTTTTTGTAGCTTTTGAGCCATCTTTTGATTTTCCTTGCCAATTTCTGCTAATCTTGTCTGAAACCCATGGAGTAAATTCCGGGTATATTCTACCCGTTCAGCCAGATTCTGGGTTAATTCAGCTTTCAGTTCAGCCGACATTTCCTGATGTTCTTTGTCGAACTTTTCGAGCATTTCATTGGTGCTTTTAAAAATTGCAGCTACTTCGTCGTTGATGTTTGTAATATCGTTGTTGATATATTTCATCAGTGCCTTGAATTCTGTCATACGGACTTTTCCGTCCGCCGTTCTTTCATCTCTGTTCTGCTTAAAAGTTTGATTCAATTCTTCGGCCATCTGCGACCTTTCGGTCGTGAACTCCTTGATCATGTGGGATGCAGAAGTTTGAATAGCAACTACCTCTTGTTGAATGGTAGAGATAATGCTGTTAATTCCTGACATCAAGTCTTTATAGGTGCTCAGGCGTTCTTTTTCGCTCTGGTTCAGATCTTTCCTGAGTGCTTTGGCGTTGGCACTTAAAACAGCCGCCATTTCCTTGTGGTCTTTGCGAAAGCCATCGAGGGTTTTCTGCACATCGGTAACAAGTTCTTCATTTTCTTTAATCCGTTGTTTAAATGAAGCAATCATTTCTTCACTTAAATTCTTCATTTCTGATGATAGTCCCATTTTCGTTTCTCCTCTTGTTTTGTGAATAAATTAGTTTGCGCTTTAGTTGAGATCTTTGATGAGCTGATCGTTGATTTTTTTGATATCATTGATGTGAATTTGATCGCCTTTATTAAGTAAGTCGTTAAGGCTATCTATCATTCGGTTATGCAAATTCTGGAAATCACTAAAGGTTTTTATCACCGTTTCCTTTCTCATTTCCTGTAATTCGGAAATTCTGGAAAGTTGAATTTTTACCAGATTAATATTTTCGGTGACATCCGGGGAAGTAATATCTTTGATGCCTAACAGGCTTGTTTTAAGAGCCTGGGCTGTTTCTTTCTGAGTTTCAATAAAACTTAAAAATTGTGTTTCGGCCTCTTTCTCTTTTTCTTTGAGCGCGCAAAGAATGCCTGACATTATGGTGTTGTAATCTTTTTTCCGGAGTGAACCATTTTTTGCAAGAGTTTCGCAAAGCCTGGCATTTAAATGATCCCTTTCATTTCTGAGATCGTTTAATGTACTATGGACATTGTCGAACAGGAAATGGCTTGATTCTGATATGCTTTCTGACGATTGGAATGCAGTCTGAATTTTTTGAATTCTATTTTCGTAGGAACTGATGATGTTGTTAAGAAAACCATCGATGTTTAATTCAGGCTGGTAATTCATTGCTTTAAGGTTTGAGTAGTTTTATTGGACGATAAAAGAGTAATTCCTGGTAACACATGCTTTTGGGAACTGAATCCTGAAGGATGTTTAGCAAGAATAACTGTTTTACAGCAAAACCCCTTAGGCGGCTTTTGCAGTTAACCCAATGGCTTCAGCATATTTCAGGTAAGTTTCAACGGAAGCAACAACGATTCTTGCTTCGATAGCAAGTAATTCGATGCCTACCAGTGATACTCTTACCCATGCATCAACTACAACACCTTTGTCAAGAATACGGTCGATAACTTCAACCAAGCTTGACGATCCGATTGTCTTTTCTACTGACATAACTTTTTCTCCTATTTTTAATTAAATTTTCCGTGCTTTGTTAGAGTGACGGTTACCTCTTTTTTTTTGATTCTTTGAAGCGAAATACTTATGCTGCTTTAGCTGTTAAGCCAATAGCTTCGGCATATTTCAGATAAGTTTCAACAGAAGCGACAACGATTCTTGCTTCGATAGCAAGCAATTCGATACCAACCAATGATACTCTTACCCATGCATCAACAACTACACCTTTGTCAAGAATACGGTCAATCACTTCAACTAAGCTTGATGATCCGATTGTTTTTTCTACTGCCATGTTTTTAATCTCCTATTAATTAGTTAAAAATTTGCCGTGCTTTATTAGAGTGACGGCTTATCTCTTTTTGATCTACATTAAACTTTGAGTCTCAAAATCCAGTAAGAACTGGAATTATCGTACTGTCCATTTAACTTTACTCGAGTCCCTAAACCAAAGGCTGTGCCGGAAATATGTTACATGGCTTAGACAATTTTTTTTGTCGGCCTAATTGTTTGGATACTAATGTTAAAGTAATTTTTCTTTTTTTTATCTACGGCGTTTCATGTGTTAATTTTAGTTGTATATTTTGGTTTGTTGTCAAAATTATCGCTTAGGTACGTGATAACGCGGATGACAGAATTCCAATTAGAAAACTTGAATTTTGGCCGATTAGATGGACAATTTGGATGGAAGAACATGATGCTAAATAGTTGAGGCATAGGTTTATCATTTAAGTGCACAGATAACGCCTTGTTTAAAAAGCGATTCATTCCAGAATCGCTTTTTAAACAAAGCGTTTTGATTTACCTCCAGCTTATTCTTCGGTTTTGTTTATTTTAATATTATATTTTTTCATTTTGCGGCTAAGTGCATCACGATGTATTCCTAAGGCATCAGCAGTGGTCTGTTGATTGTATTTGCACATTTGCAGTGCTTTCCTGATCATTTTAATTTCATTAAGCCTCAAGTCGACTTCTTCAACCTTTGGTGTTTCTTTTTCTGCTCTATGAGATTTAACTCTAAAATCATCAATTCCTAGCGAATTGTCTTTGCAAAGCATGATTGCACGTTCAGTCATGTTTCTTAATTCCCTGACGTTTCCGGGAAAATCGTACTTCTTTAGAACAGCAAAAACTTCTTTTGCAACTTGAATATCTGGTTTGTTCAATTTTGTGGAAAAGACTTCAATATAGTGTTCAACAAGTGGTTTAATGTCTTCTGGCCTTTCGCGTAAAGCAGGTATATGGATATGTAATGTATTCAGGCGATGAAGTAAGTCGAGCCTGAAGTTTTTCCTTTCCACCCGTTCTTCAATGTCATGATTCGTGGTAGATATAATTCGGAAGTCAGTGTGGATCAGATTTGTATCTCCAACTCGGGTTATTACTTTTTCTTCAGTCGCGCGCAATATTTTGGCCTGTAAATTGAAAGGCATATCAGCGATCTCGTCGAGAAATAAGGTGCCCCGGTTACACACCTCAAAGTACCCCATTTTATCTGTGAATGCGCCGGTAAACGATCCTTTCTTGTGTCCAAAAAATTCACTTTCTAAAAGTGTATCAGTTATGGCACTGCTGTTGACGGCAGCGAAGATATGGTCCTTTCGGGAACTTGAATAGTGAATAATTCGGGCAATATTCTCTTTCCCTGTACCACTCTCCCCGGTAATCAGCACATTGGCATCCGGATAATTTGCAGCTATAATAGCCTGTTCAAAAACTTCAAGTATTTGAGGGCTAATTCCTATAAACTGCCTGTTAATTTTCTTTTCAAGTGTTTTAGAGATCAGCGAATTTTTCTCTTCCATGTGCTTTAACTTTCGCTGCATCTGAAGATATTTTTGTGTACGCTCGATAGCGATCTGGATGTCAATAAAACGGAACGGCTTGCGCAGATAGTCGAATGCCCCAAGTCTCATGGCTTTAATAACTGTATCCATATCGCCATGTGCCGAAATAATGATGACCTCCATGCATGGGTATTGAGTTTTCACTTCTTTTAGAACATCAAGGCCATTAGCCCCAGGCAATCTAACATCCAAAATAAGAAGATCAATTACATGCAGGCATAGAAGTCTTTTACCTTCAGCTACGGTGTTGGCCTCGAACGACTCGAATTCAGAGTCTTCAAAAAAACCGCTCAGTTCTTCAGTAAATTGCTTCTCGTCATCCAATATTAAAATTTTAATCTTATCATTTTTGTCCATATTGGATTATTTTTTAATATTTAAAACGAGTTTGATTTTTGTTCCGTTTATTGAGTCGGACGATATATCAATGGTTCCGTTCATTTCTTTAATAATCTGGTAGCAAATAGATAATCCGAGCCCGGTGCCTTTTCCTTCCTCCTTGGTGGTGTAGAACGGAAGCATGATATTTCGGATGTCGTCATTATGTATTCCAATTCCGTTGTCAATAATTTCAACGATGATGGATTGATTTTCCTGATAGGTTCTGATTTCCACTTTTAGATCGTTGTAGTCATTTTGTTTGTTTCTTCTATCGAGTACAGCGTCTTTTGCATTGGTCAATAGATTTACGATAACCTGCTCAAACTTGATTGTGTTTCCAATGATTTGTGGAATTTGCGGGTCGAGATGAGTTTTTAGATTAATGTCTAAATGCTTGAACTGCTCCATAATCATCGAGATTGCATTTTCAATACTCGAATTTATATTGAAACCTGTTAGAACATAATTGCCATCGCTTCTTGAAAATGCCCTGACATGATCTATAATGTTCCTGATTCGCGTGATGTTGTCG
>MEOA01000009.1:333-142434 GCA_001768515.1 Bacteroidetes bacterium GWE2_42_24 | reverse complement strand
CGATATCTCTTTATCCACGAATTGTACGAATTTGACGAATTGCTTTCGCGCTTTTCTGTGGACGCTGCTTTTCTTGTCCACTAATTTCTTCTTCGTCCTGATTCGTGTGAATTCGTGTAATTCGTGGACGATATCTCTTTTATCCACGAATTGAACGAATTTGACGAATTGCTTTCGCGCTCTACTGTGGACGCTATTTTTCTTGCTATTTACTGAACACCCAGTAGTCAGCCGGGAAGCGGATGATGTCGCTGTTTGAGTCATCCAGCTTGAGATTCGAGAACACGATCATCTTTGAGCCGGGTAGTGTAGCCTGAAAGCCATTGGCGTATCTGTCGGGAAGAACCAGCACCTTACTCTCCTCTTCTGACAGCCTGAATACCCACGGTTCGGCATCGGGGTCGGGATTCTCAGGGTCTTCAATTCTGACGGCATTCACTGTAAATGCCCCCTTCACGACATAAAAGGCTTTCACCTCACCCCTGTGCCCCTGCCAGGCTCTGAGAACCTCCGTTTCGCCATGTTCAATCACGTAGAAACGGCAGAAGTCCTCCACCCGAAAATCATTTACATGATAAATGGCCCCGCGGGTATCGGTAAAGATGCCGCCGGCGATTATCTTAGGAGTTAAATATGCTCGGAAAGTTGTATTCACAGAAAAGTTGTTTTGAGTTAAGAAGAAGATGTTGGGTATAGCTTTGACTCCTGAAAGCCATCTATAAAGATTCTGGTCACGGTAAAATTACACAGAGAAATACTGAGGGGACACAGAGTTTCACAGAGAAGAAGTCTTTAACTGTCCTGATCTCCTTATAAACATCGCGCTACCATCATCTCGTGTCAGCATCCCAATAGCCATCGCTAAAGCCAGGGTTAAAATTAAGTCAAAGCTAAAGCCAATGCCAAGGTCAAAGTTAAAGCCTCCTGCTAACAGCTACAGCCTCCCATCAACTGATTCTTTGGGCCAGAAGCTCTTGATGTCGTATACCACGCTGCCGTCTTTTCGTTCGCTGAGGTCAAAGTCTTTAAATTCTCTGTGTGAAACAGCGAGTACAATGGCATCATAATCGGCCAGATTGAAGGAAGGGGCAAGTTTTAGGTTGTATTCGTGCATAACCGGGGCAGGCAATGCCCATGGGTCATATATATCTACCCTGACACCGAAAGCTTCGAGTTCATGCACCACATCGACCACCTTAGTGTTGCGGATGTCGGGGCAGTTTTCTTTGAAGGTGATGCCCAGCACGAGGGCGCGGGCGTTGTTGACCGGCAGGTCACGCCTGATCATCAGCTTCACAATCTGTGAGGCAATCCATGCTCCCATTCCATCGTTCATCCGTCGTCCGGCGAGGATAATCTCGGGGTGATAACCTGCCTCCTGAGCTCTCTGTGCCATATAATAAGGGTCGACGCCTATACAGTGACCACCAACCAGTCCGGGCGAGAACTTCAGAAAGTTCCATTTGGTGCCGGCGGCTTCGAGTACATCATGGGTATCGATGTTGAGGTGGGCACAGATGCGGGCGAGTTCGTTCACAAAAGCGATATTGATGTCACGCTGTGAATTCTCGATCACTTTTGCCGATTCGGCCACCTTGATACTCGGCGCTTTATGCGTTCCTGCTTTGATGACACGCTTGTAGAGCTGGTCGACCACCTCGGCAATCTCGGGAGTAGAGCCTGAGGTGACCTTAAAGATGGTGGTAACGGTATGTTCCTTGTCGCCCGGATTAATACGCTCAGGCGAGTAGCCTGCGAAGAAGCCGTCGTTAAGCTTCATTCCCGATACGCGTTCGATTACCGGCAGGCAGTCCTCCTCGGTGCAGCCGGGATAAACGGTCGATTCGTAGATGACGATGTCGCCTTTATGGATCACCCTGCCAATGGATTCTGAGGCCTTGATGAGCGGGGTGAGGTCAGGCCGGTTGTTTTTATCGACAGGAGTGGGCACCGTGACAATATAGGTGTTGCATACACGTATATCGTCAAGCTTTGTCGTCAGGAACAGCCCCTTGCCGACAGGTTGTTGCATAGTGAGTACCGACCGCAGGTTTTCATCATCAACTTCCAGTGTTGAGTCGTGACCAGTATTCAATTCATCCACACGTCCCTGGTGGATATCGAATCCAACAACAGGGTAGTGTTTCGCGAATTCAACCGCGAGGGGCAGCCCCACATAACCGAGGCCAATCATGCAAATTCTATGTTCCATGGTGTTCTTTTTATAATACAATATGATTTTCGATTGGAGTACAGAATGGAAAGATCAGTATATCAGTCCACAGTTTATTTATTTCAACGGATAACAAGGTTTGATGGCGAATTGCCCTGGGTGAGGGTTTATGCCCCGGCGTATAAAATTCAATAACCATTTCTATCATTAATTAGCAACTGGTGGAATTCAATTTAGGAACAAATACTCTCTGATTAAAGAGTCAAATCCTTGCCGGCTACTTACAGCTTCGCCAGGTCAGTTACATCAAATTCAACGCAACCTACATCTTATCAACTATTTAGCGCCAATTCATACTATCCCGGTTTTCCCTGTTTTTTCCTTTGCTTGAAAGGGAGAAGGGGAACAGCATTCACTGGCATTCAAACAACGAAGGCTGAGGTGTATTCATATCAGCCTTTGGCATTTAAGCCATTTCGAGCACACGTACCGATTCGCGTTCCAATTCAGCGTATACAACAGTACCGAGAGCATTAATTCTCAGGCGAAGTTTATTTCGCCCTACCCTTTCGATCTGACCAATAGCGCCACAAAAGGGACCTCTGATAATTTCAACGCTCATTTCAGGTTCAAGCCATGTACGGTATCCATCAGTACGGACAAGAAATTCGCGAATACGGTTGATCTCTTCCTCACGGATTACGGCAGGTCTGCCGCAATAATAGACAAAGCGAACAACTCCCTGTGTCTGAACGATGCGAAAGTAGTCACGCTCGGTATGGCGAACAAATATATAGGAACTGAACAATGGCACCTCAACTAGTTTCTTTCGATCGACCCATTGTCTTGTTGCTTGATAAAGAGGCAGGTAAGTCTCGACACCTAGCTCAAGCAACTGGATATTGACGCGTTTTTCAGCGCGGGGTGCTGTATATAGAACATGCCATAAATTACTCATCATTCAGTCAACTTTTAAAAACTCCATTCAGTTAAAAAACTATCGCGGGTTCAAGTAAAATGAAGGATCGCGAAAAAACACTCCTGTGTCAGCCCGATTCTCCATTTGCAGCATCACTCACTGGCTCAACGCCGAAGATGAGAAGATGCATTGCATTACCGGGAAACGAACTTTGATATTCGGCAGCAGTCATCACCACATAGCTAATATGCCGGTTAATCAACCCACTGGCTTTACTAACCAGCTTCGAAAGGAATTCCATATTAATAGAACAACCCACGATGATCAGGTCGATGATGGGGTTATTGATCCCCTGAGCCAGAGAGCCCGAAAGGTAGACCCGTTCGATGGCACCAATTTCGGCAATCACCTTATCAAGTATCTGATCGATACCAATATATTTACGGATAATGCTGTTGATGTCGGGGAAGAGCGGATGAGAGGTATTTGCTCTGAAAACCCTGCGGTTGCTTTCGTTGCGGGAGGTTAACAGTCCAGCATGTTCAAACCTGTTCAGTTCAACCCTGATGGCATTGGATGATTCACCAAGCTCACCTGCGAGCAGTCTGAGATGCGCTTCACTGTTGCTGTTCAGGAAGAACCGCAACAAGAGCTTCAGACGGGTCTTTGAGGTAATCAGCGTATCGAGCATATTACAAACAGGTTGTTTTAAATTTATATCCCATCAAAAAAGACCTTGATCGAAAAAATGCCGTTTATTCGTATCGGTCATTCTGCTCCCGTATCAACGTTGCAGACTTCATCACCTCAGCATTAAACAACCATCGAAAGGCTGCTACTTCGCGTGATTTCATCTCCCTGGCAGCCAACAACCATCTCTAAATGATTGTTAACCAGCCTTTGCATAGACTGGAGTAATAACCGGATATCAAATAGCGCAACAGTACTTATGAGTAAAAAAACTACTCATTTAACGGGTAACAAAATTACCCGCTTTTTCAAATAAAGCAATAAAAAAAATGTTAAAAAAACTTAAATAAATTAAACTTACCTCTGAACAAAAACAGCAAAAAAGCGCTGACAATGAATCAGACATTGAAAATGAGCACACAACAATACAAAAACAAAAACTATCCGTTATCGGCTAATTCTAACTTTTCGGTTAACGAAATGAGCCATGACAACTTGAAATCATTGGATTCCCGAAGACTATCAGCTTATTTTATCAGGAAGGCTTTTATTAGATTTACCTGAATCAGAAATCGGGTTAAAAAAAACAGAACCGACGTAGGTTGGGTTTATCACTTCTTCAGTAAGTATTTGAGGCAGGTTGTGAGAGTTTATTGATAAATAAGCTCACTTGGGGCGTTACAGCAAGCTACCATAACTGTATCGTCCACGACTCTTAAATTCCAAACAATATCAAATAATAACTAAAAAGCCGGATGCAGTGCATTCCGGCTTTTATAAGGCTGAGAAAGATCTATCATTTATTTAGATTGACCGTAGATCAACCGTAGATCAACCGTAGATCAACCGTAGGTCAAGCGTATAGTTTGGGTCAGTTCACGATTGATTTTCGTCTGATTTCCGCTGTATGTTCTTTTAAAAGCATACCGAATTAGCACAAAAATAGTCCCAGAGTAAGTCACCCAATTTTTGATTTAGAGAAGAAACGTTTTTATTTGGCTATGCCGTCTGGAAATGTCATAGCACTAACCATCGCCAATTCCCTCGCTATCGGGAGTCAAGGTCAAGGTTAATCCAGAAAGCCATCGTTAAACAACCTCAAGCATTTGAGATAAGTGCCACCGCATAAGCAGCGATCCCTTCACCCGTACCGGTAAACCCTAAGGTTTCGGTGGTGGTGGCCTTTACCGAGACATCCGTGACGGCCACCCCTGCCGCCTGGGCGATATGTTGTTGCATGTCATAAATGTAGGGACTGATTTTGGGAAACTGAAGCACGACCGTGCAGTCGATGTTGGAAATATACCATTGATGTTCGGCCAGCAGTTCCACCACCCGATGAAGCAGCACCAGACTGCTGATCCCTTTGTATCCGGGGTTTGTATCAGGAAAATGGAATCCGATATCGCGCAATCCGGCAGCACCCAGCAATGCGTCGCATATCGCATGAACGAGTACATCGGCATCACTGTGACCTTCGGCTCCACGGGTGGAAGGCACCTCTACCCCACCTATCATCAGCAGGTTACCTTCAACCAACCGATGTACATCGTACCCAAATCCAACTTTTATCTTCACGGAAGCAATGTTTCGAATCGTTTCAACAAACGTACAAACAGAATTGGAATCTACCAAACCGTGCCGGCAACTTCCCGTCCGGCCTACTAAGCATTGACCTGACCGACAATGGATAAGCTTTAAAGATACCATTCCCCAATTTCAAGGATGGTCGAAATCAATAGCCGACACCAGAAGAGTTAATAACCAACCTGGATTGATAAGAATTAACAATCTATAAGCTAATTACCTGATAATAGTCGCATAAAGCAACCTGTTGCCAGAGAAAATTTCAACCTTCATCATCAAAAAATCAAATCTCACATACCTGCAAAAGAAAAATTGACCGGAACAAATAAACGCCCAGGAAGCCGACCTGTATAACCTGCACCATAAATCGCGCGAGCGAACGAGATAGTTATCAGCCAATCGGGAAATCATTTTACCAGTCTCAGCGGGTTCACAACAAGTATATTTTCTTTTTCAACAACCCCTTTTACAACTGAAACCTTCTTCATACCTTTGTTACCGAATCACCAACGGGCTTTCCCCATAAAAACACCACTATGAACTATTTGTCCGACAGGGTTAACAATCTTTCAGAATCAGCAACACTGGCCATGACACGCCTGAGCCGTGAGCTAATCAGTCAGGGACTCGACATCATCAACCTCAGTATTGGCGAGCCTGACTTCAATACACCGGAATTTGTTAAAGATGAAGCAAAGCTGGCGCTCGATGGGAACTATACCCACTACTCTCCGGTGAATGGCTATCAGGAACTCCGCGAAGCCATCTGCAGGAAACTTCACCGAGACAATAATCTGGAATTTAAACCCAACCAGATCGTAGTCAGCACAGGGGCCAAGCAGGCACTCGCCAACACCGTGCTGGCATTAGTAAATCCGGGCGATGAAGTCATTATGCCTACCCCCTACTGGGTCTCTTATTCAGAGTTGGTGAAACTGGCAGAAGGGGTCTCGGTGCTGGTAGATGCAGGTATCGGGTCAAGGTTCAAGATTACCGCCACGCAACTGGAGCGTGCCATTACACCTAAGTCGAAGCTACTGATGTTCAACTCGCCCAACAACCCTTCGGGGGCGGTGTACGACCATGAAGAACTGAAAGCGCTGGCAGTCGTCATCGAAAAGAATCCACAACTCTTCGTGATCGCCGACGAGATCTATGAGTACATCATCTTCGACGGAAAGCATGAAAGTCTGGCGCAGTTTGAAGCCATTCGCGACCGTGTTATCATCATCAATGGGGTTTCCAAGGGATATGCAATGACTGGTTGGCGTCTCGGCTATTCAGCATCTAATCTCATGATTGCACAAGCTATCAATAAAATTCAGGGGCAGATTACCTCTGGCTCCAATTCAGTCACCCAGCGAGCCGCAATTTGTGCCATGGACCGTGCGCCGAAAGATGTACCCGAAATGCAGCAGATGATTGAAATATTCCGCGAACGCCGCAATCTGCTCGTGAAACTGCTAAGACAAATCCCCGGATTGAAAGTCGATCTGCCAGATGGTGCCTTTTACGTCTTCCCCGACATCAGCCATTATCTTGGCAAGAAGACCGCCGATGGGGATATCCTTGCCGATGACAATGCCCTATGCATGTACCTGCTAAAAGAGGCTTGCGTTGCCCTGGTTCCGGGCAGTTCCTTTGGTAACGGCAAATGCATCCGCTTCAGCTATGCAACCTCCACTGAAAAGGTGGCCGAAGCTGCAGAAAGAGTAGCAAAAGCACTGGCAAAGCTGCGATAATCAATCGTCAGACTGGACCGGTTAAAAGAATTTCAGACTATTCAGAAGCTAAAACCTATAGCTCCCGAAATCTATCGGGTGCTATAGCCAAAGCTATAGCCAACGCCAAAGCTTTGAATAAATAAGTACTTTTGCCAAAAAAATCTTCGTATGACATACGACGCAAATTGGTATCACAAGCTATTTGACGGGTTTAAAGACCTCAGGGTGCTCATTATAGGCGATGTGATGATCGATGCCTATATCAGGGGTCAGGTCGACAGGATTTCCCCGGAAGCGCCTGTCCCTGTTGTCATGGTTGGTAAAAAAACCTCCCGTCTCGGAGGTGCTGCCAACGTTGCCCTCAATATAAAGTCGATGGGGGCTACACCGTTACTCTGTTCTGTAATCGGAGAGGATGTTCGTGGTGATGAATTCATTCATCTCCTCTGTGATGAAGCAATCTTCTGTGATGGTATTATCCGCAGCAATGACCGCAAGACGACAACCAAAAGCAGAATAATCGGGAACAATGTCCAAATGCTGCGAGTTGACGAAGAAGCAATACACCCCCTCATTGAAGAAGATGAAGCACGGCTTCTTCAACTCATCAGCCATTTGCTGACGACCGGGAAACCTCATGCCATCATCTTCCAGGACTACGACAAGGGGGTGCTCACCCCTACCCTTATCGGTGAGGTGATCAGAAAAGCCACCGTGTTGGGCATCCCCGTTACCGTCGACCCAAAGAGAAATCAATTCCGAAGCTACAAAGGAGTCACGTTGTTCAAACCCAATTTCAAAGAATTGCTGGAAGGAACAGGAACCCATCTGCCGAAAGGGTACTCCGTTCAACTCGAAGAAGCCGTTGCTCGTTTGCGGGAAGAGATGAATGCCGAGCAGGTGATGGTAACCCTCTCAGAAGATGGCGTTTACTATCATTCCAAGAGTGGCATCAACATCGAATCGGGACACGTTCAGGCCCATCACCGTAAGATTGCAGATGTCTCAGGAGCAGGTGATACAGTAATTAGTGTCGCTACCTTATGTCTGGCCGCAGGATGCCCCCCCGGCTGTACAGCTTCCATGGCTAATCTGGCAGGCGGTATTGTTTGTGAAGAGATAGGTGTAGCGCCAGTAAAATCATCCAGATTGCTCGACGAATTAATCAGGCTTTTCGCCTGAGAAAGCATGAACAACAACACCCCAGCTTCCTCTTTCTCGAAAGAGAAGAATGGCATAAAAGCCATGTTCGACGCCATCGCCCCCCGCTATGACCTTCTCAACCATATTCTGTCGTTGGGAATTGACCAGGGATGGAGAAAATTTCTTACCCACAGGCTGACACAGATGCAACCGTCAAAAGTGATCGACGTGGCCACTGGAACTGCCGATCTGGCATTAATGATTGCAAAGAACACAGAAGCCTCGGTAACTGGGGCAGATATCTCCCCGGGAATGATCGCCATAGGCCATAAGAAAGTGGCCCGGGCAGGTCTCTCCAGACGTATCACACTCATAGAAGGCGACAGTGCCCGACTACCTTTCGCTGATGGCGCCTTCGATGCAGCAACAGTAGCCTTTGGGGTGAGAAACTTCGAAGACACAGTACAGGGACTTACAGGAATAAACAGGATACTCCGTCCAGGCGGTAGAATCAGCGTGCTGGAATTCTCTTCACCCCGCGGCGTAATGGGAACTCTGGCCAGATTCTATATGCGTCGTATAATGCCTCTGGCAGGAGGAATCATAAGCGGACACCCATCTGCATATACCTACCTGCCCGAAACAGCCCTCGCTTTCCCCGAAGGAGAAGCCTTCGCATCGCTACTTCGTGAAGCAGGCTTCGATGCCGTAACCATTACTCCGCTCACCTTCGGAATCGCAACACTTTACGAAGGCCAAAAACCGCCGGTAAAATAAACGACCATCCCGGACGTTAACCCAAAAACTGAAACATAATTCATGCATTTAACCACCTCCGGCATTCACCGTCCTCTTATCATCACCCTGCTGTCGATGCTATTATTTGCATCATCACTCATGGGACAGATGGCTGTCAAGGTGCCTAATCTGCCTAAATTCGACATGGCAAAGAAACACTTTGGCTTTTACCTTGGAGGCAATCAAATGTTTTTCACCATAAAACAGGCTGAAGGGTTTCAGAATGTAGTTTACCAACGGGAGCAATTGGGAGATGTGCTTGCCGATTCAGCCCGGGTTCTGGGTATTGAATCAAAACCGATCCCTGGCTTTGTCATTGGTATAGTGGGAAATTTGCGCCTGGGCGACTACTTCGACCTGCGCTTTCTACCCGGGCTACAGTTCGGTGAGCGTCAGATATCCTATTACCTGGAACAATACCGACGTGGTGACACACTCTTTGGTGAGGTACAGAAAAACATCCCCACCACCAACATCGACTTTCCGCTCTACATAAGGTACAAATCTGCCCGCGTGCACAACTTCCGCACTTATGTCTTCGCAGGGGTATCATATAAGATCGACCTCTCATCTCAGGCCAAAAACGAAGATGAAAACCAGGAAATCACAGTCAAGCTAGAGCAAAGCGATCTCAATTTCATGGGGGGGGTCGGTTTCGATTTCTATACCGTCTACTTCAAGATGGGGATCGAACTTTCGATGGCATACGGCACCCGCGACCTCCTGCACCACGATCAGACCCTCTATACCCAAAGCATCGAAAAAGTTTCGTCTAAGATTTTTCAATTGAGCTTCACATTTGAATAAGCACTGATGTCGTTTTGTTATTAAAAATTTTTATATCCCGGAGTTCCACTGGTGTAGGCACTGACCCTGCTGACAATCATAACTACGTAGGGCATTGGCCATTCTTCGGCGGTTTAATAAATCCATAAACCAACAAAATTTTGAAAAGCAGATTTTGCGGGATGCCATTTTATTTGTCAGAGTCGTAAATCACCATATTGAACAAAATATTCCGACCTTCGCATTTTAAAAAATCAGGCTATGGCACAAAACATCACCGATAACGAATTATTCGACCAGTTAAGAAACAAAGTGCTCCTGAAGCAGTTAGTGTACAACAACACATACAATACCTTCCGGTTACTTAAATCGATTATCCGCGAACTGACCGATAAATACCAGAACGAAGCCGATGTTGTGGGACAACGAATAACCTTTGAATACCGCGATAAGGGAGAGTTTCAGATTGAGCTGAAATTCGGCAGCGATATTCTTATTTTCCTCATGCACACCAACGTGTTTGAATTCTCGCGCGACCATGAGGTCATGAAAACTGGCTATATCCGCGAAAACAAAGAAAGATCCTATTGTGGGGTCATTCAGATATACAATTTTCTGGCCGATTCCTTCAAATACAACCGTGAAAATGACCTCGGCTACATGATTGGCAGGTTATTCATCAACAAAGACCAGCACTATTTTATAGAAGGCAAACGTGAAATCGGTTACTTATACAACAATTTCGAACAAGCCCAAATCACCAGGGAATCAGCCACAGAAATCATAAGGTCGGCCATCCTCTATACCATTAACTTCGACTTATTGGTTCCCCCGTTCGACGATGTGAAAATTGCTAATGTCGCCATGATCCAATCTGCCATTGAAAGTATGAAAATGACAACTGGCAAACGTCTTGGCTATAAATTTCAAGCCGACCTGAAGGAATAAAGTCAGGTGCAAGGAAACCTTCTTACATCTGGATTTTTGCTGGTAATATCTTAACAAGACGCAGACTTTGCCTGATGATAAACGAAATTCATGATTCGCAATAGAAGGGTATTGATCGCTATGCACTTTTACCAGATCATGTAAACTACTGAAGCAGAACAGCTAACCTGAAGTGCTTTATCATTAATCGTCTGGTCTTTAGTAGTAGGGGGATATCCTTCAACCAGATATTCCATATTGGTCGTTGAATGGTTAGTGTCGTAGCTGATACTGGCATTCATATTGAGTCGCAGCGAAGGTGAAAGGTAATACTGAAAAACAGTGTTGGCACCCAGGTTCCAGTTCAACTCTTCCATTTCATATTTTTCATTAAGAAAAACAAGTGGTTCTTCGCCGGTCTTCACCGATTGCCAGTCAATACCACCTGTAGCAGAAAATTTAATGCTTGTTCTTGTATTCGGGTAATAACCATATCCAAATATGGCTAATAACTCTGCATGCGGTGAAAACCCGGCTTCATACAGGTAAGTAGTCTGAGTTGTGCACAAACCTCCCCGTGCACTAACTGAGAGGCTTTGCTGCCACTCCATGTTCAGGGGTTTCTCACATATTAAGCCGGCAACAAAATCGTAATGCTGAAAATTATCCTCCTCGACTGAATTATTAACAGAGGAATCTTGATTCATAAACTGAGATGTAATTTTTGAATCCAGACGCGACCAATCTATCCCCGGGGAAATTCCGGCATACAAGCGGTTTCCACTTAGCCGGCCAGGTCGGTTGCTATAAATCCAGACATCATTAATAGCCGAAAAAGTGGTTATATCAGCCTTACTAGTAAGCCCGGATGCCCGAAGGGCTGAATCAAGTGCTGTAAGATCGGCAATGAGCCTGAATCTATAATCAAAGTACCGGCTATTACGCAGGTGTGTTACCAAATCGGCGAGTTGTTTGACATCCCGAACGGTTGGAATAATTGCCAGACGGCCACTCTTCTGTAATGCCCGCAAAAGATGAACAGTCAGCCAGGCATTGGAGGTTTCTTCAATCCGCCCCCATCCTACCGTAATCGTGGGTTCAACATACAAATTGACAGAAGTAGAACGTTCTTCCACGAAAGAAGAGGTATATCCTGACGTTTCAGATTTTGAATATCCTTTGTTATATGAAAGATATGCATCCATTCCGACACCAAGGTATCTTTTACCATTGTAAAATCTGGTTTCGTTGTTAAAATACAGGTTACCACCTCCCGAAAACGAGTTGATGGTTGTCAGATAGTTAATACGGTCAACGGTCTGGTTACTTGCATTAAAACCGCCAAGTAACTGCCATGAAGTTTGTTGTTGCCGATGAAGGGTGTTGTGAATGCAGTTGGCCGACAAGGAAATATCAGGGCTGAGGTTAAAACTGTTTGTCTTATTGAGGTAAATATATGAATCTGTAGTCCAGCTTGACAATTCGCCGGTCAGATGAAACAAAGCCTCTAGTTCTCTGTAATGGTATTCAGGATTAATATAATCCTTCAGGTTAAAGTTCAGAGTATCCTTCAGCCGATACGCGGAAGAGGTGTACTCTTCCCACTGGCCATAGACACTGGCAAAACTAATCAGACTGGTGATCAGAAGCCAATTCCTCAAATTGAGACATTTCATTGAGATCGGGGATAAGAAATTACTGCTGATAAGCCTCAAAAGTAGTAAAAAAGTTTAGAGGGCGCCATATTGAGGCCGTGATTGGAGCCTGGCCTCAATCATGATCGCCGTCAAAAGAATAATCTATATAATTTAACCAACGACCAGGCTTTTGAATCAGACTGTTAACCAGAGTACTGTTTAAATCTTAAAAACTTACAGAGAGCATACCGAAGGCAATTATGTGAAGCAATTCATGCGTTGCCAATCCTGCAATCAGTAGATACTCTCTATCCACACCTGTGAACATTCATTACAACCGGTTGTTTATATAGAAGAATTCCAAACAAGACTTGATTCAGTTGTACAATCATCAAATTTTAAGGAATTTAAATCAAGATTAATTCTAAAAATCCGTTATATTACAATGTTCAAAGAATATAGTCCGCTTGACGACAAGCTGTTTCAGGTAATGGACAACAACGGGAAAATTATTAACCCGGCCTGGATGCCTGAAATAAGCGAAGAAAGGCTTCAGAAAGCCTTTAAAGACATGCTCTTTGCCCGACAAGCCGACCTGATGGCTGTGTCGTACCAACGCCAGGGGCGCATGTTTACCTACCCCCCAAACTATGGACAAGAAGCCATTTCAGGAGGCCTTGCGCAAGTGATGCGCGATCAGGACTGGTTAGTTCCCGCCTTCCGTGAACTGGGTGCATGGCTCGCGAAAGGAGCCACCCTGAAAGAGGTGTTCCTCTACTTCATGGGCTATGAAGACGGGACCGTATTTAAAAACGCTAAAAACATCACACCCATCTCGGTACCCATTGCCTCACAACTGATTCATGCCGCGGGTATTGGTTACGCGATCAATTATAAAAAAGAAGACAGCGTAGTCTATGCCATCACAGGCGACGGCGGCACCTCTATTGGCGATTTCCACGAAGCGCTCAACTTCGCCACTGTCTGGAATGCACCGGTGGTGTTTATTGTTCAGAACAACCAGTTCGCTATTTCGGTTCCATTTAAGAAACAAACCCGCAGTATCAACATTGCGGTGAAAGGGATTGCATATGGTATGAGTTGCATCAAAGTTGACGGCAACGACCTGTTTGCCATGACACGTGCCCTTCGTGAAGCCGAAGCGCATGCCCGGGAAGGGAAAGGCCCTGTGCTCATCGAAGCCCTCACCTACCGTCGCGGCGCCCATACCACCAGCGATGATCCCACCAAATACCGCACGAAAGAGGAAGAGGAACAATGGAGCATTACCGACCCCCTCGATCGACTGAGGAAATACATGGTGGCTCAAAAACTTTGGGACGCTTCTCAGGAAGAAACCCTGCTGGCTGAATACAAGAAGGAAATAGACCGCCAGTTTGAGGAAGCTGAAAACTATCCTGCGTACCCGCTTGACGATGTATTTAAATATATGTATGCAGACATAACAGACGACCTGAAAGAACAGAAAGTTGAACATGAAAAATTCCTGAAGTGGAAGGAGGGACTGAAATGAAAGTAATGACAATTGTACAGGCGATAACCGACGCCATTGATATAAAACTGGCCGAAGACCCCATGATCGTTACCTTTGGTGAAGATGTGGGTGTCGAGGGAGGCGTATTCCGGGCTACCGAAGGCCTTCAGAAGAAATATGGCGAACAACGCGTTTTCGACAGTCCTTTGGCAGAATCAGCCATCGTTGGCTCTGCTGTCGGAATGGCGATGAATGGGCTCAGGCCCATCGTTGAGATGCAGTTCTGCGGATTTGTATACCCGGCCATGAACCAGATTATTTCACATGCTGCCCGTATACATAATCGCAGCCGTGGTCGCTACAAAACCCCCATGGTAATCCGTTTCCCCTACGGTGGAGGCATCAATGCCCTTGAACATCACTCTGAAAGCATGGAGGCCATGTATGGACATATTCCCGGACTCAAAGTGGTAATCCCAAGCACGCCTTACGACGCCAAAGGACTACTCATCTCAGCCATCGAAAGCGATGATACTATTATTTTCATGGAACCCAAACGTATCTACCGTGCCATCAAACAGGAAGTTCCCGAAGAAAAATACTCCATTCCCATCGGTAAGGCCAAAATACTCAATGAGGGGACTGACGTGACAGTTATCGCTTACGGTGCCATGATCCGTGAGGCACAAAAGGCAGTTGTCATGGCGAAGAAAGACGGTATCTCGGTTGAACTGATCGACCTGCGTACCATCTACCCGCTCGACAAGCAAACCATCGTGGAATCGGTTAAAAAAACCGGCCGGATGGTGGTTGTACACGAAGGGCCCAACACTTTTGGTGTGGGTGCAGAGTTGACAGCCATCGTCAACGAGGAAGCCTTCCTCAGCCAGGAAGCACCAGTCGTCCGCGTTACAGGATTCGATACCATCGTACCGCTACCGCGTGGTGAACACCACTACATCATTACTCCCGAAAAAATCTATTACGGGATTCAAAAATCAATGAAGTTCTAAAGAAAAGAAGCACTTTTATTCTATCGGATCAACGATCATTCCGTCGATTGAACAACAGAATTTCAGCGCTTCACCTTACCCGGGCAAACCATTAGAAAGTTTTGTCCGACAGAAACGAAAAAGATTACGGAACAAGCAATAAACATCCGAAATAAAATGAGATACATTTTCAACTTTCCCGACATTGGTGAGGGTCTTGATGAAGGAACCATTGCCGAATGGTATGTGCAGAAAGGGCAAAAAATTGAATCGGGCCAGCCGCTGGTAAACATGGAAACCGACAAAGTGGTCACCGATATCCCTTCTCCCAAATCGGGAACCATCGTTGCCGTTTATGGCAAAGTTGGTGAAACCATCCATGTGGGTTCTCCTCTCGTAGAAATCGAAATTGAAGGGATCAATGGTGCTGCCGCGCAGGAAGAAGCCCTGAAAACTGAGCCAATCGCCGAAGAAGGTGCTGGTGTTGTTGGCACCATGGAGGTGGCTGGCAACAATGCCTATCTGTCATCAAGCAACGAGGGACTGGACACCAAACCGGCCACCGGAATTAAAGACGGCCGCCCGGATAAAAAAGCACTCGCTACACCTGTGGCCAGAGCAATGGCCCGCGATCTGAGTGTCGATATCAACAAAGTTACCGGTACCGGCCAGGGCGGACGTGTAACCACTCATGACATCGAGAAGTTCATCAGCAAGGCTCAGACTACAGCTCCACCTCCCCAGGCTACTGTTGCAGCAACCAATGCCAGTCCCCGCATGGAATACGAACCCTTGAGCCAGATTCGCAAGACCATTGCCAAAAACATGATCCAATCAAAACACAACGCCGCCCACATGACTGTGTTCGATGAAGTGGAAGTAGCTGAACTGATCCGTGTAAGAGAAAAATTCAAACCTGTCCTTGCCAAAGAGAACATCAAGCTGAGCTTCCTGCCATTCGTACTGAAAGCTGTGGCCATGGCTCTCAAATATCACAAGACGCTCAATTCGCAAATGGACATTGACAACAACCGGATGATTTACAAACGGTACTACAATCTGGGCATCGCTGTCGACACAGAAGATGGCCTCGTTGTACCGGTAATCCGTGATGTGGACAAACTATCGGTAGGCGAAATCGCGGCACGGCTGAATGAAATTTCTGAGAAAGCACGCAATCGCAAGCTAACCCTCGATGATATGAAAGACGGGACTTTTACCATCACCAACTATGGCAGCATTGGCGGACAGTTTGCAGTACCTGTCATCAACTACCCGCAAGCCGCAATTCTGGGTGTAGGCCGCATGGTTCAGAAGCCATGGATCAAGAACGACGAAATGGTGAAAGGCAACGTGATACCACTCTCCCTTTCGGTCGATCATCGTATTGTCGATGGCGGCGAAGTAGCCCGCTTCCTCAATAGGGTGATGGGTTATCTGGAAGATCCTGTCTCGTTGATTATGTAAATGTTCTTAATTTCTGCTTTGGCCTGGCTGCGATGGTTCTGGCTTCCGGCAACCTCCAATGACGGGAATAAGCGCCAATACCAAAGCTGTTAGCCGACAGCCATACAGAAGTATAAAAGCATAGTGTTAAATTTGAAAAATGATTTTAATCTGAATAAAATGAAATACGATGTAATCATCATAGGCGCCGGACCTGCCGGTTATGTAGCCGCGATCCGTGCCGGACAGTTGGGTCTCAGGGTAGCGCTCATTGAGAAATCAATGGTAGGCGGTATGTGCCTTAACTGGGGCTGTATTCCGTCGAAGGCACTTATTGAAAGTGCCAAATTCTATAAACGTATTAAACAGGACGCTGCTACTTTTGGAATAGACGGCATCGACACCACTAAGCTTGCTTTCAACTGGAAACAAGCCACCAGCAGAGCACAATCGGTTGTCAAACGACTCACCAACGGGGTCAGCTTTCTTCTTAAAAAGAATGGCGTAGAGGTCATCCATGGTGAGGCAAGGATTACTTCAGCCCGCACGGTAACGGTAGAACACCGCAGTCTCGAAACCGACAACATAATTATTGCCACCGGTTCGTACCATGAACCATTGAAAGCCAACCTTACTTCAGGCAAAGTGGTTGAACTCAACCAATTTTTCACCCTTCCTGAAATACCAAAAAACATCGTGGTAGTTGGTGAAAGCTCTATAGCCCTTGAACTGGCACAGTTCTTTGCGCTGGCCGATTGTAATGTAACTCTGGCCGTACCGGGTGAACAGTTTATGCCGCTAGCTGACATCTACCTGGCCAACTACATGACTAATAAATTAAAGAAAGACAAAATAAATGTCATCTTTAACGCCGATAAGGCAGCCGATAAAGGCAAGTTTGAAGGTGAAGACCTCGTCATTGGCTCACACAGGGTGAAATGCGATATGATCATCAACAGCAAAAGCCGTAAAGGGGTGATTCCTCCATTGGATGTCGAACTGAAACAAGAATCGGGCTTTATCGTTACCGACGAATATTTCCGTACCAGTGTGGATGGTATTTTCGCTGTTGGCGATGTCAACGGGCAGAGTATGTTCGCACATGTTGGTTCGGCTCAGGGGCTAAACGTAATCAACTACATTAAGGGCATCCGCGAACCACTCGACATGAGCCTGATCCCGATGAACATGTATTCCGATCCCGAAATCGCACAGATTGGTCGCACCGAAGCTCAACTTAAAGAGGATGGCATCCTCTATAAAGTGAGTGAATTTCCTTTATCTGCCAATGGTAAAGCGATGGCCGAAGGGAATACCGACGGCTTCGTGCGAATGCTCTCAGAAGAAAAATATGGACAGGTGCTTGGCGTACAGATCATCGCTGCTAATGCTACCGATATGATAGCCGAAGCTGCCGCCTTTATGTCGGTCGAATCGACAATCTATGATGTTGCCAAAACCATCCATGCCCATCCTACCATCTCGGAGGTGTTCATGGAAGTAGGTTTCGGCGCGGTGGATAAACCTATCCACCTGTAAGTGAATGGCGGGTTTCCGCTATTTTAGGGGTTTATACTGTAAGACCATCACCTTCTGGTGATGGTCTTTTTTATGACTAACCACCTGAAGCCGCTCATAAGTTATACCTCCGTCATTAACAAACTGACTGACTAATTAGAATAAAGCCCTTCAGAAAACGCTATTGACTACCCCATTCTAATGGACAGGGACTATGCAGGAACAAAAAAAAGGCCGCTGACAAAGGCGCAAACTGCCGACATAGAAGATCATAATAATCGTCAAGCCAAAACTACATCATCACAAGAGACCACGCGCTAAAAAGACACAATAGACTTCCATGTATAAAAATACTATGAAATTGAAAAAATCACAGAGAAGGTAAACAGGCCTTAATGATGGCTGAACCTTCACCACTTTCCTCTTGCATACGAAAAACAGGCAGCCATCTTTGATTAAAAAAAGTTACTGTAACCAGAATGCATAACCATCCTATTCTCCAATAAGCTTCTATGTAAAATTGCACCAATTTATACGTTCGACCGTAGATGAAGCGTAGGTGAAGCGTAGGTAAAACGTAGGTAAAACGTGCGGTAATGGTTTACCTCTGGTTGTTCTTCTCTTGAGTTCCGGTGATTACTCTTTTCAACATAAGCTTTGCCAACCTAAAAAATCGTGCCAAACCAGAATCAAATCGCTTTCTTGCGAAAAAAAGCCAATGGTATTAAATAACCAATGCAAAAAGTTCGGAGAAGATGAGGCCCCGGATTTCAAAATTTCATGATTTCTGAAGCCAGAGCCAATAGCCATAAACAAAATCAATTAACAATACCTAATGCGGATATACCGGGAATGGGCATCAACACCCGGCCGTCAATTCCGGAACAATCCCCTATATTCGCTGTTCTATTAATAAATCCTGAAGTTATGGTTGTACCACAAACTTACACCCTTCCCGACAGTGCACTGCTGTCAGTAACTTCATTCCCTGCAATCATGACATGGCAGCCCGATCAGGTATATGTAGTGCTTGGGCGCAGCAACAATGCCGAATCATCGGTTTATACCGGGCGGATAGAAGCCGATGATGCCATGCTGCTCAAACGGCCCTCGGGTGGTGAAGCAGTAGTGCTTACCCCTTCCATGCTGGTTGTTGCCTGCACCGACGCTATCGGGCGGTATCGTTCACCACGCGACTTTTTCGTGCTGTGCAACGGTGTCCTCATCGACACCTTCAACCAATTAGGCATAACCGGACTATCGCAACGGGGAATCAGCGACATTTCTAAAGAGGGGATGAAGATCGTGGGCTCTTCGATGTACAAGGGTTCCGATCGGCTGTTTTACCACGCAGTGATCAACGTAGCAGAGCGTAGCGGCACGATCGCATGGTACCTGAAACATCCTGCACGGGAACCCGACTACCGTCAGGGACGACACCATGACGAGTTTATCACTTCATTACACGATCTGGGTTTTACCGGATCGATAGACGATCTCGCCCAGACAACCCAAAACAGGTTCATGTACCGCTTTGAGCAACCATTAAACCAAGATCACTGAACCAGTGGCAGGGAGTCGGGCAAGCTATACAAATTGCTTTGCTCCTTTTTTGGCAAGCAAATCTCTTCTATGCCCATGTGGTGAAATACAGAACGGGACCTATTCGGCTTTCAACACATCGACCGGATTGGCCGACACAGCCTTACGTGTTTGCCAGAGTATGGTAACGAGGGTGATGATCACCGATAATACAACAACCAGCACGGGGAGAATCCAACCAACATTTGTATGATAGGCAAAATCCTCAAGCCACCCGGAAGCGAACCAGATGATGAAGGGCAATACCAACAGGTCGGCTACGAGCACCAGCCGGATAAACCGCCACGACATCATACGCATCAACATCTCTTCCGAGGCACCCAATGTCTTTCTGATGCCAAGTTCACGACGTTTTGACCGGGTAACATACATAACAAGCGCCAGCAGCCCTGTCAGGGAAATGAATAAGGCTACAATCGTGAAGACCTTGATGATGACCGAGAGATTCTGATCGGCCCGGTACTGCGCATCGAAACTCTGATCAAGGAAAAAAGAATCGAAAGGCCAGTCAGGTGTAATCCCCTCCCAAAGCGACTCAATCTTTCCAACCATCTCAGACATATTGCCGGAATTGATATCAACAATCAGATTCAGATTAAAATTCGGATAGACAGCCTTGCTCACTATGAAGGCAGTCGGCACAACCTTGTCGTGCAGTGACCTGAAATGGATGTCGGATACGATACCAATGATCTTTCGTTGGGTGAGGGGGCCATAAAAACCATCAAGCGACATACCTACCAGATTTGTATCATTGGACTGCACCAGCATTGAGGCTAAAGTTTCATTGATAATGCAACAAGGGAAACTATCAAGTTCCTGTTTGTTCATTTCAACCGGGAACCCTTCGCCCTGACTTATTCCCGCACCCATCGCGGAAAAGAAATTATTGCTCACCGAGATGAGAGCTCCCTGCACACTTTTAGTCTTGCGATCGATCCCCTTCAGGCTGTATTGCGCATAGTTATTTTCGAAACGTCCCGGAATGTTATGTGAACCAGCGATCGCCTTCACCTCAGGCATCTGTTTTAATGCCGCAGTCATCGCATCAAAACGGTCGTCCATCTTATCGTCCCAGGGATTGCGAATCACCAGTTTTTGGGCGGCCTCAAAACCCAGCGGTCTTTGTGAGAGGTAAAGAAGTTGTTTCTGCACAATGATGGCACCGGTAATCAGCCCAACCGATACAATGAACTGAATAATCACCAAAGTCTCACGGAGTCCCAGATTCCATCTGGAATTTTTCGAGAATGAATCGCCCTGTTTTCGCAAGACGACCGCCGGCGCAGGGGCTGACAGCACGAACGCCGGGTACCCGCCTGCAAGACCTATCAGCACCAACAAAAACAAGATCAAAAGTGCGAACACAGAAGGATTAAGTAACTCGCCCACCGACAGCGTTATGCCAGTCATACTGCTGAACCAGGGAAGCAACGCCTGCGTAATGGCCAGCGCCAGCAGGAACGAGGTAAATATGTAGAGAGCTGTTTCGACCAGAAACTGAACGATGATCTGCGATCGGAACGAACCCACCACCTTGCGTAACCCTATTTCACGAAAACGACTGGAATTGCGCGCCGTTGACAAGTTCACGAAGTTGATGGCTGCCAGCAGTAGAATCATGATAGCCGTGGCCCCCAATATTTTCACGGTGTTGATGTTACCCTGAGGTTCAGGCTCCCAGCGATTGGCTCCTGAATAAAGGTGAATATCACGCAGTGGTTGCAGGTGATAGAGGCTGGGTTTATAATCGGCGTCACGATTGAAATTTTCTTTAAAGATGAAAGGTATGTCCTTCTCAATCTGACTGACAGAGGCTCCCTGATCAACCAGACAGAAAAAAACAAAACTGCTGTTTCCCCATTCAGTCAACGCACTTTCATTCGTTATAGCTATGTAATGGAGAGGCAGGATGCCGAGGAAATGGACGAACGACTGCTCGGGAAGGTCTTCAATCAGAGCACCCACGACGGCACTGTAGGAATTATCAATCAGAATGGTCTTACCAATCGGGTCGCTGTCGCCAAAGTATTTCTGCGCAGCAGAGCGGGTGAGGATAATCGAATTGGTTTTACAGAGCACAGCTTCCGGGTTACCACTGATAACCTTCCAGTCAAACAAACGAAACAGCAAACTGTCGGCTGCGATGAAATCTTGATTCCCCAAAACCTGTTCACCTGCTTTTACCGTAACATTACGCTTGGTTAACATCGTGACAGCTTCAACACCTTTCAGTTGATTACGCTGATATTTCAGAAACACTCCCGGTTGAATGGGATAATTATGTTCTTTCCCTATTATCACCTGACGGTATATCCTGTCTCCTTTTGCATGACCGGTATCATACCCCGTCTCATGCCGGATATATAGAAATATAATAAGGACTGCTACCAGTCCAATACTGAGTCCGCCAACATTGATAAGGGTAAATCCTTTCGAACGATTGAAGTTGCGAAGCGCTGAGATTAAAAAATTCCTGAACATAATTCATTTTTTCTACCGCTATTCACTCAAAGGTCATACCACAAATACAACTAACTAAAGATCAATGAGCACAAAACAGACTCCCCGCGTTATCGGGTACGCAAATGGACACAAAAACGTACGTAATTGAACATCATAATTATAGGATTATAGCCCGGGTGACAGATACGCACTGGTTACTTCAATTCTGTTTTCATCGGGATCAATGGTCACGAATTCAAAGTAGCCATCACCTGTGCGGCGGGGACCATCCAGAATTGGCAACCCGGCCTTACTCATTTGTTCTGCAAGTTCACTCACGGCATCCATCGACTTCACCTCAAATGCGATATGAATATAACCGGTGTACTGATTCACCACAGGATCATTTGCGTTAACGGGTATATCAGGTCGCTGCATGATTTCAACGCGGGTTTCACCTTCAAAGCTCAGGAAATAGCTTTCGTACTGTTTCAGATGATTAACATACTTCGGGCCTGCTACAGCCTGAAACCAACTCATGTAATAATGTTTCAATGCTTCCAACTGGTGGGTCCAAATGGCAATGTGGTCAATTTTCATAATTGATTGGGAAGGTTATATCAGACGGCTGATTGTGGTGACAATAATTTTATCGAATGCACAGTGAAGACTTACCCCATACTTATCGGCCGGTAACAATGATTCAATAAACGGAAGCGAAGGGGCATAAATGAATCTGCCGCCAGGTTTCAGCGATTCCAGTATCCTCATATACAAACGGGCATAAGGCAACACATCCTCGCCCTCACGCTGATGAAAATGATTAAAATGAAGTGAAAATGACTGGTTAGCAAGAACCACCTGCCATGTTGAAGGTCTGAATTCAAATGTAAACCAATCGGCCTCTTTGAGCCAGGATTCAGGTGTAGAAATAATCCTGTCAAAACCGTAGGCCTCATAGCCTAAATTTCTAAAATAAGCAGGAAGCAGTGCAGCTTCACCACAACCAATGTCGAGCAGTGGTGTGATGGATTTGTCGGGTTTCAGGTTATAGAGATCAAGCAAAAACAATGGCGAATAGCCCGCACAGACTACCGGTCTGATCTCTTCTGCAGCGCCACTGTATATCTGAACCAATAAGGGGTCAACCCCTTCGAGCCATTTAGCCAGTCGGTTGAAGTGGTTCTGCGATATTTCAGCAGCATCCTTCTCACCACAAAACTCAAGAATCAGTTCATTGTACACAACCCTAAGCTGATCAATTTCCTCGTTATCAGCATGAATATACTGATTCATGGCATAAAAAGTCTTTAACGATTCCCGCGTCAGAAAATCAATCCAGGGATCAATATGCCCCGATGCAGCCATGTCGCGCACATGTTGCCGCTCTTCATTAAACAACTGATGCGTCATGTCGCAAAAAAAAGGTCTGGCAGGTTTCCCTGTATAAAAAAGGTTTCTGTAACGGTTATGATAAAGCTGCGAGAAAACAACATCCTCGAGGTGTTTCAGTTCGGGCATCGGAAAGCAGATTTAAGAACCACAAAGTTACCGAAAACGGTGGAATTTAACCGGAAAATCATTACATGTGTAATTGTCTGCCAAGCTCATTCAAATAAAACCAGATCGTGTCACCTGAGGGCAAAAATGAAGCGACCGGGTAAACCCGGTCGCTAGAGCTATAAATCGTAAAAACATGAAAGAGTATTATCTGACTACCATCAGCTTTTTGGCAATCCTGTCGTTGCCTGAAGTAACTAAAACACAATAAGTCCCCGGTCTTATTCCGTCAAAAGGAATAGAAATTTGGTGATCACCTTCCGAAAAAGTGCGGCTGCACACAGGATTGCAAACAATACGTCCTGTTTCGTCAATTATACTAACTGTAACCTTTTGCGGCTCCATAAGTGTAAAGCGCAGCACGGTATTACCTGAAGCGGGGTTAGGGCTCAGGATAACAGAAGTGTTTTCAGCATCAGGAGACCCGACTCCTACAAATTTGTCACGGGTAAGGATAACCCCTCCGTCTCCAACAGCAAAAAGCGTATTTGCACCAACATAAACGTCATGGATAGCGGGTATTTTGCCCGATGTTTCAGAAATAAACCAATTAACACCATTATCGGGTGATTCATAAATTACCCCCCCGGAATTAATATCCGCACCTCCGGCTAAGCCGTAATTATATTTTAAATCTAAACATTCCAGATAGGCGTCGGTATGCTCATTAGCCAACCAGAATTTATTCTCCCAATCAAGGGTACAGGTAATAAAACCTGTAGCATTCAATTCTTCAATCTGGACTGTGATTGCAGAATCAGGATTGAAAAAATGGGCATCACGGGTGCTGGTCTCCCAAGACATGCCATTTCCATCAACAGGATAGAAATCACGCCATGTCCAGTTGACTCCTCCATCAAATGTACGGGCGATTAAAGATGTAAAAATTGAATTCTTACCAACAATCGCACAGGTATCGTCACCGAACATCTGAACATTATACAGTGCACCATAATAGCCTTCACGAATGGGGGTCCATGTTAATCCAAAGTCAGTCGTCTTATGGATATTCTGTTCCATGCCACAGATGTATCCAACACCGGTAGCCGGGTTAATGGCGAGTCCGTACATATCAACATAATATCCCATTGTTCCCTGAATAGTACTGACCGACCAGGTAGTGCCACCATCAAGTGAACGGACAACGGTACTATTGGAACCACAGACAATAATTTTATCAGCGTCCAAAACATCGACGTGATAGAGGGTTTCGGTAGTCCCCGAATTCATGGTTTCCCAGTTAAGGCCACCATCAATAGTCCGCAGAATGGTACCCATTTCACCTACAGCAAAACCAAATAAGGCCGTTTCAGGGTCAAGGAAGTCGATACTGTTGATCATAACTTCGGTATTGGTGGTTTGCGGTACCCACGATGACTGAGCCTGAGTGGAAAGCCAACAAGTCAAAACAATAAATAAAGAAGAAAAGAGAGAAAAATGTTTCATGATAATTAAATTTGAAGAATCTGATGATGCCGGCAAAGGTATTTCAGTTGAAACATCTGCCGCAATCCGCTTTACTACTGAATCTAGCAGAGTGTTATCCGTACCAGTACGGAAATTTATCCTTCAGGTGATTTATAAAGCTTATTCTACCTGTGGTTGGCTACATTTGTACCCGAATTTTATCACATGAACCGCCACTGTATTCAAATCATTAACCGTCACCTCCTCATGATCGTACTCGTTATGAGTCTGGTACCCGCCATTGCAGGAACCGATTCCTATATATTCGATCCGGAGCCGCTCAAGCCAGGTGAAAAAACAAGCGGGAAGGAGCGGGTCGACTTATTGTGCAAGCTATGCTGGGATCAGACTTACGCTTACCCGTCGATCGCCTTACGTTACGGGATGGAGGCCATCGGCGAAGCGGCCCGTTCGGGTTATCTTTCGGGTTCCATCAAGGCACATAACCTGACCGGAATTGTTTATGACGTGATGTCGGTGTTCGACAGTGCCCTCTATCATTACCATTACGCCCTGGAGTTGAGCCAGATCAAGGGCGACACCGCGCTGATTGCAAGTAATCTAACCAACATCGGGCTCACCCACTGGCATACCGGCAACTTCAGGGAAGCACTATCCTATCTGTTCAAAGCACTCAACTATTTCGAAATCAAGAACAGCCAATATGGACAGGCTGCCTGTCTCAACAACATTGGCCTGATTTACCTCGACCTGAATAATTCCGAACGGGCGCTCTCTTCTTTCGAAGAATCGCTAAAATTATATTCAGCCATCAAAAACACCCTTGGCATGGGAGCTGTTACTACCAATCTGGGCAAATTATGGTCAAGCAACGGGAATGATGACAAAGCGATGAATTATCTGGTAATGTCAGAAAAGCTGAAGATAAGCTGCAAAGACAACTATGGGCTGACGATCACTTACAGGTACCTTGGTCAGTTGATGACCCGCCTTAATAAGTTCGCAATGGCCGAGAAGTATCTAAATAAAAGCATCTCACTGACAGATAAAATCAGCGATCCTAACGAAAAAGGATGGACACTACTCGAAATTGCCAATCTAAACCTGAAAACCAACAAGCCCCAAAAGGCTTATAAACCCGCGCAGGAAGCACTCAAACTGGCAAAAGAAGTTAAAAGCCTGAAACTCGAGAGTGAGGTTTACAATTTTCTGTCGCAGTATTACAGTACATTGAAAGACACAGGAAAGAGTTACCAGTATTACAGATCCTTTAAGAAACTGGAAGAAGAGATATTGAACGTCAACCGGGTTAATCAGCTCATCGACCTGGAGCTCCAACACTTAAGCAAGAAAAAAACTAACGAAATTGCATCCCTCAACAGGGAGAAAAACAATCAGGTTGTCCTTATCGAGGAACAGCAGCAATTACTAGGCCAGCGGAACATGATGTTGGTAGTAGCTGCCATCCTGCTGCTGATCACCCTCCTGTCGGCTGTTTTCGTTTTCAGGGAAATCCGGCAACGGCAACGTCGCCGCACACAGGTGCAAATGCAGGCATTACGTGAGAAACAGCTACGTGAAATATTGGAGGCCGAAATTGGTGAAAGGAAAAGGATCGGGGAAGAATTACACGATAGCCTTGGACAATCACTATCACTAATTAAACTCAACATCAGCACACTACGCGACAAATCATTCTTACCGCAAGATTGTCCCCAACCCATGCTCGATAACCTTCTCACACTCGTCGATGGAGCCTTTAGCGAACTGAGGATTATTTCACACAACATGGCGCCCATCATGCTGCGCGAGAAGGGATTGCTGGCTGCCATACAAGACCTGATCGACAGGCTGAGTGAATCCACGAAGTATACTATTCACTTCGAAACGATAGGACCACCTCCTCACCCCGAACCGCTGATCGAAAACACTTTATACAGGGTTGTTCAGGAGCTGATTAACAACATTATGCACCATTCAGGAGCCAACGAAATCTGCCTTCAGGTGATTAATGACGGAGGTGAACTTACAATCATGCTCGAAGACAACGGTTGTGGATTTGATCCCGATCAGCAACAGAATAACAAGGGGATCGGGATAAAAAACATCCATAAACGGTTATCAAACCTTGGGGGTACCGTTCACATCGACTCGGTACTAAACAGAGGCACTACCGTAACCCTCACAATACCGGTATGACAGAAAAAAAGACTATAAGATTAATGATCATTGACGACCACCGGTTAATCATCGATGGAATGAAAGCGTTATTGTCGAACATGGAGGGAGTAGAACTAATCACAGGAGCCACCGCAGGTTACGAAGCCTTACGCCTGTTGGATACAACCAACGTGGATGTAGTTCTTGCTGATATCAACATGCCCGGCATGAACGGGATCGAAGTAACCCGTCGCATCAAGTCCGATCATCCCGGAGTGGCTGTACTCGCCCTTACAATGCACGATGATCCCAGTCTTATCAACCGAATGATAGAAGCAGGGGCATCAGGTTACATTTTAAAATCAACCGGAATCGATGAACTGATGGAAGCTATTGAAACGGTGGCTGCCGGGGGGAAATTTCTGAGTCGTGATGTACAGAAGATTATCATGCAGCGGATCTACAACGCGAATGATGCCATCACTGGCATCCAACCTAATGTCATCAGACTCACCTCGCGTGAGAGCGAAATTCTGCAACTCATCGCGAGGGAATTCTCAAACGGTCAGATTGCCGAAAAGCTTTTCATCAGCGAGCGTACAGTAGAAACCCACCGAAAGAATATCTTCATTAAGACGGGAACAAAAACCGTTGTAGGTCTGATTAAATATGCCATCGAAAACGACCTGCTGAGTGGTAATCAAACTTTGTAAATCAAAATGTTCTCCCTGTAAGATTTTTAGGAATCCGACCATTCTTAATAGATTCTGACCTCAACTTTCTACCGGCAATCCTTTCGACAACCAGCCCAAGCTCAAGGAGTTTATCCACATCGATTCCCGTATCGATTCCCATCTCATCCATCATGACTACCATGTCTTCGGTACTAACGAGCCCTGTAAGACCGGGATCCTTATAGTAATATGATCCGGTACCGGAAACCGGAACACCGTCGACAAAATTAGCAGGCTGCCCCCCGATACCCCCCATGGAAGCCTCGTAGTTGGTCATCCCAGCCTGAAGGGCAGCCAAAACATTAGCCAACCCCCAGCCACGGGTGGTGTGAAAATGGACGATGTGTTTGGAAGGGTCACCAAAATGATCCATCAGCATCGAAAAGTAGCGATAAACGCGATCGGGTGAAGCCGACCCATCATGATCGGCATGTTCTACATCTGTGGCACCTAAATCGAACCAGCGTCCTGAAAACTCGATCGCCTTCTCCAATTTGGTGGGCCCTTCTATCGGACAACCCCAGATTGTCGAAACGGTACCGTTTACCTTCATTCCGGCAGCACGGGCTTTTGGAATCCACTCTTCGCACATCTTCCAGTATTCGGCCAGCGATAATCCTGAGTTCTTTCGGTGATGCGATTCGCTGGTACTCACCATTACAAGAATGCGATCGGGTCCCCACCCCTCGTTGTGAGCCTGGATTGCCCTTTCAATTGCCTTTTCACGAATGGTTACCGCTGTGAGTTTAACCTCTGGAAGCAGATGTTTAACCAGCTTGCTGTTCCTGATCCCTTTAAACACCTCATCGGCATCTTTAAACTGTGGCATCCCTTTAGGATTGCCAAAATTAGAGACCTCCAGATGTCGGAATCCGGCGAGGATTGATTGTTCAAGAACCCATATCTTGGCTTCAGTAGGGATGTATTTCTCTTCATGCTGAAAACCATCACGAACTGTAATATCGCCGATTTTCACTTTTTTGGGATAATTCAATTCTGCCATGATCATGCCTTTTGATAAGTAAAAAACTAAAAAGTCATTTCCGGAATCTCACCGTTGATAATCAGCGCTCCTTCGGTTGCACGACGGATATCACCGACAGATACACCTGGGGCTCTTTCCAGCAGACGAAACCCATCTGATGTAACCTCAAGCACAGCCATATCAGTAATGATCTTAGTAACACAACGAACCCCCGTCAACGGCAAGGTGCATTTTTTTAGCAGTTTGGAATTGCCCTCCCTGTCGGTATGCTGCATGGCAACAATGATATTCCTTGCGGCAGCTACCAGATCCATGGCACCACCCATCCCCTTGACCAGTTTCCCGGGAACCTTCCAACTGGCGATATCACCAGTTTCCGACACCTCAAAAGCCCCAAGTACAGTAAGATCAACATGCCCTCCCCTGATCATACCAAAACTTTCGGCTGAATCGAAGAAGGAGGCTCCATCAATATAGGTAACCGTTTGCTTTCCGGCATTAATAAGATCAGCATCCACGTTATTTCTCGTAGGGAAGGGACCGATACCGAGTAATCCGTTTTCGGAATGAAGGGTGACATCCATTCCTTCGGGAATATAATTGGCTACCAGCGTGGGGATACCTATACCCAAATTAACATAGTAACCGTCGCGCAGTTCGCGTGCAATTCTTTTCGCAATTCCGTTTTTATCTAGTGCCATAATTTAAATTATTCAAGTTGAAAATTTGAGTTATGTATGGGCAGACCCAACAACCCTGGAGGGCTGTCATGAAAGCCGAAGCATACCACAGATTAATCACTGGTTGTAACAAACTCGATCTGTTTAGTATACCCAGTCCCCTGGAAGATCCGCTGAACGAAAATTCCCGGTGTATGAATCTGGTTGGGATCAAGAACTCCTGCCGGAACCAGTTCTTCAACTTCTGCAATGGTTATAATTCCGGCAGCAGCCATCATGTTATTGAAATTGTTGGCAGTATGCCTGAAGATCAGGTTCCCTTTCGTGTCACCCTTCCATGCCTTCACGATGGCAAAATCAGCCCGCATACCCAACTCCATCAGGTACATCTTTCCGTTGAATTCGCGTACTTCCTTCCCTTCCTGTATCTCGGTACCATATCCTGCGGGCACATAGAAGGCCGGAATACCGTTACCGCCAGCCCTGATTCTCTCGGCAAGCGTTCCTTGTGGGATAAGTTCAACTTCCAGTTCACCACTCAGCAGTTGCCGCTCAAACTCTTTATTCTCGCCCACATAAGACGCAATCATCTTCCTAAGCTGATGATTACGCAAAAGCTTTCCCAGACCTGCATTATCGATTCCGGCATTATTCGACACACAGGTCAGGTCTTTTACACCTGCCTCAACCAAAGCATCAATTGAATTTTCAGGAATGCCACATAAGCCGAAACCACCAAGCATGAGCGTCATACTGTCGGTAATTCCCTCGATGGCTTCTTTAGCATTCGCATAAACTTTATTCATAAATTATTCGGATTTAAAATTAGATTCTATTTCATGAAACAACCTGCCGGCATCAACGGTAGCCTTTTGATATTCATCACTATTGATTTTCAATGGAACATCCCGCTCTTCAAAATAGGAGACCAGATGCTGCATCGCAAGGTTTCCAACCAAAGCAACACCTGTCATTGGACATCCACCTCCACCAAGCAAAACGCCATCGAAACTCCGGCAACCATTTCGCCAGGCAGCATCTATACGTGTATACCAATCATCTGGTTTTGAATGGAGGTGAAATCCAAACCGTATATCCGGAAACTCACGCAACAGGAACCAGAAGGCTTCCCCTACGGTTTCAGCGGTTGAAATACCAATGGTGTCTGAAAGGTTAATCTCTGTTGCACCTTCCCTGCGAAGCTTATCAACCCATTCTGCCAGCAGGTCAATGCTCCAGGGATCATTATAGGGATTCCCAAAGCCCATCGACAGATAGACCATCAGTTTCTTTTTCTGACGGGCACACAGATTCAACAATTCACAAGCCTGACCGAAGGCCTTAGGAATGGTGGAATTAAGATTTCGCCGCAAAAATGTTTCAGAGACCGAAAACGGATATCCCAGCCAGGAAATTTTGCTGAACAAAGCAGCTTTTTGTGCACCACGCATATTCCCCACGATAGCCAGAAGTTCGGTGGTACCATTTGTTTCAATTTTATCAAGAACCTCGGCCGTATCACGCAATTGAGGAATAGCCTCAGGTGAAACGAAGCTTCCAAAGTCGAGAATATCGAAACCAACTTGCATCAATTGGTTGATGTATTGAATCTTTCGACTGGTAGGTATAAACGTCGTCACTCCCTGCATGGCATCGCGGGGGCAATCGGTAAGACGTATGGCCTGCTGGAGCTTGTTGATCATCGTAAAGCAAGGTTATCGGTCACGAATTTATGAAAAAACAAAGTTTGCATCGCATTAACAGCCGATATGACGCGAAATAACCAATCGCTGGATTTCCGAGGTACCTTCGCCTATTTGCAACAGTCGCTGATCACGGTAAAAACGCTCAATATCGTAGTCTTTCATTAATCCGTAGCCACCATGAATCTGAACACCCTCATCAGCGACCCATTTGGCCACCTCAGAGCAATAGAGTTTCGACATGGCAGCCTCTTTTGCATAAGGTTGCTGATTATCCTTCAACCAGCAGGCTTTGTAAAGGAGGTTACGGGCTGTCTCAACCTTTGTGGCCATATCGGCCAATTTAAAGGCAATGGCCTGGAATTTGATGAGTGGTTTCCCAAATTGCTGGCGCTCTTTGGCATAGGCCAGCGACATTTCATAAGCCCCCTGAGCCAAACCCAACCCCATTGCGGCGATGGCCAGGCGACCGCTATCGAGAGTCGAGAGCATGATTTTTGAACCTTCACCCTCTTTTCCCAACAGGTTGGACTTTGGAACCCGGCAACCATCAAGAAATAGTTGCCCTGTATTCGATGCACGCCACATCATCTTGCGATGCATCTCGGCAGCACTATAGCCGGGAGTATCCTGAGGAACAATAATAGTCGAGAATGACTTATCATCACCCTGTGTCCCTGTCACCGCCTGTATTGTACTTCCAAGCGTGATTTTTGTTGCCGCATTGGTAATAAAAATCTTGGAACCATTGATTACCCAATCATCACCATCCGGGAGAGCCACTGTACGTGAGCCCCGGGAATCTGAACCTGCATCAGGTTCGGTCAGGCCGAATCCCCATAAGGCTTCACCTGTGCAAAGGCGAGGCAGGTATTGTATCTTTTGTTCTTCGGTTCCATAACGGTTGATAGGGCCAATACCAAGTGAGTTATGCGCGGCCAAAGTAGCTGCCTGAGAACCATCAACCCTTGCAATTTCTTCAACCGCGATGATGTATGAAAGATAATCGGTTCCCTGACCTCCATATTCAGGTGCTATATACATTCCGAAAAGGCCAAGCTCTCCCATCCTTTTCGTCAAGGGGTATGAGAACTGCTCCTTTTCGTCCAACTCCTGCGCCAGAGGCTTGATTTCAGTTTCAGCAAACTGACGCACCGACTGCCGGATGAGATCGTGTTGTTCGTTGCAAAAAATATCCATTGCGTTTCATTTTTTCTCAATTAGTAACTTTCATTCAGGAATTCTCTTCTTCCAATTCAACCAGCACCTTATCCGTATCGACCATCTGACCAGCCATAACACCTACTTTTCTGACTGTTCCGGATGAGGGCGCGGCGATTGAATTCTCCATCTTCATTGATTCTACCACAACCAGTACATCCCCCTTCCCTACAACCTGCCCTTCAACGACATTTACCCTGATTACTTTACCAGGCATGGGTGGTGTGATACGACCTCCGGAGTTCCCTGCCGAACTACCGGTAGCTGCAAAGAAATCGTGGTGGATGAGAATGTCATTCCGGTAACAAATAAATTCATGCCCCTCGAAGGTGAGGTGCATATAACCCTTGACATCGGAGGATAGTCTGATCTCAAATGTATGGCCATCTACAGAGAAGTCAAGTTTCGTTGGCTCCAGGTGCCGCACCACTGTTTCATAATTTCTTCCATCAAAGGAAAGATGACAAAAATTTCCACGTCGGCTGAGAATCTCAACATCCGACACCACCTGCCCTGCTCCAACGCGTATTTTGGGGTCAAGGCGCCAGTAACCAATGTTGTTCCACACGCTGCTATCGTAGTTGCTGCCAGTATTATTCAGGCTGTACAGCAAATACCCGATCAGAGGAATATCCATCTGCACATGGTTACGCGACTCCTCAACCATACGATTGATGGCTTCAGAATGAAGGTCACAAAATGCTGTAGAAATATTGTTTTTTGTAAACTCCGGGTGATGAAACAATTGTTTAAGATATAAAATATTTGTTTTTATGCCCTGAATAACGAAGTCGTTGAGCGCTGCCACCATACGTGAGCCGGCCGTAATCCGGTCGGCTCCATGAACAATCAGTTTTGCAATCATGGGATCAAAGGCACTGCTTACTTCCCCGGGTCCTTTATAAGCAGTATCAAGTCTTACCCTGGTTCCATGAGGCGGAGCAAAAAGGGTCATCATCCCGGGAGAAGGAAGAAAACCGGCTGCGGGATCTTCGGCGTAAATTCTGCACTCGAAGGCATGTCCTTTCTGCTTTATATCATCCTGGCAAAAACGCATAGGTAATCCGGCAGCAATCAGAATCTGCTCCTCAACCAGATCGACCCCTGTCACCATCTCAGTAACCGGATGTTCCACCTGAATCCGGGTGTTCATCTCCAGAAAATAAAACTTTAATGATTCATCAACCAGAAACTCAATCGTACCAACGCTGCTATAATTGATAGAGGAAGCCAGACTCACGGCAGCGTCGCATATCTGCTGCCTCACTTCGGGAGTGAGCGTAGGCGAGGGCGATTCTTCCACGATCTTTTGATAACGCCGCTGAATTGTACACTCACGTTCATAGAGATGTACCACCTGCCCATGGCGGTCACCTACTATCTGAACCTCGATATGGCGAGGATTACCGATAAACTGTTCCACATAAACGCTTCCATCACCAAAATAGGAAGCAGCTTCGCGGCTGGTGGCCTCCAGCATGGCAGGAAGTTCGCCGGCTGACTGTACAATACGCATTCCTTTTCCGCCTCCTCCGGCAGCTGCTTTAATGAGCACAGGATATGGCATATCCTCCGCCCGAAGAGCCAATTCAGCAGGGGATCCTGTCATTCCAACTGCCAGTGGTAAGCCAGCCTTTTCGGCCAATCTACGGGCAGATATCTTATTTCCCATCTGTTCGATGGCTTCTGCTGAAGGACCTATGAATACAATGCCGGCCTTTCGGCAGGCGCTGGCAAACAAGGCATTTTCAGACAGAAAACCATATCCGGGATGGATGGCGTCACAATGTGCATCCGTTGCTATCGAGATCAAGAGTCCAATATTAAGATAAGTATCCTTCAGATCACCTTCTCCCAAAGGCCATGCCTCATCGGCCATTGTCACATGCAGGGCATCGCAGTCGTGATGAGAATACACAGCCACGGTAGCAATGCCAAGCTTGCGGGCAGTGCGAATGATTCTTACGGCAATCTCACCCCGGTTGGCAATTAATATTTTATCAAATAGTTTCATCGTTTGGTAATGCTTTGAACCATGAGGGTTTTCTTTTTTCGAGGAAGGCAGTCAATCCTTCGCGGCCTTCTTCCGAGGCACGGGCATCGGCAATCATTCTGGCTGTATATTGCCTCAGGTCAACCTGTCCGGCCCGATCACTAACCTCCTGCAACATTTCCTTGCAGCGGGCAATGGCATCGGGCGAAGCAGACAGAAGTTCATTAACATATTGATTAAGCACACCTTCCAAGAGCTCTTCCACGCAGGTTACAGTCACCAACCCGCTTTCCTTCGCTTCGGAAGCATTAAACCGTCTGCCCGTGAGCATAAATTCATACGCCCTGGATTTGCTCATTTTCATAAGTATGTATGGTGAGATGACTGCAGGAACAATCCCCAGTTTTACTTCACTGAAAGCAAAAAGGGTCAGGGTTTCAGCCAGCACTATATCAGCTGCTGCCAATAAGCCGATGCCACCTCCCATAACGGCACCATGGGCAACAACAATCACTGGGAGTTGGTTTCGCGATATAGCTGCAAAGAGTGATTCGAGCCGCAGGGCATCTGCCAGATTTTCTTCTTCTGAGTAATGCCCGAGTTGTTCCATGTAAGCCAAATCGGCACCCGAACAAAATGCCCTTCCCCTTCCCCGTATTACAATGACGCGTATACCATCAGGCACAGTTGTAAGGGCAACTATAAGCTCCCCTATCAGTTTCTGATTAAGGGCATTCCTTACCTCAGGCCTGTTGAGCCAAATCGTGAGTACGCTTCCTGAAATCTGTTTTTCAATCATAGCTGATACTTTTTTCTTTGCATGATGTGCCCCTTCACATCCTGAATACCCCAAACTTCGGATCTGGGAAAGGTTGGTTTAATGCAGCTGCAATCCCCATGGCAACTACCCTGCGGGTATCTACAGGATCTATAATTCCGTCGTCCCACATACGCGAAGTGCTATAAAAGGCCGATCCTTCATAATCATACTTTTTGAGAATAGAATCACGCATGGCCTCACGGGTCACCTCGTCCATGGATTTCCCCTGAGCCTTTAGCTGTTCTTCTTTCACCTGAATAAGCACACCGGCTGCCTGTTCACCTCCCATCACTGAAATCTTGGCATTAGGCCACATAAAAAGCAATCTGGGATCATAAGCACGGCCAGCCATTGCATAATTACCTGCACCAAATGAACCTCCGAATACCACAGTAAATTTCGGTACTGTAGCATTGGCTACCGCATGAACAAGTTTTGCCCCGTCGCGGGCAATGCCCCGCCTTTCATATTCTTTGCCGACAATAAACCCCGTGATATTCTGCAAAAAAAGGATCGGCAGCTTACGGGCAGTACAAAGCTCAATAAAGTGAGCACCCTTGAGCGAAGTCTCCGAAAACAAAACACCATTATTGGCAATCACACCAACAGGGAAACCCATAATTCTCGCAAAACCGGTGATGATAGTAGGGGCATATCCGGCTTTAAACTCACTGAACCTGCTGCCGTCTACAATGCGTGCAATTATCTCGCGTACATCGACCGGCTTACGTAAATCAACAGGTGCCAATCCCCATAACTCCTCCTCATCGTAGAAAGGTTCCTCTGGTTCAGCCATATCAAGCTCCTGTCTAACCGGCTTGGGGAAAGACTCAAACAGGTTACGACAGATACGTAAGGCATGATGATCATCTTCGGCCAGATGATCTGCCACCCCTGAAATAGTAGTGTGAACCATTGCACCACCAAGTTCTTCAGCACTCACCTCTTCACCTGTGGCTGCTTTCACAAGTGGCGGACCTCCAATAAAAATTGTTCCCTGGTTACGAACTATGATGGTTTCATCACTCATGGCTGGGACATAAGCACCACCGGCAGTACATGATCCCATCACGATAGCAATCTGAGGGATCCCATTTGCTGACATACGAGCCTGATTGTAAAAAAAACGCCCGAAATCATGCCTGTCGGGGAACACATTGGCCTGTTCAGGAAGAAAGGCACCCCCTGAATCAACCATATAAACACATGGCAGGTGATTCTCCATTGCAATCTCCTGTGCCCGGATATGCTTTTTTATAGTCTCCTTAACATAGGTTCCTCCTTTTACCGTCGCATCATTTGCAATGATTACCGTTTCACGTCCATGAATCACCCCGATGCCCGTAATGATCCCTGCTGAAGGAAACTGCCCGTCGTAGGCTTCACAGGCAGCCATCGGAGATAGTTCAAGGAAGGGAGTATTGGCGTCTACCAACAAATCTATTCGCTCGCGGGCTAAAAGTTTTCCACGTTCCTTGTGTTTAATGACGGCCGACTCAGGAGCACCGTTACGCACGGCTTTCAACCTCACCTTGTAGGCCTCAAGAAGCGATCTGAATGCATCACGGTTTTGTTTAAACCCGGGAGTCGTGACATCGAGTTTTGATTCAATCCTGTACAAAATCGTTTGATTTTAAGGGTTTGCTATACAGTTACCAACATCTAACATTGACCGGAGGGGGTTTGTTTAAAGTATATAAATGATTTTATCGTGATAACAGTGTGATAACAGTTCTACCTGCACCCGTCCCGAAAAGCAACTGACCATTGCACCAAATCCTGTAATTCACAGCACAGAACAAACAAGCTGTATTGGTTGTTGTCGCTTCATAGCAGGTTCAATAAACCTTTAATCTAAAAAATATGAAAATATGACAACAAATAATACTACCCCCTACAGATCCTTACAAATCGTTATCAAGGGCTCCATAGCTTCCATCATCCTGAGTCGCCCCGAAAAAGGGAATGCACTCGACGAAATGTTGATTAAGGAACTCACCCTGGCCTATGATAGACTAAATGCAAACCCTTCCATCAGAATTATCGTTCTGAGCGGAGAGGGACGACATTTCTGCACAGGAGCTGATCTCACATGGGTTCAGGCAGGGAAAGGAAAAGATATAGAAGAAGAAAGTCTTGCATTGGCAAACCTTTTCCGCACGATTGCAACCAGTTCGAAAGCAACCATTGCTACGGTACAGGGATCAGTCTACGGTGGAGGTATAGGGCTGTTTGCGACCAATGACTTCGTTGTAGCCTCACGCGAGGCCATCTTTGCATTCCGCGACGCTCGCCTGGGACTGGTACCCGGCACCATCGCGCCATATATTGTCAGAAGAACCGGAGCAGGAAAGGCCTTGCAACTGATGCTCACCGGCCGTAGATTTCCGACATTGGAGGCATGGCAGATTGGACTCGTTGACGAAGTAGCACGCAACGTCATGCCTCATGAAAAGACGAATCAACTAACCGAGAAGATACTTTTTGGTGGCCCGGAAGCCCAACTTGCCATCAAGGAGATGATCAACACCCTGCGTCCCCCTGTAGACGAATTCACACGTGACTACAGCGCCGGTGTTCTGACCCGGGCACGCGGTTCCGCTGAGGCGGCTGAAGGAATCAATGCCTTCTTCGAAAAAAGGAGACCCGACTGGACAAAATTCACGAACCAACGGTAAAGGACACGCCTCAGGAGGTCGATATTTCATGAGTTCGTCATGAGGCTGCCTGTAAACATAAGCCTCTTACTTAACCAAACCAGCACCCAACATACCGCTCAATGCCGGATGAAATGAACTATGCCGGGAAAGATTGCCATCAAGGCATCACAGAAGGTCATTAACAAAACGATATCACAAATTATGCCCTGAAAACAGACAAGAGACACTCATTATACTTGTTAATAATTCACATATATCCCATTTCCAATATCAGGAGTATTTAAAAAAGCAGGGTAATCACTGCAACTCTTCTTTTGTTTTACCAGAATTCTGATTATTAACATTCAGCGGCTAACACTAAAATAATAGCACACGATTAACCCTGAGTAAAAACACCACCCGATATAAAATCTAAGGGTGAATTTTTTGTGTAACCAAAATACTTATTTAATTATTATTGCCATGTGACAGAACGTTGCTAATAAGCCCTCACAAACTTTGTGCCAAAAATTACAAATAGTTACCCGTCTTTCATATATCAGATACCTAAACGTTACTACAGCCATAAGCGATTCATAAGAAAAAGATATCATTGACCTAACTTTGGTGTATCTTTGTCCACTCTTTGACACAAAATAGTAATATAAATTCCTATACATCAACTACATACAAAACCCACTTTTCTGTAACCAATCTCACTTAAATTTTTAGGAAAAACCTGAAAAAAAATTAAAAAGCGGGACTGAATCAGGGATAAAATTCTGATCAAAATTTGGATATTGTTCAATATTTGGAAATGTCTATTTACAGCGAATTAATTTGGGTTTAGCTGCCGGCGCGAACCGAATAAACTGATAAAACAATCATAATAAGCTATTTGAGGTTATCGGTTACGAAGACCTCAAACTCAGCATAACCACCTACTCGCCACAATTAAGGCAAATGTCATACACCGACCTGTTCTTTAATATCTGAGCCCTGAAAGTCCGGTAGGCTTCACCCATCCATATTGATTTCAGGGAAACTTCACCTATCCTTCCCATCTGATAAGTGGCATCCTTGTCATAACAACAGGGAACCATCCGGCCATCCCAGGTAACGACAGCGCCATTCCACATACGCCAGCAACGATTGCGGACAGGCTTAGACCTGCTCAGGGAACCATCGGCCTTGCGGTAATAGCGGGCATACTTGCTGCCATCGGGAAGAATATTATTGTTATCCTTTTCAGAATAAATCTGGGCTGTTTTTATCACTGCCCGATCGACACCCAATTCGGCAGCCAATTGTCTAAACTCCGAAATCTGATGCTCATTTTGCTTCATGACTATGAACTGAAGGTTGATAAACGGGTGGTGCACCCCCAGTTCTTTCCTGACACGAACCAGTGTTTTAATTCCATCCAGCACCTTATTGAGGTCTCCGCCCCGGCGGTAACGACTGTAGGTATCCTGATCAGTACCATCAAGTGAAATGATCAGTTCATCGAGTCCCGACTCAACAGTAAGACGCGCATATCGCTCGGTAAGATAATGGCCGTTGGTAGATGTAGCTGTAAAGACACGTTTCTTACGCGCATAGGCAACCATTTGACTGAAATTCGGGTTTAGATAGGGCTCCCCCTGAAAATAGACCAGCAGGTAAAAAATATGGCGATGGGCTTCATCTATCAATTGCTGAAACATAGGCATATCCATGGTGCCCGTGGGACGACTGAAGGCACGCAGTCCAGAAGGGCATTCAGGGCATTTAAGATTGCAGACAGTAGTTGGTTCAGCCGACAGGAATGCAGGCAATCCGAGTTGAACAGGTCTTCTGATGATTTGTGAAAGATAAAAGCCAAAACGAAGCAGAAAATAGTTCCAGAGCTTAAAAAAGCTCACTGTGCGCAGGAACCGGAAGATATAATGAGAATATGATAAAGTTAACATGTGTAATTGTCTGAAGTGCATAAGTATTTAGCCAGGAGGAATCTCATCACAGCCACCTGATTTTCGGGTCAGTTTTCCGATCACAGGAAATTCACCAAGAAATTCACTTCCCACGATACGAATCACGGTGTATGCCGGAATGGCGAGGATCATACCAACGATCCCGGCCATTGTGCCAGCCATGATGATCACCAGGAAAATCTCGAGCGGATGGGCCTTCACGCTGTTGGAATAGATCAGAGGTTGTGAAAGAATATTATCAATCAGATTAGCCACCAGAAATACTGCAACAACCTTGATTGCTGCCGGCATGATGAGGGTATAATCGGCAAGTGCCACATATCCGAGTGCGGTCAGAATTATACCGGTAACCATGCCAATAATGGGGCCGATGTATGGAATTATATTCAGCAGTCCGCCAAAAACACCTATCAGCAGTGCATTTGGAATCCCCATCAGGTATAGTCCCAGCGAAAGCAGTAGCATCATAATGCCCAACTGTATGCATATCCCCTGAAAATAACGTGACAACAAATGCTTTACTCTGTCAATAATTCCATAAACCCTCCTTTCTGATGATTCATCTGCAAAAAGCAAGATAATCCGCATAAACAGCCTGTCGTCTTTCAGAAAAAAGAAAGTAATAAAGAGGATTGAAAAGACACCCATAAGTAGTGAACTCGCGAAGCCCACAATATTTTTAAAAATGTTACCGAAGGTAGCCATCCCCATAAAAGGCTCCAACTGGGCCAACAACAAGTCATCAATTTGCTGTCCCGGTTCAATAAGCTTCATCGACAACAGCCATGATTCAATTGAGGTGGAAAATTGACTCATCGCCTCATTCAGGCGTTGAATGTCGATAGAAGAGATGACACGGGCCTCGGTTACAATCAGAGGCACAAAAAGTGAAAAAATTACGACAAGCAACAAAAAAATAAAAAGCAGGGCCATCAGCGTGCTAATACCATGTGGCACCGACCAACCCCTGAACTTCAGCCTATCAAAAAAAGAGACAACCGGTGCCCCAATAAAAGACAACACGGCGGAGATGAGAATATACCATGTTATATCAGAAAAAAACCAGGCCAGTATAATCAAAAGTGTGGCCGAGAACAATCCTGCCAGTAGCTTTCGCGATGGTTTCATCGTGCAATTTTTATGTAAAGATAATGAAAGGTGCAGCTTAATCGGTTTTTTGCTCACCTGATTGATGGATAACCGCCAGCCATTCATCAGCATACGATACCACACGGGCAAGTTCAGTAACCGGATTTTTCATGAGTTTTCGGGCGGGGGGTAACGAAGCAATCATGAGAGGCAGAGCAGCAAATGCCAAACCCAGTGAATCATAAAAGTTCTTCCAGCCTCGTCGGGACATAAACTGTGAAACCAGTGGATGCCTCAACTCAGTCGACAGGGCAGCAAAGCATCCGATTACCCATACTGCCCTAACTACCATTGAAGCTGCCAGCCAAAGGCGCACCCCGATGACGGAACTGCTCTGACCATGCCTATCCTCTCCAAGCCAGAGCATCAATACAAAAATGATAACAGGCTGAATCCAAAAGACAGGACGTGACAATTGTTTTACCATTCTTGGATATTTATAGCCCAGCCAAACGAGCCAGAGCAGTAGAAAGATCAGCGAAAACCAGGATCTCCAGAACGACATAAGTGCCAATCCCGCAGGAATCATCAGTGCATGAACAGCAATCAACCACACAGAGGAGGTCTGGTAAGAGTCGGGCATCGAAAAGCGAGTTTTTGTTTCAACCTGATCATCAATCATTAAGCTACCAAATCGTCGTTTAACAGCCCTTCGCCCAATCATGAGACCCGTGATACCGGCAAGCAACCCCACAGGAAGAAAGACCAGCAATATTGAAACAGCCAGCATTTCAGCAGATGGAGCTTCCCAGCCGGCCTGTTTGGATAAGAAGCCGATAAAATTCATGTACACGGTAATGATATCGTCGCTAAAGACAATAATCAGTCCAATAAATTTTTTAATGGGGGCGCTCAAAACAGCCAACACCCCACCAATGAGCGCCCCAGGTACCCTGCCCGGAATACGGAGGGCCAGTTCCATCACGACAGCCTCGGTGAAGATTCCGATCATGGGGCCAAAAATGACTGCACTAGGCGATACCGATTTCATAACGGCGGCTATGAGACCAGCCCTGATAATCATACCTCTGACAGGCCACAACTGATAAAAGGCAACCATCAGCATAACGCTCGAAGAAGCCAGAATACTTCCCGCAAATGGTACTCTGGAGTTATGCAAAAGGCTTCCAATAATAATTTCGACTGAGGCCCACAACCCACCAAGGACGGCGGCTTTCTGCCACCGGTCGCCCGACTTATCGGTGGGCTGCACGAGGGCATTACTGTTCAAGGTCATAGCGTGAATTGATGTTATAAAAAAGGTTACTCGTACTTTCAGAAGCAGATAACTCGTAATACTTTACGCTGATACGATCCAAAATTTCACTCATTTTAAATATCCCCGACGAAAGTGACATTCCGATTGAATCAATTGCCGAGGTATTATATACAGCGCAGAGCGGCTCAATGAATCCACCGGCGTGGCGTGGGACGACAGCATCGGCATTTACATTCAAACTGATCAGATGACTTAGAAAGGCTGTGGTCATGTTGGGAGTATCAACACTTAAAACCACCATCGTGTTATTGGCAGTAACCTCAAGAGCGGCATGAATTCCCCCACCGGGGCCGGCAAATGTAAATTTATCTGCTACGGTTCGAAACCCAAATTGTTCATACACTTTATTGGAGGTAGAAATCAGAAGTTCATTGCTTAACGGGCTGAGAATATCAATGGCCCATTCGATTAACTTTCTGCCATGGTAACTCACGAGCCCCTTGTCGGTGCCCATGCGACGTGACCTGCCACCGGCCAGAATGAGTCCGGTAACTAGTGAATTCATAACGACTTTAGCAGTGCCGGTTAAGCACTATTTCTTTTGATCAGCCTCGTTGTCATTGTCTGGATTATTCATCCCCTCCTTGAAGCTACGGACACCTTTCCCGAGTCCCTTCATGAGTTCGGGTATCTTCTTGCCCCCAAAAAGCAGAACAACCACCAACACAATCAGCACAATCTCCTGTGTGCCAAGCCATCCTAGAAAAACAGTGTTAAGCATAGGTCTATTTACGTTTATCTGATATTACAATCTGATGCAAATGTAACCAATCTAAGCAATGAAATCGAGCTAATGATTCAAATTCGCTCCTGCAGGGAAAAACAGGCAAGCATCTCCATAACTTAGAAAACGAAAACCATTGTCAAGGGCATAGTGATAGGCTGTTTTCCAGTTATCGCCGGTAAAAGCAGAAACCAGAAGCAGCAAAGTACTTCGTGGCTGATGAAAGTTGGTAATCAATATGTCCGTCATGCGATACTGGTAACCTGGTGCAATAATAATGCTGGTTTCGCCCGAGAGCACTTCCAACCCGCTTCTGATCATCTCTGAGCGGACAGCCAGAAGGGATTCCTTAGCTGTGACAGATACATCGTACTTTGGATTATACGGCATCCACTGGTTGATGTTAAAATGAGATCCCTCACCATCGATGAGCAACTTAACCCCATACCAGTATAGACTTTCAATGGTTCGAACTGTTGTTGTTCCAACGAGTATGCGTGGCCGACCGACACCCTCAATCAACTGTTCAATGGTTGCCCTTTCAATCACGATCTGTTCGGCATGCATCGTGTGGTTCTCCAACCTGTCGGTACTCACAGGCTTAAAGGTTCCTGCCCCGACATGAAGAATGACCCTGGATGTAGAAATACCTTTCGAGGCCAGCGAGTTCATCACCTCATCGGTAAAATGCAGTCCGGCAGTTGGAGCCGCAACAGACCCGTCCTGACGTGCATATACAGTCTGGTAATCGCTGGCATCGTCGATTGTTGCCTCACGTTTAATGTAAGGCGGAAGCGGCATCTTACCGGCTGCTTCAAGTATCCGGGCAAAGGTGAAATCACCGGGCTCCCAGACAAACTGCACAAGAAAGGCATTATCAACACGTCCGACCAATCGGGCACTAAGAGTAACGGGCATATTATCAACAGAAACGCTAAGATACAGCACCTCACCTTTCCATCGTCGGGCATTTCCAACAAAGGCTTTGCAGACAACCGGTTCACGACTGGCAAAAGCCAGTTGCATATCTGCCGGGTCAACAGGGTTGAGCAGAAAGATTTCAATTTGAGCCCCTGAAGATCTGTTAAAAATCAAACGGGCTCTGACGACACGAGTTTCGTTGACCAACAATAAAGAGTTGGACGGTAAATATTGGGCAATTTCACTAAATCTTGCCTCACTGATTTCACCATTCAACCTACCCGCAATAAGCAACCGGGCAGAATCGCGCGGGATAGCAGGATGAGTGGCGATAAAGGATTCGGGCAGTGGATAGTCGAAATCCTGAATATTGATTAAACGGGGATTAACTATTGTCATATACATAAAAATCCCTATGGTGACTGCTTCAGGAAGACCCGTTCAGGCAGTAAAATTATGCCTTTCTGATATTAAAGCCGCGAGGGCATTGTAGCCGGAGCATCTATCTGTCGACGGGTTTGGAATCAGGGCAACCAGTTCGTATAAGCATTAACCATTGGGCTGATTAGCCGGCAAAGGTAATAAATGAGCCGGGAGTTGCCATCATCGTTATTTATTTCGACTCATCTCCTGAAGATACTTATCCCGGATAGCCTCAAGCGCTTCCAACTCAATACCTGGTGAAAATATCCGCACGAAGTCTCTCACACCCTTGTTATCGTAAAAAAACCCGACGGCTGCATCAAAATTTCCAATATGAATATTCCGCTTAATATGAAGGGTAATTTGTTCAAAACGATCCCAGTGGAGTTCATCCGGAATGAGCAAATAGCACATCTCTTTGTGTACTGTATCGCGGTATATTGACTCACCTGTTTTCTCCAGGCTGAAATACCGCTTGATTCGGATAACTCCTTCATAAGGAGCGACTATTTGATGCTTTACGAAGCTTAACCCTTGCTGCCCGTAAAGATCGATCAGCACAGGCAGGTTATCATAATTCACCATTTCAAGTCTGATACATGGTTGCATTTGATTAAAAAGCATTACATAACCAGGAGAGGCATCAAATGAGAACGACTGTATCTGCTTAATCTTGTGTGTTGCCCTGATAACAAAATCTTCGTTGTAATTTGGCTGGGTTTTAATTATCAGGAAAAGGAAAGATGGCTTCACTGCTGCTTCAGCAGGTTCGGCACTGTAATATCCAGGGAACGGGGCAATTGTTTCCAGTACAAGATCTCTCAACGGAAGATGAAACTGGAAGGTGGCCAGTTGTTCTTTCTTAACGATGCACCCGACCGATTCGAAGTAGTTTGAAGCTTTCATAATTCGGAGTAATTGGTATGAGTTATTCAACAACAAAAGACAAATCAATCAGTCAATTGTTCAGTTTCAGTGCATGACCAGGCGGCAAAACTTTGTGCTTTTGTTTACCTTTGCCAGAAATACAAGAAAGTGAAGAAACACATACCTAACATCATAACCCTGCTGAATCTCACTGCCGGAGGGATTGCAAGCGTAGAAGCTGTCAACGGGAACCTGAAGAATGTCATCTGGCTTATTCTGGCTGCTGCTGTTTTCGATTTTGCCGACGGACTAGTTGCCAGAGCATTAAAAGTTAAGAGTGATGTGGGGAAAGAACTCGATTCGCTGGCTGATGTTGTATCCTTCGGCTTGGTTCCGGGTCTAGTGGTTTTCTATTTACTCGGGCAAATCCCGGATCTCCCGCATCCGTTCCTTGCATACATTGCCTTTTTGCTGCCTGCCTTTTCAGCGTATCGTCTTGCCAAATTTAATCTTGACACAAGGCAGTCTGATTCATTTTTAGGTGTTCCCACGCCAGCCATGGCTTTGTTTTTCATCATGATTCCATTGGCATCATCGATGGGCAATACTGAATCAACCATGATAAACATAATGGGATGGTTGATGAATTCATGGCTTGCGCTGACACTTCTCGTAGTCTTCTTCAGCCTCTTGATGATTTCTGAAATCCCACTGCTTGCGCTCAAATTTAAAAACTTAAGCTGGCACTCCAATAAAGAGCGCTATCTTATGCTGGCGGGTTGTGGTCTGCTAACAGGGGTCTTGGGGATTGGTGCTATGCCACTCGTCGTCATCTGGTACATTGTCTTTTCCGCTGTCACCACATTGGTGAAATAAGCCCTGTTTAACGACGCAGCTCGAAATTCTGGCCAAGGTAAATCCTTCTGACATGCTCGTCTGCGGCAAGTTCTTCGGCAGTACCCGATTTCAGCACCGAGCCTTCAAAAAGCAGATAAGCCCGGTCGGTGATTGTAAGCGTTTCATGAACATTGTGATCGGTAATGAGGACACCAATATTGCGTTCCTTTAATTTTACCACGATGTTCTGAATGTCTTCAACGGCAATAGGGTCAACCCCCGCAAAAGGCTCATCGAGCAGGATAAATTTCGGATCAACCGCGAGAGCCCTGGCTATCTCTGTACGTCTTCTTTCTCCTCCGGAGAGTTGAATACCTTTACTTTTTCTGACATGGCGAAGGCCAAATTCTTCAAGCAGTGATTCCATCTTTGCCCACTGTGCCTTTCTGTCAAGTTTTGTGAATTGAAGTACGGCAAGGATATTATCCTCAACAGAAAGATCTCTGAATACAGAAGCTTCCTGAGCCAGGTAACCGATTCCACGTTGCGCGCGCCTGTACATAGGTTCAGAAGTAATGTCTGCGTCGGCCAACAACACCTTTCCCGACAAAGGCTTAATCAGACCAACGATCATATAAAAGGAAGTTGTCTTCCCAGCACCGTTTGGTCCCAGCAGCCCAACAATCTCACCTTGCTCAACTTTAATGGATACATCATTAACCACTACACGTTGACGGTATTTTTTAAACAGGTGTTCAGTTTGTAGAATCATGTGTTGGTACTATATTTATTTGCTCTTCGAATCCGCTAATTAAATAATTCCCTCCTTCAATATATCATGCAGATGAATTACGCCCTTATACTTGTCATTGTCAACGACGAGGAGTTGGGTAATGTTGTTGTGCCGCATCAGATCGAGGGCATCCACAACGAGTTTATCTGACTCAATAGTACGCGGATTGGCGGAGAGGAGGTCGGCAGCGCAGAGGTTTTGCAGCGAAACATATTTTTCCATCATCCGCCTTAAATCACCATCGGTAATAATGCCCTTCAACTTTCCGTCGTCGATAACGGCTGTAGCCCCCAACCGTTTTGAAGAGATTTCAAGGATCACATCTCGGGCCGATGCAGTACTGCTTACTTGTGGTTGCGGATTTCCGGCAGCCAGATCATTTACCCTGAGATAAAGCTTCTTGCCCAATGCACCACCGGGATGATACTTGGCAAAATCACTAACAGAGAAGCCACGGTAGTGAAGCAAACCAACCGCCAGGGCGTCACCCATGGCAAGTTGCGCCGAGGTGCTGGAAGTCGGGGCAAGGTTGTTTGGACAAGCTTCACGCTCGACTGTTGTATCAAGAACTTTATCGGCATGGCAGGCGAGGAAGGAATCCATATTGCCAACTATGGCGATGATAGGATTTCCAAAATTTCTGATCAGCGGAAGCAGAACCTTTATCTCAGGGGTATTCCCGCTTTTAGAAAGGCAGAGTATGATATCATCCGGGGTTATGGTACCGAGATCACCATGAATGGCATCGGCAGCATGCATAAAGACCGAAGGAGTCCCGGTAGAGTTGAAGGTAGAGGTGATTTTCCGTCCTATATCGGCACTTTTACCGATACCTGTGACGACAACTCTTCCACGGCTTCCGGCAATTAAGATTACCGATTCAACAAAGCCCATCCCAATTCGTCGGGTGAGTGCGAAAATTGCTTCCGACTCATCGGTCAGAGTTGCAATTGCCTGATTAATGATATCTTCAGGGGATATATTTGCCATTTTTCTCAATTATCGCTGCAAAGATACGAAACTGATTTTATGAAGACTTAGATAAAACATCAGGTAGTTTTTAAAAGGCGCTTGCTTTTTATATAATTTGACTATACTTTTATACTACCTTTTTTCGTTTAGAGGAACTTCCGAAATTGGTAAGATGTTCTTAGATGTTCTTTCAACTTAAAAGTATTTGAATATTTCTTGCAAAATATTTGCTATTTACAAAGACAGCTATATCTTTGCAAATCCTAAAAAATATTAATAATACACTGAAAATCAGATATTAAATTAATATTGCATTTTTTTAGGACAACTTTCAATCAGGCCGGAAAAGCACACACCCCTGTCAGGTCAGTTAATTTGGCTTTTCTATGGTGATTTTACCGGTACCCACTTTTAACCGGAGCTTTCATTCTTGTGATGAGAATTTCAGCCGGCCAGGGATTAACGAAGTTATCCAACAATACACAGGCATGTTTGAAGGTTAATGAATTAAGATTATAACGACATTGTTTTTGTAACAATACATGGCAAAAAAGACCACCACTGCAGAACATCAACTGCAAGAGATTCTAAAAAAAGTTTTTGGCTTTGAAAGCTTTAAGGGCAATCAAGAGGCCATTATCAGGGCAGTGCTGGAAGGACACGATACTTTCGTCATTATGCCCACCGGTGGAGGTAAATCATTATGCTACCAACTCCCGGCCATTATCAGCCCGGGGACAGCAATTATCATTAGCCCGCTGATTGCACTGATGAAGAATCAAGTTGACAACATCAGAAACTTCGGTGCGGAGGTTGGCATGGCTCATTTTCTGAATTCATCGTTAAGCCGTCAGGAGATCACTCAGGTAAAAAGCGACCTTCAGGCTGGCAAGACTAAATTACTGTATGTTGCGCCGGAATCACTGACCAAAGAGGATAACATAGAGTTTTTCAAGAGCATCAATATCAGTTTCTACGCTATCGATGAAGCCCACTGTATTTCGGAATGGGGGCATGATTTCCGCCCGGAATATCGCAGACTCCGCCCCATTATCGAAGCCATCGGACAAGATGTACCAGTCATGGCTCTTACTGCCACTGCGACACCCAAAGTGCAGCAGGATATTCAGAAGAACCTTAATATGCTTGAAGCCAAAGTCTTCAAATCATCCTTCAACCGTCCAAATCTTTACTATGAAATAAGGCCAAAGACCGATAATGTAGCCAAGGAAATTATTAAATACATCAAGCAAAACTCCGGCAAATCAGGTATCATTTATTGCCTCAGCAGAAAAAGGGTTGAGGAACTCGCTGAAACGCTTGTAATCAATGGTATTAAGGCACTTCCCTACCATGCCGGACTTGAATCAGCCACCCGTCGTAACAATCAGGACATGTTCCTAATGGAGGAAGTCGACGTAATCGTAGCAACCATCGCATTCGGAATGGGGATCGATAAACCTGATGTGAGGTATGTAATCCATTATGACATTCCCAAGAGTCTCGAAGGATATTATCAGGAAACCGGGCGTGCGGGACGCGATGACGGAGAAGGTAATTGTATAGCATTTTACAGCTACGACGACATCCTGAAACTTGAGAAATTCATGAAAAACAAGGCTGTCAGTGAACAAGAGATTGCAAAGCAACTTTTAAACGAAACAGTGGCCTACGCTGACTCATCGGTCTGCAGACGCAGGACACTGCTACACTATTTTGGAGAAATGTACACAGAGGAAAATTGTTCAAATTGTGATAACTGCCTGCACCCGAAAACGAAATTCGAGGGAAAGGAATATGTACAGATCGTGCTTGAAGCCGTTACTGAAACCAAACAACAGTATAAAGCCAAGCAATTGATTCAAATCATTACGGGGAAAATATCTGCTGCCATTAAGGCTGCAAACCACCACAAATTAGAGGTGTTTGGGAAAGGTGACGAGAAAGACGAACGGTTTTGGAATGCAGTCATCCGGCAGTGTATTATCACCAATATACTTATTCAGGATATCGAAAATTACGGCATCCTGCAGATGGGATCTGAAGGGAAAAAATTCCTTAAGAAACCCTTCAGTGTAATGCTGACTATCGAACAGGTGGACGATCCTGAGGAAGAAGGCGAAGAATTCGACACTGCCAGCGGCCACAAAAGCAGCACAGCCGATTCGACCCTGTTTGCCATGCTGAAAGATTTACGCAAAGAAATCAGTCGCAAGGAAAACCTCCCTCCATTCGTCATTTTTCAGGATCCTTCTTTAGAGGACATGGCCATACAATACCCTGTCAACATTGAAGAACTGAAACAAATAACCGGCGTAGGCGCTGGCAAAGCACTGAAATATGGAAAACCATTCACCGAACTTATCCGTCAATACGTCGAAGAAAACGACATTATCAGACCTAACGACATGGTCGTAAAGTCAGTCATCAATAAGTCGGGCATGAAGGTATATATTATCCAGTGCATTGACCGAAAGATGTCGCTGGAAGACATTGCCATCTCCAAAAATCTGACCTCTGATGAATTGCTCACGGAGATCGAACGAATCGTTGCCTCCGGGACAAAACTCGACCTCAACTATTACCTGGAAGAATTCGTGGATGAATATCACATGCAGGATATCATGGATTATTTCCACGAGGCTGAATCAGATTCGATTGAAGATGCGCTCAAAGAGCTGGGCGAAAACGAGTTCAGCGAAGAGGAAATCAGACTCGTAAGGGTTAAATTTATGTCTGAAATAGGAAACTAAAACAATACCTCCCGAAAAGGACGTGCTGTGGAGCCACAGTCGATCGCGGTTCCACGGATTTTCTTATTTTTGCATACATTAAACTAAATTCGAATCATGGAAAACGTTCAAAAACCTGCGGGCATATTGCCGTTAGTCTTTTCAGCCCTTGCACTGGCAGGCGTCATCGTACTCTTCGTGCTAAAATTTACCGGTGGAACCGCTTCACCCGCTGGCTTATCAGTTCCGGCAGCTAATGGTAAAGGTCATACCATTGCATATATTAACACTGATACCCTGCTCAGTAATTATGAACTGGTTAAAGAACTATCAGATCAGCTGAAGAACAAGTCCGGAGCAATGGAAAGCCAACTGATGGGACGCCAGAAAGAGCTCGACAAAGAAATTGAATATTTCCAGAAAAGTGTTCAAAATAAATCACTATCTGAACAGAGTGCTCAGGAGATTTATCAGCAACTGATGGCCAAACAGCAGGGTATTGCCGAGCAAAAAGAGTCATTCCAGCAAGAGATGGCCATGGAGAACATGAATATCAATAACATGCTTATGGACACGGTAACCAACTTTCTTAAGCGTTTCAACAAAACCATTGGTTACGATTATGTACTTGGTTATAATAAAGCCGGAAATATCTTTCTGGCCAACGATACTTTTGATATTACCAACGCGGTACTGGTTGAGTTGAACCGCGAGTACAGGGTTAAAAACCCCAAAGCTGCCAAATAATTGAAGCGGACAAAAGTTTTCTTCACAGCAACTCTGTTGATGATCACTTTTCTGGCATTAACTGGAGGGTGCATTTCAGAAAAATCTGAAGATAAACAAATCACAGCTAATGATAGCCTAATTTCACTTATGGTAGACATTCATCTTACCGAGGCCAGATTAATGCAGATCAGGGCAAGAGGCGACAATGCCGACACATTTGCCGAACGGTTATACGACTCTCTCTTTGAATACCACAATTGTACCCGATCTTCATACGAACTTAAACTAAAAGCGTTAACAGCCAATCCCGAAGAATATATTCAGACATACGATTCGGTCATCGCTCGCATCGAGCAATTAAAGAAGTGATATCAGTTAAACTGTAAAAAGGGCCTCAGCAATGAAGACCTTTTTTTGTGAGGTGTTGAAAACACCTCCTGCTCTTATTAATTGCCCTAACCGGGCAAGGATAAAGCAAATAGCCTCATTCATGTGGCTCATTATCAGTAACATTACTCTTGGTATCATCTTTAAACCATTCTTTACGAAACTCCAATTATATTCATAGTTGTATCCAGTTCAAACCTTGTCAGTCGCTAAACCAGATACATACGAAATAACTATAACATAGAGACGGTCATGTTACATATTTGAATATCGTGATTCTAACAATCAAATATTCAAGCACTAATTAATGAAGGGGTCACGAAGCTATCAACTCAGAAATCCTTATAGTCAAATGTTTACCAATTTTGCTAATGAAAGGATGGCATTACAAATCACTGTCGCCGATAGACAGCTGTTACATTCAATTGATTGGCCCTGCATGAACTCCATCTGATCTCACCTTCAGCAACCAAAGATCCACTACCGGCGACAGCCCATGAATCTACCGTCTGAAGCGGTACAGTAATAGTAGTCTCAGTTACGACAGCATATACTCTAATGGCAGACCCAAGGTTCATATAGTTTTTCAGAATGACCTGCGAACTGTTGGTCCCATCCAGTTCAATTTTCACTGTATAGGTGGCATCGCTATTTTTTGCAGCCGATTCTGTTGAAATCCAGGTACCAGTATAATCAGTACGAATATCGGTGGGTGTTGTTTCTTCATCCGTTTTCTCGCATCCCTGAAGGAGGACTGCTAATGCAAAAAACAGGATCAGGAAAAAACATGAGGATAGGCGATTTTGTTTCATAACACTACTTTTTAGCAGGATGAAGTATCAGATAGGCATAACCACTAAACACCAGGGCAGTGATCATCTGAATAAGAATTGGGGTGGCAAACAGATCCATCTGAAGCATTCCGGCAACGACAACGACATATTTAAGCAGATAATAAAAGACTTTGGAAGCGACAATGGCAGTTAGCATAGCAGCGAAGGGGGTTATTTTTTTTATCAGCAGATGGAACAAAAAAACGTTTAAAAGCAACTCTGCAGTGATGATAACCATCTTGATAGGGTAAGGATGTCCTGAAACGAAAAAAGAGAATGCCGGCAAGATTATGGCCAGAGCCCAGGCATTATAACGATGCGAATGCAGAAGCGCCAACACAACCATGATACGCATAGGCTCAACAAGGTAAATCGGGATACCGGTAAGATGAGACATAGCAGGCACGAAGAAAACAAAGGCAATGGCAGCAATATCTAAAAACACGCTTGTCACCGCACTGCGATAGGGAAAAGTCATAGTGAGTATCTGAGATTTCATAATGTTTTATTTATTGATTGTATGACAGCAACGAGGTTATCGGCCAGTCGGCTGGCTCCCAATCTGAACCATTCAGGTGTAAGCCAATCAGTACCCAGTAAATGCTTTACTATTGCAATGTAGACATGTACATCCTCGGCAGCAGCAATTCCACCAGCAGGCTTAATTCCCACCATTTTACCGGTGGCCCTATAATAATCAGCAATGGTTTCACACATCACCCACATGGCCTCCGGAGTAGCTGCAGGAATAATTTTACCCGTAGAGGTCTTGATAAAGTGAGCCCCAGCTTCAATGGCCAGTTCACTGGCTTTTCTGATATTGCTCACGGAGCTAAGTTCGCCCGTTTCAAGAATGACCTTCAGATGGGCTTCCCTGCATATATTTCTGATGGCTGTAATTTCCCCGGACACTTCAGCAAAACGTCCTTCAAGAAAAGTACCCCGAGAGATAACCATATCGATTTCATCGGCCCCTTCTTCAACGGCAAACTGCACTTCAGCCAGCTTTACAAACAACGGAGACTGCCCTGAAGGGAAGGCTCCGGCCACAGAGGCTACCTTTAGGCCACTTCCATGAAGCAGTTCAACGCAACGCCGGACGAAAGGCGGATAGACGCAGACAGCAGCTACACCGGGCAAACCCGATTGAGGTTGTTTTAGCAAAAGAGCTTTTCTGCACAATGTATCAACTGTCGCTTGCTGGTCATTACCATTAAGGGTTGTTAGGTCGATTAGCGACAAGGCAAGTTGATAGTCTTTGATATCAGGAACAATAGAAGCACGCAGGTCAGCCACCAGTTGGCTCACTTCAGCATCTGTGCGATGATATTCAGGGAACAGCGTCATGGGGCTGATTATTTGAATATTTTAAACAAGTCATTTCCAACGGCAAATACCATAATGCCTAATAGGATAACCATACCGGCGATCTGGGCATATTCCATAAACTTATCACTTGGTTTACGCCTGGAGATAATTTCGTAGAACAGGAAAACCACGTGGCCGCCATCGAGTGCCGGTATAGGAAGAATATTCATAAAGGCGAGTATGAGTGAAAGCAAAGCCGTTATGAACCAGAATTTTGACCAAACCCATTTGCTTCCATAAATCTGGGCAATACCAATGGGCCCCTGAATTGAATCGCTCGCTTTTTCCTTTCCAGAGAACACTTTTCCGAGTCCTTTGATATTGATGACCAGCATATCCATGGCATCAGAATATCCATAATTCAGAGAAGAACCGAATGAATACGGCAACATTTTATAGGGGACTCCGGCTGTAATACCAATATAACCTGTTGAATCAATCACCATATTTAATGCCACGGTATCAGACTGACGAAGGACAGTAATCAAGGTGGTCTTGCCACCCATTGAGCTAACGAGGTCACGAAACTGCCCATAGTTGCTTATCTCAATTGAATCAACTTTCAGGATGCGGTCACCCTTATGAACTCCTGCCAATGCAGCAGGAAACGCAGGAAGGACACTGTCAACTGATGGTTCAAAATTTAATGCTTCAACGAATCTGTTGCGGGAGGAGACAGCCTCTGTCTTATAAAAATCATCAGGAATAATGATATCAAAAGGCTTGCCATTACGTTCAACCGAAATGGTTGAACCGAAGAGATTACGCATACTCTGCACATCCTTAAAACGCTCAACCGGTTTACCATTAATGGCCACAATACGGTCACCGGTAACAAATCCTGCAGCTCGCCCTGCGGAAGAAGCATAGATTCCATCCCTGTTAACTTCACTCACCGGCAGGTATTGCTGTTCATATTTCAAAAGAATGAAAGCAAAAAGGAGGATACCAAGGATGAGGTTCACAGTGACGCCGGCGATCATTACAATTAGTCGTTGCCAGGCCGGTTTTGCCCTGAATTCCCATGGTTGGGCAGGTTTGTTCATCTGCTCTTTATCAAGTGATTCATCGATCATTCCGGCTATTTTGACATAACCGCCCAGAGGGAGCCAACCGACACCATATTCTGTTTCTCCTTTTTTAAAACTGAATAGCTTCACACCCCATGCATCAAAGAACAAAAAGAATTTTTCGACCCTGATACCAAAAGCTCTTGCAGCCAGATAATGTCCAAGTTCATGTAAAACGACGAGAATAGAGAGACCCAGAACAAGCTGAGCCGCCATGATGAGTGCATTCATTTATAGTAGATAGTTGTGATAAGACATAAAGATAAACCGTCGATCGGCATAAAAGTTTAGAGCAGGCTAGTTGCCAGCTGTCGTGTTTCAGAATCAATCAATTGATAATCTTCAACAGAAGGGTTGGAGACATAACTGATTTTCCTGATACACTTATTAATCAGGTCAGGCATGGCATCGAAGCTTATTCTTCCCGCCAGAAATGCCGCGACGGCGACCTCATTGGCAGCATTAAGTACGCAGGGGCAATTACCACCTCTGGCGATGGCTTCATAGGCCAGTGCAAGGTTACGAAAATTTTCCGTATCAGGCGGACTGAAAGTAAGTTCCGAAAATTTTGAAAAATCAAATCGTTTAAAATCAGATGACAACCTGAAAGGATAACCCAGTGCGTATTGGATAGGGAGGCGCATGTCAGGGATTCCCATCTGGGCTTTCACCGAACCGTCACAAAACTCAACCATTGAGTGAATGATGCTTTGGGGGTGGATGACCACTTCAATTTTCCCGGGTGGCACCGAAAAGAGCCAGTGTGCTTCAATCATTTCCAATCCTTTATTCATAAGTGAAGCACTGTCGATCGTTATCTTATCGCCCATTCGCCAGGTTGGATGCTGAAGTGCCTGCGACGGGTTTACATGTCTAAGCTCTTCGCGTGACATTCCCCTGAAGGGACCACCTGAACCCGTCAAGATAAGCCTTTCGGGTTTGTTGAGTCTTTCGCCTGCAAGACACTGAAAGATAGCAGAATGTTCTGAATCAACTGGTAGAACAGACACCTTATGTTCCCACGCAAGCCGTGTCACGAGTTCGCCGGCAACCACCAGAGCTTCTTTGTTGGCAAGGGCGACGTGCTTGCTATTTCTGATAGCCTTCAATGTAGGCATGAGCCCTGCAAAACCAACAATAGCCACTAACGACAGGTCTACTGTATCAAAGGCCGCAAGGTCAGCAACTGCTTCATTTCCTGAAAAAACCTTAACGGGCAGATGCTTCAGCGCCTCCCTCAATCTTTCCCAATGGTGTTCGTTGGCAATAGCTACAGCGTTGGGTAAAAATTCTGTGGCCTGTTCAATCAGTAAATTGACATTGTTGCCAGCTGTTAGCACCTCTACCTGAAACTGATCAGCATGACTTCTGATAACATCGAGTGCCTGACAACCAATTGAGCCGGTAGATCCGATGATCGCAATACGTTTAGCCATGACTAAAATTGAATGAATTGGACAGGGTCAACCGGGACACCATTTTTCCACAACTCGAAGTGAAGGTGAGGCCCGGTAGTATACTCCCCGGAATTGCCAATGATGGCTATTGGGTCACCTGCTCTGACTGACTCACCCTGATTCTTGAGGAGGGCAGAATTGTGTTTATAAACCGACAGTTCATTCCCCGAATGTTGAATCATAACAGAGTATCCTGTTTCAACGCTCCAGCCCGTGTATATGACGGTTCCATCACGCACAGCCTTCACAGCTTCATTCTGGGGAGCAGCCAGATCAATCCCATAATGTTTCGTTGTGGCATCGAATTTACTGGTGATATATCCTTTAACCGGTAAAAAATAAATCCCTGTATTACCCTGAGTCGCATTCCCCTGAGATGGCCGCAAACTGTACTTATCAGCATTTTCAACCTCAAGTCTGAGCAATGAATCATCGGATGAGCGCTTGTTTGTGATTCTGCTGTAATCTTTAGGCGTTTGAACCGTATCGGCACCAGACATTACTGCCACATCATTCCCGGTGATTATACTGCGGATGCTTTGTATAAGAACATCGCGTGCTACCATCTGTTGTTCGAGTGAATCTGCTTTTTGTTGTAAGTCGTAAATATGGCGGGAGAGTCCCACATCGGTGTAACCTGGAATATATTCACGCAATTGAGTAAAAGCGATAATGTATGTGGTAAAAAAAATCAGAATAATTGAAATGGTGCTTGTGGCCAGAAAAACGTTCAATGGTGTGAGACGAAAAGAAATCTTCTGTTCAAGAGTTGCATCATCCATAAGCACCAACCGGTACTTGACTTTCAGTTTTCTGAGGATTCGCTTTCTTCGTTTTTCTTTTTCCTGAATCATTGTTCTCCCTGATTGGATGAAGCCGACTGGTCTGTGGAACGTTATTTTTAAGCTGAAATTGCAAAACTACAATAATCCGTGCAGATCACCTACCACAGTTAACTTAAACAGGCTATACCGACAGGATTAATTTTGCAAGATACAGTAAGAACGGGGATGGATTCGAAAAAATGAAATATTTTTGCACAAAAGCAGTTATTATACATTGGCTTTGCTGACATTTCGGAAATCTCAGAAATTGATATTTAAAGATTAAGCGTTTGAAAACATCGGTAACCATTAACAGAATTATTGTGCTGACACTCCTTGTTTCAGCAGGCCTGCTTTCGGGCTGCTCTAACAAGAAGAATTCTTTCACGCGGCGGGTGTACAATAACCTCACGGCTCACTATAATACATGGTGGAATGGGAATGAAGCACTAAAAGAGGGATTTGATTACATCGAAACCAAGACACCTGATAATTATACGACTGTGTTGCCCGTTTTTCAGCAGCCCACGAAAAAAGAGACAGCAGCCGTTAATCCCAAAGCTGAACGTGCTATTGAAAAGGCCAGCAAAGTGATTCAACGCAATTCGATGTTTTTCAAAAAGAAAGAGCTCAACAAGTGGATCGACGACAGCTACTTCATGATTGGAAAGGCCTACTACCTGAAGCAAGACTACAGAGGTGCACGCCGAACCTTTGAGTTCATCCTTTCCAAATACAAGGACACACCTCTGCAATGGCAGGTAACCCTATGGTTGGCACACACCAACAATGCTCTGGAGCAGTATTCGAAGGCAGGTAATGATCTGGAACGATTCAGGATTCAAATGCAGCGAGAACAAATGCCACGTAAGGACATCGTATTTTACCACATGATCTATGCGGAATTCTTCCTGAAACAAAACAACCTCTCCTTTGCGTTACCGCATCTATTAAACAGTCTGGAGCTAAGTCACATAAAAGCTGAGAAAAATCGCCTTCGGTTTATTACAGGTCAGATTTATCAGTCACAGGGACAATTGGCCGAAGCCACCAAAATGTTTCAGTCGGTCATCAGCCACTCACCTGGGTACGAAATGGAATTCAATTCCAGAATCAACATCGCCAAATGCTATGATGCCAGTACCGGAAACAGCGAACGTATTGTAAAAGCCCTGACTAAGATGCTTGATGATGCAAAGAACATCGATTATCGCGATCAAATTTATTATGCCTTGTCGGAAGTAAATTTTAAAGACAATGATTCAATTTCGGGAATTGAAAACCTGCGGCTCTCGGTTGCAAACCACAAAGGAAACAATTTCCAGCGAGCTCAATCGTCAGAACTTCTGGCAGATATTTATTTCAAAAAACCAATTTACCATCTGTCCAAAGCATATTACGATACAACGCTTCAGTCAGTATCAAAGGAATCGCCCCGTTATGAGGCTTTGGCAGAAAAAACAAAAGTTCTCACGGAATTGGTCAACAACCTTGTCATCGTGATGGATCAGGACAGCCTGCAAAGGGTTGCCGGGATGTCGGAAGATGAGCGCAATGCCCTTGTTGACGGTATCATTGCAAAGATTGTTGAAGAAGAAAAGAGAAAAGAGGAAGAAGAACGCAACAAACAAAACAACCTGATGGCATCAGGTTCCTTTGCCCGTGAACAGCAAACTTCAAGCGGGGGATGGTATTTCTACAATCCCCAGGCACTCAGCATGGGTTTCAGTGAATTTACCAGAAAATGGGGAAACAGACGTCTGGAAGACATGTGGCGATTAGCCAGCAAAGAAGCTACCATGGAAGAAGTTGCCTCGAATGAGGAGGTTCCTGCCGACTCAACCGGGATGCCTGCCGACTCAGGGGATATGAAAGGACCAGGAGGTAAGGGCACCGGTTCAAGCGATCCAAAAACCCGGGAATTTTATCTCTCAAAATTACCGCTGACACCCGAGGCAATCAATAAATCGGATAAAAAAATTATTGAGGCTCTCTTTAAAGCTGCCTTCATCTATCGTGAAGGGCTTACCGATCTTGAGTCCTCATTGTCCACTTTCGAAGATCTGATTACAAGATATCCTGACACAGCCATTAACCACTACTACATTCTGAGTGTTTATATGGCCTCCACACTGAGCAAGCAGCTTGGACTTGAAGACAAGGCTGCTGAATTTGCTCAAATTATCATTAACGGGTATCCCAATTCTGATTATGCATTGATTCTAAAGGATCCCTCATTTGTTGCGGAATTGGAACGTGTAAACCGTCAGGCAACAGTCTTTTACGAAGAAACTTTTAATGCATATAAGTCAAAACAATTTTATTCCGTTTTGCTCAATTGCGACATCGCACGTGAACAATATGGACCAAAGCATGAATTAATGCCCAGATTTGAGTTCCTTCGGGCTATGTCAATAGGCAACCTTGAGGTAGTCGATTCGCTGGCCGCGAATCTTCAACGGCTTGTTAAAACCTATCCGCGCGACCCGGTGACCTCTGAAGCAATGAAGGTTCTCGACAAAATTGCCCGCTCGAATCCGGAGTTGGCTGTCTCCGCTGGGATTAATAAACTACCTGATCCTATTGAACCAGTAGCCATCAGCTCAAAATATAAGATTAACAGCCGTCCGGTTCTCCATGGTTGCTTAGTCATCGTTAAGACCGACAGCGTGGATGTTAATGTAGTCAAAATAAGACTATCGGACTTTAATACCAAAAGCTTTCAATCCAACAATTACAGCATATCAAGCCTATTACTTGATAACATATGGCAGATTGTCAATGTCAGCGGATTCAAGAACCAGCAGGAGGCCATGGATTACTACAACACACTTATGCAAAACCCGTATATACTTGCTCCGATCGGCAAGGTGAGCCATTACATTTTCGTTATCTCCTCCGAGAATTACCCCATCTTTTATGGCGCTAAAGACCTGAAGGAGTACGAATTATTTTTCAGATCAAAATACTTCACCAGCCAACCAACTGGTAAGTAAACACATATAAATAACTGCATGGCATTTCGAAGTTTTTTGAAAGAAAAAACCCTTTCTATAATGTAAAATGTTAAATTTACAGTCAACTGTCAGAATCTGACATAAGTCAATCCGCATCATAAAAATATTTTTAGCATGGCGAAGAATACACCTACAGAAGCACCAAGCCTCAATACAATTGGACAAGGAACTATCATTAACGGTGATATAATAACCAACGGTGACGTCCGAATCGACGGACAAATAAAAGGAAAACTTCAAAGTTCCGGACGCGTTATTGTAGGTACTACCGGACAGATTGAAGGTGAGATTGAATGTCGAAATGGTGACCTATCGGGTCAGATCGATGCGAACGTTAAAGTTGCTGAACTATTGATCTTAAAAACATCCGTAAGGCTTACCGGTAACATTACAACCGGGAAACTGGCAGTTGAACCGGGCGCAGAATTTACAGGCCATTGCTCTATGGAAACGCAAAGAAATGCTCCGTCCAAATAATCAACGATTCAACGATTACGCGCAGTATTCAGCACTCGGCTTTCAAATGCTTGCCGTTATTCTCCTGTTTGTATTCGGAGGATACAAGTTTGATCAATGGCTGGAATGGAAATTCCCATTATTTACGGTTTTGGGCTCTATTACAGGTGTCGGAATGTCAATTTACATTGCAGTAAAAGATTTGCTGCGTAAAAAATAAAAAAGTAACATCTATGCCAAACAATGCCATCAACAAATTTACAGGGCAACTAATTCTTTTATCGGCCATTCTTGGATTGGTATCGTTGATCGCGTATCTGGTTCTGCCCAGAATTTCGCCTGCCATGCCATTTTTGCTTCTGTTCATCATGAGTGTTACTTTGTTGATGCACCGTTACCTTCTTCAGAGTTCGGTAAAAAAAAACAACCAGTTCATCAACAGATTTCTGATGATGACAACCTTTAAACTGGTAGGCTATCTGGGACTCATTACTGCTTACGCGCTTATTAACCGGGAAGATGCTGTACCTTTTACCGTGACCTTCCTTGCTTATTACTTTATTTACTCTGTTTTTGAAGTAACTTCTCTTCTGAAATATCTTAAAAAGAGCAACTAAACCTTCTTGCATGATCTACATAACTCGACGTGAGCGGTTTAATGCTGCACACAGGCTATTTAAACCAGATTTTACAGACGATCAGAATTTGAAATTGTTTGGCAAATGCAGTAATCCCAACTGGCACGGACACAACTATGACCTTCATGTGACCATTAAAGGCGAAGTGAACCCGGAGACAGGTTTTCTGGTTAATTTAAGTAGCCTGAGTTCAATTATCAGAAAACAGGTGATCGATAAACTTGATCACAGAAACATCAACCTCGATGTCGATTTTATGCAGGGCAAATATGCTTCAACAGAGATGCTTGCCATCTCTATCTGGGAACAACTCGAACCTGAAGTTAAAAAACTCGGAGCATTGTTACATCGTATCAGGGTTCAGGAATCAGAGAACAACTACGTTGAGTTTTTTGGATGAACTCAACACTGCAAACTCATTATTTTCAAAACGTAAACAAAAATTTTCATAATGGTGCCCGACGAAAAACTCATTCGCGAAATGATCAACGATAATTCGCTGGAAGGTTATAAAAAAATTGACAAATATAATTACGAAACTATTGACAAACTGGCATTTCATTACCGTGAAATCCTTAAACTCATTGGTGAAGACGTAACCCGTGAAGGGCTGCTTGACACACCCCAACGTGTTGCCAAATCGATCCAATTTTTAACCCATGGTTATGACCTTGATCCGGAGGAAATTCTCAATTCAGCCAGATTCAAGGAAGATTACCGCCAAATGGTGGTAGTGAAAGACATTGAGATTTACAGCCTTTGTGAACATCACATGATTCCTTTCATTGGAAAAGCGCACGTTGCTTATATCCCTAATGGATACATCACCGGGTTGAGTAAAGTGGCGCGTGTAGTCGATGCTTTCTCACGCAGGTTACAGGTGCAGGAAAGGCTTACTACTCAGATTAAGGAATGTATTCAAAACACGCTTAATCCACTAGGTGTTGCTGTCGTTATTGAAGCGAAGCACCTGTGCATGGCCATGCGTGGTGTCCAGAAGCAAAACTCTGTCACTACAACATCCGATTTTACTGGGGCTTTCACCCGAAAAGAAACAAGGGAAGAATTTATCCACCTGATTGGATCGAAACTGTCATAATTTCATACCCCGGGCATACTCTGGCTCATAAAACGAAAGTTTGCACACTATTTGTGAGAGTACTCCCGTTAAAGAAAAAAATTACTCATTCCAATATGTTTACTCAGAATCAAAACACTTTCTCCGGTTACAATGAGGTAACCCGTGATAATGCCACAGTCAGCCGTACTTTTATGTCGGGTGTCTTTTCCTGGATGGCCGTTGCACTGGCCATTTCAGCCTTTACTGCCTGGTTGTTTGCATCTAGTCCCTCACTTATGAGCCTGCTCATTGGAGCAAACGGGATGACCTTTCTTGGTTGGATTGTCATGTTCGCACCGCTTGGCTTTGTTTTACTTATATCATTCAAGTTCAATACACTGCCTGCATCTACCCTTGCACTTCTCTTTGGAATTTACGCCATCCTGATGGGGGCAAGTCTTAGCTTTATATTTCTGATCTATACGCTGGGCAGCATCGCCCAGACATTTGTAATTGCAACTGCCATGTTTGGCCTCATGGCATTGGTGGGCTATACTACCAAAACAGATCTAACGAAATTCGGCTCACTGATGATAATGGGTCTTTTCGGCATAATTATAGCCAGTGTTGTAAACATCTTTATGGGTAGCAGCACAATGGATTATGTCATCAGCATTATAGGAGTACTGGTGTTCACCGGTCTTACAGCCTATGATGTTCAAAAGCTCAAAAATATAGGAGCCAATGGGCAAATGGGAGGTGACCTGGCTAAAAAAGCAACAATCATGGGAGCGCTAACACTCTACTTAGACTTTATTAATTTATTCTTATTTTTGCTCCGCCTTTTCGGAAGCAGACGTGATTAATTCAAACTAAAAAAATCAATGAACCGAAATGGCAATCTCCATTTCGGTTTTTCTTCGTCATATACTTTAAACATATCTTTCAAGGTTATGGTGTTGAGAACACTGATACCTCTGTTAAATTAAATTATTATTCAATATGAAAGCATACGTATTTCCCGGTCAGGGAGCACAATTCACAGGAATGGGACAGGATTTATATGAGAAATCAACCCATGCCCGCGACTTGTTCGAGAAAGCCAATGACATACTTGGTTTTAAGATAACAGAGGTGATGTTTTCCGGTACCGAAGAAGATTTAAGGCAAACCAGGGTAACTCAACCTGCCATCTTTCTTCATTCTGTCATTCTGGCACGTGTCCTTGGCGAAAGCTTTCGCCCGGATATGGTGGCAGGTCATTCACTGGGTGAATTCTCAGCATTGGTCGCCAATAAGGTTCTCTCTTTTGAGGATGGACTGAAACTTGTTTATGCCCGCGCCATGGCTATGCAGAAAGCCTGTGAAGCCAACCCAAGTACCATGGCAGCTATTCTGGGTCTTGATGATGCAGTAGTTGAACAGATATGTAAATCTATAGCCAACGAGGTTGTAGTGCCAGCCAATTACAATAGTCCCGGTCAGTTAGTAATTTCAGGCAGCCTTGCAGGAATTGAACTTGCATGTGAGAAGATGAAGGCTGCCGGCGCCAAAAGAGCCCTGCCTTTGAAGGTTGGCGGTGCTTTCCACTCCCCTCTGATGGAGCCTGCCCGTCTAGAACTTGCTCACGCCATCAACAACACGAAGTTTATAAAAGGAATTTGCCCCATCTATCAGAATGTAACCGCCCAACCGGTTGCTGATCCTGAAATCATCAAGGTTAATCTCATTTCGCAGTTGACTGCCCCGGTAAAATGGACCCAAATCATGCAAAACATGATCGCCGACGGAGCAAACTCATTCGTTGAGGTTGGCCCGGGCATGGTATTGCAGGGATTGGTTAAAAAGGTAAACAAAGACCTTGAAGCTGTCAGCGCTTCATTCTAAAACACCAAAATACAATGAACAGGCTGCATCGTTTGATGCAGCCTGTTTTCTTTTATTGCCTGACAGTTCAACGATAAGGTAAGATATTTCACGGCGAGTAAATCGGGTTGTCCGCAAACCCATCAACCATTGAGTAACAATGGCTTGTCTAAAAGACCGGGAGCTTTTTAATTTCCACGACTAAACAAAAACCAGAACGAATCGGCCATTATAATTTTTAATTGGTTTAACATCCATTTCCCGGTGCTTAAGCAAAATTTGTTGTTAGTTCAGACCTCCGGATCCTACCCCGGTAAATCACGGCATTGGCTCGCTAAGAGGGTAATCTGAAATGTCGTGCTTTGGAAATAAACAGTCATGCAAATACGATTGCGCATCTTTTCTGAAAACAATAACCCAACTCGCGTACTTTTAGCCTTCAAAACAATAATTTCCGGCCAAAAACAGCTATCAGGAGCCACTTCTCGTGATTCCGATTCGCGTAAGTTTCTGATTTGCTGTATTTGTATTCTTTAAGGCTTAATTTGTTGTACACAAGGGATTTTAACTCCTGATAGCTATCGGGACTTTGACTCGCTGGCGCGGGATATTTAACATGTAGGACCACAGAGGAGCATGGTGAGTCACAGAGCTAAAAAACAAACAAAAATAGCCACAATCCCGAAGGGATGGAATTATTATAGAATGAAAAACATTGATACAACCAAAACTCCGAAGGGGTGACATGAAAACAATCAAATAAGGCTGACACATTTTCACAAAAATATTCAAACCGTCTTTGCCATGAAAGGACATGAAAACCTTATTGGTAAATCCTTCAATGGCTGTCCCGGGCTTAGTTCGAGAGATTAAAACAAACCGGGCCGTTTTATAAAAGATAAAAACTAGTTGGAGAAAATAATCATCCGATGGTTGATTATTAATATCACCCCTGCGGGGTTAAGGCTGTTGATGAATAATCCTATCTATAATAATATCAGCCCTTCTGGCTTAAATAAGAACAAATCCCGAAGGAATAAGCAGCCATCATCAGACTTCCCCTCCCCCCCCCCGGTAGCTATCGGGCTATCGGGACTTTGACTCGCTGGCGCGGGATATTGGTGGTGCGATAGTTACACCATGAACCACGGAGTCAGGTGTTTCTTCACTTTGGCTCCCCCGGGCATCGGAGTGAGATTCTTCTGGCCGTGTAGGCTACTGAATATGAAGTTATCCTGATCTTTTCCTGAAGATATGCTAACGCGCGTAAATACGCGTGTAGAACCTTCATGCCGTTCCAGCGCGAACACGGGTGATGGTATGAGATGGCTTTCAGTATTGTTGTGATTCAGAATGCGATGCCCGCTGTTAAATCGTTAGCGATATCACCGATGACCGGCAGGGGTCCTGCACCGATCATTCATCAGAAAAATGTGGCTCTAAAATGGCACTTACTAAAACCGTGCCAAAAATTTTATATAGTTATGGTTTCTTCATATAAAAAATACTCCATAATTACTACAGCAATAGGCGATACATAAGAAAAACATAACTTTGTCCTAACTTTGGTATGACTTTGATGCGACTGTGGGGTAGAATGGAGTTGTAGATAACACGTAATCAATTGTTTAAAAAATCTAATTTGTGTGATTATATTCACACAAAAATTTTAAAAAAAGTTGAAAAAAAAATTTAAAAGAGGGCGAAATTAGGTGTGAAAACATACCTGTGAATTGGAAAATGATTCAAATTTTAGAAAGAATGTAAGAGTAAATTTGCTACTGAAGTGCAGGGAGGAAAATTGCCTCGGGTCAGGTTGGCTAACCGGTAATTTCTACATGAGCATATAAGATTTGTTTTTCTATGGCACACCCTTCCAGGAAGTCAATCCGTGGTAAAGAAACAGCCATTTCTGCCCCGTGTTTTAGCAGGATTTCCTGCTTGTGGCTTTAATTGAGCACAGTGACCACGGATTATAAAAAAAACAAAATTCGTTGACTTTCTTTTTATCCACTAATCTCTTCTTCGTCCTTATTCGTGTTAATTCGTGTAATTCGTGGACGCTACTTTCCTGTCCACGAATTACACGAATTTAACGAATTGCTTTCGCGCTGGTTCGTCCTAATTCATGGACGCTTCTTCTTATCCACACATGCTTCAATTACAGCTTAATCAGATCGACTTACATCTAAAAAAAGGATTATAAAGCACAAGTTATATATCTATAAATCAGAACAAAAGATCAACTCTCATAAATACATCCCAGTATCTTTCACAAGTCATCTCCTCCCAGTGAATCAACATATACCGATACTGGTACGTTTGAATCTGGCAGACAACTACCAAAAAGATAACAACACCGAGCAACCATGCACGCCGCTTTCCCGAAGTATTCTGAAGCCATAATGCCAGCGGAATAGCAAGCATCGCAAGAAACTCAGTTAAAACCCTTGTCGAGAAACTACCGCCATACCACCAGTTCCACCAGGAGGCCATCACGTAAATCAGAATGGCCATGAAACTCATGTAAGCAATAAGTCGAAACTGATTGTATCGCCATGCCATTATTGCGCCTGCAAGACAGACCATCGCCATGGGTGTGTACAAAAAAAGGCCCTTCTTATAACTAAACAAAAAATCGAAAATGTGAGGTGAAAGAAAATTAAAACCTTCATCGCCATAACTGTAAACCCACCAACCGCCAGAAGATAACCTATAGATAAGAAGTTGCAACCCTGCCACTAAAATAAAAATGGTCAAAGCCGGGAGGATATACAAGCTCCGAAAAAGCTTCTTCAGAAACCGTGTGAGTTGCCCACGGTCACCGGCAAGAAATGGGATCATAAATAATACCAGCAAATTAACTGGCCTGATCAGCGCTATCATACCTGTAACAGCACCAAAGACGACAACCCAACGAAGATATTCCGAACAAAACATCTTGAGAACAACCCATATCCAAAGATTCACAAAGGCAAACGAAAACACATGCGACATACCCGGTTCGCCTATAGTGTAATAAAACAAATTAGTACCAAACACAATGGCCAGCATCGTTAAAGACCTGTTCGTCCCAACGACTCCAAACTTTTTCAGAATACTGTTTAAAATAATCAATCCGATACACAGATAAAAAATCGCGGCCAGGTTAACTGAAATCATGTAAATCTTTGAATATCCATCAGCAGGATACCCAAATATGGGAGCCAAAGCATGTGCTGCCAAAAAAAACGGAAGCTGTGCCACCGCCGTACCACTGTAATACTTATTAATAATCCTCCCTGAAGGGGTACCTGTCCGATATTCATAATAATGAACACCCTTGTATTTCACCTTCTCAAGACTATCGACAAAGGTAAAATTGAGGTCATGGTAGATTAATACTGCGGGTAAATATGCATAATATCCCCGCGCATCTGCCTCCACGATACCTGTCCAGTTTTTATCACCGCCCCAATGAAGGTTCGACGACACGGTAATAACAACCATGACGATAAAGCTTATCGTTAACCCCGGCAAGCTTTTCTTAAACAACATGCTCATCCTCATTTGAGGTCATTAAACTCATAAATTTTCCTGATAAACTCTCAGCCCACAGTTGCCGATTCTGAACGAGTATCTCACCACGCCGGATGACAACATCAGCACATCCCTCAACACGGATTCCCTCATAGATATTTGAATCACAATGCTGATACTGGGTTGCCTTTGAAACAATTCCACAATAACCAGTATCCCAAAAAACCAGGTCAGCGTCAATTCCCGACTTAATAGCTCCCTTGTTTTTAAGTCTAAAAATCCCGGCGGCATTCAGTGAGGTCAGTTCAATCCACTGCTGTAAGGTAAGCCTCCCTTTCATCACACCATATGTATAGAGCATTTGCAGCCGATACTCTATACCACCGGCACCATTGGGTATCAATGTAAAATCATTCCGTCCTGCATCTTTCTGCCCGCGAAGGTTGAAAGGACAATGGTCGGTCGATACGACATCAAACACACCAGCCGACAATTCATCCCAGAGACCTTCCACGTTTTCCCGGCATCTTAGTGGCGGACTGATAACATATTTCGCAGATTCGTTAAAAGGCTTAGAATAGACGCTCTGGTCAAGCATTAAATATTGAATGCAAGTTTCAGCCATTATGGGTAGCCCTTCTTTTCTGGCATCAGCAATAAGTCGCGCTGCCCCCATTGTTGAAATATGCACAAAGTATATAGCACAGCCAGTTTCACGAACCAGATTAATCACCTTCTTCACCGACTCAATCTCTGTTTCAGGAGGATGTGAACGCAGGTGATATAAGGGTCCCGTATTCCCCTGTTTGATGTACTCCCTCTGCAACCTTTCGATTATCTCCCCTTCTTCGGCATGTACGATGATCAGAGCACCAAGTGAGGCGGCAGTTATCATGGCCTGACGCATCTCCTGATAATTCAATCCGATGGTCTGACTATAAGCCAGATAAATTTTAAAAGATCTGACTCCCTCCCCATCAACGCACCGCCTCATCTGACCTGCTACTTCATCACCCCACCATGTAATGCCCACATGCAAGGCCATGTCGGTTAGTGCACAACGCGCCTCTGCCCTCCTGGCCAACAAAGCATTCATGAGAGATTCACCCCTTGCAGGTGTCACAAAGTCGATAAGTGATGTGGTACCGCCCATCAGGGCTGCCATGCTGCCTGAAACAAAATCATCTGACGAAGGACCCGCCGGAGTGGGAAGATGAAGATGAACATGTGCATCGATGCCACCAGGAATGACAAGCATTCCTCTGGCATCAAGCAATGGAATTCCTTCGGGTAAGAAGGCGGATTCACTGATTACTGCTTCAACAACCTCTCCATTGATGAGAATACCGGCAGGTTGAAGACCAGAAGCAGAAACAATCCTGGCATTGATTATCAGGAACCTCATCCGTGCTCAGTTTTTTAACTCTCCCCAGAGTCGTAAAGCCTGAATTCTGGCCTCTGCCATCACTTCCGCCTCATCTAAAGTTGTCAGATGTCCTTCTCTGACAATGAGACGTCCATTTGCAATCACATGTTCAATATGCCTTGCATGAAGGCTGTAGAACCAGTGACCTAAAAAATTCTCCTGTATGAGTGGTGTGGGAGAATCATAGTTGAGTACCATCAGGTTGTTATCGGAATTGCCTTTAATCTTGTTGGCTGCCAGATAAAGATGAATCATCTGAAGTCGCTGAAACACCCTGGCCGGGGTGATGGCCTCATATCCTTTACCTGAAAACCAGGCTGTCCGGGCAGAAGCCATCATATCACCATGCATCCCATCGGTACCGAGCATAATACGAGGCCCCAAACCCATCCCCGAAAACGCTCCAACACCGTTATTAAGGTTTGAATCAAAGTTCACCGCCATCCAGGTATCTGATTTGGCGATCAAACGCCTTTCTATAGCGTTCAGGTGAATCCCATGAGCAAAGATATTTCCTTTCAGTTCAAACACTCCGGCTTCCGCAAACCGCTCAGCAACCGATTTTCCATAGGTTTGGCGACAATGATTCTCATCAGCGCCATCTTCAGCAACATGAACGTGGATACCGGTATTAAAATTCCGGGCAAGTGCCACAGCCTCCTTCAGCGTTTGCTCTCCCACGGTAAAGCTTGCATGTAAGCCTACCAATCCCTGCCGCTGACTCAGGTATCGCTCAGTCTCGGCAAGGCCTTCTCTGGCTCCTTTCAAACCGTTGCGATCGGTTATTTCATAACACAAAAGATGACTGATACCTACTTCATCGAAAGCACGCGCAATGATATCGAGCGAACCTTTGATAAAACCAGGGCTTGCATGGTGATCAATCACAAAAGTGCTACCGCTTTTGGCGGCAGCAACAGCAGTGACAAGTGCACTTGCCCTGATCATATCGGCGTCGAGCGCTGAGTCCACCCGCCACCATATCTTCTGAAGTGTCTCAACAAAACTGGCCGGAGGAACTTCCGGCTGAGGCATCCCGGTACAAAGCGCCGAATAGGCATGCTGGTGAGCGTTTCCCAGACTGCGCATAATATATCTCCCGGTGCAGTCAATGGTAATCAGGTTCGGAGGAATATTGTCAGGTGGTTTAAAACTGAAACTGGCACCTTCTCCTTCTTCAACCCAGATATCGAGTGGTATTTGTTCGAAGGTCTGCCATTCGATATAAGTTCCATTCTTAAGACAAATCATTGAATCGGTTTTAAGGGAAGTGAATAACGTTGAACTCCGTCAAAGGTACAAAAAGCATTGGCTACAGCAGCAGCGGTTGGCACCAGACCTATTTCACCAACTCCTTTGGCTCCGTATGGACCTACAGGATCAGGAACCTCTACCCCTATTACCTCAATGTCGGGCGTTTCATGTGCTCTCAACACACCGCAATCACGCAGTCGCGACGAAAGGAGCCGTCCTTCATTCATCGGAAGGGTCTCGGTGAGGGAATAGCCAAGTCCCATGTGAACGGCTCCTTCAATCTGCCCCTCAAACAAAACCGGATTAATAATCCGCCCGGCATCATGCGCTGCCACAACCTTTATTACTTTTCCCTGATCGTTTAATATGGCAACCTGTGCCGCGTAACCATACCCATAATGGGTAGGCCCATCGGTATGCAGTGCATCAGGTTTTACTGTCCAGTCGCATTGCCAGCGGGCCTGATAACGGCGGCCCGTCAACTGTTCAAGTGGTGCAGTATTCAAATCAGCCAAAAGAGTTTTGGAAGCTTCCCTGATAGCATTCCCCAACAATACGGTCGCGCGTGATGAAGTTGTCATTCCGGTCTTAATACCTGACGATGTATCGGTAATAACCTCAACAAGGTCAGGACTTATTCCCGTTTCTTCACAGAGAATTTGCTGCGCAATGGTATGAACTCCCTGCCCCATCTCTGTCCATCCGTGATGAAGTCTTACCTTCCCGTCCGGCAATACTTCGATGACAACATCAGAATAGTCTGTCATACCATTCCCGATGCCACTGTTTTTAATTCCACAGGCCAGCCCTGCATAGCATGCTTCACGAAATTGCTTCTCAATGGCTTCAAGGCAGGCTCTTATTCCTGCTCCCTTCACGTGGTCGCCGGTGGCAGTAACAAGTCCGTCGGTCAGGGCGTTGTCCCATCGGATTGACCACCGATCAAAACCACCCTTTCGGCACAACTCGTCAATACAACTTTCGAGCGCAAAAGCAGCCTGATTAGCTCCAAATCCACGCATGGCTCCTGAGGGGATGTTATTGGTATAGACTGTATGCGAGGTTAAATCAATGTTAGGCACATAATACCCACCGGTAGCATGCCCGGCTATTCGTTCCATGACCTTTGTCCCTACCGAAGCATATGCTCCTGTATCGCCAATGGCCACCAGCTTCATGGCCGTAAATTTGCCACCGGCATCCACGGCGAGGGTTATATCCAATTGAACAGGATGCCGCTTTGGATGCATCCTGATTGATTCCTCTCTGGTGAGCGTAAATATCACCGGCCTTTTTAACAACCAGGCAGCCAATGCGGCATGACCCTGTACCGTCAGGTCTTCCTTTCCGCCAAACCCACCGCCATTTGGTACAAGTACTACCCTGATCCTATGTTCCTCTAGTCCGAGTAAGGAGGCTACCTGGCGGCGGTCCTCATAGATACCCTGGCCCGAAGAGTATAAGAGCAGGCCATCATTATCCGGTACAGCCAGACTGGATTCCGTCTCTAAAAAGGCATGCTCAATACGCTGTGTTTGATATACCCCATGCACGATATAGCCAGAATCAGCGAATGCCTTTTCAGCATCTCCCCGTTTCAGGCTACAAGTCTCCAGAATATTATTCTGATCCGGATGAACCCTGATACCACCTGGCTGCATTGCCACCAGAGGATCGGTAACAGGCTCCAATACCTTATAACTGATTTGCACTGTACGTGCGGCTTCCCTTGCATGATCTGCTGTGTCGGCTATTACCGAGGCAATCACATCACCAATATAACAAGTGGTTTCACCTTTTGCAATCATTAGGGGCCAATCGGGGACAATCAATCCTGTAAAGCGATTGCCAGGGACATCATGAGCCGAAAGAATTCCCAAAACTCCGGGCATGGCCGAAGCCGCAGATGCATCGATACTTTCAACTACCGCCCGCGGATGTTCACTGAAAACAAGAGCCCCGTACAACATACCCGGTAACCGGATGTCATTTGTAAACTTTCTTTGTCCAATGGCGGTCTCAAATCCCTGATATTTCCGGCGAAACTTCCCTATACCCGGATTAGAATCCGCTTTAGGAATAACAACCTCACCACGAATTTCCATTGCAGATTTTTCGATAGCCTTTTCAATTTTCTTGTATCCGGTACAACGACACAGGTGACTTTTCAAGGCTTGCCTGATTTCATCAATCGAAGGATTCGGATTCATTTTCAGCAACTGCCATGTTCGCATTACAAAACCCGGTGTGCAGAAGCCACATTGAACAGCCCCTTCTTCAACAAACCACCGGGCAATAATATCACGAACATCAACCGGAATTCCTTCCAGTGTATTTATCATGGCTCCTTCGAGTTTCTTCATCGGAGTAACACAACTCAGGCGTGGCATCCCATTGATCTCAACAAGACAAGCTCCGCAGGCTCCCTGGCCTGAACAGCCGTCTTTTACCGAGGTAATGCCCTGTGTACTGCGTAAAAACCCAAGCAGATTACTGTCAACGGGCCCACCATATTGAACCGGCTGATTGTTAACAAATAATGAAATCATTAGCTTCCGGTTTTATTCAGATAGTGTATCAACGAATCAAGGTCAGGTGTAATGGGTTCTGGCATTATCACATGTTTCAAGGGTGTACAGATATCTTTCAAACCACTGCCTGTTGCCAATATCAGGGCTGTTTCATCAGCCTTCAGCCTCCCCTCATCGATCCATTTCAGCAAACCCGCTACAGCCGCTGCCCCGGCTGGTTCTGTAAATATACCAGTTGTTCGGGCCAGCTTTTCAGCAGCAATAGCAATCGATTCATCGCTGACTGTCATATGCTCCCCGTCATAACGTTTTAGGAATCCTGCAGCCATCCGGAAATTTCTGGGGACATCGACAGAGATAGAGTCGGCAATAGTGGTAGCAGGTCTGATAAGAAATTCATCAGCATCAAGGTTTCTCACCAGGTTGTCGCTTTGCTCACTCTGCACAGCTACAACTATTGGAATATGACTAATGATACCGAGTTTCAGAAGATCCTCAAAACCTTTATACAACCCTGAAAGAATGACGCCATCACCAACAGGAACAAATATATATTCAGGTAATTTCCCGCACGTTTGTTGATAAAGCTCAAACGCCACAATTTTTTTCCCTTCTATGGTAAAAGGATTATAAGCCGTATTCCTGTTAAACCAGCCAAAATGAGTAGTGGCCTTCAGGCTTAATTCAAAGGCAGCGTCGTAATTGCCATTCACTAAGATTGTGGTAGCACCATACATCACCATCTGAAGGAGCTTGGCCGGTGGGGCAGTAGCCGGAGCAAAGACAACGGCCCGTTGCCGTTGTGACGCACAGATACCTGCCAGCGAAGAGCCCGCATTCCCGGTCGAAGCAGTGACAATGGTATGGATATCATGCTCCTTTGCCCAGGCCGAAACCAGTTGTGATGCCCTGTCCTTGAATGAAAACGTTGGGTTCTGGGAATCATCTTTAACCAGTACCCTTGCACTCTGAGGAAGTTCAGCCAGATGCCCGGCTTCATACAGGGGCGTATTACCTACCCTTAACACCCCCAGGCTTTCTTCAGAATTTATAGGTAATAAAGGCAGGAAATGCTGTAGTCTCAATTCATCAAACAACCTTTGCCCTGACAGTTTTCCGGCAATCTTTTCATAAGGATAGACTGTAAGTAATACACCGGCAGGAGGCCTGTCATCCCGGTTAAGGAAGGAACAACTGGGGCAGAGATAGAGAAATGGCTCGTGATATTCTGTGCCACAATCAGAACATCTAAAATGATACTTCATCATAAAAGGACATTTAGCTTTTGGCCACTTCCCTGTTAAAATCCTCAATCATGGTATCCCAAATGGCAGCCTGCCCGAAGAGATCAGCCCAGATATTGCGATCATACCACAATTGATTCAGTTCTTCTACGGGTTTCGCCTGCTGTTCGACCCATGTAAAATACTTAAGATTATGAATGGCCTTGCGGTCAGCATAAGTAAGCTCTTTCATGTTACCCGTCGATTCGGCCATCAGGCAGCCCTCAAAATCACGCCCGGCTTGCATGGCCGTGTATTCACCCCGCCCGGCACGAAGTTCCTGCAGACGTGATCCGTAAAGCTCGACACTATCGGTTGCGATAGAGAGAATTATATCATCGTTATTCATCTCAAACTGTTTTGCCGTTTTGATGGCGCTCAGCAAGTTTGCAATCCCTGAAATACCAATAAGCTGCAGCTTATCGGCTATTCCCGGGGTAATACCATTCTCTTTCAGCCAGCTGATACCGGCAGGTTCATTGAAGAGGCGAAGCAGCCGCATACAGGCTTCGTCGTCGATAGCTGTAACCACATCGGTATTTTTTACATTGTGAACCCAGGGGACATGTTTGTCTCCGATCCCTTCAATCCTGTGGCCGCCAAAACCATTTTGCAGAAGCGTGGGGCATTGAAGCGCCTCAGAAGCCACTACCCTCAGATGCGGAAACTTAGTCCTCAGGTAATCTCCTGCCGCAATCGTACCCGCCGACCCGGTGTTGCTGACATAAGCCGCCAATGATGACGAAGAACCCTTCAATTCATTAAATACTTCTTCGAGAGCCGGCCCTGTAACATTGTAATGCCACACAGGATTACCAAACTCATCGAACTGGTTCAGGATGATATAATCAGGCTTTGTTCGCCGCAGTTCCCAGCATTTATCATAGATTTCTTTCACATTCGATTCACATCCGGCAGTTGCAATGACTTCAGAACCAACCTCCCTGAGCCATTCAAACCGCTCGCGGCTCATCTCACGGGGAAGAATAGCCACAGCAGTACATCCCATTAACACAGAATCGAATGCCCCACCACGGCAATAATTCCCCGTCGACGGCCAGACTGCCTTATGATGGGTGGGATCAAACTGACCGGTGATAATCCGTGGTGCCAGACAACCATAGGCCGCTCCCACTTTATGGGCACCTGTCGGAAACCATTTTCCTACCAACAGCACAATCCTGGCTTTTACCCCTGTGAGTTCGGAGGGTAGCTCCAGATAATTCACACCTCCAAAGCCTCCGCCTCTGGCAACTGGTTCGTTCTTCCAGGTGATCCGGTAAAGATTCAGGGGATTAAGATCCCATAACCCCACTGATTTCAGTCTTTGATGAATTTCGTCAGGTATCTGCTCCGGATGTCGCATCTGCGAAAAGGTGGGAAGCACAATTCCACGCTCTTTAAACCGTCGGGCAGCCTTGGCCCTGATGGCAGGATCTACAATTTGGGTGATGGTTTCAATCATGGTTGAACAGTATTAATATTTTTCTGAATTACTGATAAAACTTTGTGCACATCAAGCAGGGTACGCAACCGGGCAGCTTCCTGCAAACCGGCTTCCGGAACAGCATGATCATGAAAAGTAACATTTATGGGTTCAAAGGTCAACCTGTCAAGGGTTGCCGAAAAAACAGAAGAATCCCATTCATAGACATTGGCCTTTTGCCGCAGCACCACCGTTGATCCATCAGTTCTCTTTCTGATGATAATAATTTCATCGTCCTCTTCAGCAATGAAAAAACCTTCTTCTGCCGACTCAAAACTTTCGGGGGTAAGCCAGAATGTGGGCTTGTCCCGATAGGGTGATCCCGATGTAGGGCAAAACGTGGTGCAATTACCACATTCATTACAAAAGTTACCAATATTGAATACCTGATAACGCTGACTCACCACAAACTGATCATCCGCTACAATTCCGGCACTACCATCATCCTGCCTGACCGCCTTTTTCAGAAAGAATTCAACAGGTTCCGTTTCGTAACCCTGATTGGCGAGATTTGGGCAAACAGTAACGCAGACATTGCAAATTTCATCGCATAACAAACAACGCGAAGCCTCGGTTATCGCTTGTTCATCGCTTGTAATCAACGGCTGTTGCCCAGTATCTGCATCAGTTGTGACAGGACTAAACTGCCTGACAGATTTTTTCAGCAGCAGATCCCGCGTTTTCGTATTTCGCTGATGTTCAGCAAAAAGGTTGGGGAATCTGCCAAGAGCTTCTGCTGCTATGCTTCGGGCAGCATTCTTACCATCAGCCACAGCACCGATGATGTTGGCAGCGCCATTGCGGGCATCCCCACCGATGAATACGCCCTGTATCTGCGTCGCATAGCCATTCCTTTTGGTCTTTAACAGTGCAGGATCAGCCAGAGGATTATCCAATGATTGTCCCAGCGCAGGAATCACCACCCCGGCATTGACGACAAAATCAGCCCCCCCTGCAATCACGGTCTTTCTTCTTCCTTTTTCATCAAGACCAGCGAAGATCGTAGGCCTACACCTGATACCGGACACGTGTCCATCCTTCTGAAGAATCTCAACAGGGGCATACATCCCGATCAGCTTCACCCCTTCTGCCAGTGCGGCAAGAATTTCTTCTTCATCGGCAGGCATTTCCCCGCGGCTACGACGATAGATCAAAGTTACAGTACCATTCAGTGCCAGCGTTCGTTTGGCAGCACGTGCCACATCCATGGCAGTATTGCCTCCGCCCACAACAACTACATGGCTGTTGCCATGACCAACCTTGCCGGCTTTACACTGCTCCAGAAAACCAAGCGGGTTTAACACTCCGTCAGAATCATCACCCGGCAACCCAATCGGTTTTGCCGAAGGAGCACCCGTGGCGATATAAACGAACTGCCCCGATGATACGAGCTCCTCCAACAGCCGCTTGTCAACCCGTTGATTATATTTAATCTCAACACCCGAAGAAACGATCCTGTCAAGATCGCCCTGCAAGGTCTGTTCATCGATTCTGAAATCGGGAATTACGCTGGAGACCATCCCGCCAGCCTTCGCACCGGCCTCATATACAGTAACGCAAAAACCTGCCTGCCGCAAATACCATGCACACGATAATCCTGAAGGACCAGCCCCGATAACCGCAACCTTAGGCATACCTCCTGCAGGCAATATTTCCGGGAATCCCTCTTTCCTGAACTTTGAGGCAATATAACGCTTCACTTCACGTATGGCCAACGGGTTATCATAATTTATCCGCGTGCATCGCGTCTGACATTCATGGTCGCATACCGAACCTGTTACACCGGGAAAAGGATTCGTCCGCAGGATGACTCCGAAAGCCCTTTCAAAATCGCCCTGAGAGGCATGGTAAAGATACCCGGGAATGTCCTGATTCGTAGGACAGGCGTTCACGCAGGGGGCGTGAATACAATCAAACGGCATCAACGTACGGGCTGTTTTAATCGATGGTTCCCGAAAAGATTTCCGGTAATATGTACTATTTACAACCGCATCAGCGTACAAAGCTAATGTGTCGTCTGGTTGAGAATCCATGAAACCTCTCATTGTTGAATATCCGGAATCATTAATTCTACTTGTAATATTTTCAATATACTGATGCAATCGTGCATAGCCCCCGGGCTTCAGCAAATCGGAGCAGACAGTAACAGGACATAACCGGGCGGCCAGAACATCGGATACATTAAACGCATCAACTCCTGCCGAGAAGGAAATGTCCAAACCCTCTCCGAAAACACTCCTTAATTTTGCTGCCAGATTGACGGCTATCGGATGCAGAGCCCTGCCACTCATATACATCTGTTTTTCCAATGAACTGAAGGTTGTTTTAAAATTCAAACTCTCCAGTGTATTGGTTAACTTAAGCCCAAAGCAGACGCCCACACCCGCTGCTGCCTCCTGCAATGAATTGATAATTGCCAGAGCATCGGTATATTTGAGGTCGTGTTCAAAAGCCTCATCAGGAACAGGTGTTTTAAAACCTGACTTGCCGTTCAGTATTGATCTTACTTCAGATGACCCCAGCAAGGTGGGATTCAATTTGACAACTGTATGCAAACGCTTTTCCCTGATCAGGTACAACCCTATTTTCTCAATCTCATCGAGAGGGCAACCATGCATCGTCGACAGGGTTACGTTATCAGAGATGCAATCAGGTATTGAGAGTTGATGTATTTGTGGATAGATATCTTTTATCTGTTTTAGTTTCTGAGCCATCAACTCATGGCAATCGGCCATCCGGGTGAAGAACTTCTGCACATTTGGCTTCAGGATGCCCTCCAGGTTATACCCCACGCTCATGTTAAAAACCATCGTGTCGGAAGCAGCACCCTGAAAGCCCAGCTCATGGTGCAGAATGTGAATCAGTATCCAGGCATCGAGATATTGGCTGAATGATTCTTCAAGCCTCAATTCCTGCGACCATTCGCAGTTGTAGCCTTCATCCTGCATATCGATACAGGGCTTGCTAACCGTCAACTGATCAAGCGTCTGAATGGTTTTTAACTCAATGTATCTTGCGCCGCATAACCAGGCCGCTACAATATTCTGGGCCAACTGGCTGTGTGGCCCTGCAGCAACACCAAGGGGCGTATCAATCAGCTTGCCGAAACGTACAGTAGATAGCTTTCCATCACCCGGCCGGTAAAACTTTTCACTGGGGATACCCAGAAACTCCCCCTTCCGTATCTGCGAGAGCGAAAGTGAAACCAACCGGGAAAAGGGAATCGGTACAAATTGATCTGTCATGGCAATGTATTTGTCTATTGCCAGTCAAATTTAATGTAAACTCACCATTTCCGGTTACATTTTGTACAATTTACTGAAAATCGAATGCATTTTTTGCGGTACTTTGGATCCATTATGACGAACATCATCAGCTCAAATACTATAATATATCCATGGTCAATGCAATAGCCATCATATTGGCAGCAGGTGAAAGCTCCAGAATGGGACAGCCTAAATGGAGGTTGCCTTTCAACGCCAGGCATTGTTTTCTTGAAGCCCTGATCTCGGTTTACCTGAAAGCCGGAATCAGCCGTATTGTGGTGGTGATGAACCCCGGCCATTTAGATGAATTTGCCTTCCATGCGGCCGCCGGGGAATGCGTGCTGATCGGAAACAACAATCCCGGGGCCGGACGGATAAGGTCTGTTGAACTGGGTATTTCTGCAATGGATGATGGCACCCATGCGTTTCTTCAGAACGTAGATAACCCCTTTACAACGGCTGACCTGATCGATCAGATGTGGCACCTCCGCGATACCGCCGACTATGTGGTTCCGGTATTTCAAAAAAAAAGAGGTCATCCGCTGCTCCTGGGACCCGCCGTGCTCAACATGCTCAGAACCGGGCATGCCGACTGTGATTTCAAAGAGCTGCTCCACGGATTCCCGTCTGCTGAATTGCATTGCTCCGATCGGCATATTCTCGTAAATATAAATACCCCGGAAACATATAACTCCTTTTTCCCCCTAGCTTTGAAATAGATTTCATTCTGTTTACCTTTGAGTTTTAGTAAAGACTGGCATCTGCCCATGGAATTGCAATTCTATAAAAACATATCACTATGAAAAAAAACGAATTAGCCGAAAAAATTCATCAGCTTGCCGAAAAATACAGCCACTACACAGCTTCGAATCTTGCCGAACTGGTCCGTATTAAATCGTTGAGCGGTGAGGAGGGTAATGTCCAGAAAGCCCTGATGCGCCAGATGAAAGAAGCCGGGTTTGAAGAGATAAGGCTCGATGGACTGGGCAATGTCATCGGACGCATAGGCCATGGACCCGTCATACTTGCCATCGATGGCCACATAGATACTGTTGATGTTGGAAATGCTGCAAATTGGGATAAAGCTCCCTTCTCGGGTGAGATAACCGACGGGTTCGTTTGGGGGCGCGGTACCGTTGACCAAAAAGGTGGTGTTGCCTCTTTTGTGACTGCGGGCAGGATTCTGAAAGAGATAGGAGTTCCCGGGAACCTCACCCTCTACTGCACGGCTACGGTGATGGAAGAAGACTGCGATGGCCTCTGCTGGAAATACCTCATAGAAGAAGAGGGCCTGTGTCCACACTTTGCTATCAGCACCGAACCCACAAACCTGAATGTGTACCGGGGACATCGCGGAAGAATGGAAATCCGGGTAACCTTCAGAGGAATCTCGGCTCATGGCTCAGCCCCCGAAAGGGGCAAAAATGCCATCTACATGGCTTCCCGGGCAGCCCTGAAGATTGAAGAGCTAAATGAACGACTCCGCGACGATGAGTTTCTCGGTAAAGGTTCTGTGACCATCTCCGAATTTGTCAGCGGAAGCCCGTCGCTCTGTGCCGTTGCCGATTATGCCCATATTCACCTTGACAGACGACTCACCTGGGGCGAGACAAAAGAAAGTGCTATTGCCGAAGTTGAAGAGGCCGTTAAAGGCCTGGATGCTAATGTTGAGGTGCTCTGGTACGATGGAAAAGCTTTCACCGGTAAAAGCTATGGCATGGAGAAGTATTATCCGACATGGAAAATTGCCGAAGACCAGCCCATCGTTCAAACCGGTGTGCAAACCTTCCGCGAACTATTTAACCATGAACCGCTGGTCGGAAAATGGACCTTCTCAACCAATGGAATCGCGATCAATGGAATGCATGGCATTCCGACCATCGGCTTCGGACCTGGAAACGAAGTAATGGCTCATGCCCCCAACGAAAAGACCCCGGTAAGCGACCTCGTGGCTGCTGCTGCTTTCTACGCACTATTTGCCTGCAAACTATAATCCCGCCCCGGGCGGGAAGCCATGACTACTCTGGCAAAAAAACAAAGCAAATATGGTTTCAATGAATAATCATGTCATATAAAATCGATGCTGAGCATACCGGATCGGAAGAACCCCCGATACGCGACTGAAATAAAAATCAGTACCGGTACAATGCCCATTAAAAAACCAATCTAAACACTTAAGCGCTAAATTATGCCTGAAATCCATCAACTCATTGAGAAGATCCGCCAGACAGGAGCCAGCCTTCATCAAAAAGATTTTTTCCACACCTGGCACAAAACACCTCAGGAACTGGATCTCGTGTTACAGGTGGCCGAAACACTAAGGTCACTGTATCTGCACAACGTATCAACAAGATGCTTCGACTCAGGGCTGGCCGTTTCCCAGTTTCGCGACAATTCTACACGTACCCGTTTCTCGTTTGCTTTTGCCGCAAACCTGCTTGGGCTTACGGTTCAGGACATTGATGAGCAGAAATCACAAATTGCCCATGGCGAAACCGTTCGTGAGACGGCCAACATGATCTCCTTCCTCACAGAGATTATCGGCATACGTGATGACATGTACCCCGGCCTGGGTCATACCTACATGAAGGAGGTTGGCGAAGCCCTTGATGATGGATTCCGGAATGGTGTGTTGCCCCAACGGCCTGGTATTGTTAATCTGCAGTGCGATATAGATCATCCTACACAAAGCATGGCCGATCTTCTTCACCTGATCAATGTATTCGGGTCAAAAGAAGCGCTCAAGGGGAAAAAGATAGCCATGACCTGGGCCTACTCACCAAGCTATGGGAAACCTTTATCGGTACCCCAGGGGATCATCGGCCTCATGACCCGTTACGGCATGGAGGTTACCCTGGCCTACCCCGAAGGGTATGGCCTCATCCCCGATGTAATGCAGGTGGCCAAAGAGAATGCCACAAATTCCGGAGGAAGCTTTAACGTGGTCAATTCGATGGAAGAGGCTTTCCAGGGTGCCGATATTGTCTATCCGAAAAGCTGGGCACCTTTCAATGTGATGCAACAACGTACAGAATTGCTCCGTAACCGGGACAGCGAAGGATTGAAAGAATTGGAGAAAGCATGTCTGGACAACAATGCCAGGTTCATGGACTGGGAGTGTACGCGTGAAAAAATGAACCTTACCCGGAAAGGGAAGGCGCTCTATATGCACTGCCTGCCGGCTGATATCAGCAACGTTTCCTGTAAGAACGGCGAGGTAGCAGCCGACGTATTTGAACAATACAGAATCGACACCTACAAGGAGGCCGGCTTCAAACCCTATATCATCGCGGCCATGATGTTTACAAACCGCTTTGGGGATCCCGCCGGAGTACTAGAACGACTACCGGAAAGAGGCTTGCAACGCGTCAGACGGTAACCAGAATCTGCAAGGAAATCTGTCGTTCGAATGTTTAGACTCTGTTTCTACTTTAACATCTCATCTACCAACTGAATTTCTGCCTTTACACAAATGAAAGGAGAACAAGTCTAAAACAGGTGTTCGGTCACGTTACAACAGCTCAGCAATCCACCGATGCATAGTCATTTCCCTGTGCCAGGGTGAAGGGCTCCAGCTTCCATTGCCACAAGCCGAAAACCGACGGCCGAAATCAGAAGTAATACTACTGGTTGGCATTTCTATGATCTGCCCTATATTATTCACATACCGCACTGTAAGGTTTTGGGAGTAAAACTTCGTGGCGAAAAAAACAGATATTAAACACATAACAGAATTCTTCATGGCAGGTCCTCCACGATAAAATCACTTAAAAAGCTTAGCCTGAATGACTCACCTGTAATACAGGACACAGAAACACCATCTGCAAAAAGTTTCAACTTACCAAGGCAACAAGCATCAAACTCTCTGGTATATATCTTTTTGTTTTTTAAATCAAAGTATACATGCTTACTAACTTGAGCATTGTTGTTATTTATGTATGTTCTTGTACCTACCCATATAATGCTTTTATAAATATTAACACCACAATTATGATTCTTAATCTCTTTATTCACAATTAGTTGATTACTAACAATATCAATAATTTTTATTCCTGATAATGCTACTTGCTCTTCCTCTCCGTCTTCAAATCTGTCAGTGAAGTTGAAAGCAACGTACCTGCCATCATCAGATATAGAGATTCCACAAACAATATTATCGAACGAGAAACGATTCATTTCGCTACCAGCGCTGTCTAATGCAATAAATTGAGTACGGCACACATATTCATCTGCTATGAGGGTGTAGGCCAATACAGCATATTGTCTGTTTTTTGAGGCATCGACAGAGTACAGCATACGGATTTTATGCAATGAAGTAGTATCTGCCGGCAACCAAAAAGTTGAGTCTTTTTCCGGTTGAAAATCTGGGAATATGTCTTTAAATCTTTTATTCTTAAGAATAAAAACATCTTTAGTCGGATCATTTGTTTTCTTCCCAAGGCCGGCAAAGGGGTTATTTTCCCTTATATCAATAGCTTTTGTTACTACTCCCTTTGCTACATCGGAAAAAACGAGGGTGTATTTGCCGTTCTGGTCGCTCAGGATATTGATGGGTTTCGAGAAATCGGCACATGCCCGCTCATCGGGGGTGAGTTTTTGGCTGTAGTGTTCGATGGTTTCCTGGGCTTGCAGGCACAAGGGAAGTGCAATAAGGATCGTTATAGCCCATGCCGGGGCAGCAATTAGTATTCTCATGACTCATTGTTTAATCGTGGTTATCAATTTTAAACTGTTATCGTTAAAAACGTCTCCATTTGTTTTAGCCCCATAAATAATCGGACAAACTTATAGACAAAATCTATAACATTATGCTGATGAAAAAAAAAACCCAATTACTCTTTCTCTCTTTATATAAGAGCCAACTTCCTTAATCAAAATGTTGCTTTATTATTAAAGTACACGAACAATTATTAAGTACTCAATATCAAACCCGTGTTTTGAAAACTATCATTGTTGGCAAGAAACACAGGGGTCAATTTGCCGGGTAACAATTCCAAAACCTCATGCAATAAAACTAATCAGATGATGCCGGTTCCGGACAGACAGAATCCAAGCATCATGATTTCAAGCACCAGGGGTAACAACACGCTTCGCACCAGGTAGCCTGTTTCCCGCCGATGGGTCAGGTAGTTAATAAAATGAAGGATGGAGGCCTGCATCAGATAAAGTGCATAGCCGATAATGACAATGAGGATGGCCTCATTACTCATCCCGACCCCAAGCGTAACCAAAGCAGCCAGCGCAAAGGCGAGGTTTGCAAACCCAACCTCATACTGAAAGGATTTATTCCCGGCTTCCCAACCAAGCCTGCGGGCATCCTCCTTAGCATAGATAACATGAGTGATAAAACCAGTGAGACCTGAGTAAATCACCGTGGTAGCGCTTAAGATCAGGAAAGCAAGGCTGCCCTGATCAGACTCATAAAACCAAAAGGTGAGGAAGATTCCTGCACCCGATACCAAAATCCGGGAAAGACTGAAGAATTTTACCATGATTGTCAGATTTATTCACAAAGATAACAAAGCGGGCACCATAAATCAAGACAAAAAAAATTGAGTGGCGCCATTTTTTAAATGCATATCATACTGCTACACCTCTCCGGGAGGTGGCGTCACATAGCTATCCCTGCCAAAGTAAGCCCGGCGGCCGGTAAATGGCATCTGACAAGCCGTAAAAAAGTTTCCCGTGGATAGGACATTAACAATAGCATTTGGTATTGACGCTTAATCCCGTTGATTTCTTTGGTCGGACAGCATTCTTCCGGCTCTGGCAGCCATGTAGCTGCAATACCCTGATCAGATTTCCTGATCATGAGATGCACCACAGTGCAGAGCCTTTTCTGGTTTGCCCGGACAATCCTTAACAGAATGGTGCCCGATGGCAGCGTTTTTTCTTTGCCCATGCAGTGGTATGAAACGGTCATTTGGACTCTTAATCCATGGTCGCTCTGGTCTAAAATTATGTCAAAATCCCACATTATTCTAAAACAAAAGAGGAAAAAGCCAAGATACTGATAAACAGAGGCCAAACATATCGTCGGTTCGAAGTAGCTTCGAAGTAGCTTCGAAGTGGCTTCGTGTGCGATTCGTGTGGGTTTCGTATTTTCACGAAGCAATAACGAAGCAACGACGAATTAGCTTCAAATGGAATTTAGCTTTGACCCAACTCGTGTATTACTCAAAAATGGACTGAACACCATTTCAGGTCAATAAGTAAGACCGGAAGACAACTGTAATGCTTCATGCTCAGAAGCAAACGATGGGGTCGCATCGCGCAACTGCCGGTTAACCGGCTGATAAAACTTTATGGGTGAACTTCAGGAAAAGGCTGCTCATAATAATAGTTTCAGGCATTACCGGAAGATACAATGGCCTATTCTTCAATGATCCGTGCCTTCAACATTGAGCTAACAGCCCCTGGCCAAATGTAATCCTGATCCGTCAGGACTCTTTCAGGCGCATGAAAACTTTGGATTCTGAATTCATTGGCCACCAATTCTCTTCAAAAGTCAGCATAGAATAATGCCGGAGATTGCTTCTTTCAGAGGAGAGGAGCCATAATGTATTCAAATGAATTCAACGAAACGCCCTACAACCAACAGCAAAAAAAAGGAGGGCACTGCCCTCCATAAACTCTTAATCGTGTGGTTTTGCTGTCATTTCGAACAGTAAAGTGCCTCCCTGCATGATCTCCTCGTGAGTAATCCAGTGGCGGTTGAGCGTCTTGCCATTGAGTACTACCCGCTTAACATAGATATTTTTCTGCGTCAGGTTTTGAGCTTCAATCTTCAATTGCCTTCCACCCGGCAGGTTGATCGATGCCGATTTGCAGAGTGGTGCTCCCAATTCGTATTTATTGGTGCCCGGGCAGAAAGGATAGAATCCGAGTGACGAGAACAGATACCAGGCCGACATCTGACCACAGTCGTCGTTACCACACAAACCCGATGGGGAGTTATGGTACATGGTGGTGAGAATTTTGCGGACCACAGCCTGTGTTGCAGAAGGCTTACCGGCAAAATTATACAGGTAGGGTATGTGGTGCCCCGGCTCGTTGCCATGGACATAGTTGCCCATCAGGCCTACTGCCGCGATATCCTCAGTATTTGCATAATATTTCTCAGGCAGATGCATGGTGAAGAGAGAATCGAGGTGCGGGAGGAACTTTTTATTTCCCCCCATCAGTCTGATGAGCCTTTCAGGAGCCTGGGGTACAAAAAGACTGTAAGTCCAGGCATTCCCTTCGATGTAACCCATACCATGGGTGGCCAGTGCATCAAAGGGGGTTACAAAGTTTCCACTGGTAGTCATAGCACGCATAAAGCGGGTGGCAGGATCAAAAAGATGTTCGAAGTTTTGAGAACGGGTACGGAAGGCCTGAGCAATGGCTGAATCGCCCAGCGCAACAGCCATCCGGCTGATGGTGTAATCGTCATAGGCATATTCGAGGGTGACAGAAGCCGAGCTGCCCGATTTTTCAGCCGGGACGTAACCTTTATCCATATAGTCGCCCAAGCCCTCGTAGGGCCTGTATGAGGCACTCCGCACCATGGCTTTCAGTGCTTTGTGACCGTCGAAACCCCGAATACCTTTTACCCAGGCATCAGCAATCACCGGTACGGCATGGTAGCCGATCATGCACCAGTTATCGTTGGCATAATGCGACCACACGGGCAATATTGAATGGGCACTCTGGTCATAATGAGCAAGCATTGAATTCACCATGTCGGATGCTTCCCCGGGATACATCAGGGTTAGCCAGGGATGCAGGGCACGGAAAGTATCCCAAAGAGAAAAAATAGAATAATTCATAAAGCCATCGCCCTGATGAATTTCATGATCCAATCCACGGTAGCGGCCATCGACATCGGCATAGATGGATGGGTGGATGAGGCTGTGGTAAAGGGCCGTATAGAAAACGACTTTCTGTTCATCACCGGCATCAATGGTGAGACGGTTGGCTTCAGTGTTCCAGGCTCTGAAGGCATCGGCGCGGTATAAACCGAAAGAGCCATGAGGAGCCTCAGACTTCAGGTTCAGGAGCGCACCCTGCTCACTCACCGGAGAAATAGCCATCTTAACCAACAATTTATCAGACTGCTTCAATCCAAACTTAAACCAGGCTTTCACCTTTCTTCCCGACCGTTCGGGGAAATTTCTGTTCATCTCCCAGCGCCGCCAGAATCCACCGTAAATTTCCTTCTCTTCGTTGCGAAGGCTGTATTCTGTGATGGGTCTGGAGAAAGACATTGCGAAATAAATAAACCTTTCACGCGCCCAGCCATTGGTCTGACGATAACCTGTCACAAGGGTATCGTTTACGACCCTGACAGAAGACCAGATTACTTTACCATCATAATTATATATTCCGTGCACCATATCGAGAATCAAAGCACCGGGTTGTTCCCTGTTAAATGTGTATTGATGGATCCCTACACGAGGGGTTGTGGTGAGTTCTGCCCGAATATCATAGTCGGTCAGCGTGACGGCATAATAACCGGCCTGTGCAATTTCTGTATTTTTATCATAGCGGCTGCGATATCCTGTTTCGGGATAGGTAGCTGTTCCCGGATTAAGCTTTGGTTCCCCGGTAACAGGCATCAGCAGAAAGTCACCCAAATCGCTGTGGCCTGTACCATGAAGATGGGTATGACTGAACCCGACAATGGTAGGGTCGGTATACTGGTAACCGGCACAGTAACGGTAAACGTCGGGGTTATACCCCTGACCTGAGGAATAGGGAACCGTGTCGGTGTCAGGGCTCAACTGCACCATTCCAAAAGGAACTACGGCACCGGGAAAGGTATGTCCCATATTGTCGGTACCAATAAAGGGGTTGATGTAGCGGGCGTTTTCCTGAGCGACACACCTCCCGGAAAATAACAACATAAAAATCAAAACACTAACAGACAGCAATATATATTTTTTCATACCTTAACCGATTTAGATGATTTATCGGCCTGCAATTTAGAGAAAAAGAGAAAATATAAGGCATAAAAAAAGCCCCCTGTCTGACAGATTTCTGACGGGGGCCTTAATATGCTAATTAATCCAATTTTCACATGAGCAGGACAGCTACACCTAAAAGCAGATCGGTCGCCAGCACGGTCATCACATTGGCCACGAGACCAGGAATAAGCGCGGGAGGATTGTCGTAGAACCGCAAGGCGGTCACACCGGCTTTAATGGCCAGGGGAAGCGGTAAAAGAGCCAGCAAACCCCAATAATTAAGGGTGTTGTTGCCCACCATCCAGATGACCATTGTAAAAGTAGCCACTAATCCTGCAACATAGATCCACGAAGAAGCCCTTCTCCCGAGCAGTATGACCAAATGGCGCCGTCCACCCTTACGGTCGGCATCTGCATCGGGAAATTCATTGATGAAAAGGAGCAGTGAAGTCAGGATTCCGGGGGCAATGGAGAAATAAATAACCGGCGGGGGAAGCACTTCCGTGAAAGGTTGGCCGGGGGTAGCCGTCATGGCAATATAACTGCCGATTACGACCAGCGATCCGAGCGAGAGGCCAGAGATCAGTTCACCCATAGCAATGCGTGCAAAGAAGGGTGTGTAGAGCACGATAGAAACCGCTCCTATCAGCATGATCACTGCTATGCTGCTATGGGCCATCACTGTAAAGTAGGTGCCAATGGCCGCAGCCACTAAAAGTGTGAAGAGCGCTGCCAGCAACACCTGCCGTGGCCGGGTATGCCCTTCGATCAGCATCCCTGTTCCGCCACTGAAAGGAGTACGGGTTACATTGAAGTCTATACCGGTATGATAATCAGAATACTCGTTAAACAAGTTTACCGAAGCATGAGCCGAGACGATTCCAATCATTAGCAGGAAGGCATTAATCCAACTGAAATCACTCTGTGCACCTGGTATCCGCCAGGCAGCAGCCACACCGATGAAGACCAGCAGCACAGCAAGTGCCAGAAAGTTAGTCCTGATTTGAGTTAACCAGATTTGTATTGTAGTGGGTTTTGACATAAATTATTCTGTTTTTTGCATCGTATCCCTCACCGTTAAAAACTGTAGGGAAGTTTGACGATGCAGTTTTGCGCAGAAACAATCCAAACAGAAAAAAGTTCTACCCATTGCTGTGTTCTGTATGCCGATATACCGGCACGAGTTGGGTATGATAATCCTTCAATGCAAGGCGGGTTTGTGTCAACGATTGGGTAAAGCCCAGAATAAAGCCTCCGCCTCCTGACCCGCAAAGCTTCAGATGGTAATCGCCGGTCTCAAGCCCCTGTCTCCATGCAGGAATAAAAGCTTCCGGAATCATTTCGTGAAAATGATTTAACTGGAAAGCCGAAAGAGCCGCAGTAGCCCTGAAGAATTCCTGATGGCGACCGCCTATTAATGTACTGATAGCTGAATTGATGAGCGGGAGATACTCCTGCTGCATATGATTGATGTAATCAGAATTTTCGCACAAATTAAGAAAACGCGTAACCCCGGTGTCGGTTTTACCTGCCGAACCTGTATCGATTAAGAAAATAGCGCCATCTTCCTCAAATTTATGCCGCGGAATACCAACCAGCGTGATGTCAGTACGGCCTTTCATGTGCAGAGGATATTGCAGGTAGGCATTCAGCGGATCAATACCTGAGCTCTTTCCATGAAAGAAAGACTCCATCTCCGAGAAGATGCTCTTTAGATTGAGAATGTCTTTCTGAGATATTGAAGCAGATGCCTTTACCCGGACACCGGCATACCGGGCATAGAAGGCAGCAACCAGGGCGCCACTGCTCCCCACGCCGTAACCCTGAGGAATAGATGATTCAAAGTAAAGCCCGTCAGCCAGTTCTTTCTCCATCCTGATGATGTCGGTTTTGGTAAGGCTCATCAGGTCTCTCTTGTTACGCAGGTATGCAGCAAATCCTTTCAGGTTTTCATTGCTGTTCAGGGCCGCGTTATAGTCGGTGTATTTATCATCTGTAATAAAGCTGAGTTCTCCGGCAAAGTGGGTATATGGAATACTGAGAGCCTGTGACCCGAGGATCACGCCATACTCACCAAACAGAAGTATTTTAGCGTAAAAATGTTCGCTTTTTGTCATCATTATTGAATACTCATTCTTAGTGAACCGGCACCAGCCTTGTCATGGATCAACCTGACATGGCTGGTAAACGGCATGAGGTAATTTTCTATAAATCCATTCATGGCATCAGCCATTTCTCCGGGATAGATCAGATGCACATTAGGCCCTGCATCAAGGGTATAGGAAAGAGGAAGTCCTGTTTCCTTACGAAAACGGTCAGCCAATCGTATAATTTCAACAGAGAGAGGCTCCAGTAAGTTCACCGGAGGATCAGAAGTCAGCATCAGTCCATGCAATCCAAGCCCTTCAGAGATGGTGATCCGGCAGAAAGAATCCATATCCCCACTTTTCAGTATTCCGGGTAAGGAAGCTGCCCTTTCACGAGCCAGACTGTATCGTTCAGCGGCGTAGGGGTGTTGATTCATGAGGGCATGCCCTCTGCTGCTTGATACACTTTTTTTCTGATCGCTCACAACAACAATCAGGTCATGCAAATCAGCAAAAACAGGATGGATGTCGATGATGGGAATAGCCCTCAAATCAGAGCTGTCCGCGATTCCGGGCGTAGCTCCCCAAAGGTTAAAACCTCCGTAGATTGACCTCGCAGCACTTCCCGAACCAAGTCTGGCCAGATGGGATGCAAAAGGCAGGAATTCTTTGCGCGGGACACCACGCAGGTCAAGATGAGTTTCTGCCAGACAGAGGGCAAGCGCACCAAAGGATGAAGCAGAAGAGGCGATACCGGCTGAATGGGGAAAATTGTTGCTGCTTTCGATAGCAACACCGTATTGTGAAAGCCAAGGAAGCTGTGGCTGCAATGTTTCAAGATATTTCTCTATACGCTGGCCAAATAGTGGTGCAGGCTCCCCGTTAAAGGCAAAATGAACACCACGTTCGCCAGACAACCAACGCAGAGAAGTCACGGTATAACTTTCTGACAAGGTAAGGCTGACCGAAGGGGACGCGGGGAGTTGTCCGGGGAGTTTTCCCCAGTATTTCACGATAGCGATGTTTGGAGAACAACGCCAGCAGTATTTTTTATCTGTTATATTTTCATTCAGGGTCATGCAGCAACATTGTTTCATGAAACGACAGCACAGTAGAATAACCCCGGCCGACGAACCATTCAGTGGCGTCTTCCACGTCTATATCAGGAACAGCCAGCATGAAATCGCCACCCCAGGCACCAAGTGATTTAATAACACCGGGAAAGCCGTCAAAAAGGGTCTCCTGAACAGTAGGTTGCTTCAAAACTGTTTTAAGCATTTTTTCATGTTCAGCCAGAAGGCCGGCAAATGTTCTGATGTTGGTAGTCGTTGTAACTTCACGGGTAATTTCGCTGAAATGATTCACAACAGAATCCATCAGATGACGATGTAACAGGAAATTCTTTACACTGGACGAAGAATCCTGCTTCCGGTTACTGTACACGAGCAACAATTTATCGGCAAAAGGCGGATTAAACGATACTTTTCTGAAATCAGGCTGCTTTAGTGAGGTACTGTAATGAATGGCATGTCCCACCATTGAACAGGCAACATCAGCCCCCGATCCATTTGAGACGAGGTGGTTGAGTTCAAGGGGGTCAACCCCTGCCCAACGGGCAACATTTACCGTCAGTTGAGCACTGCTGCCAAACCCCCATTGCGGATGTGCCCCCATCACGCTATGGGCACGAAAACCTCCATAGTTTAAAAACATTGGGTTCAGGCGTCTGACATTTTGAAGCAATTTCGTCAGGAAAGCTGCCTGCTGACTGTCGCTGCAACTCAATACCTGAAAATCAGACAGGCGGAAAGTTGCACTCAGATAAGTAGTTTCATTGTAAGATGTGATCCAATGCAACTGGTTGTCTTCACCCGGCAAAATGGCGAGCTGTTGAGTATACTGTACAGGTACCACCAGCGACACAGCACCAACAAGCACAGCGTATTCGCCCGTGATGAGCAGTTTACCGGGACATTGAAAAATCAACTGGTTATTTTGATCCATTCTGCCTCAATTTTTCGATGTAAGCCCTTACAGCCGCAAGACTGACAGTATTGTCACTGAACCATTCACCTACTTTCTCGTGTTCTTCTCCCGATGCATTAAGGCCAATAAGGATATTACCCAGATGCATACGCATGTGACCTTTTTGAATTCCAAGTGTGGTGAGCGCACGCAAGGCAGTAAAGTTCTGTGCAAGCCCCAGGGCGGCGGCAATCTGCATCAACTCCTCAGCCGAAGGATTACCCAGAATATCAAGCACAGCACCCGCTACTGGATGGAGGCTGGTCAATCCGCCTACAGTCCCGAGGGTAAGTGGTAAAGTGAGGCTGAAATGGAAAACACCTTCAGAAATATTAGCTTCCGACAAACCCCTGTATTGTCCGTCACGGGCAGCCCATGCATGGGCGCCGGCTTCAACGGCACGAAAGTCGTTTCCGGTGGCAATCATCAGGGCATCGATGCCATTCATGATTCCTTTGTTATGTGTAGCAGCCCTGTGCACATCACATTGGGCAATCCGGGTGGCGATGACTAATCTCTCAGAAAATTCTTCAGGTGAAGTGCCCTTGGTAGTCATCTGTTCTATAGGGCAACTTACCGAGGCGGTGACAGTGCTCCCGGGGTTATAGTTCGACAGTATTGCCATGATAACCCGGGTATTACTAACAGGGTTATGCTCCTTCACAAATTGCTCCAGGGTACGCCCCATCACCTCAAGACAAGTATTGATGAAATTAGCACCCATAGCGTCGGCTGTAATAAACTTCACGTCAAGGCGGAAGTAACTTGGTGTTACATCCGGCCGGTGTTCTATGACCCAGGATTTTACACCCCCGCCGCGCGACTCCATCCCTTCAACATGCGGCATCAGTTCCTCCTTAAAACGAAATTGAAGTTCAGCGACAATTGAATCAAAATAACCAGCAGGGGCATCAGAAACAAAATGCACCTGCCCGTTTTTTTCACGGCCATTGACTACCGACAAAAAGCCACCCCTCTTATACCAGAATTTTGCAGAGGATGAGGCAGCAGCAACAACCGAACTTTCTTCGGTAACCATGGGGATGTGGAAGAGCTTCCCATTTATCAGAAAATTGGGAGCTACACCAATGGGAAGCGCATAAAGACCCAGATTATTTTCACTAAAAGATTCGAAACGCCGGGCAAGTGCAGCATCTGTCGGCATTGAATTCAGCAGAATCTGTTGAATACCTTCAGCATTTCCTGTCTGCATTGCCACCAGTTTTCTTTTCGTCTCTGATGACTGAGCCGAGAAATTTTCAAGAAAGGTAACTGCCATTTTTACTTAATTTGGAGATAAGCATAAGCCATACGAAGTCCTTCGGCCTGGGCTGCAACAAATTGTCTGAGTTGGTCGATACCAGCCTGTGCATGGATCAGGAAAGCCGAAGCCTGACCATAGACAGCAGGTAGAACGCTTTTGCCGATAAGGTAATAGCCATCGAGAAAATCTTTGATCCCGCCGCTGATAATCAGATGGCGGGTAGCGACACAGGAAGTCTTACTGATATCATTAATCGCCTCCAACATATCAGAGGCGGTGTGACCGGTAGCAGCGAGGGGGAGCAGAGCTTTGATCCGTTCTCCGGATTGCCGCAAGGACTCCAGTTTCGAGAAATTGGTTCCTCCATAAGCACCAAACTCAATGGCTTCGAGCGGCAGTTCAAGAAGAGCCCTGAGCGAGTGAGGCCCCATACCCTGCCCAACTTCTTTTACTACAATTTTCATATCGGGAAAACGATCGATCAATTTGCGGATGGAATCGATTGGTGCATATTTCAGACGATCGCCTTCCGGCTGAAAGAACTCCTGAAAAGGATTTACATGGACCATCAGACCATCGGCTTCGAGCTTAGAAACCAAACCGCTGATAAGATTCCACTTATTTTGACTGATCATCACCTCTATCTGGTTGATACCAAGATTTGCATAGAGCGGAAGATCTGGTCCGATGACAGAACGAAGTGCAAAATGCTTTAGCCAGGTATCATCCTCAAGAATAGACCTGCACGACCCTAGACCCATCCCCATTCCAAATTCCCGGCATACCATTGCAAGATTCCTGTTGATCTCGCCCGCCAGAGGGGTACCACCTGTCATGCTGGAAACCCAGACAGGTAACTGCAACTCCCTGCCCATAAAAGGCCGCGCCAATGAAGTACCGGCAACCGGATGAGCCGACATCAGTGGTTCATAATTGAAACGCTGATCAGCAAACTCAAAACCGGCATGCGATTTCAATGCAAGGTCAAGGTGTGCTTTCTTGCGGTCAGTTGGCATTATCGAAAATGTTTAACTATTGATAAAGGATTTAAATAAAAGCCGGTCAACAACAGGTTGATTGTATTAAATAAAAAAACACCACCGGGCTTTGATATGGCCGGGGATGTCGGTATTCTTCTGGTATGTAATGTCTTTAAATATTTCACACACACTGGTCTGTTTACCGGTAAGCCGGATGCAGCGTAAAATGCAAAGCTAAAACAAAGTTTATGTATAACAAAATAAACAGGTTGTAAAATGCTTCAAATGAACCCTGAGAGGCAGAAACAGAGGCTTCCTTCATTGGCCGGTCGTATAAAAGCATCACGCATGCTAATCTGGCAAGATGAACAAAGATATTCTTTATATTTTTCATTGGCAGCAAATTAACAACGATTGCTGTTCTAATTATTGCAATTTATGAATAATCAGAAATGCCAGTTTACAAGACCGAGACACAAACAATGAATAAATCGTATTGTTTTCAACGTATAATCAAAAGCTCATACAAAACAACAACCAAAATGTTTGTCAAAAAATGCTTGCCCGTCAGCAGGATTGACAATCAACAAAATGGCCATATCATGTTTAAAACCCCATTTGCCTTTCGGTTAACAGGGCTTGTAATGACAAAGGCAACCAGGTAAAGTTAAACGCGCTATAACCCTCGGGACTACTCCGCCAAATATGGGTAAAACAACATCAGCCAGACAAGTTGCCGGCAATCATTCAACAGAGCTCTTCATTTATCGCATATAGATAACCGACATTTCACTTGATTTTCTTATTTTTGATAAAATTTCAGAGAAAAGTTTTTCAACCATGGTCAATATTTTCCAAAGCACATATCAGGCAACAGCATCAGGTCAGACAATCACCCTTTGCATCGTCATTTCAACCAGTGGATCGGTCCCACGCAGGGCGGGTGCTAAAATGCTTGTGTGGCCGGATGGCCGGATTGAAGGAACCATTGGAGGCGGGGGTACCGAACTGGAGGTCATCAAGCGCGCTTTACAACTTAAACCCGGAGATACACCTCAAATTCATTCATTTGACCTGAAACCTGAGCATGGACTCGCGTGTGGTGGCAGTATTGAGGTATACATGGAGTTGCTGTTCCCATCCGAAAGACTGTTTATTTTTGGGGCAGGGCATATTGGCAAAGCCCTCGCCGGCATGGCTTTGCGGTTTGGGTTTGCGGTGACCATGGTTGACGACCGGGCGGAAATTTTCACAGAGGCCGATCGTTCGGCCTATCATTGCATCATGGCCTCCTATCCTGAGGTTCCGGCAAGTCTTGGAATCAACGCGACAGACTTTGTAGTAGTTACCACCTATGAGCATAAACTTGACATAGAAATAACGGCTGTTGCCGCAAGAACTTGTCCTCTGTACATTGGATTGATAGGTTCCAAAGGAAAACTGGCTTTGGCACGAAAAAGATTCACCGAGGATTTTGGTCTCACCGATGAGCTGATAAACCGGATAGACATGCCCATTGGTGTTGCCATTGCAGCAGAGACACCTGATGAAATTGCGCTTGCCATACTGGCATCACTGATAGATGCCCGAAACCGAAGCCATGGGCTCAAATCCAAAAAATAACTTAACTGAGTCAATTCTGAACCCTCAAAGTAAGCAACAATGAATCAATCGCAAACCATATTCTTCTATTGGAACCAGCAACACGTTGAGTTAGATTTTTCACGGCCGGAGGCCCCCCGCCCATCAACTACAGTATTGAACTGGCTCAGGTCACAACATCAGGGAAAAGGAACCAAAGAAGGTTGCGCTGAAGGAGATTGCGGGGCATGTACCGTCGTAGCTGCCTGGCCCGATGAAAACAGTGTAATGCGGTATCATGCAGTCAATTCCTGCCTGATTTTTCTTCCCTGGCTTCACGGCAAACAACTGATTACCGTTGAAGGGCTTGCTGATAACGGGCACCTTCATCCTGTTCAGCAAGCGGTAGTAGACTTTAACGGAACGCAGTGCGGTTTTTGTACACCGGGCATCGTTATGTCATTATTTGCAATCTATAAGAATGGCGCTTCTGCCGGCCGGGAAGATGTAGTGCTGGCCATGAGCGGAAACCTGTGCCGATGTACCGGGTATGAACCTATTCTTGAAGCAGCAATGTCAATCACCGGGCTTCCCGGCCATGATCATTTGTCGGACACTGAAGCAGAGATAGCCGCAAAGCTGAAAGAAATGCCTGAGGCACCGGTGCGGATTAATCATCAGGAACAATTATACATGAAGCCGGCAAGCCTCAGCGAAGCAATCAGCTTAAGGCAGGCGCATCCTCAGGCAGTGGTTTTCTGTGGAGGAACAGATGTAGCTCTGGCGCAGACAAAAAAGTTTATTGAGTATCATGAACTGATAGACCTCACAGGGCTGAAAGAACTAACTTCCTTTACCGAAGATGAATCGGGATGGACTATTGGAGCTGCCCTGCCGCTCGAAGCCATTCATCGCAGACATGATGGGAGGATTCCAATGTTTGATGCATTATTTCGTGTATTTGCGTCGAAACAAATCAGAGAAACAGCCACCCTCGGGGGAAATCTGGGAACGGCATCCCCAATTGGCGATACATGGCCGGTATTGATGGCACTGGAAGCAATGGTTGTTGTAAGCGGCCCCGGAGGACAGCGCACCATTGACATAGGAAATATAATAACCGGTTATAGGAGAACAGCTATCCTTCCTGATGAAATTATTCTGGAGATTAAAATCCCAAAACCAAAGACGGAGAGAAATTTCAAATTTCTAAAGCTTTCAAAACGACGTCAGATGGATATCGCGACGGTCAGTGTAGCCGTTTCCTTCACAATTGATTCCAAAGGCATTGTACATGACCCCATCTTAGCCTTTGGCGGAATGTCAGATCGTCCGGAAAGAGCAACCCTTGCCGAGCAAGTGCTCCATGGACATTTATTCGACGAAGAAAGAATAGACAAAGCGTGCCGTACGTTGAATGACAATTTTCGCCCCATCTCAGATGCCCGTTCATCAGCAGAAGGAAGAACCATTCTGGCAGAAAACGGACTGAAAAAATGCCTGAATCATTTCATCAACCCTCAAAACAAACAGACAAATGAATAAGGCATCATCCCTCCAGGAACCAAGCCCCACACACCACGACAGTGCACTGCGTCATGTAACCGGGCAATCACAGTTTATCGATGACATGGCTGAACCTGCAGGGACGCTGCATGGAGCTGTTTATTTCAGCAAATGGGCTTCCGGCAGAATCGTCTCCTACGATCTGGAAAAAGCAGCAAAGTTGCCTGGGGTAGCGGCTATAATAGACTTTACAGCTATCGGGGGGGATAATCAAATGGGGCCTGTTGTTCATGATGAACCTTGTTTAGCCGACGGGAATGTAACATTCAGGGGGCAGGCCATATTTTTGGTAGCTGCCCGTTCGAGAGAGATCAGTCGCCGTGCATTAGCCAGCATTCAGGTTAAAGTAGAAGAGAGGCCCGGCATTTTCACCATTGATAAGGCGATCGAAGAGAATTCCTTCCTCGGTCCGGCACGTAAAATTTGTACCGGAAATCCGGATGAGGCCTTCGATAAATGTGATCATGTAATCTATGGCGAACTTTTCACTGCCGGACAGGAACACTGGTACCTTGAAACGCAGTCAGCACTCTGTATTCCCGGCGAAGAAGGGCGCATGACAGTTTATGCCTCAACACAGAACCCTACAGAGACGCAGGCTATCGTATCAGAAGTACTCGGGGTTTCACGTCACAGCGTGACAGTAGTAGTAAAACGAATGGGCGGTGCTTTTGGCGGAAAAGAAACACAGGGAAACCATGTAGCCGCATGGGCGGCCATTCTTGCCCAACACACGGGAAAGCCGATAAAAATGAGACTTACCCGTGATGAAGACCAGAAAGTTACCGGAAAGCGCCATCCATTCAGGAGTAACTGGCAAGCCGGCTTTACAAGCGATGGTATGCTCATAGCTTTAAAAGCAAATCTTTTCAGCGATGGAGGAGCAGCAACTGACCTAAGCTGGGCCATTATGGAAAGGGCGATGTTTCACGTCGACAATGCTTATTACATCCCGAATCTTGAAGTGAATGGCAGGGTTTGTTTCACCAACCTCCCTTCGAACACTGCCTTCCGAGGATTTGGAGGGCCACAGGGAATGGCCATAACAGAGCAGGTCATGAACAGAATAGCCCTGCTCACCGGATTAGATCCTGTAGAGGTAAGACGAAGAAACCTTTACGGAACTACTGAGCGTAACATCACACATTACGGCCAAAGGGTAGATCGTAATCCGATGGAAGAAATGGCTGTACGACTGATGGATAAGGGGGACTACATCAGCCGCATGGAAGGTGTCGATGCTTTTAATAAAAGCCATCGGCATATTAGGAGGGGACTGGCAATGATGCCTGTAAAATTTGGCATCTCCTTCACTACTACTTTTCTGAATCAGGCCGGTGCCCTTGTCAATATATACCAGGATGGATCTGTCGTAATACACCACGGAGGAACTGAAATGGGACAGGGACTCAACACGAAAATCATTGCCGTTGCAGCTACAGAACTGGGTATTTCAGCCAAACGCATTGTCGTAGAGCCAACTAACACCATGGTGGTACCCAACACTTCCGCCACGGCAGCCTCCAGTGGCAGTGATCTGAACGGCATGGCTGTCAGGGATGCGGCGGCAAAATTACGTAACCGTCTGTCAACAGTGGCCTGCAGAATATTAGGCGAACAGGCCCGTATGATTGTTTCTCCTGCCGATCTGATGTTTGATGACGACTATATTAGACTGGAACAACGGCCCGAAATGCAGCTTGCTTTTACAGACCTTGTAAAACAGGCATATCTGAATCAGGTGAGTCTGAGCGCAACTGGATATTACAGGACTCCGGGAATCTGGTACGACAAGGAACAGGGACGAGGTAAGCCGTTTCACTATTTCGCTTTTGGAATGGCCTTAGCAGAAGTGGAAGTCGATCTATTGACCGGGGATGTCAGAACACTCAGGGCCGATATCCTGCACGATGTCGGTAATTCGCTGCATCGTACTATTGATTTAGGACAGATTCAAGGGGCTTTTGTACAGGGAATTGGTTGGTGTACCACCGAGGAACTTAGGTATTCAAAAGATGGGGAATTATTAAACTTCTCACCCGACACCTATAAAATTCCCACCATCGATGATATTCCTGTTGAATTTAACATCGACTTATTCCCTACAGGTGCAAACCCGGGAACTATTCATGGCAGCAAAGCTGTGGGTGAGCCTCCCTTTATGCTTGCCTTATCGGTCTGGCTGGCTATTCAATATGCTTTGCAATCAGTAGCACCTGAGAAAGTTTTCAGTTACAGCCTTCCCGCGACGAACGAGAAAATTGTAAAATGGGTAGAAGAGCTCAGGGCTGATTGATCATTTCCCATTGCGAGTTCCTGAATGCCGGAGTTCATCGGGCCAAGACGAAAGCTTCTTCATTGCTGCTACAGTAGTAATTATAGATAATGGTGGTTCTGTTAATGGCAGTCTGCAGGAATTATTCCGAGAAAGGTGCTGTCGGTGGGCAGCTACTGCCAGGTAGATTCCATCAAGCCATCGGCGTGGAAATAAACAGAAAACAGCGAACGCCTTCCAGAGTCCTCCCCTCAAATTCAACAGTGCACAAACAGCCTCACTCTTTATATAGGCTTGCTCATCAGAAATAACGACAATGGTCTTGTCGATCAGACCTGCCAGAGAGAACCTTTTTACCAGCCATTCACCAGCCTCACTTTTCCCCGGGACAAAAAAGGTTGAATTAACCGATCCGGTTTTTGCTATCCATCTTACCCAGCGAATACAGAACGGGCATTCTCCGTCATACACCACAAATACCGGGGGTTGAAGTTTTTTCATACAAAAAGAACAGGTCAAAAAATCATTAGTTCATGCAAAGTTCCGATCAGCGATATATTTCGTCATTGATAGGAGCAAAGAAAGCTGACACAAAACAGGGGTTTAACCATAAGCTATTTAAAACCTGCTAAGATATAAGGCAAAAAAAACCGTCGCCTGACTTCGACAATGCGCCACCCTAAATTAGTTTCCAAAAATCATCATCAAATAATTGAGCGATTGACCTATGTTTTTGAGTTAAGAGCATAGTCTTTGTCAATGTATTTCCGCTCAATGGTAGTTTTATTCTTATAGTTGTAATTGTTTTTGCAATATCCAGAACCTTATCGACGCTCAAGTTTATATGTTTAACTTTCAGCACCCTTTCCAATTCCCGGTAAACCTTATATGCCACAAAACAAATACACACGTGAGCTTCAATCCTTTTTGGGGTAAAATGGAACATCGGCCTCATTTCAAGAGTTCCCTTGGTTACCCTGAATGCACGTTCAACTGTCCACAAACCACTGTATTGCTCATATACTTCTTTTACGGGTAGTTCTGTATTGGTCAGGTATCCTTTGAGGCCATCCCATTGTTCATCCTGCTTGATTTTCTCCTGGTTGATGGTAATCTCTACATTGTCTGATATTTCAAGAAACTTGTTGTACCCGCGTTTGTTGATGTTTTCTTTGGTGACATTGCCACTTCGGTATGCCTTTTCAATCCGTTTTACCCCTTTTTCCCTGTTGAACCTATCCTTTCTTGCCCTGCTGTCGGAGTACCCAACAATTAGTCTTGCTTTACCCTTACGCGTTTCATTAAATACCCCGTCCTGCTTCGATAATGCCAATACCCACTTTATTATTTCTTTGCTTTCGTTTTTTATTCTTGCACCGATAATGTATTTGTGATTTTGCGATTCAAGTAAAGCAATGTTGTTTTGATTCATTAACCCGGAATCGGCCACAACGATAAAATCATCCAAGTTAAACCTTTGAACAAAATCTTCAACCACCGGTAGCATCGTACGCCCTTCATATTGAGACCCATTGAAAATCGAATAAGAAAGAGGATACCCATCCTTGCTGACTAATAAGCCCAAAACTACTTGTGGCTGGCTATGTTTCCCGTCTTTTGAAAAGCCTGTTTCCCGGAGTTCATCGCCATAATCGGTTTCAAAATAAAGGGTAGTTACATCGTAGAACATTAACCCAATCTTACCTCCCAGTATTTTACGGGTATGCTCAACGCTGATTTGCTGTATCAGTTCTTGTTGCGTTTTGTACAGTTTGTCCAGATAACGGTAAATCCGATGTAGTTGTGCGTCTTCGTCAAAGCGTGTTTTGAGATATTCGACTGTTGCCGCCTTGCTCATCGGTTGGCTTAACCGGGCTATAACCAGTTGTCTGAAAATATCATCTTCAATAGCATCAAACCCTGTCAGCTTGAATACGTTGTTGAGAATCAACTGTACTCCATTGAGCAGAATGTTCTCAACATTTGAAAGCAAGTATTCTGTAACCTGTTTCTCTTCAATTGCTTTATCATGAACATCAAATATATCTTGTTCACCCAAATAGCAGCTTATCCATTTTTTCCCTTGCTGGTAAAATGATTCGATCTCGGAATCATTACTACTGGTGCCGATGGTTTTTACCTCCTTGTATATGCCCTTGCATTTATCTATCACAACAATACTAGTGGAGCCTGAACGATTTTTCTTCTTACGCAAAAACATACGTAAATGTAGACCATTTTTGACTTGCGCCACCCAATATGGTGACGCAACTTCTACAAAAAACTGATTGTATGATATTTATAAAAACCGAATTCGATGTCTGTCGAAGTCAGGAAAAAGAACAGGTCAAAAAATCATTAGTTCATGCAAAGTTCCGATCAGCGATATATTTCGTCATTGATAGGAGCAAAGAAAGCTGACACAAAACAGGGGTTTAACCATAAGCTATTTAAAACCTGCTAAGATATAAGGCAAAAAAAACCGTCGGCAGGAAGCTTCCTGCCGACGGTTTTTAATAAGAAGTTACTGACTACCGTATCACTTGTAGTCTTGCAATACATGTACCTCCATCCACAGCCATGCTAATCAGATAAGATCCTGAAGGCAGGGATGAAACCTGAAGGTTGGCCACGCCATTCACAACGCTGACCATGGTTCTAAGCATAACCTGACCGGTAAGATTCATTACCTGTACAATAGCATTAGCATTCAACTGTTGCTTACTCACCAAAGTCACTACATCTACAGCCGGGTTCGGGTAAACAGAGAAAGAAGTCTCGGGGGTATGATCTTCAATTCCTGTTACATCACTAAGTTCAACCAGTTTACCACCTCCAGGAACCACTGCCCATAATCCGAAGGCCTCACCATTGCTATTAACAGCCGGGTTGAAGAATCCCGAAGTAAGAATCATAACAGTTTTCCCAGACAGCCCCATTTCATTTACAGGCAAACCATAAAACTTATAAGGGTTGGCTGAATCGGCGGGTCTAAAACCTATACTATAATCGGCCACAGGTTTCTGCATATAACCAGAGTGCTGACCATATGTCATTCCAAGTAGCCAGACACCTCCTGATTCGATGAAATCAGCGGGTGAAGCTGCATCGGTCGACTGATGTATTATCATGACATCAACCATACCACCCGAAGAAGCGTTTTCGCGAACACCTTCAATCATGGTCAAGTCAAAAGGTTGAATAGGATTATATCCTGAAGCACTATATATCCCATGAATAAGGAAGGCATATTTCTTTCCGGCCTCAGGGGTAAATACACCAGAAATCATCGGGTTCTCAGCAGAGGCAGAGCCTTTGGGTTTAACAGCTATCGTAACCTCACTTCCAGCAGTAACCTGAAGGAAACGGCTACTGGTTCTGAACCTCAAATCAGGAATCACCTTTTCACCGTCAACCCATATATCAAGGGTATCACATACTAAGTCGGCAGAATTATTGATTACCTGAAATTCAGCAAAAGTAGGGGGAGTATAGGGCAAGAGAGTAATAAGCGCTCCTCCCTTCTGGGGTACCAGAAAAATCCCGAAGGCAGGACCATTGTTATTAGCGACCTTATCAAGGAACCCGGAAGTCATTACCGTAGTCGATTGGTTATTCATCAGATAACCAGACAGAGGAACATCATAGGTACCTACTACTTCATTGGATGAATTCCTAACCTCAAAAGCGTAATTAGCTGTCAAAACCTCCTTATACCCATCAGAAACACCATAAGGAAGATTTTCTGTCAAAGTGCCAATAGTGGTTGTAGTTTCGGCCAGAGTAACAGGACCAAAATCCGTAGACCCATTGTAAAATAAGAGGTCGGTATTACCCGTGACTGCGGACCCTATACGGGCCGGGGAGTACAAATGCAGCGCGGCAGGAGTCGGGGGTGTATATCCTGCTGTTTGTGTCATGCCTGACAGTATAACCTGGATTGGTTCATTTTCAGTTAAAATGACGTCAGACGAGATGATCGGACTGGAAGGGCTTAACGAATTAGGGGCACAAACTGCAATCTGAATAATACGTCCTGCAGGCTGATCAACATAAGCACTTGCATTTCTGAATTTCAAATTATTAAAAGCTAATTTTCCATCGATCCAGATATCGAGTGAATCGGCCTGCGAATTGGGGCTATTGTGTATAAACTGCAGGGGAGCCTTTGGTTCGGTATACGAAGGTAAAGGTATTAAGGCGCCACCAGCAGGAAGTGCCAGAAACAATCCGAATGATTCCCCAAAACTATTAACTGAAGGATCGACAAATCCCGACATCAGGACAACGCCGGCCTGCCCCTGAAGACCAAGCGAGAGCAAAGGCAATTGATAGCTGTAGAGTGTAGATTGTGTGTTATCATCCTTGATATATAAAAAATAGTCATTCGGTAAGAAGCCGAAGTAACCATCAAAATCATTGTATGCCAGATTATTGCTAATCAAACCAAGGGTCTCATCCAACACATCAACAACCGGGGCATCCGTAGAACCATTAAGGAAGAGGATATCCGTTTTTGATGCATTTGATGCAACCTCCCGGCCATTATCAAATGCTGTGATTGAAAGTTCTTTAAAGGGATTATATCCGCCAAGCGAATCAACACCATTAATGACTAACAGATACTTATGACCATTTTCGTAAGTTCTGCGATAGATATAAATTGGATCTTCGGGACCCGTTGAAGCGGAATCAGTCAGCAGGATACTGATCTGACTGGTAACCGGCACATCAACAAAAGCTGTTGCCGTACGAAATTCCAGGTTGTTGTACACTTTGGTGTTTCCGATCCAGACATCGAAGAAACGATGTGAAGTGTCAGCCGAATTGTGAATCAATTGAACTCGTGCCTGACCGTTGACACCATTCTGAAATAGAGCCAATATCAGACCCAAAAGCAGAAATCTTAACATTCTGTTCATAAAAAAAATGAAATAGGTTAGTAACTCAAAGACAACTCAAAAGTAAACAATTTAGCAAAACCCATTATTAGTTTACGGCTGATATTCATTCACTTTATCAATATCATACTGGATTTCAATACACTGCTGCAAACAAAAAAGAGATGCCACAGCATCATTAAACCCATAACCTGACCAAAACCTTTAAAAAAAAACGGAAATCTTTCAGCAATAAACAGAACATTGCGAGAATCACTCCTAAACGCCGAATTACATGCTTCCTACAAACGATCCAGAACCAGAATGTAGCCCGATTACAAGAACAACTACGGATTATACTCATCGCAAAAAATCCTTCTCACCAGATGACAGAAAACACTAATTCCATAAAACACCTCATAAGTGACAGGCAGCAAACAACCCTCATAAACACTAGCGCCTTCAGTACTATTAATCGGGTAACAAGATGTCGAACATTCTACATTACCCCCTGGTTAACCTTTTCCTAATTTTATACTTAAGAACTCTCACAGCAAAATGGTTGAGGGAAACATCAGGATTGGAATAGAGAAGCTGAATCAGGTTCCGGGTGGCGATCGATCGAAGTAAAGGATTAATCCATCAATCAAGCGGGAGAAAGAAGCGCGTGTATCTCGGATGAAGGGATAACTGATTTGAATGCCACAGTAAAATTGCTATAGCAGCCGAGATTCCAGTTGGCAAATAAAAACCTCCAAAATCCGAAACTGTACGAAGAAGATGATCCGGATGCAATTAAACTAACCGAAAAGATCGAGTTGATTTGGTAAAACAAATCGATCCTTTGAAAGCTGCCTGAACCTGACAGATGTAAAGGGAGAAATCCTTGCCTTGATAACTTTGTTTGGCGTGGTATCGTGTAGCTTACAATAATTATTAAGAGAAAGCATCTGCTGTCCTGTAAGCTTTACAGTGATTGATTTGCTTTTTAGCCGGCGTTTGAATTTCTTTCTGGTTTTACGCGGAGGCATAACATCAATATTTAATTCAGGGCGAAGGTAAAAGATATTTACAATAGTCTGACAAAACATTAAACAATGCTCATACCACAACATCACGCCATCCAAGGTAAAAGATGCATATTGGCTGTAAAAAAGTTATTAAATCATCATCTTCACAATTTCCCGGATATCGCCAAGAATTTTACCAGCCAGATGATCGGCTTTTCCCATTGTATCACTTTCGGAATAAATCCTGATGATGGGTTCGGTGTTCGATTTACGCAGGTGCACCCACTCTTCACCAAAATCGATTCTGATGCCATCAGTTGTATTGATGTGCATCATTTGATAGCGAACCTTCATTTCAGCCATAATCTTGTCAGTATCAATACCTGCAAACAATTCAATTTTATTTTTGGAAATAAAAAAATCGGGATATTGTCTGCGAAACATCGAACATTTCTTCCCTGAATGAGCCAAATGACTCAGAAATAATGCAACCCCGACAAGGGCATCCCGCCCATAATGCAACGCCGGGTAAATCACACCACCATTGCCCTCTCCGCCAATGACAGCATTAGTTGATTTCATCAGATCAACGACGTTCACCTCACCAACTGCCGAGGCAGCATAAGCGTATCCAGCCTTTTCGGTAACAACCTGCAAGGCCCTTGTCGACGAAAGGTTGCTGACCGTATTACCTCCGGTCTTCGAAAGTACATAATCGGCTACTGCAACCAGCGTATACTCTTCACCAAACATTCCTCCATCTTCGCAGACCAATGCCAGTCTATCAACATCAGGATCGACAACAATACCCAAGTGTGCTTTCGAATGAGTCATCAACTCTGATATCTCACGAAGATTTTCAGGTAAAGGTTCGGGATTATGGGCAAAACGACCTGAGGGATCACAATTTAACTCGATGATCTCTTTTACTCCCAAAGATCTAAGTAGTGCAGGAATAGCTATTCCTCCGGTAGAATTCACGGCATCCACAGCAACCCTGAAACCTGCCTTTGCAATGGCTTCTGCGTCAACAAGTGGTAACGACAGGATTTGCTGTATGTGCCAGTCAAGCATAGTATTGTCACATTCGCTATGACCCAGGTTATCGACATCAGCATACCTATAAGATTGAGTTTCGGCAATTTCAAGCACTCTGGCACCATCAGAAGCAGAAATGAACTCCCCACTAGCATTAAGCAACTTTAAGGCGTTCCATTGTTTTGGGTTATGACTGGCGGTCAGAATAATACCACCATCGGCTCCAAACCTTGTAACTGCCATTTCTGCTGTTGGTGTGGTAGTGAGTCCAATGTCGGTAACATCTATCCCCATAGCTTCGAGTGTTCCAATGGCCAGCTTGTTCACAACATAACCTGAAATGCGGGCATCGCGGCCTATCACCATCCTAAGCTTCGGCTTAGCATAGTACTCCATCAGAAATGAGGCAAAGGCAGCGGTGTAACGGACGACATCATCGGGCGTAAGCCCTTCACCCGGGACACCCCCAATAGTACCCCTGATACCTGAAATTGAACGAATTAATGTCATTAAATTCTACTTAAAAATTTTATAGTAAAAGTATTAAATATAATAATGTTCATGATTAAACTATCCGATAGTGGAGAAAAAGTTACGAACATTGGATTAACAACACATACTGTCAAATGGTTACAAATGCACCTTTCATAACCATCTGCTACCATCACCAAAAAAAGTATTAATTTTGCATTCAAGAAAAAGCACACACATGAATGAAGATTTTGATGACGATGACCTCTATGAACCCGAAGAATTGGTTGATCGGTTTGAACAAATGATTCAGCAAGGGAATGTCTATTTCTTTGACGTAGAAGAATTTGAACAAATTATCAACTACTATCTTGAGGCCGATGACCATCTGCGTTCACGTGAAGCCATTAATCACGCCGTCAATCAGCATCCCACAAGCGCCACTTTTCAGCTTAAAAAGGCACAACTTTACGCCTCTACCGACCACACACAACGGGCACTCAATATCCTTGACAACCTGTCGGAAATAGAGGCTTCCAACGCAGAATTACACATGACGCGCGGGGCCATCTTCAGCAAACTCAGGCAATTCGACAAATCAGTTTCGGAATTCAAGAAAGCACTTAGCCTTGATTCGGAAAACGACGAAATCTACCTGAATATTGCGATGGAATATGAAAAGACAGGTCAGTATGACAAAGCCATTAACTTCCTGAAACAAGCACTGGAAATCAATCCCGATAACGAGAGCAGCCTTAATGAACTGGCGTTTTGCTATGAGCTTACTGATCAGACAACACTTGCCATTGGGTTCTTTCAGAAATTTCTCGACGATAACCCCTACTCCATCGACGGGTGGTTTAATCTCGGAATCGCTTACAACACCATAGGACTCTATGAAAAAGCCATCGATGCTTATGATTTTGCCATCGCCATTGAGCCTGCCTTCGCATCGGCCTACTTCAATAAAGCCAACTCTCAGGCCAATATGGATCTCTACCGCGAAGCCATTAACACCTACCTCGAGACTTTTGAGCACGAAGACCCTGAAGCCCTGACATTTTACTACATCGGAGAGTGTTACGAAAAGCTTGAAGATTACCATCAGGCCGTTGCATATTATGAAAAGGCAATCCAATCAGAAGGCCAGCTAAACGATGCCTACATCGGTCTTGGAATGGCTCATGACCAACTTGGAAATTTCAAACTGGCACTCAAATACATCACTCAAGCTATCGAAGCAGATCCTCAAAATCCGGAATATCATTACTTCATGGGCGACCTGCTTCGCAAAAACGATCGACAGGAAGATGCTGTTAAAGAATATATACTAGTGAGCGAACTGGCTCCTGACAACACGATGATATGGGTTGATCTGGCCGAATTGTATGATCTGATGGGCCGTTTTGGTGATGCATTGAAGACACTTCAGCAAGGTTTGATTCTTCAACCCAGCAATGGCACTATCCATTACCGGCTGACAGTAAGTTATGCCCGACTGGGATATCAGAATGAAGCCCGGCAGCATTTTATCTCCGGACTTGAATTAGATGCCGAAGGATACAATACCGTTTTCGACGCTATGCCGCAATTACGCAAACGGCTCGAATACCAGAAACTCATTTACCTCCACCTGCACAAGAAAAAAGTATAGTGATTTTAAAACAAGTGCGCTAAAACACACCCACCCCTTTTACATGAAAATTTTCCGAAGACTCTACGATTGGGTGCTTGATTGGGCTGATAGTCCATATGGCACGGCAGCACTTTTTATCCTCGCATTTGCTGAAGCAAGTTTTTTCCCTATTCCTCCTGACCCATTGCTTATTGCCCTGGTATTGGGTGCACAGTCGAAGGCTTTCAAATTTGCCGCTATCTGTACAATTGCCTCCGTAACAGGGGCCCTTGGAGGCTATTCCATCGGACATTTTGCGTGGTATGATACAGCCGGGGGGTACAGCAGCTTTGCTAATCTGTTTTTCGACAACATCCCTGGCTTTACCCATGAACTGTTTATCAACACAAAAGCAATGTATGAAAAATGGGACTTCTGGGTAATCTTTACGGCAGGTTTCACGCCAATTCCTTTTAAGGTGTTCACCATCGCTGCGGGAGCCTTTAACATCAGCATCCCGATGCTCCTCCTTGCTTCTGCTATAAGCCGCGGCGCCCGCTTCTTCCTGATTGCATGGCTCATATGGAAATATGGCAGCTCCATTAAATCGTTTATTGATAAATATTTCAATATTCTCGCTCTTTCCTTCACCTTTTTACTAATCGGAAGCTTTGTCCTCTTGAAATATGTGATTTGATGAAAATTTTCGGGCTCATAGGCTACCCGTTGGGTCATTCTTTTTCGTCCGACCTCTTCACTAAGAAGTGGGCCACTGAAAACATCTCCGGTTGCAGGTATGAGCTTATGCCACTCCAGGAAATCACCTTATTGCATCAACTAATCAGATCAAAACCCGAACTCGTCGGTTTTAACGTTACCATCCCGTATAAAATAAAAATCATACCATTTCTTAGCGCCCTTTCAGAAGAAGCGAAAGTGGCAGGTGCTGTTAATACAGTTCAGGTGATAAGGAAGGGAGCCCAGATATACCTTACAGGCCACAATACCGACGTCGCGGGAATACAGATCACCCTCAGTAATCTTGGCAAAAAACCAAACGGGGCTTTAATCTTTGGGACAGGAGGCGCAGCAGCAGCTACGAGTTTTGTATTGAATAATATGAGAATCCCATTCAGATTGGTGTCGCGAACTTCCGGCACCAATCGGATGATTTACAATGAAATCAATCCAGAAACCATCAGACAGCACCATCTCCTGATTAATTGCACTCCGGTTGGTACCAGTGGCTTTTCATTTCAACCACTCCCCCTTCCTTACGATGCAATAGGCTCCGATCACATATTGTTCGATCTTGTCTATAATCCGGCGGTCACATCCTTCCTGAAAGAAGGGCTTAGCCGTGGAGCTACTTGTGTAAATGGTTATCAGATGCTTATCGCGCAGGCTGAAGAAACCTGGAGAATCTGGATGAAGAAACAATGAATCAGAGATAAGGCCCGTCTGTATTTTTTATAATGAACGGCAGCCATTAAAACAGCAATCCTATACGTAACTGTATCCGATCCCTTTATATGTACGAATGTAATCCATCCCTATCTTTTCACGCAATTTTCGGATATGCACATCGATGGTGCGATCTCCCACTACAACATCCGAACCCCAGACATTCTCAAATATATCATCACGACTAAACACCTTCCCGGGGCGAGAAGTCAGAAATACCAACAACTCAAATTCTTTCTTCGATAGGGCAATTTCCTTCTCATCCTTTACCACAAGGTATCGTTCCTTGTCGATGATGAAATCTCTGGCTTGAATAATCTCTGAAGTTGTCTCAGCGACTGCGCCACGCCTCAGCAGAGCCTTAATCCTGCTAACAAGCACAGCAGGTTTCACTGGCTTCTTGACATAATCATCAGCACCTGCATCAAAGCCCGCGATTTGTGAATAATCCTCTCCACGTGCTGTAAGAAATACAATGAATGCATCAGCGATTTCGGGCGTTTGTCTGATCAGTTGACAGGTCTCTATGCCATCCATTCCGGGCATCATAATATCGAGGACTATCAACTGAGGTTTGAGGCTGCAAGCCAACTGGTACCCATCCTGTCCATTACCTGCAGTGTGCACTTCAAAACCTGCCTTACGCAGATTGTATCCCAGAAACTCGAGTATATCCACCTCATCATCAACCAGTAAAATTCTGGCTGTTTCATTATTCGTCTGCATGATTTTCGAAAGGAATTTGATTCGGCAAAGGTATCTATGGCTCATCACCCCAACATTAAGTCCCGGTTAAGAAATAATTAACCTATCGTGTGGTATTGAAAGGAAGGGGTAACTTTGTGACTTCTTAATTCCCGTTTCTTGTGACTCACGCTTGATGTATTTCGAGCCACATGAACCGACTACAGGGAGTTTCAACTCTGCTAACCTGAACAGGCAGTCTCAGTATAGTCAGAACTGAAACCTGATACTTATCAAAACACAAACTGCCAATAAAAAAAACGCTTATGTCAGTAATTGTTCAATTTGCCATGTTCCCGACCGACAAAGGGGCCAGTGTAAGTCTATATGTGAGTCGCATTTTAGGAATGATCAGACGCGAAGGGTTTATTCATCAACTCACACCCATGGCTACCATCGTCGAAACAGAAACCCTTGGCGAAGCCCTTGAGATGATAAACAAAGCATACAGACTACTCGAACCAGATTGCGGAAGAGTATACCTCTCAGCCAATTTCGACATTAAAAAAAGCCCGATGGGAAGAATGGAACAAAAAGTAAAGTCAGTTGAGGAAAAGATAAAAAACTCAGGTGTTGTTTGACTCAACAATTCATAGGTTCAATTAGCCTGCGCTTCATGCCTGATAATTAGCACTTCTGTCCTTCATGCAAGATTCCTGATTTGGGGAATAGGAATAACTCTATATAACAGTTCAGGTTTTGAGCACAAGAATACTTACAAGCCCTGATCAGAAATAACAGCTAACCTTAACCTGCCTTAATCGTAGAAATTCCACGACACCCCGAAATTGATTCCCCCATCAGGCAGTGGATAACCGGGTACATCGACGTAATTATACCCTGTAAATGCTGCATTTAAATGCCGGTATCTTAAGAACAGGACAGCCCGCTTTACTCGGAAATTAACAAACAGATCGATCCAGGGATACCCCCCGATAGTTCTCACATCCTGAAGATAAAACGACTGTAGCGCGGGCATATAGCCATTGCCGGTATAGGCCGGATACCAATAAAAATCGACTCCGGGCTGTATCTTCAGAGCCTTTTCAAACATATTCCCCGTATAGAAGATAGTAGCCCTTACCAATAACTGTGGTAACCGTATCACCGATGTATCGCTGGCGAACTGGTACACAGTCTGACCATCCATATCCCATCGTCCAAGCTTCAGTTTTACACCTGCCCAAACCCGGGCAACCGACATCTCTGCACTATGCTGTACAGGTATAGCTTTCTCATTAAGGTATACAAATTGATTCAGCAGGTAATAATCTGCTCCCGCCGAAGCCACACCATATTTCAACCTCACCTTCGCAAACCATGTTTCCTGACGATCAAAACTGTTGTCCCACTGAAAATGATTCGACTGGTAGTACTGAAAGAAATAACCGGGCATCTCGCTGTAAAACCCGGCCTCACCCCTGAAACCATCATCAGGACGGGTACCAACCCTTAGGTTGATACTTCCGCGCAGGCCAAGATCACCATCGTTGTAATCGCCTTTTACAATAAAGCCATAGCCCGAGAGCGAAAAACGATCCCACAATTTCAGTTCAACTGATCCATTAGGAACCAACTGATTAAATACTTTGTTACGGGTTGGGGTTTTGAGCTCGGCATACTGGTGTTTTACCGCAAACCGGAAGGCGATGGGTAACTTATTCTGGTGGAGAAAACCTGCATTAGTCCATGAAATCTCGTTCTCAAATTTGTAAAGACATACCGTATCAAAGGTTGAGGTTGAATCATTATAGATATTCTGGTAAAAGCCTGATTGAGGGTAAGCATCATCATATACATAGGCATCACGCGAATAAACAAACGAATGTTGAAACCGGCCTAATCCAAAAAATTTCAGCGCACGCGTCAGCCGCTTCAGACTATCCGTCGGGGCCAGTATGGAATCAGTCGGCCTCCCTGCCATTTGGTTAGCAGGTTTTAAAGTGTCTCGCAATGATAAACGGGAAGAATCATCTGCCAATTCAGCAGGCAACCGGAAAGATTGCTTTCGTATACTATCAGGGGGAGATATCCTTTGTCTGGCGAGAACCAGACTATCATACTGATTGACAGCAGGCACATCTCGATTCAAGCCAGAAAGTTTTGAGAGCATTGTATCACCATGTCTATATGGGATGGCAGGTTCATAAAACAGTGTGAAGAAGGCTCTCATATTTCCGTTACGCGATTCAGCACCAGTAAGGTGAGTAGAGATAACAGAGCGATTGGTTTCTACATTGTTTGTAAAGTCGTCAGGGTTAAGAATTCCCCCGTTTTCCTGAACAGTATATGTATTGAGCAGGTAGCCTGCCATCCCTCCAAAGCGTCCGTCAGGAGAGAAATAGCGCAGTGATACTGCCAGATTGGTATTGTTAACTTTCTGATAGGCATAAGGGCCGGTACTACTGATTAGCCGGTACTTTACACCGATAGTAATTCCTTTATAGACATTTTTACTAAGCAGGGCTTCCAGTTGATTCTCGCTATCGGGACCCATCACATAAGTAACATTGGAGAATGGCTTCCGCGACTGGTAATACAAGACATCTGCAGGATTTGTGGTGTAAACTGAAAAGCCTGTACGACCATAGCTAAGTCCCTGCGAGGAGCCAAAATCAGGTGTAAGATTATATTGAGGTAAACCATTGTTTCCCATCCATGCGTACCACTGTCCTGGTTTTGATTGCGGCCTGAAGGCATGAGCATAGTTTATGGTTGAATCAATTTGACTATACTCCAATGAAACGGGTCGATTCCCAGGGATCGTGAACTGAACAATGGATGTTGAATCGGCAGGAAAATTAACCAGCGACTGTGCACTGACATGGATTGTAATCACCGGCAAAACCAGCAACCAAAAAAGAATGCAACTTACGCGCCTGTTCATGATTTGAAATTTCGTTGCCGCATGGCCTCAAACACCATCACTGCAACCGAGATGCTTACATTGAGCGAATCGATTTGCCCCCGCATAGGGATGAGTATCTGCTTGTCGGCCCGATGCAGCCAAAGGTCAGACAAGCCTGTAGCTTCAGTACCAAAAACAAGGGCGACCGGACAGGTCAGGTCAATCTGGTGGTACGACTCTTGTGCAGTTAAGGCGGCGGCCAGCGTGATAACGCTATTTTCATGAAACCATTGCAAGGCCTCAATCGAGGTTGTCTGAAGTACCGGAACGGTAAAAATACAACCCACACTCGAACGGATGGCATTGGGATTAAAGATATCGGTAGGCGTATCGCAAAGCCATACGGCATCGACTTTTGCGGCGTCGGCTGTCCGTAATACCGCCCCGAGGTTTCCAGGCTTCTCAACACCCTCAAGCACAATAAACACCGGGTTGCTACGTCCTGTAAAATCTCCGGGAACAAAATAATGCGGCCGGAACAGCGCAATAAAACCATCGCTTCCTTCACGATAGGCCAACCTGGTAAAAGAATCTGCCGATAACGTATAGGATTTCGGAAAACTATTTCGCAACGAAATCCAACGGTCATAGTCACACACATCAGGTGCAACGAGTAATTCAACGGATTCAAAACCAGACTTTAATGCCAGCACAATCTCACGGAATCCTTCCACCACTATCAAATTCTGTTCACGCCGCTCCGATTGTTTAGACTGAAGCCGCATCACCGATTTAATCCGGGGGTTCTGAGGACTTGTGATATCAAACATCATTTAGTAAAAAGACCATTAATTAAGAGGCAAAGGTAAGGAAAACCAGTTAATGTCCATTTCAATGTGGCAATAGCTTACCCTCATCAAAAAGCCGGCTGCCTTTGGGCAGCCGGCCTGACTATAAGCAATCAAGAGTGATTTCCATCAACCGGTCAATTTTACCATTTCGGATTAAAATTCTTTGGCCATCGGCCATCGCTTTAATGCCCAGTATGGGTAAAAGGTGCACTAAAGCCGGAAAAACTAAAAAAGACAGTTGGGAAACACAACTCAGATATTACTTAACAACCGATATTTTCCGTGTAATGATCTGGTTACCGATGTTCAGCCTTACTACATACATCCCATTTGCGAGTGAAGCATTGCTGATACGAATCTGGTTCTGACCGGCTGCATATTCATGAACATCTCCCGAATAGACCATACTGCCAAACAAATCACATACATCTACACTAACAGCTGTGGCATTGTCAAGCGTGAAGGCAACGTTGGTATACTCGCGTGAAGGATTAGGATAAACAGCTATTCCATTTTCGAAATTCCGGTCAGCAACACCTACATACGAACTGATCACATTGTTGGCATTCAGTATCTCGTTTGTCGACATATCAAGCAGGAATCCTACAACATGGAGTTTATCGTAACGCCATCCGTCGGGAAGGGTATAGCTATATTGGTAGCTAATTACCGAACCTGATGTAATAGAGGCAGGCAGACTGTTAGGTGTTCCAAATGGAGTGTCCAGAATTTCACGAGCCACATGATCAAATTTCATATCGGCTGCAGGAACAGTACTGGGCTTGTTTTCATAGCCACACATAGCACCGTTGGATCCACCTGCGTAATAGTTGGTCTGTCCCCATTGTGCAGATGTACCCCAAAGACTATCTTCAACGAAAATAACCCCGAAGCGAAGTTCATTATTGACGTCAGCAACAAATTCAGACTGAAGATCAAATGATACTTCACGGGTATCCGGATTCCATGCGTAATTCACAATTTCAACCGTTGCAGGACTGATAGCTTCTATCCTGCGCTGGTAACCTGCTTCAAGATCAGAAGGATCCGAGTCACCAGATGTACGGTCTGATGTCACACTCGGATATCCCATGAATCCCGGAATAATCTGAGCCATAGCGCCATCATAATCAGTCACAACCATCGGGTCACCATTATGCACTGCCACACCAATCCATGTATCAGGATAGGTTTCGGCCATATAATCCATGAAGCATATACCGCGAATACACCAGCCACACCATGTACCCGTAGCCTCTTCTGCAAGCACCTTCTTTTCAGGAACGAATGGCACTGCATTCGACACAACATGCATTGTGTCATTATCAGGATTGAGATCAATCCCTCCATTTACATTGTTTATCCAAACCGTTATGGGATGCGCACCAATACCTGACAATACGATGGGAACATTGTGGGTGAAGTTGTACACATCACCCAGAGCAACATTGACACCGGTAACAGGATAAACCTGAGCCGATCCGCCATCGAGTGTGTAATTAATATCAAATGAATTCAATACTGTAGAGCCTTCATTAGAGACTGTACCTTCAAGGTTAAAAGGAACGCCTTCCTCTGTATACTTGGCAATTTTCACGGAAGCCAGGGCAGCATCGAGTGCCAGCGGCGAAAACAGCTTAATATCGTCAATATACCAATAGTCTACATTATACAGATTTCCCGTAATGAACAGACAGAACTGGAAATCACTCTGGCCAATATTAGTTAAATCAACCACCTGTGTTTTGGGGCCCTGGTTTGCTGATGGGGTAGTCTGCCAAACAACATTCCATGCTCCAGAGGTACCAAAACGGGTTGCAACACCAATTGAAGGCCCATTAGCATAATGATCATAAAAATACTTAAACGACAGAGTAACGTTGGCAACACCAGTCATGTCGACAATAGGAGAAACCAATCTTGTGGTAGTGGTTTGTTGGACATAAGAAAACTTGGCCTCGGGGGAAGTTCCTCCTGCATTGCTACTGGCGCTGTTACTCCATTGTGCAGGAATGCCATCGAGGGACCAACCGGTTGGCGGCATAGTGCCGGCGCCGAAATCTTCAGACAGATAGACTTGCGCGCTGACTAGCAACGAACAACAAATGCCAACGAAAAGCAGATAGATTTTTTTCATAAAATTTGGATATTGATTAGTTAAAGTTTTGTAATCCACCTTCCGTGGATTAAGGCAGTAAAGGTAGAAATGATATGGAATTACTCAAAAAACAAAAAACAATTTCATAAAAAAACGAAGACAGATTTTATTAAATACCTATTTATCAATGCACATAGAATTTCAGTGAATAATTTAATTTTTCTTTTAGTTATCTTAAAGATACATAAGGTCATCATTATCATATGCTCTATTAAAGAAATTTCACCATGCAAGAAGTCAGTCCAAACTATAATCTTAAGCCGATTTCCTTACTTTTGCCAATCATCGAAACACCTATTAAATCCATTGTACCATGAGTTTTAAAATTCTGAAGCGTCGTATATACCAGTCAATTTACCGGAATGAAATCCTCTCGCCCGAAAATCAGGAACGGAGGCGCCTCCTTTCGGAAGCATTTTTCGATACCGATGGTAATATACTCGATGAAACTGTTTGCAACGACAACGGACAACCCGAACAATCAACCAGTAACATATACAAAGACAGCCATTTGATTGAGGCCACAACTACCGACCTGCTCAACGAAATTTCAGAAGTTCAGAAATTCGAATATAATGAGGCAGGATTATTGGCCAGCAAAACCCTTTGCTTCGGCGATGGATCGGAGATGAAAACCATCTACGAATACGATGATAAAAAAAGACTCATCCGCCGGATTGAATCCGACCCTGAGGAAGAAACAAGTCAGGAAAAAGTTTATACATACAACGGCGACCTCCTCATGTCAGTGATTGAAACCGACAACGATGGCAATACGCTTGAATCAATCACCTACGACTACGACGAAAATGGCCGCCAGATCACGACAACTGCCGGGGTGGGTGAAGAAGAGGGAGTATCAAAAATGGAGTACGATGAACACAACCGTCCGGTAGTTCAGCGAATCTACAACACGCGAAATCAACTAATTGCCCGTACTACTTGGGAGTACGAAGGAAATACCGTCCGTGAAACCGTGGAAAACAATCAGGGAATTGTCATCACAGAAACAGAAAACGATGAAGCCGGTCAGGAAATAGCCCGGACACGAATGACCAAAGGCGGTCAAATTCTGGAGCAGCTTACTTTTGCCCTCCACCCTGATGGACGTCCCGACCGTACTACAGGAACCCGGTATACACCAGCCTATGACACCTTCCGCTTCTTTTCGCTCGATTATGAGTATGAGCTGGCTGAATAAACCTTTGCCACACTAATACTCTGCGCATTTCGAAGTATTTGCAATTGCTGACCGGCTTTCCGAAAACCTGATCAACATAGTCTTACAACTTAGTTTTTAACGGAATTACTACTAAATCCTGAGTCTCCTGTAATCTGACCCATTCACCGGTTTTCTACCAGGGAATCATGCAGGTCTACGTGAATCTAAAGACGGGTTGAAAACTACTGATCCAGAGTATGGGGGGTGGGTATGCCTTCTTTGTTAAAATTTGTGGCAGGCTTTGATAGTATAGTTGAAGATTCAACTCACCTGGGGCGTTATAGCAGATTACCATAATTGCATCGCCTCTGACTCTTTTATCTCCATCAATTTCACAGAATAACGAATCAGCCGGATGCAGTAAATTCCAGTTTTGAAAAAGAGAGAAAAATGTATCATTTTTTAAGATAAACCGTAGATCGACCGTAGATCGACCGTAGATCGACCGTAGATCGACCGTAGATCGACCGTACATTAACCGTACATTAACCGTACATTAATCGAACGGTTAGGGTTGATTCACGATTGATTTTCGATTGATTTTCGTTGTATATTCTTTTAAAAGCATACCATCACGTTACAAAAACTGTACCATGGCTTGTTTCCATTATTTGAAAAAAGGAAATATTATGCTACAAGGCTATTCCATCAGAAAATCCCATAAACTCCCGATAGCTATTGGGAGCTATAGCAAATCCGGCTAACTATCAGCGAGTTTCAGAAATCATTGAACAGTAAGAGTAGTTACTAATTCATGTCAGCATATTGCAGAAGGCCACGCCCGGATTTGCACTCATGGAGGCACCGGTTTACAATCGTTAAATGATTTTTAACCGGGCTATTATACTCTTAACAATTCCATACAAGGCAAGACTCTCAGCGTTGGAATAAAATTTCAGTTTAGAAAAGTTTATCAACAAAGCAGCGAAAAAAAGGGATTGAAAAAACATAAACACATCATTGGAAATATATTGTCCAAAAATTAAAATTAAAACCGACAAATCAAATCCTCTTTCAATTACCACTCCTGATACAACCCAACCTTCCAGACCAGTGTCTGTCAGATAACCGACACCACAAAAAAAAGAAAACTCCGGCAAAAAAAACCACAAAATACCTTGGTTAACCGGCTGAAATCTTTACCTTTGGTGTGTTTTGTCGAGTAAAATAACCTATTGTCGAGCCCTGATGCAAACATCAAGCTTTAATTCGTTGATAATAACTGCTCTGTTACTCGCTTCCATGGGATGTGGAACAAGCGGCAATCAATCAACCGAAATGATAACTGTCGCAAAAATGGTACAGCCCGATTCAGTCTATCAGGTGGTAATTGTCGCAACAGCCGACGGATGGGGTTATCAAATTACACAAAACAAATCAGTTATCATCAATCAACCGACCATACCAGCAATCAGTGGGAACCACGCTTTTGCAAGCGAGCCCGAAGCAAGATCAGTTGCCATGCTGGTGGTTGAGAAACTCAACCATGGGCGGATGCCCCCTTCAGTCACAGTTAAAGAACTTGACAGTCTTGGAATAACCTATTGATCTACCATACTTTCATTCCCGAGGATAAATGAAAAAACTGCACCTGTTTCTACTCATCGCCCTACTTCCGATTATTAGTACCTTGTCGGCACAAGACACATGGATCCGCCGGGCCGACTTTACCGGCAATGCCCGTCGTGGCGCCACAGGATTCAACATCGCCTCCAAAGGCTATATTGTTGCCGGCTTCGATGGAGCCTACTACAACGACCTATGGGAATATGATCCCACGACCAATACATGGACACAAAAAGCAGATCTGCCTGCTGCACCTCGAATGGGAGGTGTTGCATTCTCGAATACTCAAAATGCATGGTTTGGCACCGGATATGACGGCACATTTATGGCCGACATGTGGCGATATGAACCAGGGACAAACGCCTGGGCAGCGATGGCTGATTTCGGTGGAGGAGCCAGACAGGGATCAATCAGCCTGACTATCGGAGCGGACTTTTTCGTAGGAATGGGCTATACAGGCGCTTTCCAAAACGACTTATATAAATACAACACATTGACGGACACATGGACAGCCGTCACACCACTACCTGCCGGAGGCAGAATTTATGCAGCAGCATTCAGCACCAGCACAACAGGTTATGTAGGACTAGGTTTTGGTACCGGATATCTTTCTGACTTATGGGCCTATAACCCTACCCTTGGCAACTGGATCCGAAAAGCCGATTTTGGAGGCACAGCACGCGCACTTTCAACCAGCTATAGTATAGGTAACCGCGGTTATCTGGCTGCCGGAGATGATGGCACAAACCTGCAATCGGAGATGTGGGAATATAACCCGGTGAACGATGCATGGTCAAAACTCAACAGTTTTCGGGCGGTTGGCCGTGAATTGCCCGCTGGTTTCGTGGTCGATGGGAAAGCCTACCTGATGGGAGGCTCCGATAATGGTTCGACCTACTTTAACGATTTTTGGCAGTGGAATTCCAACTACTGTGACCTCACGGCCAATGCGCTGATCCAGCATGCAGCCTGCCCCGGTGATGCAAATGGCGCAATCGATCTTACCATTTCAGGAATCCATACCCCTTATACCGTAAACTGGAGTACGGGTAATAACACCGAAGACCTGACAGGTGTTGTAGCCGGAGATTACCGCTACACCATTACCGACACTGTAAACTGTATGTTGAAAGGAATTCTGAAGATTGATGACGGGATCGCCATCCATTTCGGACGCGACACAAGCTATTGGGGGTTGAGCAAAAAAGCAGGAGGGCCTGGAGATGATAATATCACATCTATCCTGACCGACCCGACAGATGGTGCCATTACAGTGACTGGAACCTTCAAAAGTTCAGCCATATTCAACAGCACCACGCTCAATAGTTTCGGCGGTACCGATGCCTTCATTGCCCGTTACAATGCAGGCGGCGTGCTACTTTGGGTACGCCAGATCGGAGGAACTATCGACGACCAGGCCACCAGTCTCGGAGCAGACAGTCTGGGCAACCTTTACCTTACCGGCCGCATAGGTGATATGGCTTTCTTTGGCACCCAACAGGTGAATACCGCGGGAGAATATGACATCTTTCTGGCGCGGTACACCAAAACAGGAAACCTCGTATGGGTGAGAACAGCAGGCGGTTCACTAACCGACCAGCCGAGAGCAATGTATACCGACCGTTCCGGCAATTGCTATATTACCGGCTCATTTCAGGGACTGGCAAATTTTCAGGGAGAAAACCTGATGAGTCTCGGTGGCAATGATATATTCACTGCCAAATTCAACAATTCGGGCGTAATGCAATGGGTGAAACAGGCTGGCTCTGTTACTACAGAAACAGGAACAGGCATCGGCACTGATATGAGTGGCAATGTATTAGTGACCGGCATTTTCCAGAGTTCGCTTACCATCGGTTCAACAACACTAACCTCATCAGGAGCCAACGATATCTTTCTGACAAAATACAGTCGATATGGTGAGCCTGTTTGGGCAGTACAAGCAGGGGGGACACAAGACGATCAAAGTTATTCAATTCATATAAACCCTGCAGGGCAGACCATAATTGCTGGTTCCTTTATTGGAACGGCACAGTTTGGGCTCAACAGTATCACCAGCGCGGGAGCAGGTGATATCTTCGTTGCTGCTTTTAATGCAGATGGCACAAACGCCTGGGCTACCCGTGCAGGCGGACTTGGTGATGATGCCGCCCTTGCTCTCAGTCCATGGATAAATGGTGATTATATGATCGGCGGACGGTTTTCACAAACCGCAACCATCGGAGCAAAGCAATTCCAGTCTGCAGGAGGCAATGATCTATTTTTAGCCCGTATTGATGCACTCGGAGTGATCAGGTTCGCCATAGCCAACGGAGGTCAGGGAGATGATGCAGCCTTTGCACTGACAACAGGCACAACAGGTAAAGTTTATATTGGAGGCAATTACAGCCAGAACATTGGTTTTGGAACCAACATCCTGTTAGGTTCGGGCGGGACTGATGCCTTCTTTGCAACACTAAGCTTTGATGATTTATACATTGCTCCGGTAGTTACCAATGTAAATTGTCCGGGAGGTTCAGATGGAACCATCAGCTACGAAGTTGCGGGTGGGCGGGCTCCATACACATTTCAGTGGGATAATGGATCGACCACACAAAACCTCACCGGACTGGTTGTCGGGAATTACCAGCTTACTATCACCGATGCCAACGGGTGCACCAAAGACACTACATTCACAATCATCTCCGAAAGCCTCCCCCCTACAGCACCGACAGCGGCTACAACCGATCGGGAGAATTTCTGCGAGAACGACAACGGGAACATCCTTCTCACAGCCATTGGTGGTACAGGTGAAATTGTAAAATGGTATACAGATGGATGTGGGACCACTCCGGTTGGGGAAGACGAAATACTCAGTCTTGCTTCACCCGATACAACCACAACGTATTATGCTCGTTGGGAAAATGTTTGCGGAATAACGAGCTGCGCCGAGGTGACCGTTCATGTGCGCAATCTGCCCGAGACACCCATCTCAGTCATGGCCATCCCCGCTACAGTATGCGCAGGTGCTGAATCAGTAACACTGACGGCAACCGGAGGCTCAGGCGACATCTTCAGGTGGTACAAGAACAGTTGTGGCGGGATACTCGAAGGAGAAGGAAGCACATTTGTCGTCCCTTCACTGACAACAAACACCACGTTTTATGGTCGTTACGAAAGTTACTGTGGCATCACCCCCTGCCTGCCTGTATCAGTTACAGTGCTTCCCCAACCGGTAAAAGTCACTTCAGTGACTGCCTCTGTTTCCGAAATCTGCTTTAACTACTCCAGTACCATCACCCTTACGGCAATAGGCGGCTCAGGAACCCAGCTTACCTGGACCAAGGGAAGTTGCGGAGGCACTTTTATAGGCAACATCAACCCATTGCCTATTGACCCGCCCACGGTCACCACCACTTATTATGCCTATTGGCAAAACTCGTGTGGTTCGAGTTTATGTGACAGCGTGACCATTATAGTTAAGCCCGGTCCTGTACCACCTGCAACTGCATCGGTCAATGTACCCACCTATTGTAATGGTTCGATGAACACCATTACACTTAGTACTACCGGAGGTTCAGGCGATGTTCTGAAATGGTATAAAGGCTACTGTGGTGGCGAATATGTTGGTTCTGATACCACACTCACCATCACTGCCCCAACAGTTTCCACTACCTATTTCGCCAGATGGGAAAACAGTTGTGACAACAGTACCTGCATGAACGTTCCGGTAACCGTAAATCCCAAGCCAGTAGTAACCCTTACAGGACTTGCACCCTATTATTGTGAAGACAATAGCAGTTCAATTCTTCTGCAGGGAAGTCCGGCCAACACGGGTACTTTTGTGATCATTCCCGGCCTGACAGACAACCTCAACGGCACAGCGACTTATGTTCCTTCCCTGGCTAGTCAGGGAACGAACATAGTAATATACAACTTTACTGATCCCAACGGCTGCAGCGGAACCGCCTTTCAAACCACAGAGATAAAACCGTTACCCATAGTTTTCTTCACCGGATTAGGAGCAGAATACTGCGCTAATGAGCCTGAAGTTGATCTTACGGGAAGTGAAGCCCCTAACGGGTATTTCAGTCCTGTGACCGGGCTCTCCTCCATCATAAACGGAACAGCTAAATTTTCGCCCGCGGTAGCCGGCCCCGGAACCCACAACATAACATACAACTACATTGATTCATACGGATGTTTCAACGATTCCACCAAGAGCGTCCTCGTCAATGCGCTTCCGGTGGTATCATTCACAGGATTACCAGCCAACGTGTGCCAGAACGATCAACCCTACACCCTTGTTGGTCAGCCAACCGGAGGATACTTTGCCGGTATCGGGATTACCAATACCATACCTGGCGAGGCAGCTTTCAACCCTGCAGCAGCAGGAGTCGGCGGCCCCTATTCTATTGCCTATATCTACACAGATGCAAATGGTTGTACCAATGCCTTCACTGCCCTCGTGATTGTAAACGAATTACCCGAAGTAGGTTTTTCAGGACTGGCTTCCTCCTATTGTGCCAACGTACAGAGTGTTTTACTGATTGGCGATCAGGCACCCAATGGAACCTTTAGCGGGCAGAACATACATAATAATGGAAATGGAACCGCTTATTTTTATCCGGTACAAGTAGGAGCGGGTACTTATGATATCACATACAAGGTTACCTCATTGGGCGGATGTAGCGACAGCATCACTCAAACTGTGACTGTACTTTCTTTACCGGTGATCAGTTTCTCAGGCCTTAACGCTTCCTATTGCCGTAACAATGACCCCGTAACACTGGTGGGAAGTGAAAGCCCCTTCGGAAGTTTTACTGGCCCGGGTATCACTGATCTTTTCAATGGCACCGCGTTCTTCAATCCGGCAATTCCGACAGGTACAGGCCCGCACGACATTATTTACAGCTTCACCGACCTTGCAGGTTGTTCCAACACCGACACGATGCAAGTGATCATCAACGAATTGACACCAGTAAGTTTTACCGGTCTGGGTTCATCAATCTGTGCAAATGAGACGGCAAATCTCACCGGAAGTCAGGCTCCTGCCGGAACCTTCAGCGGCAACCCCGGCGTAACCGATCTCGGTAGCGGAACCGGAACATTTGATGCCTCCATTACCGGGTTGGGTACTTTTGAAGTAATATACACATTCCTTGATGCCAATGGTTGCGAGAGCGCAGACACAGTGCAGGTAACTGTCCAGCCAATCCCGGAACCCACTATCATCGGCATGCCTGAGACTTATTGTCTGGATGCTCTTGCTGATACAATTGAAGGCAGCGGTTATCCATTTGGAGAATTTACAACACCCAGCAATGGGTTAACCGATCTTGGCATAGGGATGGCCATTTTCAATCCTGCCGTTGCCGGAATCGGAATACATGAAATCACTTATACCCTGACAGATTTCTTCGGTTGTACGGGGGATACCACTTATTCGGTCGAGGTAATCGCACCACCGGTTGTTACTCTTACAGGGCTTGATACTGCCTATTGCGTCGATGCTCAGGCTGTAACCATTACCGGCTCACCCTCATTGCCGGGCGGAATATTTACAGGAATTGGAATCTCCGACAACGGTAACGGGACAGCTACTTTTGACCCGGCAGCGGCTGGCTCGGGAGGTCCCTATGCAATAACCTATATCTATACCAATGCCGACGGTTGTACTAATGATACGACCCTCTACACGGTTGTAAATCCTTTGCCTGTTGCGCCAGCTCATCTTTTTACCAACCATAATTTATACTGTTCAGGACAGTTTACCCAGATAGAGCTGTCAGCACCCATTACGACTACCGACTCTGTTCGCTGGTACACCGGAAGTTGCACAGGCACCTACCTTGGAAGTACAACACTTAACAATGTTCTGACCATTGAGGCACCCGCCGACAGTACATGGTTATACGCACATGCAGTCAACGGTTGCGGTGAGACCGCTTGTGATTCGTTGCTGATTGAAGTAATTCCGCTGCCCATTGCCCCTGATTCCGTGTATTCCGACACGACAGGTTACTGCTACGGCAGTATTCAGACTATCAATCTGAATGCAACAGGTGGATATGGAGATGTTCTCAGCTGGCATTTGGGAAGTTGCGATGGCATACAGTTGGGAACAGGTAACCAGTTGCCCATTGCATCACCAACCGACACCACGTGGTACTTCGCCAAATGGACCAGTATCTGTGGGGTTAGCGAATGTGATTCCGTAAGGGTAGATGTTACCCCAATGCCAATCACACCTGATTCATTAAGTGTTGACACAAGCAATTATTGCATCGGCACCGTCACGCAAATTGTTCTGACTGCTTTCGGAGGTTTGGGCGATACAGTCCAATGGTATACCAAGTCGTGTGGCGACAGTTTAGTTGGCACAGGCAATCCACTGACGATAACAGCCCCCGATACCAATGAGACTTATTATGCACGCTGGAAGAACCAGTGTATGGTCTCCTATTGTACCTCGATCGATGTAATTGTCAAACAACTTCCCGAAACACCAGATTCACTTTTTGCTGACCATAACGATTTCTGTGACGCTGAATTTGGGGTTATCAACCTGAATGCTACCGGAGGTTCTGGTGAACTGGTCCGTTGGTTTGAAGGATCATGTACAGGAACAGAGTTGGGTGTCGGCAACCCGTTGCTGATTACCGCACCCATAGATACCACCACCTATTATGCCCGCTGGGAGAGTAGCTGTGGCGAATCAGAATGCAAAGAATTTACGGTTAACGTGAAGCCTTTGCCAGCTCCTATAGCATCAATAAGTATTAGTCCTGGTATTGTTTGTCCCGAAGATGTGGTCGACATTACCCTTTCAGCAACAGGTACCTTTAATCAGGGTGACACCATTTACTGGTACGCTAATTCGGTAGGTGGTATCGCGGTCGGTAAGGGGAATCCGCTGACCATCGCCAATCCAAATGTTACAACAATATACTTCGCTGTAAACACAAACACCTGTGGTGAGTCGGTAGCATTGACAGACACTCTTATCGTAGATGCACCACTTCCGCCAACCTCGATGATTCCAGACACCAATTACCTTTGTAAGGGATTTAGTACTACCATCAATATAGCTGCATCAGGTGGAAATGGGACAACCCTCACTTGGTACGGAACGTCGTGTGGAGGAACTGTTCTTGGAACGGGGACGCAACTCTCGGTAACTGCACCTGATACCACCACATGGTATTATGCCACCTATACCAACAGTTGCGGTGAATCAGACTGCGACTCGGTAGCCATTCACATTATTCCGAATGCTGTCGCACCCGATACTATTTTCCCCAACATCAACGATATCTGTATCGGATCGGTTGAGTTTATCACGCTTACTTCCGAGGGAGGGTATGGTGACACTATTTCGCCTCACGGTGAATCGCTTACATGGTTCCTTCGTGAATGTGGAGGATTAGTTGTAGGTACGGGAAAAGTCATTTCTATACCGGCTCCAATTGTTACAACTAAATATCTGGCAAGATGGGAAAACAGTTGTTCCATTTCGGAGTGCAAAGAACTGACACTCGTAGTGAATACACCAAAGCCGCCTGATACGATTTCCGTCGACACCAACTACTTCTGCCCTGGTGCAGTTTCAGCAATTACTTTATCAGGTACTGGAGGTAACGGCACAGCGACAAAATGGGCTATTATTCAAGGAGCAGATACCATCATCATTGGAAGCGGAACCCACCTGACGGTAGTTGCACCACTGGTAACAACACGCTATCTGGTGAGAAAAGAAAACTATTGTGGCTTATCGCCCTGGGCTTTCATTGATGTAGTAGTCAACCTGCCGGTTTCTCCGGTGATGATTAGCGCTACCGATGATAGTATCTGTGCCCTGTCAGGGATGTCAGTTATGATGTGGGCTGAAGGAGGAGTAGGTGATAGCCTGCTTTGGTGGAGTGAATTCGACCCCACGATTATTATATCAGACACACTCACTGTATCCCCAGGAACAACCACTACTTATTTTGCCAGGTATAAAACCAACTGTGGCGTAAGCGACCCCGTTTCATATACACTTACTGTAATTCCTAAACCGATAGCCGTTATTAACAAGGAGCTTGACTCCATCTGCGAACAGCTAAGTTATCCGGTTTCGGTCGACACCCTGCAGAACAATGCAACCATTGAATGGACAACCACCGGCAGTGGCTGGTTTGATAACCCGAATGCTGCATCCACAGTGTATCATTATGGCAATTATGACGTTATAACCAGCGACACAGTTATGCTCATCTTCACAGCTTATGGCAATACACCATGCGCTGATGCAGCAGACACAACAACACTGATCATCAATCCTAAGCCCGAATTCTCGCTTTACCCAGACGATCCGGCAATTTGCCGTGATTCATCCATATTGATAACTGTTACCGGAGAACCCACCTTCAGCTACCATTGGGAACCAGAAACAGGTCTTGACACTATCGCAGGCGACAGTGTGGTTGCATCACCACGCGAGACCACCAGCTATGAAGTCATTGCAACAACTCTTCAGGGCTGTTCTGATATGATTCCTTTCGGAATTACGGTTCACCCGAAACCTTACCTGAATCTTGGTGTCGATCAGTATCTGTTCACCTGTGAGCCAGTGAAGCTTGATGCTGGCGGAGGAGATGGATTTGAATACTACCTCTGGGATAACCAAAGCCAGTCGCGTATTCGTACCATTAGTGAAACCGGGCATTACTGGGTAACCGTGGGTAACGAAGGTTGTACTGTCACTGATTCTATCTATATTCAGTTGTGTGAAGGAGTATTCAACGTTCCTACAGCATTTTCACCCAACAGTGATGGCGTCAACGAAGTGTTCAGACCAGTAACCTCAGACGTGACTATCTCATTTAAAATGTACATATACGATCGACATGGGATGCTGATTTACCAGACCGATGATCTCCAGAAAGGATGGGATGGCAAATTCAACGGTGATGTATGTCCCGCTGGAATTTATATCTACTATCTGGTGTTCAGGGGTGATGGAACTACGGCACCAGGACGCGAGCAAACACTTTCAGGACAAGTTTTTCTGGTAAGGTAAACCAGACACGAGGGTCGGCTGACAGCCGACCCTCTTTTTTTATAAAACAAAGTTCAACGGTATAATTCTTGTAGATATTTTTCCATAAAAGTTCATCATGAAACCCAACAGAACCATAACCCCGGAGATTCACCCGTTACTGCCCGAACACATATCGGCTGACAATCTGCCCCTGCCCTACAGTCGACTTAAGCCATCCACTCTGGTGATGCCCAACGGAACAATTCTCACGCTGGTTGAGGATTTTCAAAGTGAATTGGTAAGGCTTGAAGTAATAACTGTTGCAGGGATAGGACATCAGACTGAGCCACTTCAGGCACAAATGTGCGCACAACTGTTAAAGGAGGGGGCAAGGAACCTACGCGGAGAAGAAATATCCGAAACATTTGATTATCATGGTGCTTATATCAGTTCAGGTGCCTTGCCGGATTATACTATGATAAACATGGTGGTTCTCAGTAATCATTTTAGTAAAGTGTTTCCTGCATTTTTTACAATGATTACCGAACCTGAATTTCCACAAAAATCTTTTAACCGTATCCTTGAAGAACGGCGTCAGGAATTCATAATAAATCGTGAAAAGCACCCATGGGAAGCTCGCCGGCAGATGATGAATAAACTCTTTGGCAATGATCATCCGTATGGAGGGCTTATTGTAGAAGATGATTTTAGCAAATTAAAAGTGGATGCGTTAAAAAAGTTCCATACTCTACATTATCTCAATCAAGGTTTGCGGGTGGTGTTAACCGGGAATTATGATTCACACATTATTAATAGTATCGTCATGACACTCGGCTCAATGAACCTGATCAGGTATCCGGCACCTTCTATAACTGAGAAATATCTCACAAATAATTTTTCAGGCACATTTCATTTGCATCACCCAGAAAGTATACAAACCGCCCTGCGATATGGATGTAAAACAATAACAATGAATCATCCAGATTTCATACCATTGCAAATCGCTGTAAACTTACTGGGTGGTTATTTCGGGTCAAGGCTTAATCAGAACCTGCGGGAAGACAAAGGATATACCTATGGAATTGGAGCAGGTATTATTCCCATGAAGAATAGTTCGGTGTTTACTATCGGAGCAGAAATTGATTCATCAAAAACTGATGAGGCTATTGCTGCTGTGGAGAATGAACTGGTCAGGCTGGCAAATAATCCGCCTGACGATGAAGAGTTGCAACAAACGCTGACCTACCTTGCTGGAAGTTTCTTAAGATCGATCGATGGTGCCTTTGCATTGGCAGACCGCATTAAAACGGCATCTGATTTTAACCTTGACTATCGGTTTTACGTTGATTATTTAAATGCATTAAAAACAATCACCCCGGAGACCATTACCTTGATGGCAAAAAAATATCTTGACCCAAAACAAATGGTTGTGGTAATTGTTGGGAAATAACAGTATGAAATGAGCGTTCACTCCCATATGAAGTTTTGGTTTTCACTGGTATTCACGCTAGCGATAATCTCGCAAGATCTGTTTTCACAAACAGCACCTGTAGTAGATTTATACGGGTGCAGTGTTCAGTCAGAAGCTGACATAGTTCTGCGTTGGATTCCATTGACTTCGCCAGTCGGTTTTTCTTCATATGACATTTATCATGCAGCCGGATCGGGAAGTTTCTCCAGAATAGCCTCCGTCAGCATTTCAACTGTCGGGACATGGACACACACCGATGCTGCCTCTGACAACATAGTGCACCGCTATTATATCCTTACCGTCACTTCAGGTAACCCCATATCACCGAGTGATACGCTCTTCAGCATTGTTCCTGTGGTTACCAATATTAACGACTACACAGCTGACCTTCGATGGGGAGATTATGGACCAGAACCTCACCCTCAGGCAGAACCCTGGTTTTATATTTACAGAGAGACGGGGGCCGGGTCATGGATATTGATCGACAGCACAGCAGGCAACCAATATACCGACATTCCAGGTGTATGCATTGAATCAGTTCGCTACAGAATAAGCTGGCGTGTGTACAACAATCAGAATTTCAGTCAGACGACTATTCCGATGGAAGACATTGCTCCTCCACTTTCTCCGTCAATAGATAGCGTAAGTGCCGACGAAAGTGGCCAAATCCTTTTCGGCTGGCAACAGGGTACCTCACCTGATACCAAAGAATACATCATCTTCAGCAACTACAATGGCATCTGGGATACGCTGTGCCGAATCCCATCAGCAGATATTACCAGTTACATGGAATCTGGTATTAATGCAGCCAATGGACCACGGATTTTTAGCATGGCTTCAATTGATCTTTGCGGAAACACCACCGCCGATCTTGGAATCCCAAGGTTAGTACAGACTATGTGGATGGCACCTGTAGAACATCATATCTGCGAACACAGCATTGAGCTAAACTGGACATCCTATGTAAATATGCCTGAAGGACTGGCGGGCTACAGACTGATGGTAAGTACAGACAACGGGCCATATCTGCCGTTTGATACCGTTGGGGCTGATTCGCTGACTACATCTTTCACCAATCTGGAGCACAACACATTATATAAATTCAAAGTAGTGGCCTTCAATAACTCGGAAATCACAAGTAGTTCATCAGTTGCCGCCATTCATGTACTTCAACCCAAGCCGCCTCAGTTTACATACATCCGTTATGCTAACGTTGAAGAGAACAGAAAAATTAGGTTGGCGATAGTTAACGACTCTACTGCCCAGACGGCAGGATTGATTTTACAAAGGAGTGATTTGGATCAATTATACTTCACTACTGTCGACACCCTTATACCACAAAGTGGATTAATAACCTTTGCCGACAGTCTGGTACACCCCACACGCGAAGCATATATATACCGGGTTTTAGCCCTTGACAGCTGTTCGGCTGCAGTTGTAGAATCCAATTATAGTACTTCCGTATGGCTTCGGTTAGCAGACCCTGCGACAGGCCTGCTCGAATGGACACCCCATCAAGGTTTTGAAGGAGGATTAAGCCATTATTGCATCCAACGCCGGCTAGGTGGAATATGGCAACAAATTGGTGAAACAAGTAATCAGGAGATCGATTTCACCGACATTGAATACCCGGAGTTAATCCCGCTACAATCACTTGAATATAGGGTTATTGCCATTGAAACAGCAGAAAATCATTATTTTACTGCCGACAGTGTCTTCTCAAATATCATTGTAGCCTTACCGACATACAGAATGTTCATTCCGACAGCCTTTAGTCCGAGAAGTACAATTAATCAGGTTTTTAAACCAGTCATGTTGTCAGTTGATGCCAACGATTATTACTTTGCCATATTCAACCGGTTTGGTCAGCGCATCTTTGAAAGCACAAGTACAGAAGAAGGATGGGATGGAACTCTCAATGGAGACAGATTAAAATCGGGGGTTTATGCCTATTATGTCCGAATTCTCACGGTAACCGGGAAGTACCAGGAAGAAAGGGGTATGGTCACCTTAGTAGAATAAAAAAAAGTGTTAATCTCCCGAGAGATGGTTAGCCCACAAATATGAAGTAATCCCATCAAATATTGTACATTTGCAAGCCAAAAGTTCCTTAGCTATGTCAGCACAACTCCCAAGAATAACAGGCGAAGGCCTGACTTATGATGACGTTTTGTTGATTCCGGCCTTTTCAGATATAATGCCACGTGAGGTTGATCTCACCACCAGATTCAGCCGGAACATAACACAAAAAAAACCCATTGTATCGGCAGCAATGGATACCATTACCAACGCAACCATGGCGATTGCCATTGCGCGGGAGGGAGAAATTGGCGTTTTACGCAAAAACATGACGATAGCTGAACAGGTTAGTGAAGTTCGCAAGGTAAAAAGAGCAGAAGCAGGAATGGGATATACTGGCTCACGCAATATTGAAGCACTCAGATTTGCCAGATTTTTGCGTATTACTCAGGCCGGAATAACCGAAAGCCACCCCCACGACATCACCATCACACGAGAAGCCCCTAATTACAGTCGCTAATTAATACATACCAAAACTGATCAATAAGTATGAAAATTGTAATGAAATCGTTAAAAATTCTCACATTGGCCGTCATAATGGCAGCCTCTTCTCTGCAAAGTTTTGCTCAGGATTTTAAAGAAAAAACCCTTCTAACAGTCGGTAATGAAAAGATTACCGCTGGAGAATTTCTGAACATATATAATAAAAATAATGTTCAGAGTGAAGCTATCGACCCCAAGACCATCAACGAGTATTTGGATTTGTTCATCAACTTCAGGCTTAAAGTAAAGGATGCTGAAGTGCAAGGACTTGATACAATGAAGTCATTTAAAGATGAATTGGCCGGTTATCGCAAACAATTGGCCCAACCTTATTTCACCGATGAATCGGTTATCGACTTGCTAACAAAAGAAGCCTATGACCGCTCCCAGTATGACATCAGAGCTTCTCATATCCTGATTCGTTGTGCTGCCGATGCATTACCGGCCGACACCCTCACCGCATGGAAAAAGATCAATGATATCAGGAAGAAAATCATGAAGGGGGCTGATTTTAGCAAAATGGCAACTGAACTGTCGGAAGACCAATCAGCCCGTGACAGGGAAGCCAACAAACAGCATCCTGCCATGAAAGGCAACAGAGGTGACCTTGGTTATTTCACTGTATTCAACATGGTTTACCCATTCGAGACCGCAGCCTTTAACACACCAGTTGGTAGTGTTTCTCAGATTATAAGAACTGACTTCGGATATCACCTAATAAAAGTCGTTGACCGTCATCCTGCACTCGGAAAGGTCACTGCTGCACACATCTTTTTTACTTTTCCCAAGAATTCAACAGCAGCCGATTCAGCCAGGGTTAAATCAAGGGTTGATTCAATTTACAATAGATTAAACGCCGGAGAAAAATGGGATGACCTTGCCACCCTGTATTCCGATGACAAAGCTTCTGCAGCGAAAGGCGGTCAGCTTCCACCTTTTACGAGCAACAGACTTGTTCCCGACTTCATTGAGGCCGTGTATTTACTGAAGAACCCGGGAGATTATTCAAAACCGGTGCTTACCAGTTATGGCTGGCACATCATCAAGCTAGTTGAAAAGAAAACTCCGGGTACTTTTGATGAATCGAAAGCTGAACTCAAACAACGTGTAACAAGAGATAATCGTGGACGTCAGAGTCAGGAGGTAGTGGTAGCTCGACTAAAAGCGGAATACAAGCTATATGAAGATATCGCTGTTTTAAAAGAAGTAACTGGCATAGTAACCGACAGCATTTTCGCAGGTACCTGGAATCCTGCACCCGACAAAATCGCGTCCAAAACGCTCTTCTCCTTTGCCGACAAAAAGGTCACTCAGTCCGAGTTTGCCCAATACCTTCTGAAACATCAAAAAAAGCAGGAAGCAGAAAACATTCAGGTCTATGTAAACAAACGTTTCAAAGACTATGTCAACGAGACCATTCTAAGTTATGAGGATAACCAACTGGAAGCTAAATACCCTGACTTTAAAGCACTCGTCAAGGAGTATCGCGACGGCATCCTCCTGTTTGAACTCACCGACAGGTTGGTATGGACCAAAGCTGTTAAAGACACTACAGGACTAAGGGTCTATTATCAGACAGTGAAGCAAAAATATATGTGGCCTGACCGTAAAGAAGTCTCAATGCTGACAATAAACAATCTGTCATCGGAGCGGGATGCTGCAATAATGTTGACGAAACTTGAAAAGTGGATAACCAAAAAAGGCAAATCACTCAATTGGGTTAAAACTGAATTGATGAAAGACACCCTACTCTCAGTAAATCTTACACAAGAGAAATACATAGCCGGAGAGAATGCTTTGGCTGACAAAACAGCTCCAGAAACAAACCAATCAGAGATATCAACCAAGGACTCAAAAACGTTGCTAACCTGGGCTTTCTGTGAAAGAGCAATCTCACCTGAACCTAAGACACTGGAAGAAGTTAAAGGACTAGTGACGGCAGAATATCAAAATCAGCTTGAGAAAGAGTGGATCGAGAAGCTTCGTAAACAATATCCTTTCGAAGTAGATCGTTTGGTACTGGATCAGATTAAATAATCGCATTCCTCATAAGGGCGTTGTTTCAGACAAATAACCCACAGCGATGGTTGATGGGTATACTCTCCCCGAGAAACATCGCCCTTACATTTTTAAACTTGAAGTTAATGAGCCAAACATACTTCCGACTGCTCTTACCAGTGATGCTGATGGCATTGCTGCTGACTTCATGCAATTATCTAAAAAACAAATTTGCCAATCAGAACGATGCCGTAGCCAGAGTTAACAATGCTTACCTGAGCCGAAGTGAAATAAAAGACATAGTTCCTAAAGATACTCCTACCCGGGACAGCCTGGCTATCGTAAGCAACTACATCAATAACTGGATCAGAAACCAACTTATCTTTCAACACGCTGAAAAGAAGCTTACCGACGAACAACAGGATTTCTCGCGTCAGATGGAAGAATACAGAAAATCGCTTGTAGTTTATACTTTCGAGCAGAAGCTGATAGAGCAAACACTTGATACAGTTGTTACTGAGTCACAAATTGAGACTTATTATGATGAAAATAAATCCAACTTTGAATTGCGCGAGAACATTGTAAAGGTAATCGCCTTTAAAATGAGCTCTGATTCAGCTAAGGCACTCAAATTGGCACGTAGTCTCCTTAAACCTGATAGTATAACCGACTTTGATGCCCTTGAACGATTCAGCTTAAACCGTACCCAACAGTATATCATCAGCTACGACTCATGGTATCTTTTCAGCGATTTGCTTAAAATTATTCCCATCACGACATACAACGAGTCGCTCTATCTCGAGAACCATAATTCTGTTGAGGTCCCTGCCAATAACTCCGTATACATGATACGGTTTTACGATTTCAGGATAAAAAATGGCGTATCTCCCCTGAGCTTCGAAAGGAACAACATTAAAAATATTCTGCTCAACAGACGCAAGGTTGAACTCATTAATAAAATGCGCGACGACCTGTACCAAAAAGCAGACAAGAAAAATGAATTTGAAATCTATTAAACTCGATTCCATGAACACAAGAATAGTCGCTGTCTCGGCTGCCATGCTCCTCACACTTGGAAGCTTCAATATCCTGAGCGCTCAGAACAAACCTTTGGTTATAGATGAAGTTGTGGCAGTTGTGGGAGGCAAACCCGTCCTAGCATCTGATATTGAAACCCAATACCTTCAGTTCAGGATGCAAGGTAATATTAAAGGAAGTGCTACTGAAACCCGTTGTACTATCCTTGAAGGAATCCTTTACAACAAATTGTTACTTAATCAGGCCGAGGTTGACAGTATTACGGTGAGCGATAAACAGGTAGAGAGTGAACTCGACCGCCGTATCCGCTATTTTATCTCACAAATCGGTTCAAAAGAGAAACTTGAAGAGTATTACAAGAAATCTTTGTTTGAAATTAAAGAAGAATTCAGAAGTATCATTCGCGACCAAATGAGAGTCGAAATGACACAAAACAGCATTACCAAAAGTGTAAAGATCACCCCTTCAGAAGTAAGAAAATTTTTCAAGGAAATGCCTCAGGACAGTATTCCAATGGTAAACTCAGAATTTACCATCGGACAAATTGTAAAAAAGCCAAAAGTAGGACTGACTGAAGAAATTGCAGTAAAAGAAAAGCTAAGAACACTACGGAAACGCATCATGGAGGGTGAGAATTTTTCAACACTTGCAGTTCTTTATTCAGAAGACCCGGGCAGTGCCGCCAAAGGTGGTGAAGTCGGTTTGTTTGGACGCGGGGAGCTATACCCTGAGTATGAAGCTATAGCCTATAGATTAAAAGAAGGCGAAGTAAGCGATATCGTTAAATCAAAAGCCGGATACCATATCATTCAATTGATAGAGCGTCGTGGCGATTATGTAAACACCCGACACATACTCCTTATGCCAAAAGTCTCCCCTATCGAAATGGCAAAAGCATCATCAGAACTTGACTCGATTGCTAATTTGATTGGTAGTAAGAAACTGACTTTCGATGAAGCTGTTCAGAAATTCTCCGACGACCCCAACAAAATCAACGGAGGATTAATGGTCAATCCGTCAACCCAGAACGCCCGATGGGAACCCGATCAATTAGACCCAAAAGTATTTTACGTGGTCGATAAACTTGAAGTTGGAAAAATCAGTAATCCGATGCAATTTAAAACTGATGAAGACAAAGATGCTTACCGGATTCTTTACCTGAAAGAACGTACCCATCCCCATCGCGCCAATATGACTGACGATTATGACCGGTTACAAAACTGGGCTCTCGATTACAAGAAAAATGAAGTAATCAAAAAATGGATGACTGAAAAGATCAGCACCACTTTTGTTAGGATCAATCCAGAATACAGAGACTGCCACTTTGTACAAAAGTGGATCAAGTAGTTATTAACTTGCTTTGTTCGAATGAATAATCTATATAAAACTGATAAGGAAGCCGTTGATGCCCTGCATGAAAGATTCCAACAACTCCGGCAAGAAATCGCTAAAGTAATCGTCGGGCAGGATGAAACCGTACGCAATGTACTTATTTCAATCTTTAGCAAAGGACACGGATTGCTGGTAGGTGTACCAGGACTTGCCAAAACACTTCTGGTTAGTACCATTGGTCAGGTGTTGGGGTTAAGCCATAACCGCATACAATTCACCCCTGATTTGATGCCCAGTGATATTGTTGGTGCTGAAATTCTGGATGAAAAACGCAGTTTTCGTTTTATTCATGGCCCCATCTTTGCCAATATCATTCTAGCTGATGAAATTAACCGGACACCGCCAAAAACTCAGGCAGCACTTCTTGAAGCCATGCAGGAACATGCTGTGACAGTAGCCGGAAGCACTTACAAACTTGACGAACCCTTCTTCGTTCTTGCCACCCAGAATCCGATTGAACAGGAAGGCACCTATCCTTTACCAGAGGCGCAGCTCGACAGATTTATGTTCAACATCTGGTTAGATTATCCTTCGTTTGCAGAGGAACTACAAGTGGTTAAGAACACAACTACCGGAAGAGATACTCTTGTAAACACAGTGATATCAAAGGAGGAGATACTATACTTTCAACAGCTTGTCCGAAAGATCCCTGTCACAGATCAGCTATATGAATATGCCGTCAACCTTGCTGTAAAGACGCGCCCCTCAGCCGCGGAAGCCCATCCGCTGGCCAAGGAGTACCTAACCTGGGGTGCAGGCCCACGTGCATCCCAATATCTGATCATTGGCGCGAAATGTCATGCCGCCCTCAATGGTAAATATTCTCCTGACAGGGAAGACGTGAATGCCGTGGCCCGGCCAATTCTTCGTCACCGTGTAGTAAGAAACTTTAAGGCAGAGGCAGAGGGATTGCGTACTGACGATATCATCAGCCGATTACTATCATAATTATCACCTACTTACCCGCACATGACCCGTATTTTTTTCGTTTCGTTTTTTCTCCTTCTGTCCACGCTGAACCTTCATGCTGAAGAAGGGATGTGGATTCCGCTATTGCTCGAACAAAAAAATCAGACCGATATGCAAAGCATGGGACTGAAACTGACCGCAGCAGATATATACAATGTCAACCAATCCAGTCTGAAAGATGCCATCGTATTGTTTGGTGGTGGCTGTACAGGAGAGGTCGTCTCAGATCAGGGCTTAATCCTTACAAATCACCATTGTGGCTTTGGACAGATACAGGCTCGAAGCACTATTGAGCATGACTACCTGACTGACGGTTTCTGGGCTATGAACCAATCGGAAGAACTTCCAAATCCGGGTCTGACTGTATCTTTTCTGGTCAGCATGAGCGATGTTACCAGCGAGGTATTGCAAGGAGTCACACCTCAAATGTCGATGAATGAACGATACAAAAAAATCAGATCCAATACATCAGTTATCAAAAGAAAAGCAACAGAAGGCAATCATTATGAGGCCCAGATAAGACCATTTTATTATGGTAACGAATATTATCTGATGATTTATGAGATATTTACCGACATCAGGTTGGTTGGCACACCTCCTTCTAATATTGGCAAATTCGGAGGTGATACCGATAACTGGATTTGGCCAAGACATACAGGTGATTTCTCAATCTTCAGAATCTATGCCGGAACAGATAACAAACCAGCCCCCTACTCCAAAGACAATATTCCATTCAAACCACGCCGGCATCTAAGCATTTCGTTAAAGGGTATTCAACCCGGAGACTTCACATTTGTATATGGTTTCCCGGGACGCACCGAAGAATACCTTCCCGCCCAAGGTGTCGACCTTGCCGTTAACATTGTTAATCCTATCAGAATAGCTCTGAGAGAAATCAGGCTGGGTATCATTAACAGTTATTCTGAAAAAAACGATACCATCCGCCTCAGATATGCCGCAAAACATGCAGGAATAGCCAATGGCTGGAAGAAATGGATTGGTGAAAGCCGAGGAATTAAAAGAATTAAAGGCGTTGAAATAAAAAAGGAATTTGAAACCAGATTCGCTAATTGGACAGGCGTTGACGAAGTTGAACAATCCCCTTATGCAGGATTGCTTGCTGCGTTTGACGAGGCCTACACTCCATACAAACACTGGAAAGCTACCGAAACATGGCTTAACGAATCTGTACTTTCGGTTGAGGCAATCCGCTTTGCCAGAAGTTTTGCTCCACTTGTTGACCTTTGCGCATCAAAGGATTCATCGGACCAGAGCATTAAAACACTGGCTCAAAAATATACCAGAAGTACCGATGGCTTTTACAAAAACTACGAAGTGCAAATTGATCGTGAAATTCTGGCGGCCATGCTGGAGATGTATATCGTGAAGGCAGCCGGTGAAGCCGAACAACCAACAGTATTTACTAACCTGATAAAAAAATACAAGGGCAATTTAAAGATTGCAGCCGACGATCTTTTCCGGAAATCAGTGTTCACATCGAAAAACCGATTGTCAGGTTTGCTGGGAAATTTTCACCGGAAAGATGTTAAGAAAATCGAGAATGACCCCCTTTATCAACTCGCCTTTCAATTAACTGATTACAACAAACAAATAGTAAATCCGCATATTGTTGAATTTGATCGCAAATTCGATAGCCTGATGCCGCTTTATATGAAAGCACAAATGGAAATGCAACCAGGTAAAAAATTCTTCCCTGATGCAAACTCTACACTTCGCATTTCTTATGGTAAGGTAAACGGGTATGTCCCCGAAGACGGAGCAAGCTACAATTATTACACAACCCTGAATGGAATCATGGAAAAAGAAAACCCGGAGGTATACGATTACGTTGTTGAGCCAAAGCTTAAATCCTTATACAATTCAAAAGACTACGGTCGGTATGCTGATGCATCGGGCGAAATGCACACTTGCTTCATCGCCACAAACCATACCACCGGAGGTAATTCGGGCAGCCCGGTAATGAATGGTGAAGGACAACTCCTAGGACTTAACTTTGACCGTTGCTGGGAAGGCACCATGAGCGATCTCATGTATGATCCCGACAAGTGTCGAAATATATCACTCGATATCCGATACTGCCTGTTCATCATAGATAAATTTGCAGGAGCAGGTCATCTGGTCAAAGAAATGACGATCATCGAATAAAAAAAGGAGGGTCAACCCTCCTTTTTTTATGTCTTCGAATTATTGTGGGCATCGGACACACGCCCATAACTTTTCCAAATCACATTTCTTATCCACAACATCCCCGAAGGATACTTCCTTCCTCGGTATATCATCTATCAATTCCTATGATTATGGCAAATGGAGTAATTGATCAATATCTGCTCTGCATATGAGTTACCTACAGATTTTAAAAAGAGCTCTCCTTTACATAAGTGATACCATAGTCTTTCTTCATTCGAAGTACCTTCTTCACTGCTTCGTTATTGCTTCGTAAAAAAACGAAAAAGCTACGAACACGCTTCGAAGCTACTTCGAAGCGATGATATGTTTCATCACAGTATGTCAACAGTTTAGCATTTTTCGCTTTGTGGTAGAATAATGTGGGTTTTGGGGAGCATTGAGTTCATTCTGACAATTGATTTTAAGCAATTAACTGCTCCCCAATATGAAACCAAACCAAGTAAAACATGGCTGATTTACTATATACGGTTTCATTAGTTATAGTTGTCTTATCATGACAATCGTTACATTCAGCCTTTATTTACTTTTCTCAGGTGACTGAATTGAGCCACATGCACGACATCCAAAGCTATCAGATCATCATGTAGCAACCAGAATATCAATGCAATTTTGCTCGTCTATAAAATTTCTTGAAATTCTATTTGATTTGAGTATATTACATCCGACATTGATCAAAAAATCTTACGGGAGAAGCTCAGACACAAAGCATAAAGCAATCATCAATAGATATATATAATCCACAATCAAAGACACATATATATTAAATTCATGGTATTATCTTACTCATTTCCGAGTAACTCAATGCTTCAACCAATTACCGAGAGATATTAGTTTATGTACAAATAATCTATCGTGCATCTTAAATGAAGCGAATTTTTCATCATTGGAGTTTTACCAAAAAAAACTGAGAAAAGTCTAATCGAAAATATAATGACTCGATTTAATGACTGACAAAAAACATGTATCCAGCACGAGCCAGAAATAGAATTGAAGCCTCGCTAAAACCTTCAAAATTGAATATGAGATTGGTCAGGCACGTAAAATTGTATAAAACCAAAGGTCACTTGCTAAACATGGCTGGTTTTTTGTGCCTTTATATATCAGGGGCATATATCATAACCCAAAAAAACGAAATCAGCTCATTCTCTTTCAGAAAATTTAATTTAGGCAATTAACTATTCTGATGATAGATTATATGAAAATAAAATTCTTAGCTTATCTCATTTACAGTGAACATATTATTATTTATACTCTAAGATAAACAGATCGGCCAAAAAAAAGCAGAAAGGCCATAAATTATGCACTAAAATTTAACTCTCTAGGTAAAGGAGACATCAAAGAATTCGACGATTCTTAAGGGAATACCCTTCTGCAAAAACAAGAAAATTTTGATATTTTACACCCCATAGGCACGCCCTGTAAGTTTAAACCCTGTAATCTTAAAGGGTTGTACCTCACGGACAGCAGGAGGACTATAGGTAAAGTCACGACCAGCGTACTTTCGCATAATTATATTAAGTGCCGAAACCTTTTCATCAAAATCATGAATCATTTCAACCTTACCACTCAAAAGTACGCTCCGGTATTTCATACTCCAGGAACATGCAACCTGTTCGTGTTGGTATCGCAATTCATGATCGGTGCTAAAGGCGATGCAAACATTTGGATTCTTCGCCAGAATGTTCATTTTCATCCCTTCCCGGGCACCATGCAGAATAAGTACGCCATCACTAAATCCAAAATTCATAGGCACTACATAAGGCAATCCTTCAGGAGTAACCATTGAGACATAACACACGTCGCACCGACTAATAACTTCCAACATCTCTTCCGTTGTATCAATAACTCTTCTGCGCATTGATCATTTCTTTAATTAAATATCATTATTCAAAATATTTCTCCGTAACTGAATTATCAAAAA
>MEOA01000009.1:0-234 GCA_001768515.1 Bacteroidetes bacterium GWE2_42_24 | reverse complement strand
AAAGATTTATAAGTATAAAGGTAGTACTATTTTTTGTAACAATTATGGTGGCTATAACTGTAAAAACTACAGATATATTTGTGTATACAGATGAGATATATACAAAATTTCAGTATGAAACAAAGCAAATTTATGTTTCGGATAATACAAAAATTAAAGATGAAGAAAAGCCACCAATACATGAGTTTAAGAAGCTATGTTTTACGGAGTCGTTAAAGGTTTATACAAATAAAA
>MEOA01000008.1 GCA_001768515.1 Bacteroidetes bacterium GWE2_42_24 | reverse complement strand
GTTGACGTTAATCAATGGGCTAATTATTATGGAATGACGCAATACCCAATGCAGTTACGTAAAATAGAGGCACACTTGAGGAGAAGATTGAGAGCACGAATAATCGTGCAACAAAAGAGGAAAATTAATCTAGTACACAAGTTGGAGAAGATGGGTATAAACAGAAGTGACGGTCGCAGAGCAGTATACCGTAACCGAGGGACATGGGCTATGTCACGAATAAGCGTAGTCGAGAAGGCATTTTCGGTAAGATGGTTCGTAGAAGCAGTAGGGCAAAAAAATCGTGTCTGATAAGAAAGAAGTGCATTGGTTTGGGATAAACAAATACATAAAACTGTCATGAAGAGCCGTGTACGGAACCGTACGCACGGTTCTGTGAGAGGACGGGGCTCATGCCCCTCCTACTCGACCGTTATGCCACCGGACTTGAGGTTAACAGGAATCATCTGGAAAATATTGAACATCATTCGCGCACAAAGCCCTCTGAGACACGATGTCGAAGAGGGGGCAACAGACAATCAGGACGATTGGCTGTTGAGGTGGTAGCTTATAAATCAACACGAATTGAAAAGCTTGTTTTATTCTGTAAGCTCATTCTCCAACCCCTTTTCCAGTTCTTCGATGGATGGGAGACTGGTTTTTAAATCATCTGGGATAGCTTCTGTTAATTTGTATTCGGCTATTCCCATCGGTTTTGTTGTATCACGTAATGCGTATTCTGCTGTAAGTTTTTTCTTGGTCTTACAAAGGATGATTCCGATTGATGGGTTATCATGTTGTGATTTTAGCAGATCATCTACAGCAGAGAGATAAAAATTCATCTTACCAACATATTCCGGGAGAAAATCGCCGATTTTTAACTCGATGACTACATAACAATGTAGCCGGGTATGATAAAAAAGCAGGTCAATGTAATAATCTTTTTCATCAAGCTCAAGGTGATATTGGCGACCAATAAAGGCGAATCCTGCTCCCAGTTCAAGTAAAAAGTCAGATATATGCTTAATAAGTTCTTTTTCTACTTCACGTTCATGAGCATCATTCCCAAGGGATAAAAAATCAAACTTGTACGGGTCTTTAATGATTTCTATTGCAAGATCAGAAGTTGGGGCCGAAAGTGTTCGCTCAAAATTTGTGGTTTTTTCTGCCATTGCCTGACGCTGATATAGATTGTTCTCTAACTGATGAACAAGTATATTGCGTGACCAGCCATTTTCGGCAGTCTTTCTTGCATACCAGAGTATTTCATTTTGAGAATCGATCTTATCCAACAACGTAATATTGTGATACCAGGTAATTTGTGCAAGCACCTCTTGCACAATTATATTATCCGGGAAAGTATTGGCAAATTTACGCATATACTTTAGGTTACGCGAAGAAAACCCCTTCATATCAGGAAAAGTTTTTTGCAGATCAGCAGCCAGCCGGTCAATTACTTTTGCTCCCCAGCCTTCTTTCTTTTGTTGTTCGAGGATTGTGTTGCCTATATCCCAGTATAGTAATAGCATTTCGGCATTTACAGATAATGTTGCTTTGATTTGGGCAGTTTTGATCTTTTGCTTGATTAGTGAAAGAGTATCGATGTATGATTTGTCAGGTTTTATATTGCTCATTATGAAATTGCTCCTCAAATTACATTATAATTTTTTTTTATCAATGATTCCTTTTTCCATGTTGAAAATTATTTGTCTGGCTTCAACTTTTGACCCTTTTGAGCGATTACACTTCCAACATAATGTTTGCAGGTTATTTTCTGATGTAATACCTCCTTTCGCAAGAGGAACGATATGGTCTATTTCTAATAATAAATTTTTTTCATCATTAATTGATAATCCGCATTTCTTACAAGTATAATTATCTCTGATTTTGATTATTTCTCGTAAATTTGATGTCATTAATGCTCTTTGGCCTTCAATACTTTTTCTGAATTTTACTAAGTCGTGAAGATGCTTTATAAATTTATCTAGATTTTCTATGTTTAATTTTATATCGCATTTAGAAGAACTATTTCCACCAGGTGATACATATTGAAATGTATAAATTGGAAAGTACAAGTCGCTCAAATCAATAGCTTCCAACCCTAATTTTTTAATCAACTTATTTTTACTGAAAGAATATATTAATATGGGAATGGAATTGCTAATATTGTTCAATATTAAATCTCTTTCGTTTTGCAATAATATTTTTCCTTGTTCAGCAGCAGCAAAATCATTCAATACACTTTCAAAATTTGACAATGTTTCTTCGTTTATTTCTATATCAAAGTATTTGCAAAGATATTTAAATGGCTGAGTACTCGCATTTTTGCAGACAGTTGCAGAGCAATTGTGTTTTAGATTACTTTTAAAGTCTTTACTCCATTCTTTTCTTTTGAAATTATAATTACTATTGTCATATAAATGGCTTTCTCCGTAATCATATGACTTTATATTCACATATGAGCACTTTAACTCTTCAATATGATGATTTAGTTCATTGCAGTTTTTTGTATGGTCTTTAATGCTATCTTTAATATTTTTAAAATCATTACTGTTGAAATACAAATTACTGTAAATTTGATAAATTATTAACATTCCTCCGCAGATTATGGTAATGATTACTATTGGTTGTATTAAAAAAACTACAGCAGATATAATAAGGTATACTGCATATACAATTAAACCTAGAATAATTATTAAGATATTGCCTGGCATTTTCCTTGGCATTTTTATTTCTTCCCTATTGCTTCTTTTTCTATTACAAATTTTATAATACTATAAATATCAAAATTACTCTATAATTCCCGCGCTGGTCAGGACGACCGGTGCTTAGAGGCTGACACGATGTCAGCCGACTTTCTTGCACGCGAATGATGTGGTCTTGAGGCAAGGAGACAACTCATTTAATACCCGGAGGTGGCATAATGTCCATCTAATGTTAAAGCACGGAAGATCGTGAGAAGCCGGTGAGCGTCGCGAATGGGTGGAGGCGGAGTCGCTTCTCATGTCTTCAGTGCGGCGTTGAACAGAGGCGCGCAAGAAAGCTGTTTAGTTGCTATGGGAATTCAATCGGTTTTGTGGCTGTGAATTGAAGACTGTAACGATAAGAATAGCGAGAAGATCAAGAAAAACAGGAGAATTTAAAGAGTAGTCAAGCGTGTGGATCAAGCAATGCTGTCTCAAATTTGAAATACGGTCTGGCATAGATAAAAAACGATAGAGATAGGGTATAGCTATCCTGGGGCTATCTGAGATAGCAAATGAACGCAGGTAAGAAGTTAATATTATAACAATCAAAATTGTTTCCTTTAAGGAGGAATAAAAAGCCAGCTGATAAGGTTTTTTGTGATCAAATATCCTTTGCCGCAAAAAGGGCAGATAGAAATATCAAATCCTGTTTTTTCAAAAATGGCCCCGGCACAAGCAGTATGCTCCGGTTTAGTACCATGAATACCCGAAGACGATACAGACATTCCAAGAAGCTGTTTAGCTAACCCTGTTATTTTTTAGTTCCAGAATTCTGTAATTGCTGATAGCAATGCGGTGAGTGTATTTACCCAGATATTTGATGACAGATTCCGGGCTGTTGAAAGTTGGCTTGGAGTAAACGACCCATTCAATTTTATATAATTTACTGATAATCTTGAACAGCTGAACAGTCTGACCAATTCCCCGTCCATATTTGAGTTTGTCCTCCTTCATTAAGATCTTTAGGTAATAAAGGAACTTTTTCTTGAATAAAGCCGATAGGACCTGTACAGGGATCAGGTAATCATTTTTACAGGAAATCCATTTGGTTTGATCAAGAGACAAGCCACCGCCCGGAACGATGCAGTGCAGGTGGGTATGTTCCAGGATTTTCTGATCCCAGGTATGGAGTACGCCGATAAACCCAACCTCAGCGCCCAGATGTTTCTGGTCTTTTCCAAGTTCGATGAGTGTTTCCGAAGCACATTTGAATAAGAGATTGTACATGATTTTCTGGTTCATGAGAATGATCGGTTCAAGCAGGTCGGGTAGTGTAAAAACCACATGAAAATATTGGACCGGAAGTAGGTCGTTTATTCTGGCATCGATCCAGTTAAGAGTTCTGCGGAATTGGCATTTGGGACAGTGGCGGTTTCTGCAGGAATTGTAAGATATTTCTACAGTACCGCAGTAATCACAAACAGTTTGGGAGTTGGCCCCAAGAGCAGGGGTCCTGCAAAGTTGAATAGCGTTCATAGTTTTGTGCTGCCAGAGGGATAGGTTGTGCGAGCTTCTATATTGATCGCCATGCATACGGAAAATATCCGCGACTTCGATATCAGGTTTTTTCAACATGGATTTAGAAATTATCGAAAGGGCTGTTGATGCCTGATAGCGATTGACTGGTGGTGTGGAGATAGATGAGTGTGGTTTTAAGGAGCGCGTGGCCAAGCAGGCGTTGAACAAAAAGGATGTTAACGCCGTCTTCGATGAGATGAGTCGCAAAGCTGTGACGGAGGGAATGGAAGGAGACATCTTTGGTAATGCCAGCAGCTATTTTAGCTTGATGAAAAACACGCTGGATTGTTCTGGTCGTAAGTTGTACATCAGCAAAAAGGTTGTTTTTCTTGCCTTGGAACAAGAAGTTGTTTGGTCTGTAAATAGCATAGTATTCTCTGAGAATATGTAAAGTTTTTTTCGAGAGGATAGTGCTTCTGTCATAACCGCCTTTAGTTTTTCTAATATTGAGCATTAGTCTATCACTGTCGATATCTTTTACCGTGAGATTAACTACTTCAGAGACTCTGAGTCCGGAAGAATAAGCAACAGCAATCATGGCTCTGTGCTTTTTGTTAGTAGTTACGGAGAGTATTTTGTTGATTTCTTCCCGGCTTAGAATGACAGGTAATCTTTTTTTGTCTTTTTTGAACATAGGGATATTGAGCATGACCTCAGGCTGGTTGAGGATGTTTTTGTAAACGACGCTGAGAGCCGAGTAATATATTCTGAGAGTAGAAGAAGCTCTGTTGATCCTGATGAGATGGAGAAGGAAGTTCCTGACTTCTATATTTCCAAGCTGTTTTGGGCTTTTATGATAATAATCCTCAAAACAACGCAAAGCACTAAAATATGCTTTTTGGGTTTTTTTTGCATACCCTTTCAGTTTCAGATATTCTTTTAGTTTTTGCTGGATAGTGTTCATATAGGTCTCCTTTATTTGATAGATATAAATAACTATCGAAATGAAGTGAGAATATTTCTTAAATTATTGGGGGTAGACTAGGAAGGGCTGGTTTAGTTGTAAGTTTCAGAAGCGTTGTGACTAGCGACTATTGTCGCTTTAGTTCAACGTCCGTGGCATATCTGACGCGAAGAGCCGGGGTGCCCGCTGGGCCGGCGATTGAAGTGTCTCATCGTTGACTGGAGTCAACGACAAGGAGCGTGTTTGTCGAAGCAGGCAAGCCTGAACAAATCCAAACTCACTAAACAACAAGTTATCCCTTATAAACAAAAGCGACGCAGCCCGAAGGGTGAGCTTGCAGATCATGCCACTGTTATGTTCCCGAATCCGATGATGTCGGCGGAGCAATATGCTATGCTGTTTCTAGCATATTGACGGAACAGAAACAGCATCGAGATCGAGGCAAGGCGCCCTTTAGGGTTTAGCCGGAGGCCGCCGCAGAGTTGTTGACGGCGAGGCTAGGGCGTAACTGGAATAGATGTCTTTTTCGCCGACATTAGAGCTTAGGCAAGGACGCCTAATCTCTTTTTGTTTTTCTTTTATTGAAAAGATATAATCATTTTGTTAGTATTATAATCATATATTAATGTATTGAATCATACGCTTTAGTAATCGACTATTTTGTTAAGGAGAATGTAGTGATAAAACGCTTTGTAATAACAAAACTTTTTGGTTTTCGCGATGTTGATATTAAGTTCAAAGATAATGTGAAAATTTTAATAGGTGAAAACGGTTTAGGTAAAACAACTATTTTAAATGCTATGTATTTTGTTTTGACCCAAAAATATCATAAATTGGTTCAAATTAATTTTGAAAGTGTAATGTTGGTTTTTGATGATAATAAGACTATAAAGTTTAAGAAATATGAATTGGAAAACTATATAGAAATGTTAGAAAGAAGTAATAATAAAAGGATACCTAAAAGTTTTTTTGAAGGTATAAATATTAATGATATAAAAAAATTTATAACTGAAGAGAAAGATACTTCTATTGAGAAAATAATCCAGTATCTTCTTGTTAATAAAGTAAGACAGTTTGCCCCTTTACGCATTATGGCTCGTGAATTGATGTATTTTGCATCTGAGCCTCTGTTTGAAAATTTCAAACAATGTGCAGCCCCAACTCCTAAATAGAAAATTCACACAAAGATATAGGAATGTATAGGACAGATTTTTGCC
>MEOA01000007.1 GCA_001768515.1 Bacteroidetes bacterium GWE2_42_24 | reverse complement strand
TTGGCTGACAACATGGAAACCATAAAAATGTACCGAACTCAGGACCCGATAGTCCAAGAAATTAGATTACTACAATATTCTAAAACATAACCTTTATCTTTGACTGGTGAGAAACCCAGTTTAAAACGATGAATGGCAGTGACCAATCAGATGAAGACGGGAGGCGGATAAGAGTCGCTTATTATGCCTCTGGCGGTAAAAGGTGTTATTTTATGCCATTTTTAGACTTATAAATTCATTTTTACGGAAATTATACACTGGTAAATCCAGGTTAAGTTAAATACTAAATAATTTAAAATCACGACCATGATTAAACGATTATTAACCTTATTGATTTTCATTCCGACTCTGGTAAGTGGACAAGATTGGGCTCCTGTTGGAGCAAGATGGTATTACGATCACGATTATGGTTTACCTCCATATCTGACAGTAATGGAATCGGTAAGGGATACCATAATACTGAATAAGTCATGCAGAGAACTGGTCACAAACCAAATTTTCGAATTCAATAGGCCTAATGGTACTTTTTACTGGGATACAACTTTAATTTCGAGAAATTTTATTTATAATTCGAATGATACAGTTTATCATTACAATAAGTATGACAGCTCGTTTTATCCATTATATCTTTTAAACATAAGCCCGAATGACACGATTCTGATAAGAGATAGGACAACTCCCTGTACTATGAACGAATACTTTTGCTCCCGGTTTGAGTATGTTGTTGATAGTGTTTCGAGCATATCACTGCAAGGAAATAATTTGAAAATGATATACAATTCAGCGACTTCATCATCTGATTGGATGTTTAATCGTCCTAATGATCATGATGTCTATCCGATTATTGATAGAATAGGTTCACTAAAGTCCTTTTTTGGTGTTAGCGAGATGTTCGTACTGGAAGGTGAGATATGCTGTCTGCGTTGTTACACTGATAGTTTGATTTCTTTTAAATCAAGTTACTGGACAAATGATTGCGATTATTTAAGGCCGTTACACGAACCGTTATCGATCCGGGCAGATGTGACTAATGATTTAGTTGTTTATCCAAATCCTTTTAATTCTTTTATCAATATTTCAAAAGACGCACCAACAGAATTTGAACTTTATGATTCTTTCGGCAGACTGATAATGAAAGGGAAGGAAAAAGTTGTAAATACTGCTTTCTTAAAGGAGGGAATTTATTTGTTAAAATTGACTTTGAGTAAAAGCGGAAACAAAACTATCAGGATTATTAAGCACTTGCCCTAGGACCTGGTAATAAAACATCATGAATGAAGAGGCGGTACGCGTGGCGTATCGCTTGCCCGTATATTTCTTATGGGTTGATGGGTTGGCATCTTAAAATCCCTGATGCTTCAAATCGTATGGCGATACCTGACGCATCTGCCTGCCACAGGATAGGTCTCCGGAAGCCGTGATGAGCGCCTACAGGATGGCGGAGGGGCATTAGCGGGCGTTTTACTGATGGACATCAATCAAGAGCGTTTTGGTTTTTATGACTGATAATCCCCTTTTTGATGCTGTTTCCGGTTTATTCCCCGAGGGTTCTGATGGCGGCACCAATTCGTTTCATTCCTTCTTCGATTTCCTGATCGTTGCATTTACTGATACTGATCCGGATTCTGAACCCACTACGTGGGGTATAGTAAAACAAGCTGCCATCAGTGATGCGGACACCATGTTGCTGGAACCAGGCCTCAACATCGGCTGGTGGATCGGCAGTTATTTCCAGCCAAATAATAAAGCCACCCAATGGTTCTTTCCAACTAACCATACCTGCCGGCATCCATTTTTTCAAGGCCTTCAGTGCTGTCTTCATGCGCCGGCGAAAGATGCGCATCATTCTCCGAAGATGTAATTCGTAATAGCCAAGGCGGCAGAACCTGTAAATAATTGCCTGGCTTAACGTGTTTGAGGTTATATCGCTCATCATCTTAACAATGGTGATTCGTCTGATGCAGTCAATGGGCGCGATGATCCAGGCAGTTCTGAAACCGGGTGCCAGTACTTTCGAAAAGCTACCCAGGTAGATGACATGATCATGTTTGTCCATCGATTTGATTGGGAGATGAACCTTGCCGAAGTATTTCATCTCTTCTTCGATGCTGTCTTCAATTAAAATTATGCTATGGTGTTCGCAAAGGCTCAGCAGTTCCTCCCTGTTTTGTTGTGGCATAGTCGACCCTGTAGGGTTTTGAAAAGTAGGGATGACATAGATGAATCGAATCGTTTGAATTTCAATCTGCCGGCTGAGTTCTTCCAGATCAAATCCTGTATCGGTCGATTCGATTTCTACGACGTTTAGCCCATAGAATCTGATCAAAGGGAACAACATAGCATAAGTAGGCGCTTCGATGGCAATGGTATCACCTCTTTGGGCAAAGGTCTGAAAAATGAGTTGCAGTGAGTTTTGCGATCCGTTTGTGATCAGTATATTATCGTCAGTGGCATGGATGCTGTGCAGTTGCATGTGGGTTGCAATAACCTGTCGCAAAGCGGGTAAACCTCTTGGTTGATTGTATCCGAAGATATTCATTGAGCTATCGGCCATCACTTCTCTGAAGCAATTGGTGATGAGTCTCTTATCGATGAGGCGGGGATCGGGCACCAGGTGATAAAAATCGATGACTCCGGGTAAAGGTTCTTTCATCAACTGAGCATACCGATCCATTTGCGGCAGTTCGAAGAGATTCTGTGTGTCGAACAGTTGGCGGGTAGCTGAAGCGGGCATGCTATTATGCTTAGCCGGTACCGATATTTTCTTCCTGAGCCGTACCTTTGTGTAGGAGCCGCTTGTGCTTTCCAGATACCCTAAAGCCCATAACTCCTCATATACTTTGACTACCGTCGTGCGGTTTACGTCAAGCGAAATCGACAATTGTCGTGTGGATGGCATCTTGTATCCTTCCTCAAGCAAGCCTTCATCAATCATTTGCCGGATTTGCCCAACCAATTGATCGAAGATTGGTATTGGGCTGTTTCTGTTGATGTTAAGCAACATAGCGCAACACTTTAATTATTTTGTCTTAACTATCAAAAGGAGCACCAGCCATCTGATCGGGAGTTTAGGGCTGTTAACTGCCAGATGTAACAGTCGCTACTTCCGTATTATCATATAATCAATAATCAGACACCTGAAACGGCGCTGTCAGACAGATGACTTCCTCACAGAGGCAAATATATGGTTTCCGTTGGTATCGGCAACACTATTCGGTGCAATCTCTCTTTTGCCTGTTCATCATTGCCCCGGAATGCCGGGGCAATGATATAATTTTCCTGTTCGCTGTGATTGACTAACTTTGCCTCCTGAAAACAGAGAGAGATTTATGCTTATGGCTTTTTCGGAAAGCAATTGATCTTCTTCCGGAACGTATGCCGGAAATCGCTTTATGTTTTTAGCGAGTGATGTTACCCTCTTTAATTTAAGGTTACTGATTACCTGGTGTGTCTTTGCTCGTTGGCTTGTCATGTAATTATGTTAATACAGTAGTATATAATGACATTATTATCATCCTTTTTTTACATCCCGCTATGCCTGTTTATTGGCATTTTATATGCTGGTGTACTCTATTATAATGATAAAAAGAGTGATTTTTCAAGACGTGTACTGCTGATTGGGGCATCGCTGCGGTTTGTTGTAGTTTCACTCATCTGTTTTTTGTTACTCTCGCCGATGATCCGTTCTACCTCTACCTCAGAACAGAAACCTTTGTTGATCATCGCCCAGGACAACAGCATGAGCATGGTTTCAGGTAATGACTCCGTGAGGATTAGGCAGGAGCTTCCTTCTGCTGCCAAACGCCTTGCCGGGCAGCTTGATAAAACTTATGATGTCAGGTACGTGAACTTCGGAAGCGTGGTTAACGAAGGACTTAATGAACAATTTAACGATCAGGCAACTGATTTTTCCACTTTATTTGCCAACCTCAAAACGCGCTTTGAGAACCGAAGTCAGAGTGCCGTCGTATTGCTCACAGATGGTATTATTAATCGTGGAGCCGATCCATTGTTTGCTACATCAGACGTCGGGTTTAGCATATTTGCGGTTGGCTATGGCGATACCCTGTCTCGTCGCGATACAAGGATAAAACAGCTTCTTGTCAATAAGGTTGCCTTTACGGGGACGTCTTTTCCGGTTGAAGTTGTTGTGAATGCAAACGGTTTCAAAGGCGAAAAACTAAAGGTAAACCTCAGTGTAGAAGGAGAGCGTAAGGGAGAAGAGGTTGTAGTGGTGACCTCATCGATGTTTAGCAAGAATGTTGGATTTACAGTTCAAACGCAAAAGAAGGGTCTGTTGCGTATCGCAGCTGAAGTAACCCCGCTTGGTGGAGAGACTTCTACTCAGAATAACCGGTTTGAGACCTATGTTGAAGTGTTGGATAGCCGGCTTAGGGTGTTGGTTCTTGGTGCAGCACCCCATCCTGATCTGGGTGCTCTTCGGCAGATTATTCAATCTCAGTACCATCTGGAGGTAGATGTTCAGACCCCACCCTTTAACCTGCCTAATCCCGACGCATACAACCTCATTGTATACCATCAGCTTCCTTCGGTGGCATTTCCGATGACCGATTTTATTAATCAGGCAGCAACGGCTGGAGTATCCTCTCTTTTTATAGTTGGCGCATTAACCAACCTTACCTTGTTTAACAACTTGTTGCCTCCGGTTTCTATTCAGGTTGACCGGACTGCTCTGTCCAATGCAATTCCGGTGGTCAATCCGCAGTTTTCGTTGTTTGTGATGCCTGAGCAGGCTACCAGTCTATATCAGGGACTCCCTCCGTTTTCGGTTCCATTAGGATCGTACAAGTTGAGTACCGGTACGGATGTGTTGCTATATCAAAAAATCGATGGTATTCAGACAGAAAGACCGCTGGTGGTGTTTGGCAGAATGAAGGAAGCACGATGTGGAGTAATCACCGGTGAAGGATTCTGGCGGCAAAGGCAAAGTATCTGGATGCAGACAGGTAGTCCGGAGTTGTATGATGTATGGCTTACTAAAACCATCCAATATCTGGCTGTCAGGGAATCAAAAAAGCGTTTAAGGGTTTCCTCTCCACGGACGGTTCAGCAGTTCGATCCGGTAGTTTTTGATGCCGAGCTATACAACAAGAGCTATGAAATGATCAATAAACCAGAAGTGCAATTGGTAATTAAAGATGAACATGCACAATCGTTACCCTATGCTTTTGTGCGTCACGATAAAGGTTATTCCCTGAATGTGGGAAGATTCCCTTCAGGCCGATACACTTGGGAGGCAACTACCACCGAATCGGGAGAACAGTTAAAAGAAAATGGGGTGTTTGTTGTCATGCCGGCAAATTTGGAACTTCAAAACCTGCAGGCTGATCACCGTTTGCTGTTTAACCTTGCCAGGGTGAGGGGAGGGGTTTTTGTCCCTGCTGCTGAGATTGACAGCATTGCCATCCAGCTTTTGAATGAGCATAAGATGAAGCCTGTATTGCTGACTGAAGAGCATATTTCAGAATGGATTAGTTTGGCCTCTGTTTTTGTCTTGATTTTGTTGTTACTTACCGGTGAATGGGTACTCAGGCGTTGGGCCGGTAGTTATTAGTGAAGAATTTCGTTAATTGTTATGCTTGGCAGATATTTATGTATATACCAGAATTATGGTATAAGAAAAAGATTTTATAAAGTCCGGTAAATTAAAACTGCCACTTCTTATTGCTAAGAAGTGGCAGTATTGCTGGAGTTTGGTTAATCAGGGCACCGCGAACGGTCGATTAAAAAGCAAATATATAAAATAGTTTAACTAATTACCAAGTAAACGTTTGACTTCTGCCAGCAAAGTTTGCGGTTGTACCGGTTTTTCCAGAAAAGCATTAACCGGTAGCCATTTAGGATCTTTAGCCATTTCTTTCAGGTTAATCCCGGTAATACTGTCGACGCTTGTCAGCATGATAATAGGGATTTTCTCAAATTCAGGATCCTTACGCATTTCACGAGCCATTTCATAACCCTCCTGGTCGGTATTCATCATTACATCAAGAATTGCCAGATCAGGCTTTTCTGCACGAGCCTTGGCAAATCCTTCAAATTTATCGCCGGCGGTCACTACTTTGTAGCCCTCTTTTTCGAGAATGGCTTTTTGAATAAAAACGAAGTCAATGTCGTCGTCAACTAACAATATTTTATAATCTTTCATGTTAATTCGGCTAGTTTAATTGAATATTAATTTTTGAAGCCGCCTGATGGAGAGACCCCCTGCAGGCGGCAAATTTGTACATTATTAGTAACGTTTCCGTGCTTTATAGTGTGTGTGAAGTAATTCATGCGATTTATGTCCCAGTGGTTCGCCAAGGAACTCCTGATAGATTTGTGCAACTTCAGGATTATCATGCGATTTGCGCAATTTCATGTGCTCGTCTTCTGAATAAATTGCTTCAGCACGCTTTTTCCGGATTTCAGGACTCGTAGGGATGGGTTGTCCACCGCCTCCAAGGCATCCGCCAGGGCAGGCCATGATTTCAATGAAGTGATAGTTTGCTTTTCCATCCTTCACAGCCTGCATCAGTTGTTTGGCATTGGCAAGACCATGAGCAATAGCACAGCGAAGTTCGACACCTTCAAGGAAACTCCATTCAGGTTTGCATCCTGAAATGGTGACAGACGCTTCTTTGATGCCCTCCATACCACGGACAGGTGTAATGTTAAGATTCTCGAATGGCACAGGAGTCCCTGTTACAATTTCCCATGCAGTCCTGAGTGCTGCTTCCATGACACCACCAGTTGCACCAAAGATTACAGCAGCTCCGGTTGAATTACCCATAAAGCGATCGTACTGTTCCTCTTCAAGTTTCAGGAACTCAATACCCGCCTGTTTAATCATGATGGCTAATTCGCGGGTTGTGAGTACATAATCGACATCCTGATAACCGCTATCACGCATTTCAGGGCGCTGAGCCTCATATTTCTTAGCAGTACATGGCATGATTGAAACCGACACAATGTCTTTCGGGTTTATGTTTTTCCGTTGAGCATAGTAAGTTTTTACCAGCGCACCGAACATCTGCTGCGGTGATTTGCAAGTAGAAACATTTGGTAAAAATTCGGGGAAGGTGTGTTCGATGAATTTAATCCAGCCAGGGGAGCATGAAGTAGTCATCGGCAGCGACACTGTTGTATCCTTGTCGACAAGTGCTCTTTTCAGGCGGGTAAGTAGTTCAGTGCCTTCCTCCATGATTGTAAGGTCAGCAGTAAAATCGGTATCAAGTACAGAGTTGAATCCCAGTCTTCTCAGTGCTGATACCATTTTTCCGGTAACACGTTCACCTGGATCGAATCCCAGTTCTTCACCAAGGGCTACCCTGACGGCGGGGGCTGTCTGAACGGCTACATGTTTGGTAGGATCGTAAATGGCATTCCATACCTCGTCAATGTAATTACGTTCGACGAGCGCACCAGTCGGGCAACGGTTAATACATTGCCCGCAGTTAGTACAAACCACTTCGTGCATTGGCTTTTCGAAGAAGCTTGAAATTTTCATTTCATGCCCTTTGTTGGCTACAGAGAGTGCATTCACCCCCTGCAGTTCAGCACACGTACGAACGCAACGCTGGCAGCGGATACATTTCGAGTCATCCTTCATGATTGATGGCGATGACATATCGATGGTGAAGGACTTCTCATGTACAAGGTCGAGGTACATCTGGTTTCCTGTCCTGTATTCATTGGCCAAATCCTGCAATTCGCAGTTTCCGTTTTTGTAGCACTTTGTGCAATCAGCCCGGTGTTCAGAGAGCAGCAGCTCAATAATATTTTTACGGGCTTGTCTGACTTTCATGCTATTAGTAAGAATCTGCATGTTCTCACGTACCGGAACAGCACATGAAGCCTGTAGCGTACGCATTCCGACCTGTTCTACCACGCAAACGCGGCAGTTGCCTGCTACACATAGATCTTCATGGTAGCATAGGGTAGGTATCCGGATATTAAGTTTGCGGGCAGCATCAAGAATGGTGGTGCCTTCTTCAACCGTAACGGGTATATTGTTAATGGTGAGATTGATCATCTTTTGTGTCATTTCTCAGTCTCCTTGTTTTTTAGGTTAGTAAACTATTTCTTCCCTGAAGTTTTCTACAATCGATACGAAGGCGTTGCCAACCGATTGCCCCAGTCCGCATTTGGATGCGAAACGCATGGTTTCGGCCAGTTTAACCAGTTCATCAAGATAGGTAGCTGGGCGTTCTCTGCGTTTAACTGCCATGATGCCTTTGTAAAGTTGCTGGCAGCCAACGCGGCAGGGTGTGCACTGTCCACATGATTCTTCCTGGAAAAAATCCAGGTAGTTGTGAAGGACATTGTACATTGAGCGCGAACTGTTGAAAATCTTCATCGAACCGCCAGTTGGGATTCCTTCAAAACCAATGATGGTTTCTTTGAATTTTTTGCGTGGAACGCAGAATCCGGAAGCACCACCGACTTGAACGGCTTTTGTATCACCATCACCAAATTCATCTACGAAATCGGCAAGTGACATTCCAAGTTCCAGTTCAAAGATGCCTTCTTTGGAGCAGTCGCCGGAAATGGAAAACAGTTTCATCCCTCTGGAGCTGTCTGTACCGAGTTTTTTATACTCATGATAGCCAATTTCGGCAATGATTACCGTGTTGACAAATGTCTCTACATTATTAACTACAGTAGGTTTTCCAAGGTAGCCTTCAGTAACAGGGAAGGGGGGCTTGTTTCGAGGTTCTCCTCGTTTGCCTTCCATCGATTCAATGAGTGCAGTTTCTTCGCCGCAAACATAGGCTCCGCTGCCATAGCGGATTCCAAGTTTGAAATTGAGGCCGATTGATTTGAGTTCTTCATTAATCCCGGCCATCATTTTATTGAGTTTAGGTGAGAGGAACCTGTATTCAGCCCTGAGGTAGATATACCCTTCATCAGCACCAACAATATATCCACAGAGTGCCATGCCGGTAAGCACTTTTCCGGCTACCCTGTCCAGAATTTCACGGTCTTTAAATGTACCTGGTTCGCCTTCATCAGCATTACAGATAACATATTTTTTATCACCAGCAGCTTCCTTAGCCAGTTTCCATTTTAATCCGGTAAGAAAGCCTGCTCCGCCACGTCCTTTAAGCCCTGAGTCGATCAGTTCGAGCAGGAAGTCGTCTTTGTCTTTCGACATTACCCGTTTCAACAAATCCAATCTGTTTGTTTCGGGTCTGAAGATATAGTCAACCCTTGATAATTTATTCGATTCCATAGTGATTGTTTTTTTCAATTGTTCGAATTGGGTTATTTGTGCATGTAGCTTTCGATGATATCCACCACTTTACCTGGTGTAAGCTCAGTAAAGACCTCGTTATTTATGAGCATGGCGGGACCTTTATGGCACCAGCCAAGGCAATTGGTTGTAAGTAGTGTGAATTTTTTATCGGGAGTAGTTTCTCCGATTTTAACCTTCAGTGTATCTTCGATGGCGCGCAGAACAGCTTCTTTTCCTTTCATATCGCAGACAATGGTTTTACAAACCCTGATAATGTATTCTCCCATCTCGCGGGTTTCGATAAAAGAATAAAAACTTGCGGTACCATATACCTCGGCAGCCGACAAATCAAGTTCGCGCGCAACATTTACCATTGCTTCATCATTGACATAGTTTTGAACATCTACAATTTCTTGTAGAATTGGCATAAGTGATTCGCGACTTCGGCCATACTTGTCGGCAAGTTCTTTTACAAAGTTCTCTGTGTTCGACATTTATCCTCCGTTTGTTAATTAGTTTGATTTTTAAAAACTTCTGATTGATTTGATCTTTTGCTTTATTGTTAATCAAATAACAGTGCTGGTCAAAAGTAGACTTTAGCTCATTTTACATATTAATCAACCGGTTTAGTTTGCTAATAGAGGTTTAATTTTAAATTAGTCTAAATAGTCGTAATAATCTTCATGGTTGTTTGTTAATTAGTTAACAATACTTTTTAGAGATTTTTATCACATTAAATTTTATTTGCATTATATTTTTGTTGTTATTCTAATAACATTGTTAATTTTTTAACAAATAATTGGTTTAACATGAATACTTACATTATCTTTGCGTCAGATTTTATCAATCATCATTGTTTTAGTATACTGATTTATGAAAATAAGTGAAATAGTGAGTCTTCTGAATGCCACCATGGTATGCGGGCGTGAATTGGGTGAACGTGAGGTTGAATATGGTTTCGCGTCAGACCTGATGAGTGATGTACTTACGCTTGAAACAGATAATCTTTTGTTAATTACAGGATTAGCGAATAATCAGGCTGTCAGAACAGCTGAAATGAGTGATATTCCCTGTATTATTTTTGTGAGAAACAAAAAGGTTACACAAGAGATGATCGAACTGGCTGTCGAGAGCAATATTACGCTGATAGAATATAGTTCTTCTATGTTTAAAGCAATTGCAATCCTTTCACAAGCAGGTATAAAGCCCGTATTCTGAACATTGCTGGTAAATTTGTTCGGAATTATCCTCATTTTTTCGGATTATTGCCTTTGATTTAACATTGTTTATCCTATGGTTTTTGAGTTTGAAGTACAAGGTGGAGATTTTGCTACGGCTGGGAATGCATCCAGCCAGATCAAGAAAATATTGAAGCAGTTGAATGTCGATCACCGCGACATTAAACGCATTGTTGTGGCGTTGTACGAGGCCGAGGTAAACATTGTAGCTCACGCATTTAAAGGGAGAATTATAGCCAATATCGACACGTCGGAGGTTAGAATACGTTTGGTTGATGAAGGCCCTGGGATTCCGGATATTGAACTTGCAATGCAACAAGGGTATTCAACTGCATCATCGGAGGTACGCGAAATGGGATTTGGAGCGGGAATGGGACTCCCCAATATGAAAAAAAATACCGACGAGATGCATGTAACCTCAGTAGTTGACAAGGGAACTACTGTTGAATTAATTGTATTTATCAATCAACCTACCACTTAATACTAACTGAATGGAAGCCAAATCATTCCATCATGCGTTGAAGGTTAGGGATGACATTTGCATTGGATGTACCCATTGCATGACGGTTTGCCCGACTGAGGCCATCAGGGTCAGAAATGGCAAAGCTGTGATCATCGATGATCGTTGTGTTGATTGTGGTATGTGTCTGCGCAACTGTCCGGTAAAGGCCATCCATATCGAACATGATGACTTTAAAAAGATATTCGACTTTGAGCATCGGGTAGCATTGGTACCCGCAGTACTCAGTGGTCAGTTCCCTGAAGATATTACAGTTGCCCAGATATATAGCGCCCTGATGGAACTTGGGTTCACTGCAGTCTATGAAGTAGAGCATGGTGTAGAGATACTTCTGGAAGCCGCTAAACGATTTGTGAAAAATCCTGCCGCTAACCAGCCGGTTATCTCTTCTTTTTGCCCTGCAATCGTCAGACTTATTCAGGTCAGGTTTCCGGCTTTGACAGAAAATGTGATGTTGCTAAAGCCACCCCTGGACATTGCGGCGCTTCATATTAAAAAACTATATACTGATAAAGGCATAAATTCTGATAGACTTGGAATTTTTTACATTACCCCATGTGCCGCCAAAATTGCTGCCATCAAATCTCCGGTAGGCGAAGAATGGTCACCCATTTCTGGGGTTATTAACATGGATTTTATATTCAACAAAATCTATAAGTCGATTAAGCAGAATGGCAAGAGTGAGTCGTGCTACCTGCCGAAGATCGATCCGCTTACAAGTGAAGGGGTCATGTGGAGCCTTACTCATGGTGAAGCTACTCCTATACAGGGACGTTGTCTGGCGATCGATGAAATTCATAACGTGATTGATTTCCTTGAAAAACTCGAGAATGAGGAAATTGATGACATCGATTTTGTTGAATTGAGGGCATGTGATGAAAGTTGTGCAGGTGGTGTTTTAGCTGTCGCCAATAGGTTTCTGGCCGTCGAGAGATTAAAGAACAGGGCTGCCAACCTACCCTCTGTCAGTGGACCGATTCCGTCGGAAATGTCGGAAGAGTCAATCGTCCGCTCAAAGGAATATTTGATTAATCACATTGCAATTGATGATGTTAATCCACGTAGCATGTTGATGCTGGATGAAAACATGGCCGAGGCAATGAAGAAGATGAACCAGCGTAACAGACTACTGAAATCGCTGCCTCAGGTTGATTGTGGAGCTTGTGGTGCACCCAATTGTCAGGCTCTTGCTGAAGATATTGTTCAGGGTAAAGCCGGAATAGAGCAATGCTTCTTTATCAGAAACCGACAAATTTCATCCGGTAAGTTGAATATGGCCGGGTCAACTGCTATCATCGAGAGTATATGGGGTAAAAAAAAGCTAAAGAAACCCGAATCAGAAAACATTTAAATCCAAAAATAATGACTGTAAAAGAATTGGTTGATGCACTCAACCTTACTGTTGTATCAGGGGCGTCTGGACTGAATAAAGAAGTCGCCGGTGGTTATGTTTCAGATTTGCTTAGCGATGTGATGGGTAACTGTGATGCAGGAAGAATATGGATTACCTTGCAAACGCATAAGAATGTGATGGCCATTGCCTCCCTGAAGGATCTTTCGGCAGTGATTCTGGTTAAAGACTTAAAACCTGAGCCTGACATGGCTTTGCAGAGTGAAGAGGAAGAAATCCCAGTATTAAGTTCCTCCCTTCAAACGTTTGAGTTGGCTGGGAAAATCTATGATTTATTAAAATAGCTGCCAACGAATGGTTTTCAGAGCCGATTTGCATATCCATACGGTTTTGTCGCCTTGCGGCGACCTCTCAATGAGTCCTGAAGCGATCATTGAGACAGCTCTGGCGAGAAACCTTCAGATAATCGGCATAACCGATCATAATTCTACCCTTCAGGCACCTCTGATCGCTCAAATAGCTGCAGAAAAAGGTCTGGCTGTATACTGTGGAGCTGAAATTACTACTCGCGAGGAAACTCATTGTCTGTCTTATATGCCAGATATAGATTCACTCGGTCGTCTGCAGGATTATATCGAAAGCCACCTGCTCAGAATACCAAATAATATCGATAAGTTTGGCTATCAGTTGGTGGTCGATCGTGATGAGAATATAGTACTGGAATACCCCTGGCTTCTGATTTCAGCCATAGACCAGGGCATCGATCAAGTTGCAGCATTTGTACATTCTCTTGGTGGTCTTTTTATACCTGCCCACGTTACACGGCCGATGTATAGCCTTGTAAGCCAGTTAGGCTTTATTCCCCCTGACCTCAATGCAGACGCTTTGGAATTATCTAAACATACTTCAAATATAGCGTTCGCCAACGGTTTGGGACGAAAGAATAAGTTGCCGGTAATCAGGAGCAGTGACGCCCATTTCGTTGTCGATATTGGTCAGAACTTTTCTGAGTTTGAAATGGAATCTCCATCATTCGATGAGTTTAAGATGGTACTTAAGGCGATCGGTGGCCGGCGCATTGTTTCCTAATCAATCAAACAAATGAAAGAATTATCACTTCACATTCTCGACATTGTAAACAATTCGATTACAGCGGGTGCTTCGCTGATTCAGATCACGATCAGAGAAGAGGAAGAGGCCAACAGTTATTTTTTGATTGTAACGGATAATGGAAAAGGAATTCCCATGGAGATGGTTGATAAGGTGATTGATCCATTTGTTACTTCCCGTTCTACGCGTAAGGTTGGGCTGGGTTTGCCACTACTGAAACAGAATGCAGAACGAACCGGTGGCTATTTCCACCTTGAATCAGTTGTAGGGGAGGGAACAACCGTGACTTGTCGTTTTGAGTTTAGAAACTTTGATCGCCCTGCTATTGGCGATATTTCTGGTGTTATAGCTATGCTGACATGTTCTTTCACCGATATTGATTTCATCTATACACATTTTACAAGTCATGGCGAATATGTTTTCGATAGCCGTGAAGTTAAAGCAGCCTTGGATGGCGTCTCCATAACAGATCCTTCAGTCAGAAAATTTTTGATAGAAATGATTGATGAAAATTTAACGGAAATTAAAATAAATCGTTAGTTTTAACCCATTGGATCCGAGTTGTATATATTGATTCTTATTTAGAATGAATATAAATTTTTGTTATCTGATTCACAGTGTTAAAATATTAACAATTATACTTGTTTAAGTGACATTTGAGCGTTATTTTTGCACCCAAAATCAGGAATGGTAACATTTTGTTTCACAAATCATTGAAATACCAGACGTACCAGTGCTGGAAACAGGATTAAAAACAGTAATTATGACAAAAATCAAATCATTGGCCGATCTCCGGAAGATCAAGGACGACGTGCAGGAGAAGATTCGTCTGAGAGAAAACGCCGATCAACCAGAGAAGCTTGTTCAGATTAAAGTAGGCATGGCTACCAGTGGCATCGCTTCGGGTGCTAAGGAAGTGATGAACTTTCTGATCGAAGAGCTTGAGAAACGTAATGTAGATGCAGTTGTGACCCAGACCGGCGATATGGGTTACTGCTTTGCCGAACCTACCATCGAGGTGATACTTCCGGGTCAGGAACCTGTTGTATTTGGTAACGTCAATGTAAAAAGAGCTGACGAGATCATCGAGAAGTATATCAAAAACGGTGAATTAGTCGACGGGATTATCCCGCGCAATTATGAAACTATTGACAATAAATAATTAGGAGGAAAACGTATGGCAAAGTACAACCAGCACCTTTTGGTGTGTGGAGGAACCGGGTGCCGGGCATCGCACAGTGATGCTATTGTTGAAAGCCTGAATCGTGCACTGGTAGAACGTAATCTCGACGGAGAGGTTAAAGTTGTGATGACCGGTTGCTTCGGCTTCTGTGAAAAGGGACCCATTGTCAAGGTCCTTCCCGATAACACATTTTATACGCAGGTGACTCCTGCTGATTGCGATGAAATCGTAGCCGAGCATATTTATAAAGGCAGAAAAGTTAACCGTCTGCTTTATACCAATCCTGAAAATCAGGAACACGTCAGCGATTCGAAGCATATGGGTTTCTATCGCAAACAGATTCGAATTGCTTTAAGAAATTGTGGGTTCATTGATCCTGAAAATATAGATGAATATATTGCCCGCGATGGTTATGCAGCACTGGGTAAAGTTTTGTCATCAACACCTGAACAGGTAATCAGTGATCTTATTAAATCAGGTCTTCGTGGTCGTGGTGGAGGTGGTTTTCCAACAGGCCTCAAGTGGCAGATTACCAGCAAAGTCAAAGCTGATCAGAAATATGTGGTTTGTAATGCCGATGAAGGTGACCCTGGTGCTTTCATGGACAGATCCATTCTCGAGGGCGATCCTCACAGTGTTATCGAAGCTATGGCCATTAATGGTTACTGCACTAGTGCTTCCAAGGGGCTGATTTATATCCGTGCAGAATATCCTCTGGCCATTGCACGTCTTAAAGTTGCCCTCAGGCAAGCCAGAGAGTATGGCCTTCTTGGTGAAAATATTCTGGGCTCGGATTTCAGTTTCGATATTGAGATGAGGTACGGTGCCGGCGCATTTGTGTGTGGTGAGGAAACTGCACTCATCCATTCGATGGAAGGTCATCGTGGTGAACCTACCTTTAAGCCCCCATTCCCTTCGGAAAGCGGTTACCTTGGTAAACCTACCAATGTGAATAATGTTGAAACCTATGCCAATATTCCCGTTATTATCCTTAAAGGACCCGAATGGTTCGCCTCTATTGGAAGTGAGAAATCAAAAGGTACCAAAGTGTTCGCGCTCGCCGGAAAAATTAATAATGTTGGGTTGATTGAAGTTCCAATGGGCACCACACTCCGTGAAGTCATTTATGAAATTGGTGGTGGCATCAAGGATGGCAAACAGTTTAAAGCTGTTCAAACCGGTGGCCCTTCAGGTGGTTGCCTCACCATGAAACATCTGGATACACCTATCGACTATGATAATCTGATTGCTGTCGGCTCTATGATGGGTTCGGGTGGTATGATCGTTATGGATGAAGATGATTGTATGGTGGCCATTGCTAAATTCTATCTGGAATTTACCGTTGAAGAATCATGCGGAAAATGTTCCCCTTGCCGCATTGGCAACAAACGCCTACATGAAATTCTTACCAAGATTACTAAAGGTGAGGGCACAATGGAAGATCTCGATAACCTGCGCAACCTAGGTCAGGTGATCAAAGATACTGCCCTCTGTGGGTTGGGTCAGACTTCACCCAATCCGGTTCTTTCAACCCTTGATAATTTCTGGGATGAATATCTTGAACACGTTACAGAGAAGAAATGCCGTGCTGGTGTTTGCAAGAGCATGCTTCGCTATGTAATTGAACCTGACGCCTGCGTTGGATGTACTGCCTGCGCCCGCAACTGTCCGGTGAATGCTATCAGCGGAGAACGTAAGAAAGCCCATGAAATCAATCAGGATATCTGTATCAAATGCGGTGCTTGCGTTGAGAAGTGTAAATTCAATGCCATCTTCGTTCGCTAAGCGTACCGGAATGATGATTTTTAACATCAATATTAATTAGCAGATCAATGGAACTTATTAAATTAACCATCGATAAAAAGAGTGTTGAAGTCGAAAAAGGCACCACCATTCTTAAAGCCGCCAGGCAGATCGGGATTGATATCCCCACGTTATGTTACTTTTCATTAGGTGACATGAAAATTGAGAACAAACCGGGTGGCTGTCGTATTTGTGTTGTTGAAGTCGAAGGACGCCGTAATCTGGCTCCCGCTTGTGCCACCGAATGCATGCCAGGAATGGTAGTTCGTACAAATACAATCCGAGTACTTAATGCCCGTCGCACTGTCCTCGAACTGATCCTTTCGGATCACCCGTTCGATTGCCTCGTATGTGCTAAGTCAGGTAACTGCGAATTGCAGGATCTGGCCCATAAATTTGGTATTCGTGAAATTACCTACAAAGGTGAACAAAGTACCTATCGTAAGGATACTTCTCCTTCTATCATCCGCGATGTTGACAAGTGCGTGATGTGCCGCCGCTGCGAAATGATGTGCAACGATGTACAAAGCGTTGGGGCTCTCTCTGCTGTCAATCGTGGCTTCATGTCGGTCGTGGCTCCTGCCTTTGAAATGAATCTCGAAAAATCAGTGTGTACCTATTGTGGACAGTGTGTGGCTGTTTGCCCTACCGGTGCCCTTACTGAAGTTGATCATACCCGTCAGATCATTGCAGCTCTAGCCGATCCCACCAAAACTGTCGTCGTGCAAACTGCTCCTGCAGTACGTGCTGCATTGGGTGAAGAGTTTGGATTGGAACCGGGAACACTGGTAACAGGCCAGATGGTCACTGCACTGCGTGAAATAGGATTCGACTACGTTTTCGATACCGATTTTGCTGCCGACCTTACCATTATGGAGGAGGGAACCGAATTACTTGATCGTCTGGGCAAATTCCTGGGTGGCGATAAATCTGTTAAACTCCCGATTCTCACCTCCTGCTGCCCTGCATGGGTGAATTTCTTTGAACATAATTTCCCCGAACTGAAAGACGTTCCTTCTACTGCCCGCAGTCCGCAACAAATGTTTGGTGCCATTGCAAAGACCTATTTTGCTGATAAGATTGGTGTAACCCGCAAAGATCTTGTGGTGGTCTCCATCATGCCCTGCCTGGCTAAGAAGTATGAATGCAGCCGCGATGAATTCAAACATGACAACAACCCTGATGTAGATTTCAGCATCTCAACTCGTGAACTTGCTGCATTGATTAAACAAGCCAATATCGACTTCAAGGCTTTGCCTGCTGAAGATTTCGATAACCCGCTCGGTGAATCAACCGGTGCTTCTGTTATTTTCGGAACAACCGGCGGTGTGATTGAAGCAGCTGTCCGTACAGCTTATGAAGTACATACCGGTAAAAAGCTCGATAAAGTCGATTTTGAAGAATTGCGTGGCCTCGAAGGAATCCGTCATGCTGAAATTGATTTCGATGGACTGAAACTGAATATCGGTATTGCACATGGCCTTGGACATGCCCGTCAGTTGTTAAATGATGTTCGCGATGGTAAATCTGAATTCCATGCGATCGAAATTATGGCCTGTCCGGGTGGTTGCATTGGTGGTGGCGGACAGCCGCTTCATCATGGCGATTCGTCTATTCTCAAGGCTCGTCAGATGGCTCTGTATAGAGAAGACGCCGAAAAACCCATCCGTAAATCACACGAGAATCCATTCATCATCAAATTGTATGAAGAATTCCTCGGTAAACCACTGAGCGAGAAATCACATCATCTTTTACATACGCACTATTTCGACAAGAGTACCAAAATTACTGTCGAGTAATTCGTTGATATATCAAAGGTTTGAGAAATCATTAAAAACTGAATTAAAATGGCTGAAATTAAATTGCCCGAAAATAAACTCAACCAGTTGAAAGAGGTTGCCCGGTCGTTTAACAATGAACCTGGTGAACTGATCAACGTGCTACATAAAGCTCAGGAAATTTTTGGATACCTTCCCGCAGAAGTGCAGGAGGTCGTGGCCAAAGAACTTAATGTTTCTGTAGCTCATGTATATGGTGTCGTTTCTTTTTATTCCTTCTTCACTATGACCCCCAAGGGTGAGCATCCTATCTCTATATGCCTCGGAACAGCCTGTTACGTGCGCGGTGCTGAGAAGGTTCTTGACGAATTCCGCAAACTGCTCAACTTACAGGTTGGGGAGACTACCCCTGACGGAAAATTCTCACTGGCCTGCCTGCGTTGCGTGGGGGCCTGTGGACTTGCTCCGGTTGTTATGGTAGGCGACAAGGTTTACGGTCGTCTGGCTCCGGAAGGTGTAAAAGATATTCTGGCTGAGTACAAAAATTAATTATTGGTTCTGAATATCTCTGTATTTTAAATGAAAAGCCGGTTTTTAACCGGCTTTTCTTGTTTAAAACCGGGTCAGTTTTGCTTCTTGATAAATTTTCTCGAAATTTCATCGTACGTTCCGATCAGTGGTGTTGAATGCCCCGTCCCGTCAAATACCTTTTCCCAGGTACTCAGTGGTTCCCAGATGAATGTGCCGGTTCCCATACGGTCGGGAAGGTTGAAGACTGTTTCATTCACTTCACTTTTCATGTGAGAGTATTCTACCACATTTACCGGCTTCCCGTAACGGTCGATAATCTGACGAAGTGTGAAGTCAAGGTCGGCCAATGTCCCATGCCATCTGGGGTAATACGATAACCCGATGAGATCACAGTCTGCCCCGCGGCTGAACATATTGTCGAACCAGAAGATGGTTTCATCAATCTGACCACCTAAAGCTACATGCAACATGATCAGAATATTTGTATCAACTGACTTCACTCCCTCGGCACCTGCCTTGATAAAGGCTGCCAGGTTGCCGGGATTTCCGATATGCCCTTCAGGCCAGATCATCCCGTGGTTTATTTCATTTCCTATCTGAACCATGTCGGGCAGGGTTCCTTGCTTTTGAAAAGCCAGCAGCACTTTTCTCGTGTAACTCCTGATTGCCTCAGGGATCTTTTCGGGCTGAAGGTTCTTCCATTCTTCAGGTTTGTTTTGTTTTTGCGGATCAGCCCAATAATCACTGTAATGGAAATCAAGCAGCAGCTTCATGCCAGCCTTTTTTACTCTTAAGGCCATCTGAAGGGTATGGTCAAGATCGCAGAAGCCTTTATTTGGCGAGTAGCCGTTTTTAGCGGATGGGTTGTTGAAAATGCGAAGACGTATGTAATTGAATCCATGATCCTTTAATATTTCAATGGCATCTTTTTCTGTACCATTATCGTAGAATTTCATTCCATGTGCCTCCAACTCGGGGAGGTGTGAAATGTCGGCCCCAAGTATCTTATCCGACAGATTCATTTTTTGCTTTTGCCCTGATGTACGATGCGCGGTAAAAGAACCTGCGGGTTTGTAGGCCGGTATGGTATGCAATTCTGAAGATGCCTTATATAAACCTTTAGACGTGGCTTCAAGCATCACGATGCCTTGTTTGCTTCCCGCTTGTAAAATCAGTTGAGCCTTGCCGTTGAAAAGGCTTCGCTGCCATTGCCCGACCATGCATTTATCAGGTTCATGACAACTGGGATCTCCATTCCCGACGCCAATGATGCGGGCATCGCCCGACAATGTAATGTTGACCAGATTCATGGCATCGGGGACCTCCCGCCCCAGACTATCGATGACAGAGATATTCACTACCACTGCATCCTTGCCATCGGCAAATAATGTCGTCTTGTATGGTGTGAGAACCAGTTCGTATGGCTTGCCTGTGGTTTCAACTTTTGTGCTGATCTCTCTGCCATTCTTCCATGCTATAGCTTTCAGGATGCCGGGCTCATAATTGACATCCCAGTTAAGGTGACTGTTTCGTCTCATTGTTTTCCGACCTAATGACTTTCCGTTCAGGCTTAACTCCACCTCATCGGCATTTGAATTTACCCAGACTTTAATGGTCTTACCCTCGCTTCCCTGCCAGTTCCAATGCGGTGAGATGTGAAGGATGTCGTTGTCGGTCCACCATGATGCATAATAATAGTATATATTCTTTGGAAAACCACACATGTCCATGACTCCAAAATGTGAATTGATATTTGGCCACTGGTAAGGAGTAGGTTCACCGCGGTAATCAAATCCCGTCCAGATAAAACCTCCTGACATCCAATTATGCGCTGCCGCAATCGGCCACCAGTCCTCGGCACGTGAAGCCCACCAGGGTGCAGTAATATCCTGATCAGGTAAATATCCTTCAACGGAATCAGCCTGATAGATGCCCCTTGTTGTTACCGTACTGCCCATTTCGGTGCCAATGACCGGCTGTAACGGGTGATCTCTGTGGTAATCTGCCATGGCTTTTTCACGATAATTAAACCCTCTCACCGGAATCACTTCGTTGATTCCGGTAAACTCATTGGCCATATCGGCAGCATAGGTACATGTGCGGGAGGGGTCGAGTTCACTTACCAATGCCATGGATGAGAGTGCCAGTCGTTTACCGGTGCCGGTGCGTTGCACATAGCCCTCTTCATTTCCAATCGACCAGATGAAGACCGAAGGGTGGTTCCGGTCGCGAAGGATCAACCGTCTGAACTGGTCTTCATACTCTTTCCCTGAATTCAGCAACCGGGTTTCATCCATAACCAGAATTCCCAAACTATCGCAGGCATCGAGTAGCTCAGGAGAGGGAGGATGGTGGCTGGTGCGGTAGGCATTGACACCCATGCGTCGCAACAGGTTTAGTCGGTAAAAATGCAGATAGTCGGGTATGGCTGATCCAACACCCGCATGATCCTGATGACAATTTACACCTTTGATTTTTACTGGTTTGCCATTCACGAGCAGACCTCTTTTCGGATCGATCCTGATTGTACGAATTCCAAATTTGGTCACCACTTCATCAACAAGCATGTTGTTGGCCCTCACGATGGTTTTTACCTGATATATGTAAGGTGTTTCGGGCGACCAGAGGTTCGGCGATGGTAGTACAACCTGGTGTGAGAGTTTTTTTTGTTGATGTATCATCGCCTGTAATGGAATTTCTGAAGATTCTGCCAACACTTTTCCTTCACGCGACAGTATTTGATGCTGCACAACACATTGTACACGCTGTAATGATTCATTTTCAATTGTCGTTTCTATGTCGATGACGGCTTGGTTGCCCTTCGTCTTTGTCTGAATATATACACCATTCCCCGCAACATGAACTTCATTGGTCTTCAGAAGCCATACGTGCCGGTATATGCCCGCCCCTTCGTAAAACCATCCTTCAGCCTGGGTTGCATCCACTCTGACCACGAGTACATTCTCTGAACCGAAACTGACGTAATCGGTTATATCAAAGGTCTGGCCAATATATCCGCTGGCATTTGTCCCAAGATAGAAACCATTGAGCCATACGCTGGCATCCCTGTAGATTCCATCGAATTGAATGGCCAGCCGTTTCCCGGAATCTGAAAGGCTGATCGGAAAAGTCTTCCGGTACCAACCCACACTGTTTTGCGGGTATAACGCCCCGATGGTTTTGTAGCCATGTGACATCATATCGGCATTCCCACTGAATTCAAACGGCAATTCTACCGCCCAGTCATGCGGAAGGTTAAGCGATCTCCATCCTTTATCATCAAACTTTGGATCAATGGCAGTTCCTTCTGCCTTACCCGTCTTGGCGAAGATGTTAGCTATCTTGTAGTTGAAGTCTTGTAAGGGATCGGATGCATGCCCGGGATGAAACTTCCAGTCACTATCTATGCAGATTTTCTGACGGGTGCCCTGAGCCGTTATAAATCCGGGAATAAGGAGTATTAACAGTAGAAAAAGATTACGTGTTGTCATGCGCTGGCTCTTTAATAATTATACGAAGCCCATGCCATAATTGATGGCTTGTTCCATATCAATGGGCTGAGGTACAAATATACATTCAAATCCCAAATCCAAACTTAACAAATAAGCCAGATTGATATTTCCCGGCAAGCTCACTGATCTGCAGCGGTAGTATTGGAATTCGCGTCAGGCTCTTGTTTTGGGTGATATTGGTTAATGTATTGTTTTACTGCTTACTGCATCTGTTAATAAATTTTCTGTTGAACATACTGAGGGGGGTGATTTCTGTCTCTCAGGAAAAAGAATATTGCCCGATCTGGTCTCCGGCTCTTAGTTTTCATCAGTTGCATAATCAATATGATGTCATTTGAATCAGGATATTATTGATTAAGTTATTCTCTATTATGAAGTATGGAAAGGCTGCAGCGGACGGATTCGCCATTTTTTTACAGTTACCAATTACTGATATCGGAAGCGAAAGTGCAAATGGGAAGAGTTGACTACTATTGTACAGGTCTGGTTATTTCTTATTCGCGGTGATGACTATTGGCTCATCTCTGGACGCGTTGCATAATTGATTAATGATCTTTTGAAGGTGTTGATCTTCTTCATGGAAGAAAATTATCTTAACCTTGAAGGCCTCTTTAATCACAGCAATGGTCATCTTGTTATTATCGGTGAAAAGTTGCAGGTCGGCATCACTGAGCGTTACTGAAATTGATCTTCTTTTTAGCAATTCGCGGGCAAATGACATATGTTGCTGGTCGGTAGAATTGTAAATATGTATTTCATTCATAAGAAATTGATTCCCTGAGAAAAAATACAATGTTTTGTACACGATCGGATTGGCCGAATGCTTGTAACCTGCAACCATCATCGGAACACCTTTTTCATAGGCAGCGTTGAATAGTAATGGTTTCCCCAACTCTTCCATACATTGCCGGAAGGAGGCCCCCAGGTCAACTCTGCTTAACAGAAAGTGACCCTGAACATGATTCTTTTGATGATTACGAAATTCGCACAACTGCCGGAAATGATCTTCGAATCTAAGCCCGGTCGCGGGTTTCACGGCAAAAGCCTCCATGAATCGATTACTATGAAGATGCGTATAAAGCTCATAGTATTCAGGGCTGAAAAATCCATATTTAATTTTAGTGTAGAGTAGACTTAATGATTTGAACATTGGTCAATCAGGCTTACTGTTATTTGTTTCAATTCCAAAAGTGATACAAAGAAAGTACCTGATTCTTAACGTGGTGTTAAGGGAATGCTAATTGTTGGCTGAATAAATAACTATAATAATCAAAGGGTTCGATGGTGGAGGTTGGCACTCTGTGATTATCTGCTCGTCTTAAGATCAATAGACGGGTTTCCCCTGCTATAAATCTGTTTTTAATATTAAGGCCTTTCTTTGTACGATTGGAGGATAGCCTGGAATTTATATTCCTGCATTCAAACTTAGTTATTGCGAAATCCAGACTCTTTAAAGCTATCTGCCAGTTTTGTGCTCTATTTTTGATGGGTCAACCGTATTCATGCCTTTAATTGGCGCCCCTGATACTATGATTGCATAATTCCACCATATATTTGTTGCAATATCAAGATCTTCATCAAGATAATACCTGTCTTTGCCCTTTAAAGTGAAATCAGCATAGGTAATCCCCCAGCTATTAGGGTCATAAACCTCATAATAGGTCTTGTTATCAACTACTTTATACCCTTTTATAACTATAAAATGACCGCAGCCCTGGTTTGTGGTCATGTAGTATTTATTGACGTGATAAGATGGGATATCAGTAAACCTTATATAAAACACATCTAAACACAGGATTGCAATATTACCCCTGTCTATTTGTTCTCTTAGCATGCCGATACTGTCTAATTCGATTATTCCGTTATATACCCCATTATTGTTAAGGTAATTGGTAATATCATAAGTATACCACCAGCCGCCATTTGGCCAGTAAGTATTTCGGGCATCAGCAGGGGTTAGGGTTGAAGATTGATTAAACCATTTAATAGCCATGGTAACAGAAGTTGGTCCACAGTTTATATCCGAATAGGTTCCCGTATTTAATTGATCAAGATACCATTCATAATCTTTATTGTTACTTGCTTCTTTCTGAAGAGTAGTGCCCAGTCCCCATCTTTCTAGCTTGTTAGTCGCCGGAATATCAACAATAAAACTTACTGTATCCTGCAATTCACCATCACTTACTGTCAATAATATTCTAACAGTTTCGTCTGCTGGTAGATACGGATTAATAAAATGAGCGATTGAAGATTGTTCATTTATTACAGTAATGTTACCTGAAGTCGTTGTCCATTTATACCTTAAGCTGTTCATATCAGGGTCTGTCGACTTTTCTCCATGCAATTTGAAGATATCGTCAATCACTTCAAACGTTGCAACTGCTTTTGGTTTTTTATTTGCTTCTTCAGTTTCCTTTTTACATGAAAAAAGAGTAAAGACAACAATCAATAAAAGAGTCAGACGATAGATTTTCATATAATCATAATGTTAAGCCGGAGTGAATTAATGGTTCTCTAAGATAGATAATTCATCATTATAATGACTGAGGTATATAACAGTTTTTTCTCACCATTTTACATTGGTTTCAGATTCCTGTTGAGTCTGTCAACAATTTTTTCTATTCGGGATTGACGAGTTTTGTCAGATTTTGCATCAAAATAAAACCTCGCGTATGTACGCTGTACCGACTGCGACATGGCGAGCAAATTGGTATATGCCGGTTCATAAGGCTGAATGATTTTTTCAAACATCTGTAATTGCTCATCCTTTAAAAGGATAGGCGAAGCATTACCCCATGAACCGTTTTTCCTGGCGCGTTCTATGGCATCTAACCCCGGCGGGGTTATTAAACCCTTTTCTAAAAGCGTCTTTGCAATCTGTATGTTTTTAACCGACCATTTGCTTTTGGGCATACGCCTTGCAAAGTACTTTTTGTAAGCAGCTTCATCAAGGGATTGAATTTGCCCGTCAATCCAACCATGACAAAGCGCCTCTTCCAGAGCCTCGCCGGCAGAGAGTGTAACAAATTCTTCATTTTTACTGAAGAGCAACCATACACCATCGCTCTCTGTTCCAAACTTACCAAGCCATTCCCTAAAGGCTTGCCGGTCAGCGAATGTCAATAATTTATCCATAAGCCGTTAAAATAGCTGATCGTGAAATTAATCCATCGAAGGTTTGGTAAACGACCAATGGCTGTGAATGATTTTCCATTCGTTATTTTCTTCAAGCCTGTAAACTTCCGTGCAATTTTCTTTCCAGACTTTATCGCCTGAATATGATTGCAGGTTGTAAGTCAATACCGCCATGGTATCTGTTTGTTGCACAACGGGATTTATCATTTCGAATCTGTCCATTTTTACCTTTCCGCGCATGGTTTCATACAATGCCTTTATCCTGTCCCAACCATCAAGCCGTTTTTCATGGGCCGGGTCGAAATAAGTGAAGTCCTTCGAATAAAGTTCGAGATAGGGAGAGGGGTTCCCATTATGCCAGGCCTCGAGCGCTGCAGTCTCCAAAGCAATGATTGTTTCAGTAATAGTATGCTTATCCATAGTATTCTGGATAGAATTTTAATTTGATGAACTACCTTCGAAAACGATAATCATTATGATATTTTAAAAATTCAATATCAGGTAAGAATCTTGAAGGCAGCACAATATCTTTATTTTCATATTGAAGAAAATAAGTTTCAATAGATTCAGTCCTCTTCTGTTTCAAGATTACATCAGAGATTTTAATTTTATATTCAGGGGTAATTGTTATTAGACCATTTTCAAAAGCTTTATCATGTAAAGCATTAATAGCAATGCCATTTCTGGGGTTTAATCTATTTTTCTCATCTTCACTCCATGGTTTAATATGACCTGCTATTAGCAATTCGCTCTGATTTAACCCCGTTATACAACATGTATTATTATATGAGGCAAGAATAGAATCCCTAAAAAAAGATTGATTAACTCTAACTTTGACTATTCTTTCATTTGTCTTACCTAACGGCAAATCTTTCATGTCAATATTGCAAATATCTTCAATTGGTCTATTTTCAATTTTTGCAAGGAGCATTTCGCTTTCGTATGGTAAATCTTCCCAATTATTGTAAAACTCATCCCAAATTTCTTTATCTAATTTACTTGCATTAGAAGCTCCCTTGATTCCTCTGGCTTTTAAACTTGGATCAAGACTTGCAAAATTCACTAATTTATAGGCAACTGAACTTGGCGTTCTATTAATTAATTCTGAAAGGTGTATAATTTGAAGATTTAACCGGTGTAATCTTCCAAATGGCAATTTACAATATAGATTAATTGCTAAGATTAATTCATCTCTACTCCATAAATTCTGTCCCTTTTTCATTCAATATCTTCTTGGGTTATAAATTCAGTTTTACAATTTTTAGACAAGCATTTATGAACTTGTGTTTTTTCAGGCAAAAAATAAAAATCCAATAGGATTTCGGTTCTATTTCCACACTGTGGACAAGTTACTGGTTGATCATTATATGTATATACTTCCTTATATTCTATCATAGACCTTAGTTTTATACAGCGACTTGCGTTAGGGATTGAAATTGCAGTCTTTGTTTTGCAGCATTAGGGATGCGTGGCAAAAGGTTAATAGTATAAAAATGAACATATTATGTTAGCAATCGATAATACTCAAATTGTCATATACAAAGCATTAATTTGGTATTCAGTACATTAGATGGATTGTTGCAACATCTAAAGCTATGATATATGAACACCAGTTATGGATGTAAAAATAACATAATATCCAATACCTTATCACCAGTTTTCAGGAACAGAAGAGGTTGGCCAGGATAAAAATCTTTGGTTTTATTTATTAATTACTCCTGCAAATTATATTAAATATTCTGATAACCAGAAAATTAATTGCCAAGATTCTTTTGCTGTAACGTTCAACCCTGAATTATCGCTTGAGCATATTCATTCATCCAACCTCAACCAATACCCCCAAACCCTCCATCTGCTCTTCCTCTTTCTTTTCTTTCCTAATTTCACCCCATTTTTCCCCTTCCGAAAAAATATTTCAATTTTTTTTCAAAAATTTTGTGTGAATATAATCACATAATGCTAATTTTTATTCAGTTGATTATGAGTTGTTTATAGTCGCGTTTTACCGCTAAGTCACCCCAAAGATAGACCAAAGTTAGGGCAAAGATAGGTTTTTCTTATGTATCGCCCGTGGTTGTAGTAACGTTTGGGTATCTTAGATATGTAAGAGCAATAACTATATGTATTTTTTGCACAATTTTAGTAATGGCCGTTTCGCAGCAAGTTTTGCCAGGGGAATATACGGTCAGATTTTTCGATTTGGCTTTCCGCGAAAGTTCATGAAATGGCCTTTTGGCAGGTTAGGGAAGGAGTTGATTAAACAATAGCGTATCCGGGTGGAATGTGTGTTGTGTTGTTTCAGGTTAGCTGGAAAAGCCTTATCCCGGTTCGGCGCTTAGTAAGTGGTTCCGCAGGAATAGCTCAATTGATATGGGTTCGTTAAAATAAAGAAAAGCCTGCAAATCTTACAATTTGCAGGCTTCTGTGTTGGGAAGAATCCCATTTTGTCGGGGTGAATGGATTCGAACCATCGACCTCCTGGTCCCAAACCAGGCGCGCTAACCGGACTACGCTACACCCCGAAAAAAATATCCCGAAAAATGGCGGAATATTCGGAAAATGGCTGCGGTGAGAGGGGGATTCGAACCCCCGGTACAGTTTCCCGTACGACAGTTTAGCAAACTGTTGGTTTCAGCCACTCACCCATCTCACCGGGAAGTGTGAATTAAAAGATAAACTACAATTTCAAATAACTGAGTCCTGCTCTTTAGCTTTCAGGGGTGCAAAGATAGCGGTTTTCTAAAAACTGCCAAATTTTTTTTGGCCCGATTTTAGACTATTCCCTTGCATTTATGTTAATATTTTGATTAATAATCGTCGTCGTGCACCAAACGCCCTTTCATTTCGTTATATAAGCCCTATGACCCGAACCATTTATATAATCATTGCTGTTGCAGTGGCTGCCATTTTGCTGGTGTTTCTGCCGGTAATCCTTCCTTCTGGTGCGGGGCCGGCTTATCTCTACCTGATCGTATTAGGTCTTGATATTTATCTCTGGAGTTCTATTCGCCGATCGCTTTCCGACCTTTCACATCCGATGGCTGTCGTCATGCGGATTCTCTATTGGTTCCCGTTGGCCATGCTGATCGGGGCATCTGTAACCATGTTTTTTATCCACTTCAGCTATTGGCGGCCTTCTATTCGCATCTGGGTATTCGGGATTATTGTCCTGGCTTATGCCTCGAAGTTAATCCCTGTATTTCTGCTCATTCTGGCCGATTTGTTGCGGTTGGTCAAGTTTACCTGGCGTTTCACGAGCCATCAGACGATGCCTGTGCCAACTGCGAAAAGGGGCATCAGCAGGAGCCGCTTCCTTCGTTACACGGGTTTTCTGGGAGGCGGAATCGTGTTTAGCAGCATGTTGGCTGGTATGGTCAAGTGGGTCTATGATTTTCGGATTCACCGTGTAAAAGTCCCCTTGTCAGGACTGCCTTCGTCTTTTTCGGGTTATCGTATCGTCCAGATCAGCGATTTGCACCTCGGTAGCTGGAGCTCAGATAAACCGCTTCAGGAGGCTGTTGGGCTGATTAATTCATTAAATCCTGATTTGGTCGTGTTTACCGGTGATCTCGTGAATTACCAAACCAATGAGGTTGATGGGTTTGGCGATAGTCTTCTTGATATTCAGGCACCTGACGGTGTCGTTGCTATTCTCGGGAATCATGATTATGGTGATTATATGATGTGGGATGACGAAAAAGACAAAACCAGGAACATGGATGACCTGGTCGGTTTTTATGATAAATTGGGTTGGCGGCTTCTCCGGAACGAGTCGCTGGTGATATCACGCGGAAAAGATGCAATGGGTATTATTGGTGTCGAGAACTGGGGGGCTAATCTGCGGTTTCCAAGGAAGGGTGATCTGGCTGCTGCCCAAAAACACTTACCCGGAACGGTAGCTGCACGCGTCCTTTTATCGCACGATCCAACACACTGGCAGCATATTGTCAGCCGCAGAAATCCTGAAATAGGGCTTACCCTATCAGGCCATACGCATGGAATGCAAATGGGAATCGAGACGAAACAATTCAGATGGAGCCCTGCCCAATATATGTATCGTTACTGGGCCGGATTATACCGAAAGGAGTTTACCAATCAGTATCTTTATGTCAACCGCGGGCTTGGGCATATTGGCTACCCTGGTCGTATCGGTATTCTTCCGGAGATCACCCTGCTGGAGCTTGTCAGCGCTAATTAATAAAACAGCTTTAATTCAGCATCAGCAATCACTTTCATTTCGGCTTCAAGGTATTCCTCAGGGGTGCGTGTCTTCCGGATCACGCGGAAGGCTTCTGTCGGGTTTTCAAACGATTCGCGTAAATAGACCCAGAGTGATTTCATCCGGCTTACGACGGCAGTGCGTCCTTCATTACGGTAATATGTTTCCAGGTAAATGTCTTGAAGGAACCCTGAAAGGGCTTTCCTCCAATCAATACTCTTCGCGGCATCAGGGTGACTGATCATGAGTGGTAATACGGGATTTATAAGGGCACCCCTCCCGATCATCCACCGCTGTATGGAAGGGAATTTGTCTTGTAATTCCCTGAATTTTTCGACCGAAAAGATATCTCCATTCCATGCCAGAGGCGATTTTACCTTATCCACAATGGCAGAAAAGGCAGTTTCTGATGCTTCTCCCTTGTACAATTGTTTCCCGGTACGGGGGTGAACGATCACCTCGGTCAGTGGGAAGTCGTTCAGCACATCGATCATTGCCAGTATATCTTCATGCCCGTTGTAACCTGTACGCATCTTGACTGAAAGCCCGAGCGGCATTCCTTCCTGGTATAGTTTATCGAGTATTTGCCTTACCAGCTCAGGGTAAGGGAGCATCCCGCTGCCACGTTGCTTACGTGCTACCCTTGAAAACGGACAGCCCATGTTCCAGTTTACCTCGGAGTACCCGAGCGCTGCCAATGATTTTGACAGGAGCAACATTTCGTCGGCATCTTTACTAAGTATCTGGGGTATTGTTCTGATTGCCTGGTTGACTTCCGGGAGCACATCAATAAGCTTGTTTTTAGAGACTTTTTCGGTGCCTGTTCCTGAAATATAAGGCGTAAAGGCGGCATCAAGTCCGCCGAAGTAGCGGTTAAAGGAAGTGCGGTATATGGCATCGGTGATGCCCTGGAAAGGAGCGAGGTAGAGTATTGGACCCTGGGTTGGCGGCATGTTTTAAAATTGATTAAGCGGCAGCAGCGGTGTACATTTACAAGACTTCCGGAATGATTTTCAGATCGCGAAGGTACCGGTAAACAAGCTCTTTTCTGAAACCTGCCTCCTCATCACTTCTTATTTCGAGGTTGCAGGCAAAAATCCAGACATCATCAGACGTTTCGACATATCCTACATACCAGCCTGTTTGAATGTCGGCCCGCACAGCCCAGCCTGTCTTTGCAAATAGTTTATAGGCCTGATTGCTGTCGGCAAGCATGACGTGACGTAACAGATCGTAATTGTGCTGATCGAAAGGCAATTCACGCCTATAAAGTTTCTTGAGGAAACTGACCTGCTCCCGGGCTGAAATGCGAAGATCGCCATCGAGCCAGAATGTTCTGACATCAGGACCTGAAAGTTGGTTGCCATACTCCATTTTTTTCAGATAGCTCAGGAAAGCATCCTTCCCGACTCTGGTAGCCAACTCCTGAAAAAACCACACGCAACTGATTTGAAACGCGGAGTTTAAGTCCTGATCATGATTCCATGATTTTATAAATCTTTCGTTACCATCCCATCTGATTGTATCGTGCAGCCCTGAAATGGCTTTTTCCTGCAACGAGATCAGGGTGTTGGGAATCTTAAAAGTAGAGGCGGGGAGAAACTGTTGCCCTGCCCTGGTTTCGTTATAGGTGTATTGTTTTCCGCTTTTTAGCGAGGTAACGACAAGGGTGGTCTTGAGGTAATTAGCCCTTACAAGGCTGTCGAGTGAGTCTGCCATGACGGCTATGCCCTGGCACAGGAGCAATAGAGCGATTGCAATGTGTTTCATAAGAGTAGTTACTGGTTCATTCTTGGTTTTACAACGCCGGAGGCAACGTCGAAGATGCGGTGATCGAGCGTTACCTGGCTAAAGATAGCTTCTATCCGTTCGGGCTGGGTATCAGAAATGAATACCTGACCGAAACTATCGTTCCCTACAAGTTCAATGATTTTCTGGACGCGCGTTGAATCGAGCTTATCAAATATATCGTCAAACAGCATGATGGGTTTCGTTCCTTTGATATGCCGGGTATAGTCGAATTGCGCCAGTTTCATGGCCACAACATAAGATTTTTGTTGCCCCTGTGATCCGAATTTTTTAACCGGGTATCCATCGATCTTCAAGTCAAGGTCATCTTTATGGATCCCTGCCGACGTATAGCGCAGAGCCTTGTCTCTGTTGAATGCCCCTTCCATCATTTCAGTAAAAACAGTACCATGCATTGACGATTCGTACGCGATTTCAACCTGCTCGCGCCCTTCCGATATCCACGAATAATAATGTTGAAAGACAGGTTTAAAGGCCTCCAGAAAACTGACACGTTTTTCGTAAATCCGTTGAGCAGGTTGTTCCATCATGTTGTCGTACAACTGAAGCATCGGCCGGTCATAAAAGCCTGTTTCGGCACTTTGTTTCAGCAAGGCATTTCGTTGGGCTAAGGCCTTGTTATAGACCAGCAGATCGTCGAGGTAACCATGGTCAAATTGGGCAATGACACCATCGAGATATTTTCGTCTGAGTTCACTTCCATCGTTGATGAGGTCTCTGTCGTAAGGTGAAATCATAACAAGCGGGAACAGCCCGATATGGTCAGCCAGCCGGTCGTACTCCTTTTTGTTGAGCGAGAATTTTTTGGGGGCATTCCTTTTTTGGATACACTGTACCTGATCGGTCCTTCCGTCATCACGCTGAAATGTCCCGTTAATCGCGAAGAAATCACACTGGTGATTGATATTTAGTGAATCGGTCTGATTGAAATAGCTCTTGCAGAACGAAAGATAATAGATGGCATCGAGGATGTTTGTTTTGCCGGCTCCATTCCGACCAACAAAGCAATTGATGTTGCCCGAGAAGTCGAGCGTGGCCTCGTTACAGTTTTTAAACTGGTTGATGGTTAGATGATTCAGGTGCATTGTTCCGTGATTTTTGTTATGGTGGCGGCTACCTGGTCCATCAGCCACCCGGGGGTAGAGGTAGCTCCGCTGATTCCGACAGTTTGTATACCGGCAAACCATTCCGGCTGAAGGTCTTCAGGTTTTTCGATCAACCGGGTGTTGGGGTTGATGGTCCGGCAATGCTTAAACAGGATATTGCCATTTGAACTGTTCTTTCCACTTACAAAGAGCACCAGGTCATGGCTTGCCGCGAACCCCGAAAGCGACTCTTTTCTTCCGGCGACCTGTTTGCAGACTGAATCGAAAGTTTCAAAGTTTAGATTGTTATGTGCCAGACACTTTTCTTCGATGATCTTTTTGATCTTACCATACTCAGTTGAATCCATGGTAGTTTGCGAAAACAGCCTGACAGGTTTTGTGAAATCAATCGCCCCGGTTTCTTCCGCTTTCTCAACAATAAGTGCCTGGTGTGAAGCATGCCCGATCAATCCTTTCATCTCCGGATGGTTTCTTTTCCCGAAGATGACCACCTGCCCGGCTTCCTGCCTCATCTTTTCGGTTGCAGCGGCAACGCGCTGTTGAAGTTTCAGTACGATGGGACACGTCGCGTCAATGATCTTTAAATGCTGACTGGCTGCTGTGATATAAGTTGATGGAGGTTCTCCGTGAGCTCTGATAAGAATCTTTTTATGACTGATTAGGTTCAGGTCCCTGGTGCTGATTTCTTGTAATCCAAGGCTGGTAAGTCTGTCGACTTCAGCTTCATTGTGTACAATTTCTCCGATACACCAAAGCGGTTTACCAGCCAATAATTCACGCTCCGCCGTATTGATGGCATTTGTTACACCAAAACAAAACCCGCTATCAGTATCGATATTGATTGTTAATGACATACTATCAATAATATTGAGCGTAAAGGTAAGGAATTTCGTAACAGGCCAGCCCCCGGATTGTACAAACGACCAGCATGGCTGCGCCAGGCGGTTGGAAGTTTGTGAACAGATAACCTGGTTCGTCCCGGCAATCATTCACGGAAAGCTGCCTGATGATTAAGTTATATTCATTCTTCAGCAGCAGCATGCGACGATCATAAATACTTAAAATCAATTGTCATTATAAGCTCAAATTCTCTCAAAAACCCACATTATTCTAAAACAAAAACACAAAACGCCAAACGGCTGACAAACAGTATTCAAACATAGTCCCGGTTCGAAGTAGCTTCGAAGTAGCTTCGAAGTGGCTTCGTAATGGGTTCGTAGTCTTTTCGTCTTTTCACGAAGCGACAACGAAGCGACCATGAAAGAGCTTCAAATGGGTTATGACTATGGTATAACTCATGCAATAAAAAAAGCGGAACCGCTCTTCAATCTTAAAAAGCAAGTTCAGGAGCAGCGGTGCAGGCATCCTGTTCAGGGGCGGGCATACCGGCTCTGTGAGGCAAATGCCGATGCCTGGATTGATTTTGATTTAATGAAACGAGTAGGTCAGGGGCTGAATGAAAAGAGGCCTACGGAAGCTTGCAGGTGCGTTTTTTTTGTAAAACGCGTATGATAGATAGAAATATTGAACTATCTGATGGTCAACGATTAATTCACAATATTGATTTAAATGATAATTGGGTCGTTACCATCAGCATATCACATAGATAGCCATTTCGCCTTCGGAATGAAGGGTAATTCTGCTTTGTTTAAAAGGGGCGTTATGCCCCCGGAGGTCTGATTATAGCATTATCCCGCGATTCAGGAATGAACGGATCGTTACTATGGCCGCGATATTGAATGTTTTACTCAAGCCATTTCGCGAAAATCGCATTATATGTTCCATTGCTTTTCATGGCATCCAGGGTGGACTGCCATTGGCTGACAATAGCCGGCGCGGTGGTCTTCGAAAAAGCGATGTAGTAGTCGGACGACATGACCGAAAAGGAAGGGACAACCTCGTTGTAGGAGTGACCAATTTCATTGAGGATGGAAGGGAATGTTACACTGGTGCAGACGAATCCATCGATTTCACCGTCGAGAAGTTTTTGCGCCATGACATTGGGGTCGCTATGGCTTACAAGATTAGTGAAGCCCAAATCTCTGAGGTATTGATCTGAGAACCATGAGCTGACAGTTCCAAGAGCGGATAAATTGCGGGCATCTTCAAGCGATGAAATGGTGATTCCCGAACCTTCTTTCGTGTAAATCCAGGTAGTGTTGGTACCAACAGGCCCCACCCATTGGAAGAGGTTTTCGCGCAATTCAGTACGATCCATGGTAAAGAGGCAGAAGTTGGGATTAATCTGTGCCAGATCATATCCATTGCTCCATGAAGAGAGTCGGATATCATAATACAGATTGTTTTGCTTCATGATTTCATAAACAATATCTGATCCGAAGCCGGTAATCTCACCGGCAGTGTTGCGAAAAGTCAGCGGAGGATACTGCTCGGTATAAACCTGCAGGACACCGGGAAAATTGGATGAATTCAGATATTTCTGCGTCAGGCTTCTCAATACGCCGTTTGATTTCATTTTGTCGATCTGCTGCTGGAATTCTTCAACAATGTGATCGGGGATGTTTTTGTTAAAGGCAAAGTACATCAGATCAGTCTTGATAAGCAGTTCAGGAGTCACGCTGTAAAATGATTTGTTGAGCGACTCCAGAGCAGCCTCGGTTGTGGGCTTATCAGCCGGAAAGAGGTCAATTTCACCCTTAAGGAGTTTGTCGAAAGCATCAATGTTATCGGTGCATTGGACGAGATTGGTAAAACCTTTGCCGATCAGGTATTGTTCGATCGCGTAATCTTTCAGGATGCCAATCTTGCCAACGGCTTTTGCATCGTCAAGTGTTTTCAGCGTGATTTGATTGCCCGATAAGGCATAGAATTGGCAGTCGAGCGAGATGATAGGGCCGGCCCATTTGAAAAGATCTTTTCGTTCGTTGTTTAATATAGTTGAAAAGAGAACCCCGTTGCTGGTGGTTTGCGCGGTGCTGTATGCCTGATCCCATGGAAGGACAGTCACATCAAACGGGATATCGAGATTGGAGCAGATGTTCCTGAGTAGTTCAGGTGCCAATCCTGTGACAGATCCGTTTTCTACATAGTTCAATGGTTTAAAGTTTTCTGTAAGAAACTGGAGCTGGTACGCGTAAGTTTCTTCAGAATCTTTTCCGCATCGCGTAAAGAATGTAATCAGAATGAAGGCCATCAGGCCGAATAAGATCGTAGGTTTTTTCATTGTCAGGAGATGAATTGGTAATGGCAAAATTAGGCATTTTCCGGAAGTATACAAGGTCACTTATTAGTCTTTACTATTTTGGAGTCTGCTTTAATTGAGAAAGCTCACCCGTCGTTGAACTGTTCTTCCTGCAATAATGTTGTTAAATTGGTTATTTTCGCATACAATTTAACCTGTAACATACTTTTTCCACATTACACAGCTTTGTATGGCTAATAAAAATCTAATATTCACAGTTATTCTTTTCATGATGATGCTTTCATCGCAATCGCAGAACGCGCTTAAATACCAGCTCCCGCCAAAGGAGATTCTGGAGCTTGCTGACATCAGACCTCAGCCGGCGGTACGTATCGACTCACGTAATCAATACATGGTGTTGCTTGAGCGTTATGCTTTTAAAACCCTTGAAGAATTGGCTCAGGATGAAGTTAAGCTGGCCGGTCTTCGAATAAATCCCCAAACCAATGGTGGCAGCAGATCGACTGTCTATTATGGGCTTGATTTAATACTTATCGCCTCAGGTCAATCTGTAAAGCTTAACGGGTTGCCTGAAAACCCCCGCTTTGGAGAGGTGAGTTTCTCTCCTGATGATTCGCAACTGGCATTTACCAATACCACATCTGATGGCATAGAGCTTTGGGTTCTTAATCTCGCGACAGGTGAGGCAAAGCGATTGACAGAGCCCCGGCTGAACGGGGTCATGGGTTTCAGTTATGAATGGGGACCCGATTCAAAGAGCCTCTACGTGATGTGTATTCCTGAACATCGCCGCCCCCTGCCGGCCGATAAGGTTCTGCCCATAGGCCCTTCTATTCAGGAAACCACCGGAAGCAAGGCTCCCGTGCGAACATACCAGGACATGTTGCGTTCGCCCGCTGATGAAGCACGTTTTGATTATTACGCGAAGGCTGAAGTGCAGAAGGTTTCGTTGGACGGGACTTCACTTCGCTGGCTTGAACCCGCAATCTATTCATCCCTTGATTTTTCTCCTGATGGTAATTGGCTGATGGCCACCACCGTCGAACGACCTTATTCGTATATAGTTCCATTCTACCGCTTTCCGGCGAATTATAACCTTTTCGATGGTCAGGGGAAATTGGTAAAACTTTTCTATGCAAAACCCCTGGTTGAAGAGATACCAACCGGCTTTGATGCCGTTGAAAAGGGTAAAAGAAGCATTGGCTGGCGGGCCGATAAGCCGGCTACACTTGTTTGGGCGGAGGCTCAGGATGAGGGTGATCCTGCTGTAGAGGCATCCATTCGCGATAAGGTTTACATACAGGATGCCCCTTTTACGGCAACACCGGTTTTATTGGCCGAACTCCCCAAACGCTATTCAGGCATTAGCTGGGCAAATGATAATCTGGCTGTTATCAGCGAATATTGGTGGAAGACCCGTCGTCAGACACGGTACCTGTTGAACCCTTCGGTTTCAGGTGGTGCCTTGAAGGTGATCTTCGATCTTTCTTCAGAAGATGTGTACGCCGATCCGGGAGATTTCATCAGAACCCGCAATCAGTACAATCGCTCTGTGCTTCACCTTTCAGCCAATGGCAAGAAGCTTTGGCTTAATGGTGAAGGTTGTTCTCCCGAAGGGAACCGTCCCTTTCTTGATGAATTTGATCTCAAAAGTTTCAAGACCCGGCGTCTCTGGCGTGCAGAGGGAAAATCGACCTACGAAAACATCATCAGAGTGATTGATCCGGAACATATCGTGATGATCACAACGGTTGAAAGCCCGACGAAAAATCCGGATTTTTGGTTACGTAAAGGGGATAAGGTGCAGACGATCACGAAGTTCGCCAATCCTTATGCCTCTTTTTCGGGAGTGAGCAAGCAAAGGATCAGTTATAAGAGGGCCGATGGTGTCGACCTGACAGCCACGCTTTATCTTCCGGCTGGCTACGATAAGGTCCGCGACGGACGGTTGCCGGTTCTCATGTGGGCCTATCCGCAAGAGTTTAAGAATGCAGATCAGGCAGGTCAGGTAAAAGAATCTCCCTACCGTTTTGTCCAGTTGTATTATGGGTCTCCGGTGTATTGGGCTGCCCGTGGTTACGCGATCGTTGACGATGCAGACTTCCCGGTCATCGGTGAAGGGACTGCCGAGCCCAACGATTCGTTTATTGAGCAGCTTGTTGACAATGCTGCCGCTGCCATCAAATCAATTGATGAGATGGGCGTTGGTGATCCCCACCGGGTGGCCATCGGAGGCCATTCCTATGGTGCCTTTATGACCGCTAACCTGATGGCTCATTGCGACCTTTTTGCCGCAGGTATCGCCAGAAGCGGCGCCTACAACCGTACCCTGACACCATTCGGCTTTCAGGCCGAGGAGCGTACCTTCTGGCAGGCTCCCGAGGTTTACATGAAGATGTCACCTTTTGTACATGCCGATAAAATTAATGAGCCGTTGCTGATGATTCATGGTGATGCCGACAACAATTCGGGTACATTTACTCTACAGAGCGAAAGGCTCTTCAGCGCCATCAAAGGGCTTGGCGGCACAGCCCGACTGGTACTGTTGCCTTTCGAGAGTCATGGTTATGCAGCCCGTGAAAACATACTGCACATGCTTTGGGAAACCGACCAGTGGCTCGAGAAGTATGTGAAAAACAGGAAATAAATAGTTTAGGTAGATAGGAATGGGTGGCTGGATTATCACTTCTAAACATAAATAAAATTTCTCATGAAGAAGTTCAAGAAATTGTTGACATTTTTAACATCTCTCCATTGATCAATTCTTGCTATTTAAATTATAATACAGGGACGAATCAAGTAACCTATAGCCTTATGCTTCCCTATGTAGAAATAAAATAAATCAAATAACAAATACATACTTGTATGAGGGTGTGTGTTAGAATATTATTAATCTGTTTATTATTAAGCTGTTCTGGTATTACGTTGTTAAGAAATAATCATTATCACCAAACGACATTAGAATTGTTGACAAATGATAGTGTAAAATACTGGACTTATATACCGAACGAACCATCCCTGAATAGTGAAAAAGAAAGTGGTGTTGCCCTTTTCAGGGATGGGTTATATGTGGATTATGAGGAAAATTGTAAAAAGAAAAGGATTATTTATGATATAAATTCAGATGTGATTTGTGATCCTTTCAGGTTCTCAGTGCGGCGAGACTCTTTTCTTTTATCGATGTGTGGAGGAATAGTTTTGTTTAAAATACTGAAGCTTAATAATGATACGCTTGAATTAAAGGAATTATCAGAGTTCAATTTTGCTCCAAATGATACTATTTTACAATTTGTCAAATCGAAAGATCAGCAATCCCGGCCGATAAGTGGCGAGCTTGACTCTTGTGAGACTTATGGACCAGTTATGTTGATTCTTCTTGATGACTCAACAACAAACAAAAAATGATAATATTTAACCATTATATACATACTACAGAAAGCTTGAGATTACCGGCTTAATTAAGCATTTAGGCAACAACATAACGATATTAAAAGAGAATCCCCTGATAGCAGTTCGTTGCCGCAACCAGGGGATTCAAATGTCGATGTTAGATTGTTATTAGCCGGAATATGCCGGATAATCGGTATAGCCTTTTTCGTCGGCCGCGTAAAACAGATCCATATTGATTTCTTGTGAAACTGGCCAATTGTTCTTATAGCGTAGTGCCAGATCTGGATTGTTGATCAGGGGGCGTCCATAGGCAACATAGTCGGCAAGTCCGCTTTCCAAAACAGCTTCCCCGCTCTTTGCATCATAACCGCCAGCAAGGATGATGGTGTTTTTGAAGTTCTGACGAATTTTCTGCTTGATTGCAACAGGAACAGCGGGGGCACCCATGGCCGAGTGATCAACAATGTGGATGTAGGCAAGGTCAAGCTTGTTGAGTTCGACCGACAGGTAATCATAGGTTGCATCAATTTCAGGGTAATGCGGCATGTCGGAGGCCACACCATAGGGAGAGAGTCTGATTCCGGTGTGTTCTTTTCCGATGGCAGCAGCCACCCCGGCAGCAACTTCAAGCACAAACCTGCTGCGGTTTTCAATGCTGCCGCCATAGTTGTCTTCGCGCATGTTACTTACCGGTGAGAGGAACTGCTCGAGCAGGTAACCGTTGGCGCTATGTAGTTCTACACCATCGAAACCTGCCTCAATGGCATTCAGTGCAGCCTTTACGTATTCTTCTTTTGTCAGTTGAATCTCTTCCGTTGTCATCGCTTTGGGAACCGTGAAATCCTGCATCATCCGGGCATCAGTCCACATTTGTCCCTTTGCCTTAACAGCCGATGGGGCTAATATTACTGCTCCCTCAGGCATGTTCAGTGGATGGCTTATTCGCCCTGTATGCATTAGCTGCACAAAAATTTTAGAACCAGCCGTATGAACAGCAGTGGTTACCTTCTTCCATCCGGCAACCTGTTCTTTGCTGTAGATGCCCGGAATCCGGGCATATCCCAGACCATTGGGCGAAGGGGAGGTGCCTTCAGTCACAAGAAATCCAGCTGAGGCGCGCTGTTGATAATACACGGCCATCAAATCATTGGCAATATTTCCGATAGCCCTGCAACGGGTCATGGGAGCCATAACCATCCGGTTGGCGGTGCTCATTTCACCTATCTTTCCTGGTGTGAAAAGCTTACTATTTTCCATGTTTTTTATTTTATACTTTTAAAGGACAAATAAACAATCATGGCACCGGAATGTTGAGCCTCACAGGAGATAAAAAGGTTTTTTAAACTGTTAATAGTATAAAATTTTCACACCCGTAGTTTCGGGTTAATGGTTGTGGTTATCATAAACAGGCAGTATCCCGTCCTGAAGTTACCGGTTCAGAAACTCAGAAGAAGAGCAGAAAGAGGCTGAATACAATAAATCCGATGATCATAAACCGATAAGAATATCTGAAGATATCCCCAGCCTTTAATCCGGTAATGCCCAACAGCGGCAACGCCCAGAATGGCTGAAGCATGTTGGTAAGCTGGTCGCCATAAGCAAGCGCCATCACCGATCTTGCGTGATTTAATCCCAGCGCTGTAGCGGAGTCGATTATCAGGGGCCCCTGCACAGCCCATTGTCCTCCGCCGCTTGGTACAAACAGGTTGACGATGCCGGCACTGATGAAGGAATACAGAGGGAAGGTGGCCGGAGTCGAGATATTGACAAACCATTGAGTCATTACGTTAAGCAAGCCTGAATACTGCATGATTCCCATGATGCCGGCATAAAGTGGAAACTGAATGATAATCCCGGCGGTGCTGCCTACGGCATCTCCGGCCGTCTTCGAGATTTTTTCAGCCGTTGGCATGGCGATCAGTACCAGCGAGAATAGAATAAGGTTGATTTCATTAAGGCCGATGGAATGCCCTTTTGCTGAGAAGAACGTCGAAATGATGAATCCTGCCAGAAGTAAAAATCCGGCAACCGAAAGGACGGTGGGGCGCCATCTGGCAGATGGGGAATCCTCGGTACGATTGATCGCTAAAGTCTCAAACGAAGGGATCGCCAGTTTTCCTTTACGTGCCATGATCCATGTGGCCAAAGGAAGAAGCACAAGCAACGCTGCATTGGCTGCGATGTTGAGAGGGGAGAAGACGGTTAGGTTTAATGGGATGATGCCTGTCTTAGCAACAAGAAAGTGCCCGTCGCTGGCTACCGAGAGCGGGGCAGAACCCGAAAGTCCGCCATGCCAGATCATCATACAGATGTAGGCCGAGGCGCCCATTAACGGGTAGTTGATGGCATGACCCGATCGTTCAGCCTGCATGGCGATTTTTTTAACGAAAACTGCTCCAAATACCAACGCCAACCCCCAGTTGATCAATCCGAACACAACGGCTATTATTGTAACGGCAACTGCGCCCTGTACAGGGTTCCGGCTTAAACGGGTGAGCGCCGTTGATAATGAATCGAAAATAGGCGACAGGGCCAGCATATAGCCGAGCAACAGAATCAATACCATCTGCATCGAAAAAGTAAGCAGATCCCAGAAACCCTTCACCCAATATGAAAGCACATCGGCCACCCCGGCAATGCCTGCTCCGGGATTTGTTCCAAGGGCCAATGCCAGTATCATCGTGAGAAAGGTAAGTAACAGGGCCAGCACCAATGGATCCGGCACACCAGAACGAAAGTTTTTCTTCAAACCCATGATTGTTTTCTTGATGCTGCTAAGGTACGGATTGATATATAATGGGGGAAACAAAAAATATGGCATTGGCTCCTGATAGCTATCCGGGGAGGCATTGATATTGATATAAACCTTCACTTTAATTGTTGTTGTTAATTTAGCTTATAATCAGTGTAATCTTATGACTTACCTGGAATCAAAATTCCTCTCAAACAGGGAACTGAAGGCATAATTCCATGAATGATTTTCAATGATGCTTTGTCGACAGTCATTACAAAAGAAGGTGCATTTGTCAGGCTTTGAGTAACTGGCATAGTGAGGAATTGTCTATCGGTGATTGAGTCATCGTTATGAAATTCCGGAATGGAAATAGCGGGCCATGGGATGAAAACTCAGGATCATGACAGACAGGTACAGTATAAAAATTTGATTGCTGTTGCAAACAGAGGGTTTTAAAAGAATTGTTTTTATATTTGTGCTGTCATGTCTCATTTGAAACAAAACCGGTCACCAGAGTTTAATTAATGGATTCCGGGATATTACCAATGACTAAGGCGCATTCAAGAATTGCTTAACAACGACCATAAAAACTTCGACTATGAGAAGCCTGTACAAGCCATTTACTCTTTTAATTGCCATTATAGTATCTTCAGGGCTGGAAGCCGGGAATCCTGAGATGAACTTCGGAAAAGTAAGCAAAGAAGAGCTGAATATGACCATCTATACGGCTGACTCTTCAGCTAATGCCGTAATTCTTTATGATTTCGGTTCGTCGGAATTTCGTTATGATGTTAATGGTGATAATGGATGGCAGTTGATTTTCAACCGCAAAGTACGCATCAAGGTATTCAGTAAAGAAGGTACCTCGGCCGGTGATTTTCATTTCACCCTTTACCACGACGGTACAGCCTTAAAGGAAAAGCTGGAAGACCTTGAGGGGATAACCTTTAACCTTGAGAATGGTAAGATAGTAAAGACGAATTTCGAACGTGAAAACTTGTTGGAAAAAGAAGAAGACAGGTATCATACGGGTTATTCGTTTGCCATGCCCAATGTGCGGGCTGGTTCAGTGATTGATGTAAGTTATCGCATCAAATCTGACTTTTTAATAAACCTTCAACCCTGGGTTTTTCAATATAAGATTCCTGTTCAATGGTCGGAGTATAACGTTTCAATACCAGAATACTTCATCTATAAGCACACGCTTTCGGGTTACAATCCATTAGCTGTCAATGAGGTTACCGATGGACGAAACAGCATAGTGTTCACCAATAAGATAAGAAGCGTTGGGCAGGTGACACAAACGAATTTTGAGAGAGAGACATTTCACTACATCGAGAAGCGTTTCAGGTTGGCGATGAAAGAAGTGCCGGCCTTCAGGGAGGAAGATTACCTTACCACCGCCCGGAATTATACCAGCATCTATTCTTTTGAGCTGGCTTCAACCAAGACACAAGATAACATCTATAAAGATTACACCACATCCTGGGAGAAGATTAACGATATCTTGCTCAGTCATGAAGACTTCGGGAAAGCGATCTCCTCTCATGGCTACATGAAAGAAGCCCTTCGTGAGGCGATAGCTGGTCTTTCAACCGATCAGGAGAAGGTGCAGGCAGTGTACGAATTGATCAAAAAGCGGATTCGTTGGGATGGCCACAATGCCCTGCTTGCGAACGATCTGAAAAAAGCATGGAATGAATCCAGGGGGAATGCTGCTGATATCAACTTATCAATGGTCAGCGTATTACGTATGACAGGATTACAAGCCCACCCCATTGCACTGAGTACCCGTTCAAATGGCTTCCTGAATCTGGCACACCCCACTATCAGTGACTTTAATTATGTAATTGCCTGTGTAGTTACGAACACGGATACTATCCTGCTCGATGCCACTGAACTATCAGCACCTGCCGGATTGCTGCCGGTAAGATGTATTAATGGCAGAGGAAGGCTTATCCTGGATGAAGATGGGGGATGGGTTGCCCTGAAACCTTGTCTCAACAGTAAACAGGCCGCCAGCTATACACTTTTAATAGCAGATGACGGAACAATCGAAGGATCTGCCAATCAGACATTCGAAGGATATAACGCGCTTGATATCAGAAAAGAGTTGACCGGATTGGGGAACATCGACGTGTATTTCGAAACGCGGGAAAAGAATATCGCAGGGTTAAAATACATCTCCCATACCATTGAAAAATTTGATACCCTCACCTTGCCTTTGAAGATCAAGTCGGTGTTTACACTCTCCGATGCCATAGATTTGAACAGTGGGCTGGTTATCATCAACCCGTTCTTGTTTGAAGCCACTTCAACAAATCCTTTTAAGCTCCGTGAACGGGTTTACCCGGTCGAATTCTCCAATCCTTTTAATGAAACTTTGATGATTAACTGGACTGTGCCAAATGGATTTACTGTTGATCACCTTCCCAAACCTGCGGTAGTAGTGCTGCCCGAAAAAGGAGGCAGGTTCACCTACAATATTCTTCAGAATGGCAATACCATTACCGTCATCAGCCTTATTAACCTTAACCAGACTGTTTTTTTACCACAGGAATATGATAATATCAAAGCTTTCTTCAACCAAATCATTACCAAGCAAGCTGAAAGTATCATACTGAAAAGAATATAGCAGATGCAGCATTTTCATTTTCTCTACTCCTGTCTCTTTCTGCTGATAATAAATCCGGTGATGGGGCAAGAACTTGCGGCAGACCTTATCCCCGACTCGCTCACCCTGAAAGCAAATGCAGTAATAAGGTATTCCGATAAAACAATTGTGGCAGGGTCAGAGTCTTCCTTGAAAATGGAGGTGCATCAGGCAGTGACCATTCTAAACAAAAATGGTGAGGATGCCGGCCTGTTCGGTCTTGGATATAACGACCATTCCGTTCCATCCGGAATTGTAATCATGCTTTATGACGCCAACGGCAAATTGTTAAAAAAAGTAAAGTCAGACGAAGTCAACGACTATTCAGTTAATGACGGGATGTCGCTTTACACCGATAGCCGTGCAAAATTCTACAAACCTGTAGTTCTGACCTATCCATATACTGTAGAAATTTCCTACGCACTCGCTTTTAAGGGATATGTCGGAATACCTGGCTGGACCCCTATGACTGATTTTAACCGGAGTATCGAACATGCTACCTTCAGGGTAAAATACAGCGATCCTGTTAAACTGAGATATAAAACACTGCCTGAGGGGTTTAATCCCCATAAAGAGGAATCTAAGAATAAGCACAGCCTTACATGGGAACTTCACTCAGTGAAGGCCATTGAACCAGAATATTACACTCCTTCATATCCGGAAATTTTTCCCCGGGTGTTTTTGTCATGTGCCAACTTTGAATATGACGGTTCGAAAGGAGACTTCTCAGACTGGAACAGTTACGGACGATGGATTGCCTCCCTGCTAGAGGGCAGACAAGCATTACCGGAGACAACAGTTTCAAAAGTTGTAGCCCTTACCAATAGTTTACCTGATGATCGTTCAAAGGCAGCCGCCCTCTATGGCTATCTTCAGGATCGTATGCGATATGTAAGCATTCAGTATGGCGTAGGAGGTTTTCAGCCATTTCCTGCACTGGATGTTGATAAGTGGAACTATGGTGATTGCAAGGCTTTGTCGAACTACTATGTTGCACTGCTCAAGGCAGCCGGAATCAGATGCCTCTATGCCGTTACCGTCAGCGATGAAAGCGCCCCGGGGTTTTATGAAGATTTCCCGGCCAATATATACTTCAATCATGTAGTAGCCGCTGCACTTATAAATAACGATACAGTTTGGGTGGAATGCACGAACAGGTATTATCCGTTTGGATACATGGGGCCATCAACTGCCGGTAATCCGGCCCTGGTGGTTACACCTGAAGGAGGAAAAATTGTGAGGATACCCGGAATGAGTGCTGCTGAAAGCAATAAAATCAGAACACTAACGGTGGATGTCTCGGACGATGGATCATCGAAGATGATACTGTGTGATCGTTTTACCGGAAGTCAACTTAGTACCGGGTTGAATCAGTGGATTGAGAAACCGGATGATCAGATGAAAAATCTATACGAAGACCTTGACTACAACGGTATTGAAATTGAAAAACTGTCATGGGATTATCAGCGCGCGGGAAAGCCAATGGTTGTGATGACAGCCGTCGTATCCTGCAAACGATTTGCTTCCATTGCTGGTGACAGACTTTTTGTTCCGACTCTCACTCCCGGGAGTACCCCTAAGATTCCGGATGCCGACGATAAACGGATCAACCCGATTCAACTGACAGCAGCTTTTACTGATTTTGACACCATAAGGATCAATTATCCATCTGGATTTCTGATCGAACAATTGCCCGACAACATGAGCAAACATTCTGGATTTGGCGATTACGAATTAAAATTTAAAGCCGGAAGCAACAATATCACCGTAACTCGTTATCTGAAGCAAGAAAAGGGCCTTTTTCCGGCAGAAAGCTATAATGCCTTCAGGGAGTTTAATTTGGCGATAAACAAAGCCGAAAGACAAAAACTCATCCTTAAACGTCAACAATAAAGAAAAATATGACTTAATCGTCAACAGATACTCACAGCTATATTCAGAATTTGATTAATGAGCCTTACTACTCATCTTTGGTTCCATTATATTCATACAGCCCTTACGTATACCCACCCCTCGGCCATTGTTTGCTGACATGATGACCCGGACTATGAAAAATCAGCATTTCGCGGTGATCCATAAACAACCATACAGCGTGATTTTTATCATTTTATGCACTATTTCATTAGGTCTTCGATGGCAGCACCGTAATTACTCAAACAATTTCTTACACTTCGTTACATCCTGCATAACCAGAATTCCTACATTTGATCTAAATACCGATTGATATGAAACGTTTTCATTTTTGGCTTATAGCAATAGCCTTCGTCCTCGGAGGTTGTTTTGGAATTGGGGAATCGACTGTTACTGTAACCGTCGGCGATGCCATCGATCCTTCTGTTCCTATAATCGTGTTCGGATTTGCCGATGAGATGTGTATTGACAGTGTAACAGGAACTGTCGATACCAATAAGCTTGTCACCTTTGAGCCTGAACTCAAAGGAAAGTATATATGGCTCACCACACGTTCACTGGCCTTCTATGCCGATGAACCCCTGCCTCCGGGAACCACTTTTAAAGCCACATTTTCAAAATCAATCGCATCGTCCGGATTTGGTGTTCAACGGCCGGGGACAGTTAGTTTTAGTACCCCTGACCTCGCCATAACAGGAGTCATGTCCTGGTATATTGCAAGTAGTTCAGGGGTGGGGCGGCAACCGGTAGCTGAACTTCAGTTCAATTATCCCGTTTCCCGGCAGACCATCCGGGAGTTCATCGGACTGACCTCATCAGGAATCGGTATTCCCTTTAGTCTGACTGGTAATGAAACCACAAAAAAAGCAAGGCTCATTCTTCAACCGTCGACAACAACCGATGACATCGTCTGTGAATTGAAAATGGGAGCCTCCAGCACACTGGGGGGGGCAGCCCTCGCTTCATCGCAAATCATCAATATCGATTTTCCTGCAAGGGAAAGGTTCGATATACTTGATGTCGCCACCGCTTTTCAGGGAGGAGAAGGACTGATAACCGTCATTACCACAGAACCACCCGACGGGGCTACACTGTCGGGTAATGTGAAGGTAGAACCTTTCGCGCTGTTTAGAGCCGAAGCCACCGAAAACGGGTTCACCCTCAGGGGGAATTTCACAGAAGGCTCCAATTACCTGATCACAGTATCAACCAATGTACGAAGTGTATTTGGAAACCATGCCTCCAATGATCTGGAAGCTGCCGCGAATTTCGGGTCACCTCTTCCGACCATTGCCTTCAGCGAGAAAAAGGGCTTCTACGTGGGGAGTGAAGGGAACCGTAATATGGGACTTTTCATTCGCAATACCGAAATGGTTAACCTTAAAATATTCCGCATATTTGATAACAATATTCTTCACTATCTGCGTCAGGGTCAGAAATGGGAATGGGGTGAGGAAGACGGCACATGGTACGAAAACTATGGCTATAGCCTGAATGAGGATTACGGAGCCCTTATCTTCAATAAAAAAATACCCGTCAATGCCATGGCTGCCAGTGGACAGATGCGCTTATTGAATCTTGATCCTTCGCTGTTTCACAAAGAAGGAGAGGCATCAGGGCTCTACCTGATTAGGGTTGAGTCGGCTAAGAAGCCATGGGTAAATGATGTCCGGCTGATTTCTTTTAGTAACATCGGGTTGTTGGCCATGATGGATAAAGATGAGTTGCTGGTGCAGGCATTTTCGATCAGGACAGCCGAGCCTGTTGAAGGGGTTTCAATGAGTTTGATAAGTCGTAACAATCAGGAGATTATTAAAGGGAGTACAGGAACCGGAGGATTGTGGGTTGTGCAGGATTTTGCAGCTAAAAAGGGAAACTTCGAGCCTGCAATGATCACCGCCCGTTTTGAGAATGATTTCAATTGTATGGTATTGGCCGACAATATGGTTGAGACCTCAAGGTTCGATGCCGGAGGCCGATACCTTGCCGAAGGATCCTACGATGCTTACATTTATGGTGAACGGGATCTCTACAGACCGGGCGATTCGATCCATTATGTTGTGATAGTGCGCGATCTTCAATGGAAAGCTCCCGATGGTCTTCCCGTCATTCTGACAGTAAACGATGCCTCGGGGCGTGAATTCTTCTCACGTCAGAAGAAAACAGGGAAAAACGGAGAACTGGCTATTTCATTTAAAGTCCCGGCATCAGCAATGACAGGCTCATGGGCATTGAAGGTATCAGGTGCCGAGGGAAATGTTATAAATCAGAAAAGCTTCCTAGTTGAGGAGTTCCAACCTGACAGGTTATCGGTACAGCTGACCTCAAAGAAAAACAGATATACACTTGCCGAAAAGGCTGAAGTAACGGTTGCTGCAGCCAGTCTGATGGGGCCTCCTGCTTCCGGCAGCCGTTATGAAATGGAGTACAGACTTCAACAGACCACTCCACGATCAAAAGAATTTGAAAATTACAACTTTAACCTGTCATCAGAGAACCTGCCTCCGCTACAGGTCGTTACAATTGAAGGGAAAACGGGTGCCGATGGCAGGGGTGTTCAGAAAATTGACTTTCCTTCGATTCAAGGTACGGGACTTTGGCGTGCAAGTGTCATCGGGACTGTTTTCGACGAGAACGAAAGACCTGTTATCAGAGAAACAGGATTCCTCGTCTCGACACAGGATGCCTTTGTGGGGGTTGATAACTCTTCTGCCTGGATATCAATCAGACAACCACACAACATCAGGGTTACTACCATTGATGTTGAAGGTGTTTTTAAACCGCATGTCAATGTAGAAATTGAATTGACCAGAGTAAGATGGGAAACTGTTATTGAGCAGGAAAACGGACGTTCGTATTACAGATCCCAAAGAAGCGAGATACCTGTATTGATAGACCGGATGGTTATCAGAAAGCAAAATGAACAATGGTCATTTACGCCGAATACATCAGGCGAATACAATGTAAGGTTTCGGGTGGCCGGAACGCAACAATGGGTTAATGAGCGTTTATATGCCTATGGACAGTCGGGAACTGTAAGCTCTTCATTTGAGGTAGACCGTGAAGGGGAGATCAGGATTAGTGCCGATAAAGCCTCATACAAGCCTGGTGAAAAAGCAAGAATTCTTGTGCAAACGCCGTTTGATGGTGTGGTAAGTATCATTACAGGGCAGGGAAACGGAAGTTTTAAACATAACCTTATTACCACCGAAAAGAGGGGTGCATCATTCGACCTGACTATCGGCGAAGAGATGAAACCCAATGTCTATGTTACCGCTACCCTCATCCGTAAATCAGATAACAGTGATCTTCCGCTTACCGTAGCTCACGGTATGGTAAATCTGAATATTGAAGACGACCATACCCGATTGCCAATCACCATAACCGCTGTAGAAAGATCGAAAGCACGTACTAAACAGACAGTGGTGGTAAAGACCAAACCAGGAGCATCGGTTACCCTTGCCTCAGTTGATGAGGGAATACTCCAGCTTACTAACTACAGTACACCCGATCCGTGGACGTGGTTTTACGGACGCAGAGCCTTTACGGCGAAATGGTTTGACCTGTATGCCAAATTATTTCCAGAGCTCTCAGCCCGGTTCTCAAGTTCGGGGGGTGATGGTTCAGGCAACATGTCACGCAGAACAAATCCCTTTGGAAACAAATCGGCAAAAGCGGCTGTCTGGTGGAGTGGACTTCAGAAAGCCAACAGCGAAGGTGTATGTATATTTAAGGTTCCATTGCCTGCCTTCTCAGGTAAAGTGAGGCTGATGGCTGTTGCCTTTAACGGTGCGGCTATGGCCTCTGCCGAAAAGTTCATGGTAGTTGCTGATCCGGTTGTCATTACAGCAGGAGTGCCTGCTTTCCTCAGCCCGGGCGATAAGCTCATGTTCCCGGTTAACCTGACAAACACCACTCCGAAAGCCCTACAGATAAAACTGGATATCACCACCAATGGCAAGGTAAATCTTCTGACAGGCGCCAGCAATACCATCACCCTGCAACCTGGCATCAGGCAGCAGGTGATGGCTTCGCTGAGTGCCGCTAACGGGATGGGCGATGCTTCTGTGGTTGTGAAGGCAACTGGGAATGGAACAGAATACATAGAAACTTTCACGCTATCTGTACGCCCGGCAGCAGGGCCGGTACGGCAGTCAGGATCAGGCGTTATCGAAGGTGGGAGCAAGGTTTCAATCGAAACCTCGCTAACGATGCTCCCCGGTTCGGCAACCTCACAAATCTGGATTACCCGTAATCCAATCGGGGAATTTGCCCCACTGTTGAATGATCTGATTCAGTATCCCTACGGCTGCCTCGAACAGACTACTTCTGCAGCCTTCCCGCAATTATGGCTGTCAAAAGGAACTGATGAAACACCATTCGTTGGCTCAGAGGCCGACTATAATGTCAGGGATGCCATCAGGAAGTTAACAGCCATGCTACGTTGGGATGGTTCATTCTCCTATTGGCAGGGCGGTACCGATCCGAGTTGGTGGGGCTCTGCCTATGCGCTCCACTTTCTTATTGAAGCACGAAAGGCAGGATATGATGTGAATACAGCCGTTCTTGAAAAAGGACTTGAATACCTGTATCAGCAATCCACCCGCAATGAAACGGTAAGCTACAGCTACCTCGATGCCGGCAACAACGTGTTCAGGGAATTAAAAGCCAGACGTGAAACAGCTTATTCGCTGTTTGTACTCTCCCTTGCAGGGCGGCCCAATCTGCCTGGCCTGAACTACTACAAGGAACATAAAGAACTACTTACCACCGATAGCCGGGTTGTCCTGGCTGCTGCGTGTAAACTGGCAGGAGACAATTCGGGATTTGGTTCCCTGATGCCCGGCGATGTAAAGATGCCAAACCCTGTAAGACTTGACGGAGAATCGTTTTATTCGCATGTCTCCTCGGTGGGATGGGCCATGAATGCATTGTTAACAGCCTCGCCCAACGATCCTTCTGTGGCGTCGTACCTTAACGTACTTCTTACCGCGCTCAGACCAAATTTCTGGATGTCAACTTTCGACAAATCGCAGGCTATGTGTGCCCTTGCACGTGTATATACCCAGGCACTGGCATCTTCAGCCACCGCCATTGTAAAACCTGCAGAAGGAAAGAGCTTCGAATTTGATGGCACCGAACTGCTCCTGAACAAGCATGCACAACTTTTCCCGGCTGTTATATCTGTAAAGGGGAAAGGAAAACTTTTTTATTCATGGACATCTGAAGGTGTTGGAGCCGGTGCTGTTGATCCAAAGGATCAGGTATTGATGGTACGTCGTACTTTACTTGACCGGAATGGCCGGCAGATCAACGGAAATGTGAAGCCAGGCGACCTGGTCGTTGTAAAAATCAGCTTAAAGACCTTACTCCCAATCTCCATTGAAAATGTAGCGGTGAGTGATCTGTTGCCGGCTTGTTTTGAAATTGAAAATCCACGATTGGCTCCGGGCCGTAATTATGAGTGGATGACCGACCGTTCTGAGCCTGATGACATAGATGTGCGTCACGACCGCATCAACTTTTTCACCACTGCCAGCGATATGCCCCGATATTTTTATTACCTCGCGCGGGTTGTTGCTGCCGGTGAATTTGCAAGCGGCGCCACTTCGGCAGAAGCCATGTACAACGGGCAGTATTATTCTATTTCTGCCGGCGAAAGAATTATAAGCGCGGTAAAATAAAGGATGTTTTTTTGATTTCATGTATCCTGATTCAATGATTAATTTTAAATCATTGAATCAGGATACATGAATCAGAAGCTTCATGATCCTTTCTTCATATCCTTGATAACCCTGAATGCCTTATCTACCTGATCTTCCAGAAGAATTAAGGTAAACTCATTGGCGGTGCTGATAACCTCCACGATGTTAATTCCATACCAGGCCAGACTTCTGAATATCTGGTAATAGAGACCGATGACCGCCATGTTCTGACTAGGCAAACGGACCGTAAGCGACGACAACGGACTCACGTGATGAAGCAACTCCTCTCCATTAAACACTTCCTCTACTACCTCACGGATGGACGTAGAGGCAATCACTGTCGATTCATTGACCCCCTGTGCAAAGGTGATAAACAAATCATGACGGGCTGAAACCTCCTGTAGCAACCTCGCCTGATTCTGCGCGAGTGTATACGAATTGCGGAAGGTGAAATCGTCAAGATTTGATCGTACGGTGATGTCGCCCAGGCTCCTGAGAAACTGATTAAGCCTTGACTGCATCATCGCGGGCGATTGGACACTTAACCTGCGAATAGCCATCATCACAGCAGCTTCCTTCACGGGACGCCCCATCTCCCTTTCAACTGCCGGCATCATCATTCTGGCTAAGGCTGAAGTGTTTACCAACCCGTCGCTCAGGTTCTCCCACAAGAACGGGTATTGCATCAGCACGTTCTCTATAATATTTGCAATGGTTTGCATGTTAAAATTTTAACAGAATGTTATAAATTTGTGCAAATATCAAAAAAATTTCTTGATCTGCGTGCTGTTATTGTACATTTGTAATGCAAAGTTTTCCTGATTATCACATTTCTGAGATTGAACCAGCGGTTATTTGGTGTGGCCGCATTGTGAAGAAGGAATCTTGTTCTTTTGCTGATTAACTGAAGTTCGCCGCTTCAGGTTTTGAGGGTCGGTTTTTGGTGATTTCCGACCCTCTTTTTTTTTCTCAATTTTTATATTTCTGATTCAACTATCCGAATCTCTTATAGCCTTATCAAGAGGACTATGAAGGTTGGCTATTGCATAAAGCCTGAATCCTGACCAATCCTCATCCCCAAAACATCTGCGATCTCCTCTTTAAGGATGTTTTTGACTTCCTGAATGTCAACGGCTCTTCCCAATTCTTTTTCAACACTGGTAACCCCTTTGTCAAGAAAACCGCAAGGATTGATCCAACGGTAGTAGTCGAGTTGGGTGTTGATGTTAAACGCGAAGCCGTGCATGGAAATTCCATGAGAAACCCTGATTCCGATAGCACAGATCTTTCGTGCGCCGGATTTGCCGGCATCGAGCCATACACCGGTAGCTTTCTCCAGTCTGGCGGCTTCTATATCATAGTGCCGAAGCGTCCTGATAACCGATTCCTCCAGCTTGAATACATAATCCTTTACTCCTGCAGCAAACCGCCGGATGTCGATAACCGGGTAACCTACAATTTGTCCGGGACCATGATAAGTGATATCGCCTCCACGATTAACCTTGTAATAGGTAGCATTGATGCGGGCCAGAAAGTCGGGATCGACCAGCAGATTGTTCTGGTTTCCATGCAACCCGAGCGTGTACACGTGCGGATGCTCCAGAAAGAGCAGGTAACCTGAAGGCAATCGCGTTTCATCATCCTTTGAACAGAGTGAGGCATGATACTCCTCCTGTAATGCCCAGGCTTCCTGATAATCAATCAGTCCCAGATCTTTGTACACCACTTCACGGCTCATCATTTCTTCAGTTGCTGCATTACCTCCCCGGCATGATACGATGAACGTACCAGCGGTCCGCATTCTGCTGCCATAAATCCTTTGGCCAACGCCTCTTTCCTGAAATACCCGAAAGTATCGGGATGCATATACCCGCTTACAGGAAGGTGATCGAAAGAGGGACGCAGATACTGTCCCATGGTGAAGATGCGGCAACCTGCTGCCAGCAGGTCATCCATTGTTTCAAGTATCTCTTCGGTTGTTTCACCCAGTCCTGCCATGATGCCCGACTTGGTCACCATTCCTGCATCCGACGCCCTTTTCAGTAATTCCAGACTGCGGTCATAGCCTGCCTTACTGCGAACACCGGGGGTAAGCCTGCGAACAGTTTCAAGATTGTGTCCCAGAATATCAGGCTTGGCTGAAATTACAAGTTCAAGACTCGGGTGATCTCCTTTAAAGTCAGGAATAAGTACTTCGATTGTAGTCATTGGGTTAGCCGTCCTGACGGCCTCTATGGTTGCCTTCCAGATGGCAGCTCCGCCATCAGGCAGATCATCGCGGTCAACACTGGTAAGCACGCAGTGGCGAAGTTTCATCTCACGCACGGCATCGGCTACTTTCATTGACTCATAAGGATCGGGGGGAAGGGGTCTTCCGCTGCGGGTAGCGCAAAAACGGCATGAACGGGTGCATATCTCTCCCAGAATCATAAAGGTGGCCGTTCCTGCCGACCAACACTCTTTCAGGTTGGGACATTTGCCGCTCGTGCAGATTGTATGAAGACCGCGACAGGCAAGCCGGCGGGCAGTTTCATCAAAATAATCGGATTGACGGGCTTTAATCCTTAGCCAGTCGGGTTTTCGTTCTGATTGGTTTATCAAAATATTTTGTAGGTTTGGTAAGCGCGGCTAAGGGTCAGGTGTCGCCACGACGCTCCATTTCACGGACAGAGTCTTTCTTTTTGAGCGTTTCGCGTTTGTCGTAGGTGTGTTTGCCTTTGGCAAGGGCAATGACCAGTTTGGCCAACCCTTTTTCACCCACAAACAGTCTTACCGGAACGATGGTGAAGCCTTTCTCGGCCACCTTATTCTGTAGCTTTCGCAGCTCTCGCCGACTGAGCAGGAGTTTTCGTTCGCGCTTGGGTTCATGATTGTATATATTTCCGAATTCATACTCACTGATGTGCATGTTTCTGACATATAACTCATTGCCCGTAAAACCACAAAAAGCATCGGTAAGGTTTACCTTCCCGGCCCTGATGCTCTTGATCTCAGTTCCCTGAAGCACCATCCCGGCAGTAAATTCCTCCACAAGAAAATATTCGTGGTAGGCCTTCTTATTCTTGATGGTTATCGTATCTTTTTCTTTCATGACAAATCAGTGGGCTGCAAAAGTACGGATAAACCAGCATAGTTTGAAGCTGGCCTGATTACAGAATTCAAGAACCAGGGGCATAACCCCGGTATCTTCATAGAAAACAGAGCTAAAGCCCCTTTTTGAGAAAAGAAGAATTCAGAAGCGTAGCCATGGTATCTTTTCCGAAACCTCACATTTAACGGAGGTTGTGAAATCGCTTTGGTGACGGTACAGGGGCACGCTACGCTATTAACGATCCTTTCTGCCATCACCGATGCTTGATTCTTTAAATCCCTGATTTATGAAACCCCGGACAACTTGCTGTTCTTATTATAACTCAGCAGCTACAAGATGAAGAAATTTACCGGGTACGGGCAGCCTGAACTCCATAAGCTTTCCGGTGACCGGATGTGTAAACGCCAGTCCTGCGGCATGAAGTGCCAACCGGCCAATAGGATTTGTTTTGGCACCATACTTCTTATCCCCGGCTACCGGATGTTTCATATCCGAAAGATGAACCCTGATCTGATTCTTTCGTCCTGTTTCAAGTTCCAGTTCAAGTAAAGTGTAATGAGCCCCCTTCTTAAGCAGTTTGTAATGAGTAATGGCCAGATCGCCATCCGAAGAATGGGGACTTGAATGCATTTTCAGGGCTTTGCTTTCGCGGAGGTAGCTGGTAATGGTTCCTTTCTCTTCCAGCACCACACCCTCGGCTACGGCTACATATCGTCGTGAAATGATGGTTTCAGCCCATGTACGTTGAAGCGATTCCTGAACTTTTTCACTCTTGGCAAAAAGCATTAACCCTGAGGTATCTCTGTCGAGCCTGTGCACGATGTACAAGCCCTTGCCGGGCTGGGTGGCCTTTACATAATCACGAAGCTGGCGATAGGCGGTAAGCTCGTTTTCGTGGTCGGTGGCAACAGATAGCAGGCCTGCCATCTTGTTGATCACCAGAATGTGATCATCCTGGTATTCGAGATTGAGTTTACTGAATACCGGCTTAGGCGGCAAGGGTATCCAGCTTACCAATACCTTATCGCCTGGCACCAATTGCACATCGTGACGGGTATACTGTCGTCCGTTTACCGACACCTGACCGGCAGTCAGTACCTTCTTCAATAGTATTCGCCCCTTTGATGCATAGGTTGTTAACAGATAGTCAAGCAATCGTGTTGAAACGGTAACAGAACTTTCGTGATGTGATGATGGCATATTCAGCTTGTTATAATCTCAGCAAAGGTACGACACCTTCCGGGGGTAAACAAGGGAGGCCTTCTACTGACTAACGCGTCAATTGATCTTCTTTGGCATTAGCATTAACATTGGCATTAGCATTGGCGTTGGCGTTGGCATTGTAGAAAACAAAACTCTTCTCAACATCAAAAAAAATGTAATCAGCGGTGGTGCAATTTTTGTTTTATATCAGTATGCTATTAAAGGAATTTAAATCGGATATAAGACGAAAATCAAACGTGAATCGACCCGGCACGTACGGCAGACCTACGCTTCATCTACGGTTGATCTACGGTTGATCTACGGTCAAACCTAAAAAATGATAGATTTTCCTCAGCCATACATAAGCCGGATTGCATTGCATCCGGCTGTTTCATTATTATCTGATGTTGATTGGGTTTTAAGATTCGGGAGCGGCACAACCATGATAATTTGCGATAACGCCCCAAATGAGTTGAATCTTCGACAGACCCTCAAAATATGCCTCAAATATTGGCCAAAGAAGGCATAAACCTCCCAATACCCGGCACTGTGATTTTCGACCCGACTTTAGTTTCAAGTAAACTTACAAAAATGATTCCCTGCTAAATAATCGCTGATAGCCAAAGCCAATGCCATAGCCAATGCTAATGCCATAGTCTTCTCTAACATACTGTAAACCCGCTAAAAAGATATGTACAAAAAGGCTCCGTTCCCTCTTTGGCCTAACTTTGGCCTAACTTTGGTCTCTCTGTGAGTTGATTATCAGCCTGTTTTAAATGTGCCTTTGGTTGCTTATTCGTTATTGAACGACTATCGTCCGATTATTTCTCATTTCTGCAATTCGTCTGGTTTTATCGAACGAATGTCGAACGAAAGTGTCACAGGCGAGACTGAAGGAAAATGATAGAAAAGATGATGTTGAATGTAATGTCTTGAATGATTGTTGAATGTTGATTTAGAATTGTGATGACGGCCTTTTTTAAAAGTGGTTTCATAAATAAATTATAGAATTCATTGAACAGTTCGAACAGTATTTCGACTTTGGCATGGGTATTGTAATGGCGGCGACCTTGATTTTTACCCTGAAATTCAGGTTGAATATGCAGGGCAGAATGCATTTATTGTTATGAAAAAGATTACAAAAATTCCTTCTGCCTGGTGTATTTGTTTTTGTTGATCAGATGGTCGCCCTGACATTATGTGTAATCAAATGGTCTGTCTTGTTCTGGTTTGTTTCTTAGAAATCTGGTTTTATGTTCTTCCCCTTCATCTCTTTCTTGTAGTTTTTCATGTATTTCCCGAAATCACGGTCTTTTTTTCTTCGCTCAGCCACACTCTCCCCGAACCGCTCCATTTCCCTTTCCATCTTCTGGTAGTTTTCGAAAGAGGCTTCATCTATTTCTCCGTTTTCAACGGCTTCGAGTACAGCACAACCAATCTCGGTGGTGTGTGTGCAATTCTTGAACCGGCATTCTTTTGCAAGGGTGGCAATGGCATCAAAGGTTAGTTCGAGTCCGCCGGCAGTATCGGTGATGCCCACCTCCCGCATGCCGGGATTGTCGATCAGTATGCCACCGTTTCCGAGGACAATCAATTCCCTGTGGCTGGTGACATGCCGTCCCTTGTTGTTGCTCAGGCTGATGGCGTCGGTACGCATGAGTGTTTTGCCCGACAGGTTGTTGAGCAGGGAGGATTTCCCAACGCCTGATGATCCCAACAGACAATAGGTCTTTCCCTTTTGTATGATGGACATGATGGCTTCTAACCCGTCTTTCGTTGCATTACTGATTGGAATAATCGGAATATCCCTGATTCTTCCCTTGATGGCACTGCATAGTTCATCAATACGTTGTTGATCTGCCAGGTCTGTCTTTGTTAGTATGATGATGGGGCTGACCTTCCCTGAATTGCAGATGGTGAGATAGCGTTCGAGCCGGTTGACATTAAAATCGCGATCGACAGCCTGTACCAAAAAGGCATAATCGATGTTGGCGGCGATGATCTGTACATCTCCCGTATGATCGACAGCCTGCCTCCTGAGAATGGAAAACCGCGGGAAAATCTGGTGAATAATGGCGAATGATTCTTCGTATGTAGTAAGACTTACCCAGTCGCCCACGGCCGGAAAATCCTCCCTGTCTTTAGCGGTAAAGCGCATCGTACCGGTGATTTCGGCTTCATATTCCCCGTTAATTGTTCTGACAATGTATCGATCTTTGTGTACTGTAACGACCCTCCCGGTTTCTAACCCTTCGGGTTTATTTTCAATTCTGAAGGCTTCAAACTGATTGTTGTAGCCAATGTCATCTAAAGTCATTTTTGTAGCTTTGAATTCTAAATCGTTTCATACAAACATTATTCACAGCAAAAATAGAAATAAACACAAAGAGTTGTAATAGTAAATAAATCTTTTTTGAATTTTTTATGTTGAGGTTGGGTATAGCGTTGGCTTTTCCCAATAGCTATCGGGATTGGCAGTCAGGAGGTGTATGAAATATTTTCTCAGTTTTAGTGTTGGATTTAAAGATTATACCGGGAATAGTATTAAAAAGGATAATAGATCAAATTGGTATGGGTTTCAACAACTGCAAGTCATAAAAGAACCCAAATACCCGAAACAATAATTGAAAGAAACTGATGGTTTCAATAGCTGCAAGTCATAACCAGGCAAAAATCTCCGATGCTCCATGCGATTTCTAAGGATTGTACTTTGCACTAAAGGTGAGAAGTAGCCTGTTTCAATTCTATTGCCGGCAATCATTATGTTGTACTTTCTTTTCCCTGCGGGCGAAAAGAAAGTACCAAAGAAAGCGCCCTTTTAGTCCGCTGCGGATATTTTTACCGGAATTGCTACGAAGTACCACTTAAAGCGCAACCCGAGCCATTCGGGGAATTGAGAAGATACACCAATCTGGCGCTGTCCTCCCTCATTCGCGGATTGCTTTACGTCCCCCTGACTCTGAAAGGTGATACCTTATGGTACTTCTTGAATTCCAGGCAAAAATCTCCGATGCTCCATGCGATTTCTAAGGATTGTACTTTGCACTAAAGGTGAGAAGTAGCCGGCTTCTATTCTATTGCAGGCAATCATTTCGCTGTACTTTCTTTTTCCTGCGGGCGAAAAGAAAGTACCAAAGAAAACGCCCTTTTAGTCCGCTGCTCCATGCGACTTCTTAGGATTATACTCTACACCGGGGGTGGTTAAGTCATCGGGAAGCAGTACCGATTAATGTTGGTGTGTAACGGAACCCCAGGGGAAGGCAATAATGGTGTTTTAGTCCTTGGGGTTAAGCCTGTTTAGATCTTTATGTTTTTGCTTACTTTTGCATGAACAATTGTGATAAAACAGTTGTTAAACAGACTATCGACGATTTCCAACCGGCTGCCGACAATAAATCTTCAGATGACAGTGTATTATGGTAAACCATACGCTGTAGCTTCGCTGTTGGCTGTTTTCTGTTTATGGATGTTGAAAAGGTTCTGGAAGCATTGACCCCGGCTACAATACATTGTGAATAGGGTCGGATATGAACAAGCACTAATTGTAATAAATCAACTAACGTAAATTAAACCAAATAAATGAGTAAACTGAGTATCTTACTTTGGCTTTTACTTTTAAGCACTTCAACAATAGGGCAAGTTGAGAAACATTCAGCTCTATATAAGACCATTAAGGGGAATGATAGCCTTCTGTTTAATATTGGATTCAATACTTGTGATATCACTCAGTTTGAGAATCTGGTAAGTGAAAATTTTGAGTTTTATCATGACAAGACCGGAATAACAAGTTCCAAATCTGCATTTATCGAGAGTATTCGGAACGGGCTTTGCAAATTATCATATAAGCCAAGAAGGGAATTGGACGCAAAGACGATGGAGGTATTCCCATTAGAGAAAAATGGTGTCTTGTATGGAGCAATTCAAACCGGAAACCATAGCTTTTACGCTATTGAGAACGGCAAAAAGGAGTATTTAACCAGTGTTGCAAAATTTACTCACGTTTGGATTTTAGAAAGTGGAAATTGGAAATTAAGTAAAGGGTTGAGTTATGACCATAAAGACTTTGATAAACCAATTGATGAAAACCTTTTGTTTACTGACAAAACTGAAACGGAAAGATGGCTAAAGTTGAGACATATTCCTGCAATAGGTATAGGATATATTGAAGATGGTAAGATTGTTCAGGTTAGTGTGTTTGGTGAATTGGAAAAAGACAGGTCCGCACCATTAAATACGATTTGGAATGTAGCTTCAATGACGAAGCCCATTACAGCAATGGTTACTTTAAAACTTGCAGATGCAGGAAAATGGAGTTTAGACGAACCTATATACAGGTACTATATCGACCCTGATGTTGTTGATGACCCAAGAGTTAAAAAGTTGACTACAAGATTCATTTTGAGTCACCAATCAGGTTTCACGAATTGGCGTGGTAACAATGCTGACGGTAAACTGGCATTTGAGTTTGAACCAGGAACCAATTATCAATATTCGGGGGAAGGATTTGAGTATCTGCGAAAAGCATTGGAAAAGAAATTCCATAAAAGTCTTGATGAATTGGCAAAAGAATTCATTTTTAATCCATTGAAAATGATTGATACCCGATTTGCATGGGATGAGACAATGGATTCAACAAGATTTGCTAAATGGCACAATGAAAAGGGAGAACTTTATAAGACAGAAAAAAATTCAACTATTAATGCAGCTGACAACTTATTAACAACTGTTGAGGATTATTGTAAATTTATGGTTCATATTATAAATGGTGGAGGAATATCAAAGACGTTGTATGAAGAAATGGTTGCAGAACAAGTAAGAATCAATGACTTTAAACATTGGGGCTTAGGTTGGTGTATCGATGAGAATATAAATACCAATCAGGAGTTTGCACTTGTTCACGGGGGAAGTGACATCGGAGTTCAAACCATTGCTTTTATTGTTCCAAAAACCAGACAAGGACTTTTAATATTTACAAACTGTGATAACGGAACAGATGCATTTGCTGATATTTTGGTGAAGTATCTGAAGAAAAATGGGGAAGGAATTCTTAACATAGAAATGAATCACCATTAGTGCATTAGAACAGTAAATAAGTAACTAACTGTCGAAACAGTTCAGAATAGCGCAACGGCAGTTGATATAAGAGTCCAACCGGTCAGAGTTGTAGACATGGACTGGATAATAATATCAAAATTCCTGTTGGATAAGATAATTCTAATGCTTTGGTAAATTTGGAATCGTTATACTATTAATTCCGGGAAACTGAAAGTATATGCAAAATCTGCTCAAAGCCATTCAACGATATGTAACATTATCTGAGACCGATGTTTCTGTTATAGGTCAATTGTTCAATAAAAAGGAAATTAAGATAACCGGAACTCTTTTAAAGGCCGGAGATATATGTAGTGAGTTTGTATTTATAGAAAGGGGTCTGTTCATGCATTATATTAACAATGATGGCAAAGAGGAGACCTATTACTTTAGCTCTGAAAACGATTTTATTTGCGACTACGAAAGTTTTGTGAACCGGACAATTTCAAACAAGACAATTGTTGCCATTGAAGAGTCAGTGGTCTATTCCGTATCATCTGATCAAATGCAGCGATTTTACAGTAAAGTATCGACAGGTGAGCGTTTTGGTAGGTTACTTACTGAAGAGGTATTTACAAATGTAGTCAAACATATTCTGTCAATCCATACAAATTATGCTGAACAGCATTACCTCGATTTTTCAACCCGGTACAGACACATCCAGCAAAGGATTCCTCAATTTATATTGCATTTTTTATCGGTGTTACTCCTCAGTCATTAAGCCGCATCAGGCGACAATTAGCAGAGCAGTGATTAATTATCCTATGTTAACGAATTTAAGTTGAGTCATCTTTACCTTTGCGGGATTAAATTTGAGAAGTAATGCAAACCAGATCGTTAAAAGTACAATCTCCCTGGCTCCGGATTGCCAGGCTAATTTCAATTACCGGATTAATATTGAGCCTGGGGAGTATTTTCACATTCATTGTAATGAATGCTGTCATGGGAGAGGTTCCATCCATTGAATCTGTTTATTGGCAACGCCTTTTTGTTTCACGAATTACGGAAGTATTGATATTGCCGGGCGTGGGACTCTTGGTTGTCGGTGCCATAATTCTGAGTCTGAAGCAATATGGTTTTTTCAGGAATACCTGGATTTCGGTACTTCAGATACTGGTTGTCCTGATTGTAATTAACTCTGTTAATATTACATTATTAGCTGGTAGAGTCACCGAAATAGCTGTCAGACAATGGCAAACCTCAGTTTTTATCCCTGAATATATGAATCTTAAAAGTGCTGAGGATATTTTTGGTGCTGTGAATGTAGTTATGATGATTATATGTCTGATCGTTCCATTTTATAAGAATGAAAACTAAATTATCAATGAACACCAAAGAGATTGGCTTCAGGCTGAAAAATGAATTCGGATTGAACTATTACCCGATAGGCGTATATTTTGCTGATAATGTGCCTGAAGGCGCAAAAAGATTTACCGGTAAGGGAAATGGATGTATAGTTCCACTTATTTTTTCCAGTGCGAAAGGAAAAGTGGTTGCCATAGATAAAGACTCAACAGGATGGAATTGTTCTGCATTTTACCTGGGTTATCAGGATTGGATTTTTGAAGGCATTGAAAATTTCTTATCCGATGGAAATGTTCGTGGCAGAACGGCAGAGCGTTTTGTAAAGACACCCGGTCAGGCTAAAGAATTTGTCAACTCTTTTGTTCCGGAGAAAATCAATCAAAAGGTGACTGTATTTAAACCTCTTGAGGAATTTCTGGATAGTGAAGTCCCGGAGCTTGTTGTTTTCTTTGCTAATCCGGATGAAATGAGCGGACTCATCTTTCTGATGCATTACAATGTACCAGAATCTGATAATCTTGTTGTCACCGGGTTCAATTCTGGTTGTGGTTCCATATTCACCAAACCAATGAAATTGATACGCGAGGGTCATCGAAAGGCAGTCTGGGGTATGCATGATATTGCTGCCAGATTGCGATTGCCCGCTGATGTGATGACACTTGCAATGCCATATAGCATGGTAGCTGAAATGGCAGCTAATCTTGATACAAGTTTCATGATAACCGAATGTTGGGGTAAAATTAAAAAAAGGAATAGGGATGTTGTGAATATTTCAGATGATCAGTAATAGTCGTGAATTTTTATCAATCATTTTGGAAAGAGAATTATTGTCGGACAGTCTTTGTTTGTTAATAATTCAATTGATGTGAAACGAGATGTTGATAGCCTTCGTTAAAAAAATAGCCTTTTCTGATTAATTAAATTTATAGTGCATTTATGGATGTTTTTGAATTACCTTTCAATCAGTTTGTAGGGATAGAACCTTCACCAGATAATGAGTACTTATTGTTTTTAAATGAAAAAGATATATATCACAATCATCTTAAGACAGTCCACGCAAGTGCTCAATTTGCATTAGCTGAGGCCACCAGTGGTTTCTTTCTGATCAGTCAGTTTCGGGAACTGACCAATATATTTCCTGTGGTACGTAAAGTTGAGATAAAATACAAGAAGCCGGCTCAGGGATGTTTATACTCAAAGGCTGGATTTATAGGTACTGAAAGAGAGAGAATAATTAAGGAATTAAATGAAAGAAAGAGGGTATTGATTTCTGTTCGGGTTTTGTTATATGATTCGGGAGGAAATAATGTGATGCAAGCCGATTTTGAATGGTTTTTAGCTATGAAATGATTGTATTTTATATGTTTAGATGCATTATATTTGCATTGTATCACAACCAAACATTTATGCAGGAGATACCTGAAAAAGTAATAGATATATCCGCTTACACTGATGCTGTTTTGAATGCCTGATTAGCTCAGCCACGATACAAAACAATTAAAAGTCATGAAAAAACTCTGTTATTCAATTTTGTTGTTCTTTTTTCTGTTCACCCGCATCTCAGCCCAGGATTACTGGAAGTTATTGCCATTTCCCGACAGCGTGAATATCACTTGTCTTGCTGTTACCGGGCAGGGAGACATCTTTGTAGGAACGAATACAACTACCGCTTACGATGGTGTATTCTGTTCGCATGACGAAGGGCAGACATGGGAGTTGGCTCTTGATATGGGTGAAAATGGACCAATATCAATAGCAATAAATAAAAGTGGGGCAATTTTTGTATTGGGAAGCGGGGTTGGATGGCATTTAACTAAATCAACAGATAACGGAGTGACCTGGGAATCTCTTTCCATACCCGATTATGGTTCAAAAGTAAAGATAGTAACCCAGGGCGATGACACGTTGTTTGTCAGTCAGTGGGCATCGGATGGCGGACGGTTGCTCAAATCAGAAAACGGAGGCGTTGACTGGTCATTGGTATTCGCGACAGAGCTTCATGTAAGCGAGTATATCTCCGACATTGCCATTGGCCCCAATGGTGATATTTATATAAGCCTGAGCTGTTTTTCCCCGGATATGGGGGGCGTGTACAAATCAACCGATGGCGGGATAACCTGGGAATTCCTGGGTTTGGAGAACCATCAGGTAAAGGATGTTGAAGTGAATGAACAGGGCGATTTGTTTGCAGGGGTGTATTATGATTTTCTGGAAGGCGGGGGGGGGCGTTTTTGCATTGTACCACGACAGTACCGAAATAACAGAATGCATCTGGGGACCTATGGTAAATGGGCTGATAATTAATTCAGCGGGGCATATTTATGCCAGTACAGGCTTTCCTGATGGCATTACTGTTTCTAAAGATAATGGACTCAGCTTTAGTTACCAAAACAGTGGATTACCTGCATTTCCAATGGGACATCTTGAAAAGGACAGCGAAGAATATATTTACGCGTTCATCGATGCCCCACCTCATTGTATTTATCGCACCACCGATCCAACTGTAGGCGAGAAAGAGATTCTTCTTCAACCGGTGGGTACAAGGCATCAGCTTCAGGTTTCCCCCAATCCAGTATCTGGTACACTGTGGGGAAGAGTCAATGATGATGTCCCTGATGGCACCTACAGTTACACTATTACAGATGTCACCGGCAGAAAGGTGGCAAGCAACCGGCTGGTGCTGTCGCAGAAAAGATTTTCAATTGATGTGTCGCTGCTTTCGGCAGGGTATTATATGCTTTATGTTCAATATGATGATTGTATTTATACAGCCAAAGTTATTAAACACTGATATACCGGATAACCTGTTTAGGTAAAGATATGTTGACAGTTGAGAAATACCGGGCTTCTGAGAAAATAGATTTTTAAATACTGTTGACAGTAGCTGTAATATGCCCTGCCCTTGTTGTCCGGATTCAGCGATCAGATATCAGAAGCCTTACCAATGGTTTGGCCGATTGACAGATATAGAAACGGAAGTTACCTGTTTGCTAATTTATAAGCAAATGAAAAGATGTCGCTCCTGAACATCTCTGATTCTTTGTTAGAGTGGAAGGTTATGTTGGGTCTTTTTATAAAAGCAACAGGAATCAGATGACTGATCACCTGATCCCTGTTCATCCAGGCATTCCTGGCTTTAAGTGGACAAGAGGAAGATATTTGCTTTAAACCCCTTTGAGTCCTGCCATCTGTTCCCCGATAACGCGTATACGTGTTTCGGTATCGGTTTTCTTCTTCAGTTCATTGTCGATAACATTTTGCGGAGCACCGGCCATGAACTTCTCATTACTGAGTTTGCCCATCACCGAACGCAGAAACCCTTGTGCATATTTGAGGTCGGCTTCAAGTCGTGCAAGTTCGGCTGCAACGTCCACGGTTTCTCCAGCAGGTACGTAGAACTCGGTTGATTTCACCAGGAATGAGAAGGCGCCCTGTGGTTTCTCATCAACATAATCGATGGAGTCGAGGTTACACAGTTTGGCGACCAAAGGATCGAAGGTGTAATCGGCGACGGTATCGTTTTTCTTCACCAGGAGTTTGATAGGCTCACGGTTGGGAATGTTCTTTTCCTGGCGCAAAGCCCTCAGGGCATTAATCACCTCTGCAGCATAGTCGAAGCGGGTAAGCAAAGAAGTATCAGAGGACTGTACTTTGGGCCATTCGGTAACGATCAGGTCGGCAGGTACCTCTTCGTTCAGCAGGTGGTACATTTCTTCGGTGATAAATGGCATGAAAGGGTGAAGAACTTTGAGTAGCCTGTTGAAGAAGCCGGCCGTAGCGTTGAAGGTTTTTCCGTCGATAGGTTGCTGATAGGCGGGCTTCACCATCTCAAGGTACCATGAGCAGAAATCATCCCATACGAGCTTATAAGCGGTCATCAGGGCATCGGATAGGCGGTAGCGGTCGAAGTGTTCATTGATCTGAAGGAGGGCTTCATTGAAGCGGGCTTCGAACCATGCAGTTGAAAGGCTTGCATATTCGGGCTGAGGAAGGGTTGTATCAACATTCCAACCAGTGACTAACCTTAAGGCATTCCATATCTTGTTGCTGAAATTGCGTCCCTGTTCACAGAGTGATTCGTCAAATGGCAAATCGTTACCGGCAGGGGAGGTGAGGAGCATCCCGACACGAACACCATCAGCACCGAATTTCTTCATCAGTTCGATGGGATCAGGCGAATTGCCCAATGACTTCGACATCTTGCGGCCAAGTTTATCACGTACGATACCTGTGAGGTAAACATTAAGAAATGGAATGTCGTTGCGGTACTCTTGCCCTGCCATGATCATGCGGGCAACCCAGAAGAAGAGTATCTCCGGGGCGGTAATGAGGTCGTTGGTAGGATAGTAGTACTTAATGTCTTCATTACCGGGATTCCTTATTCCATCGAATACCGAGATAGGCCAAAGCCATGAAGAGAACCAGGTATCAAGCACATCTTCGTCCTGTTTAAGGTCGGTTGCCTTAAGGTTGAGTTCGGGGAACTGCTGACGTGCATCTGCGAGCGCTTCTTCAGCAGAATTGGCAACTATCACCTCCCTGTTTGGAAGATAATAAGCCGGAATTCGTTGCCCCCACCACAGTTGGCGTGATATGCACCAGTCGCGTACATTTTCCATCCAGTGACGGTAAGTGTTTTTAAACTTTGGCGGATGGAAGGCAATGGTGTCGTTCATAACAACCTCCAGCGCAGGTGCTGCCATCTGTTTCATATTGAGGAACCATTGCAGTGAGAGTTTGGGTTCAATTACTACATCGGTGCGCTCCGAGAACCCAACCTTGTTAAGGTATGGCTCAATTTTCACGAGGTTGCCCGAAGCCTGAAGTTCGGGGACGATGAGATCGCGCACCTCGAAGCGGTCTTTGCCGATAAAGAGTTGGGCCGCCTGACTCAATGTGCCGTTGTCGTTGAAGATATCGATGGTGTCGAGCTTGTATTTTAAGCCCAGATTGTAGTCGTTGATGTCGTGGGCAGGGGTAATCTTCAGGCACCCGGTGCCAAATTCCCGGTCGACGTATTCATCCACGATCACAGGAACTGGTCTGTTCACGAGGGGAACAATTACCTGACGGCCATGATATTTTTTATAGCGTTCATCCTCCGGGTGTACACACACGGCAGTATCGCCCAGAATGGTCTCGGGTCGTGTTGTGGCAATCGTGAGCCATTCATCATCGCTGCCTACTACTTTATAACGCAGATAATAGAGCTTCGAGTTAACTTCCTTGAAGATAACCTCCTCATCGCTGAGAGCGGTAAGGGCTTTAGGGTCCCAGTTCACCATCCGTACACCCCGGTAAATGAGTCCCTTCTGGTAGAGGTCTACAAACACACGGATGACAGATTCATACCGTGCTTCATCCATGGTAAATACTGTACGATCCCAATCACAGGAGGCTCCAAGTTTTTTTAATTGTTCCAGGATAATGCCGCCGTGTTTTTCTTTCCATTCCCACGCATGCGCCATGAACTCTTCACGGGTAAGCTGGGATTTTTCGATGCCATCCTGCTTCAATTTATTTACCACTTTAGCCTCAGTAGCAATGGAAGCATGATCGGTACCGGGAACCCAGAGGGCATTCTTGCCCATCATACGGGCACGCCGGATGAGAATATCCTGAATGGTATTGTTGAGCATGTGCCCCATGTGCAGGACGCCGGTAACGTTAGGTGGTGGTATAACAATGGTATAGGGCTCACGTTCATCGGGAACAGAGCGGAAATAACCTTTTTGCATCCAATGGCTGTACCAGCGATCTTCGGCAACAGTGGCCTCAAATTTCGGGGCAATCTCTTTCATTATCGGGAAAAATATTGATTGGTTTTCAAAATAAAGGAGCAAAAGTACGGAAAATCTGATAGCAGCCCGGTGTCGGCTTCCTAAGGAATTTTGGTATGCACACAATGTTTTATATTTGCCGGCAGTAATTCTTTGTAATCTATGAAAGAAATTGTCCTGGGTTTAATAGTCACACTGATTACGCTGGTCTTGCTTTTTTTTTCATTCAGACTTGTTTTACGCAACCAATACAGGGTTGCTCTCATATTGCTGGTTACAGCAGGACTTGCTTTAAGGGTGTTTGTTTCAACCGATTTATATGTCCATACATGGGATGAGCGTTACCATGCCCTGGTGGCAAAAAATCTGATGCAACATCCGCTTAAGCCCACCCTTTACGATCAACCGTTGTTAGAATATGATTATACAAACTGGACATCCAATCATATATGGCTGCATAAACAACCCCTGCCACTATGGGCAATTGCCGCGAGTATGTCGGTATTTGGTGTGAATGAGATTGCGGTTCGCATCCCTTCACTTATTCTGTCACTAATTGGTATTGGACTCATGTTCTCAATCGGGCGTTTCTTTGGTAACAGGCTGACCGGTTTTCTTGCAGCCTTTCTATACTCAATTCATGGACTCATCATTGAGCTGACTGGTGGAAGGATTGCTACTGACCACATTGACATCTTCTTTTTGTTTTTTATTCAGTTGGCAGTATATCTGACCATCCGTTTTATCGAAACAAAAAGGAGTTCATTCAATCTGTTGTGCGGACTTGCAACTGGCTGTGCCATCCTTTCGAAGTGGCTTCCCGCATTGATTGTGCTTCCTGTTTGGCTGGTATTGGTATATGGCTCAAAAGAAATTCCGTTGAAGCGAATAGTCAAAGAATTTCTGGTATTGGTGTTGGTAACAGTCATGGTAGCTTTGCCCTGGCAGGTATATATTCATCTGGTTTTCCCAAATGAAGCGCTGTGGGAGAGTACTTTCAATACCAGTCACTTTTTTTCTGAAATTGAAGGGCATGGTAAGCCATTGCTCTATCATTTCGATAAAATCAGGATTGTGTATGGCGAGCTAATCTATTTGCCACTTGTTTGGATTTTGTGGAATACTATACGCAAGAGGATAAATCCCAAAAGACTCGCGCTCGTTATCTGGATTTTTGTTCCGCTCCTTTTCTTCACGCTGGCTAAAACCAAGATGCAGGCCTACACCCTTTTTGTTGCCCCGGCTTTCTTTATTGTTACAGCTCAATTTTTCGTTTACCTTCATCGGAACCCCAGTTTCTTTTATTACCGATGGATCAGTTTTCTGATTTTGATTCTATTGATCGCGTTGCCTTTCAGGTATTCGATTGAAAGATGTAAGCTGTTCCAACCGGTTGAAAGAGAACCTTCCTGGGTTGTGGATTTGAAGACGCTGAGTAAAATGATTCACAATAAACAAACCGTTATTTTTAATTATAGCAGACCCATTGAGGCAATGTTTTATACAGATGCCATTGTTTATGAGAACACACCTGATGCTGATAAGATTATTGATCTTCAAAGAAAAGGATATTCGGTTTTAGTTGTTGATAATGAAAAAGTTACGAAAACGATAAAAAATATCCCTGAAATTGGCCTGATCAGATTGAGCGAATAGGCATATCTGCCTTCAGATCATTCTGTCTGAAAGATTTCCTTTTTCGTCAATGTGTACCTCCAAATAACCGTTTTACCAGAACAATGGAATCAGTGATATATTGAGTCCTCACCTCTTCAGGTACTGAAAGGACTGAAGGAAAATAGACATGATCGAGTACAGTAATGCCACAGTATTCGAAGATGCCAGTGTTTGAGGTGAGGTTTATGGCGTCATACATACCACCTTCGTAATCTTTTTTAGGATTGCCGGTTGAACTGAACAGCAGTACCTTTTTTCCCTGTAACATCCCTTCGACACCATTGGGGCCTCTCTTGTAAGCAAACCCATAGAGAAAAACACGGTCGATGTAGCCTTTCAGGATGGCTGGCATGCCTGTCCACCATACCGGATAGACAAAAGTGAGCACATCAGCATCGGCAATGTAACGTTGTTCTTCGATAATCTCATCAGGCAGGTGGCCTGCACGCAGCTTTTCGAAATCATCGCTGGTAAGCACAGGGTTAAATTGCATGGCATACAGATCGCGTACAGTTACCTTGTGTCCCAAAGAGCGGTAAGTTGATTCAAGATTATCACGGACGGCGTGATTGAAACTGCCATCATTGTAATTGGCATATATGATCAGGTGGTTCATTGACTACAATAAAGAAAATGTAGCAAACGAACAAAAACCGTTTAAACATGTTCAGCCGTGTTATCTTCGGAGTTTTTTAAGGCAACGGGCAGGGAATAATCATCAATGTCGTCGTTTTGCGGAATACTTGTAACTTTAGCCGGTTTTTCTTCGTAGCACAAAAGTTAAAACAGATACCACCATGAAGCATCTTTCTACATACAGAATCAGGCTGACGGCCATCGTTTCCCTGATTGTTGCAGGCACACTGGCAACAGCACAGGTTAATGTGATCCGCATCGGTCCGGGGGCAAAAAAGCCTGCCCGCGACGGATTTGTCTATGCACTTCCCCAGACAGCCATCAAAGTGACAGTCGCTGTTAAAGAGACCGAACTCGTGAAAGGACCTTATGCCGAATATGCCGATGAATATCTTGGTCTGAAGAACCCTGTTATGGCAAATGGTCATGAATATGACCTGCTTGACATTCAGGTTGAAGGTGTGTCGCAACCCGATCCTTCACAGTTTTACTTTGTTGAAGTGAATGAAAAGACATCGAAGGATGACCGTAATCTGATCTTCTCACTAGCCGAAAATGGTGTGCTGAAAGCAGTGAATGCCGGTGTTTCAACTCAAAATGAGCCATCAACGCGTACTACCGAGGTGAAAGCTTATCTGACGCCTTCAATGTTTCCTTATGTTACATCACCCAGTCAGTTTCAGAAAACTGATACAATTATCCGTATCGTTACAGTGGATACTTCCACAGTGAAGAAACGCTATTTCAAAACCAGCTTCGATGAGAAACCTTCAGAACAGAAGGCCCGTGAGGCTGCCGATATGGTGGCCCGTCTGCGTGAAGGGTTAGTAAACCTACTGACCGGTTTCCAGGAGATCAGCTATGATCCCAACACACTTAAATATATGACCGAAAATGTGAAGAATTTGCGCGAAGAGTATGTGTCGATGTTCAAAGGACTTCGTCTGGAAAAGGTGCAAACCTATACCTTCTTTGTCGTTCCGGAGGATGATAAATCGTCGATGGCAATCACGATATGCAAATTCAGCAAGGAATCTGGTATAACCGAACAAGCAGATGCGAAGGCACGTGATATCACTCTTACTTTTAAACGTGATGGTTCTACAACTCATCTGGCAGGTTATGTTCCCAAGACTGGTGCAGGTGAATCGGCAGTACTTTACTACAGGATACCGGAGGCGGCTCAGGTTATGGTCAAATATCAGAATCAGTCATATGCCAGCACTTCAATACCCATCAGTCAGTTTGGTGTTGTAGTTCCCATGCCACTTCAGCGTACAAGAATAGAATTCAACGAGCATACCGGAGCCATCAGGAATGTGATGTTTGAATAAATCCATCGCCAATTTTGCTTTTCTGATTACAAGCCTGGCCTTCTGCTTATAATTTCTTCCGGCGCTTAAGTAATTTAAACCAGTCGTTTCATATTAACGGGGGGATATAGTTGCCGATGTGGATCCTGTTTTTCATATTGGATCGCTGTTGTTGCAGCTTGAATCTATTCACTAAACAACGCCTGCCAATTTCTAAATTGAGTAATTTTGCCTGATGTCTGACGAATTCACTCAACTTCCCGGTATTAATGAATCTGGTGGTTCCAATGTCGGGGTCACTTGCGTGGCGGCCCGTTCGGCGCTGCATTATCACGACAAGGAACAACCTACCCGGTGGGATCTGAATGTTTACCGGGGGTGTACCCATGGATGTCGTTATTGCTTTGCACGCTATTCGCACGATTACATCGGCTCAGGCGACTTTTTCGGGCATATTGTAGCCAAGTCCAATCTTCCCGGCCTGCTTCATCGGGAATTGTCGCGATCATCATGGAAAAAGGAGGCTGTTAACCTGGGAGGTGTCAGCGACAGTTACCAGAAAGCAGAGGCATCAATGGAACTGATGCCCGAAATTCTGAAGATATTCATTCACCATTCCAATCCTGTCCTTATTAGTACGAAGTCGGATCTTATTTTACGTGATGCCTCGCTCTTTGCCCAATTGTCGGTAAAAGCTGAAGTCCGTGTCGCTGCTTCGATCATTACCTCCAACGATTATCTGGCTTCACTGCTTGAACCTGGGGCCTCTCCGCCATCACACCGCTTTGCTATGTTGAAAGCCATGAAGCAGCAGGGGATTAAAACATATATCCTGTTGATGCCTGTTCTGCCATATCTTACCGATACAATGGAGCATCTTGAGGCTATCTATCAAAAAGCTTCAAAGGCAAATGTCGATGGAATACTTGCGTGGCCGCTGAATTTGAGGGGGCAGGTTAAACCGGCTTTTATTTCTTTTCTCAGGGAACACTTTCCTGCATTGGTTCCGCTTTACCTCGGTTTATACGACCGAAGCGAGGTTACTGGGCCTTACCTGAAATCGGTCATGGAGATAGTTGCTGAATTGCGCGCGAAATATGGAATAGGAACTATTCCACGGTTTAAGACCGGGAAATCAGACGAACAGCAAATGTCGCTGTTCTGATAAATCGGGAATGAGTTATTTGGGAGCCCTTGCTAAAAGGTAAATGGCCATTACACCAAAGAAGATGTTGGGAATCCAGACAGCAAGCAGGGGAGACAGGTTTCCAAAACGGGAAAATACAGATGTTACCTGCATCAGCAGGATGTAACTGAAGGCAAGGGTTATACCCAATCCAAGATGCATTCCTGTTCCTCCACGCACCTTACGGCTCGACAGTGCAACCCCGATGACGGTAAGCACAATGGCTGAAAGAGGAAATGCCACACGGCCATATTTTTCGACCAGAAAATCAGATACGTTTGATGAGCCTTTCAGGTTTTCCTTCTCAATGAAATCGTTGAGTTGTGGTGCTGTCATTATTTTCATGTCTTCCCTTGAAACAACATAATCGCCCGGAACCATCTGGATTGCTGTATCAAGTTTTGCTCCCGTGATGAGCGATTGGGTCGAATCGGTGGAATAGGATCTGATGGCATATCTGGTTAATTCCCATTTTTGCGCGATGGAATCCCATGCCATCTCATCGGCCATCAATTTTGATTCAAGACGGAAGTCACGGTAAGTTTCGAGTGTGAATTTTTTCCCCTTGTTTGTACGGGCATCATAACTCTCAACGTAAGCATATATACCCGGCTTAATCTGCATGTGGATGTTCTGGTTGGTATTAAGCTTTCTGTCTTGCAGATATAGCATTTCGAAATCGCGTAAACCCCTGTTGGTGATTGGGATAACATAGTTCGATAACACGATGGAGAGGCCTGCCAGAAACATGGCTGACATCAGGTAGGGTACCAATAAGCGCTGAAAGCTGATACCACTGCTCAGAATGGCTACAATTTCAGTACGGGCTGCCAGTTTGGAGGTAAAGAAAATGACCGCGATGAAGGTGAATAGCGAGCTGAATAGATTGATGAAGTATGGGATGAAATTGAGATAATAATCGAAGATGATAGCCTGTAAAGGGGCTTTTTGGGAAATAAATTCATCCACCTTCTCAGATACGTCAAACACGATCACGATCAGGATAAGGAGTGAAATGGCATAGAAGAAGGTCCCCAGAAATTTCCGGGTAATGTAAATGTCAAGTATTCTTGGACGTAACCAATTCAAGTGTAACAATAAATTTAGCGGCAAACTTACGATTTTTATCTGTCTTCCCGGCACGAACCCTATACAGGGACAGCGACTTTTATAGCCGCTGTGTTACTTTTCCGGCCATTACTGTTTTCCACAGGGCAAAGTCGCCCGACAGAATGTGTTTGCGGGCTTCGCGGACCAGCCACAGGTAGAATCCGATGTTATGAAGACTCGCAATCATAGGGGCGAGGTATTCGTTGGCAACGAACAGATGACGCAGGTATGCTCTGGAATACTGACTATCAACAAACGATTCGCCATTTGAATCCAGCGGGCTGAAATCATTTTTCCATTTCTCGTTCCGGATGTTGATGATCCCTTCGGATGTAAAGAGCTGACCATTACGCCCGTTACGTGTTGGCATCACGCAATCGAACATGTCGATACCTAAAGAAATGCCTTCCAGAATGTTGGCAGGAGTGCCTACACCCATCAGATAGCGGGGACGCGATACCGGTAAAATCCGGCAAACCTGATCGGTGATCTTGTACATCACCTCATGAGGCTCACCAACCGATAATCCGCCTATAGAATTTCCAAATACATCGAGCGCTGCAATTTTTTCAGCAGACTGAGCTCTAAGATCCTCGTAAACACTTCCCTGAACAATGGGAAACAATGCCTGTTCGTATCCGTAATGACCTTCTGTTTCATTGAAACGCATCAGACATTTATCCAGCCATGCGTGGGTGAGATCGAGGCTCTTCTTCGCGTAGTTGTACTCGCACGGATAGGGGGTGCATTCATCGAATGCCATCATGATGTCGGCTCCGATTATCCTTTGAATGTCCATTACCCGCTCCGGGGTAAAATGATGGCGTGATCCATCGATATGCGACTGAAAGGTAACCCCGTCAGGCGTGATCTTTCGGGTAGCAGCAAGGCTGAATACCTGGTAACCACCACTGTCGGTGAGGATAGGTCTGTCCCAGCCATTAAACCGGTGTAACCCACCTGCAGCAGCCAATACATCAAGTCCCGGCCGAAGGTATAAATGGTAGGTATTCCCTAAAATGATCTGTGCCCTTGTGTCTTCCTTTACATCACGGATATGAATGGCTTTCACTGAACCAACCGTTCCGACAGGCATAAAGATAGGTGTCTCGATCAATCCATGGTCGGTATGAACTAGTCCGGCCCGTGCGGCCGATTTGGTATCAGTAGTCAGTAAGTCAAATTTCATCGATCAGAAAACAAATTGGTTATTACGAATGTAGTGCTGAATCAGGTGTTGGGCTTAGTCTTTGGTTCACCTGTATAGTTAGAAGTAAATCCCGGGAAACGATTATTTTACCCGACTTCATCAAGTGCTTCAAATCGGGAGTTACGGCTGATGAATTCGGGGACAATTAGTTTCATGGCGCTGACTATCCTCATTTCATCTCCTGAAATACCAAGCCTGATTAGCTCGTCGATGCTTTTGGCAACATGTGCGCGATCGTATGATCTTACCTTGCCAATCAGAATTTTTGGATTATGGGTCGGAAGGGTGTTTTCTTCGTTGTTAAGAAGCTCCTCATAAAGTTTTTCCCCAGGCCTTAGCCCCGTGAATACCATCTGGATATCCTTGCCCATTTCAAGTCCGTATAGTTTTGCCATTTTCCGGGCCAGATCGGCAATCTTGACCGAATTCCCCATGTCAAATACAAAAATCTCTCCCCCGCTGCCCAGGCTGCCTGCTTCAAGAACCAAACGGCAGGCTTCGGGGATGGTCATGAAATAACGGGTGATATCGGGGTGGGTAACCGTTATTGGGCCACCTTTCTCAATCTGTTTTTTAAATAAGGGAATAACCGATCCGTTAGATCCGAGTACATTGCCGAATCTGGTGGTGATGAATCTTGTACCTGATGGATCGTCGAGCGACTGGGTATAGATCTCGGCAATTCTCTTGCTGGCTCCCATAACATTGGTCGGATTCACGGCTTTATCAGATGAAATCATGATAAATTTCCGGCACTTATATTCACTGGCCAGATCTGCAAGAATTTTAGTCCCGGCAACATTCACGGCAATAGATTCTGCAGGATAATGTTCCATCATGGGGACATGTTTGTAAGCAGCAGCATGATATATGATCGTCGGATGCCATTGCTCGAACAACCGGCGCATTCTTCCCTCGTGGCGAATGTCGGCGAGCACGATATGAAATTCGGGAACGCCTTTCAAAGTATCACATTCGAGTTCAAGATGGTGCAGCGGAGTTTCAGCGTTATCAATCAGAACCAGTCTGGCAATCGGATAATGCAGTATCTGCCGTGCAATCTCACTGCCTATACTGCCGGCTGCCCCGGTAATGAAAACTGTTGCATCAAGCAAGTCCCTTCTTACCTGATTTTCGTCAAGCCTTATTTCATCACGTTCCAGCAAATCTTCGATTTTGATTTGCTTCATTTGTCTGAAGCTTAGCTCTCCATTGATCCATTGGATAACTGGAGGAACTGTAAGTACCCGTGTGTTATAATTGAGACACAGGTCGATAATTGTTTGTTTTCTGGTGGCACTGATATTCTGGACAGCAATGATCAGTACATCAACTGATCTGGATGCGAGCAATCCTTCGAGATCTTTTGTCCCTACAATGTTTATCCCTTCAAGTTTTTTATCAATTTTTCCCGGATTGTCATCCAGAAAGGCGATGATATCTGATTTGGCAGAAGTATCACGTTCAAGGGCATTCTTGGCCAGAATACCTGCTTCACCTGCTCCAAAGATTACCACCGACTGCTTCTCCCTGCTTGTTCCCTGCATTTGAATCCAGGCCATCTTGCTTACCAGTCGGAATAAGATCATGACCAAAGTGGTAATGAAAAATTCGATGACAATGATGGAGCTTGGGATAAAGAAATAATCGAAGAAATACCAACTTATCCCATTGGTTATCAGAAAGACGACACCTGCGGCAAGATTAGCAGCGAAAATAATTCCTGAATCATGTGTACTGGAATATCGGAGTAACCCGGTATGTGTACTTGCTAACCGGAATGAAATCCATTTCACTATAAGGATCCAGGCTGCTATCTGAGGCAGGGGGGCAATTTCCTGCTGTGGTATCATGAAGTTGAACCGAACCAGATAGGAGAGTATAATTGAAAAGGCCACTACCATGAGGTCGATCGTCATGATCAACCAACTTGGAACATTACGGTAGGTGAATATCATAAAAGTATTTTTCAAATCAGGGGCAAAGGTACGATGTTGATGAATAGGACAGCATACCCCGTCATCAGAATATTTCCAAATCCTGATAGACAAAAAAAGGCTTCGTTGAAGTGACCTTAGCACGTGGGACTGCTATTAAGTAAATTAAAGAGAAATAGTCCGGAATCTCTCAGACAGTTTCCATCTGCAGGGAGCTCTCTCAGCGATACCATTGTAGTAGCCGGGTTAGGGCAGATAGTGGGTGATGGATCATAAGTATAATGAACAGCTCAAACCGGATAGCATAAAATTCATCTTTTTTCGCGGAAACCTGCCTGACCGTGGAGAATGGAACCTGTCGATCCGGGGTAAACAGCCTGTTTCATAACCGATGTGTCGAACCGTGTCAGCACCCTTGCCATGTCAATCAGGGCATAGAGCAGGTATCGGGCGGATTGTTGCCCAAAATCAGACATCATAATGAACCTGATTACACCAAAAAACCCACATTATTCTACAACATTCTCCAATTTTACAAACTGCTGACTGCCAATGACCAAACATATCATCGGTTCGAAGTAGCTTCGAAGTAGCTTCGAAGCGGCTTCGTAGTGCTTTCGTGTTGAAACGAACCGACAACGAAGCAGTAAAAAAGCCGTCACGAATGAACCATAACTAGGGTATAACTCTCACACCAAAAAGGTTCTTTTCAGAAATTCGGGGATTGACTCATTTTCAGTACAGGTAATGATAGGATGTGCTAAATAAGTGCTTGTTGAATTTGATATATTTTATCCGGCGGTTTGGGAGTGCTGGCTTTTGAAAAGACGGGTTATCCGTATCGCTGGTTATAGTTGAATTTGTGAGGGAAATAGCGCTTTGGTAAAATTTCAAATTGATGATATATGAACAGTTCTTTGATGTAGTGTCGGGCTTTGTGCCTGGCACAAGGTAACAGTGCCTTGTACAGAGGTTGAGGGAGATCTGGTCGATATTTTTTCAGAATACGGTCCAGCGACCTGAGGCGGAAGAGACTGTCAGGCGCAGCGTCCAAAATATGATTGAAGGGAAGTGTTCCGGAGGCTGCAACTGAGCGCTAAACAGTATCAGGCATATACCGATTGCAGGGTACAATGCATGTGGACAGCCAACGGGGTGATAAGGTGTTTACTGGCCTGGAGGGCAACTGGTTTTGACAGATTTGCCTGTTTGTTCGGGGAAGTTGCCGTCATGTACCTGTCAGCCAAAGGAAACAGACAAAAAAAGTGACCTGCATCTCAAATAGAAGGACACCGTGTTTGAGGTGCAGGTCACATATGGGGGCTAGTTCAGATGTCTTGCCTCTATTTTACCAGAATAAGGCATAGAGGGCAATCAGGATCAATATAATGGCTGTCGCTGCGATATTAAAAGAAGGGTCTGTTTTGAATAATCCCTTAGCGATCGGCATGGCTTTCGCATCGTTGCGCCCTTTTAATTCAATGAGACTGAAAATGTATATGAAGGCCATTGTTGCCAGGCAGGTAATCATCATTTGATGCATCCATGGCAATACAGGTAAGAGGGCTTCAAAAGCCGTCCCTTCACCCCATCCTTTGGGGCCTGCTTTCAGGAACATCGCCAAAAGGATGCTGAACAGGGCACCGGTGATTGCCGCCCGGTTGGTGGCTTTCTTTGTAAACAGTCCCATCAGGAATATGGCCAGAATTCCCGGACTTACTACTCCTGTATATTCCTGAATGTATTGAAACGCCTGCTTGAGGTTTCCAAGCATCGGGGCAATCATCACCGCAATAACCAGCGCAACGGATGCAGAAATTCTGCCAGTACGGACCATCTGTTTTTCGGAGGCCTGCGGACGGAGATATGGTTTGTAGAGATCCATCGTGAAGATGGTTGCTGTGCTGTTGAGCATCGATGCCAGCGATGATACGATGGCCGCTACAAGTGCAGCCAGAATTAGTCCTTTAACGCCTGTGGGGATGAAGGTAGCGATCAACCAAGGGAAAGCGCGGTCATTATCAACACCTGTTGCAGAAAGGAAGGCATCATTTGCATAGGGAGCCACCACCTGATGATCAGGAGAGGAGTTCATCATAAAGGCGATAATTCCGGGAATTACGACGATGAGTGGAATGAGAAGTTTTAAAAACCCGGCAAATACCATCCCTTTTTGTGCTTCCCTGAGTGTTTTGGCTGCCAGCGTACGCTGAATGATGTATTGGTTGAAACCCCAGTAATAGAGATTTGCTACCCACAGACCACCCAGAAGAACAGCAAGACCAGGCAGATCATTGTATGCGTCATTGCCGTTGGGTGTTATCATCTCACCCTTGCTAAGGATCATTGAGAATTTTTCGGGTACTGCTGCATAGAGATGCTTAATCCCTGCGATGATGCCCCCATCGGGGGTCAGGTGGTCAAGGGCAATGAAGGTCGTAGCCAAACCACCGCCAATGAGTAGTACCACCTGGAGTACATCGGTCCAGGCTACAGCCGATAATCCTCCCCATAAAGAATAGGTTGCGGCGAATAAGGCTAACCCGAAGATGCCAATCATGATGAGCGAACCACTGCCATCGCCTGCGATGGTATCGAGGGTTTTAGCACCCAGAAAAAGCACCGTAGTGAGGTTTACAAGCACGAACAGCGCAATCCAGAATACAGCCAGAATGCTTTTGAGGGTTGTAGAATACCGTTGTTCAATAAATTCAGGAATTGTGAAAAGTTTCTTCTCGATAAACACCGGCAGAAAATACTTTGCTACGATGACCAGTGTTATGGCTGCCATCCATTCATAGGAGGCGATGGCCAGCCCGATCGCGAATCCAGATCCTGACATCCCGATGAATTGCTCAGCCGAAATGTTTGCAGCGATCAGTGATGACCCAATGGCCCACCATGGTAATGTTTTTCCTGCCAGAAAATAGTCACTTGTAGTCTTCTCGACCCCTTTTTTACTGCGGGAAACCCATAATCCCAATGCAATAATCGACAAGCAGTACACGGCAAGTACTACATAATCCCAGTAGTTAAATACAGCATTCATAAAACATTTCTACAGTTAGTGTATTTTGACAATTTTGACTACCTCAATCGGTAGTTTTCGCCTGCTAAGATAATAATTCCATTAACTATCGCACGTTCTCTCATTTTACATTCAGATTGGAATCAGTTTTTTTTGGATTTTTTTTTTGTTCTTTTGTGTAATCAGAAATTCTCAGATGTAAGATAATTAAAAATTTTACCTTTGTTCAAGGTATGATCAATTCATAGTGAGTTTGTAACCTTCAGTCAGTCTATCATTGTCAAATGAAACAATTAAATAATTTGCCTGATCCAATTAGCAGCGCACATATTGTGAATGCTATTGGCGAGTTGGCCTTTGTTATTGACCGCAAAGGTAACTTTAGGCAAATTTATGCCCCTGATTTAAAACTTTTGACGAGGTTGTCAGAGAAACTTATCGGAAATAACATTAGAAACCTGTTTCCTGCAAATACAGCCGAGCAGATCATAGGGACTACCGAATATGTTTTAACAAGTGGGAAATCAGCCAGAATGGAATTTAGCTTACCCTTGCCAGAGGGTGAAAATTGGTTTGAAGCCCGGTTAACCCCTTATACTGCCGACGAAGTATTCGCCATAGCCTTTAATTATACAGCCAGGAGGGATGCAGAGAAGCGATTACAGAATTCGCAGGCGAATCTCAGCTTTATCCTCGATAATACTGAACAATCATTTTTTCTCATCCGTAAAGACACGAGGCTGATTCTGATGAATCGCTCAGCAGGGCTTTTACTCGAAAGGTTTAAACTCCAAACGCGAAAACAGGGAGACCGGATGTTTGAAATACTACCGCGTGGTCTGGCCTACGAGATTGCTATCGCTTCCCGGAGTGCCATCAGGGGAGCAAACTCCTTTTTTTCGAAGGAGTTTGTTTTTAATGGCGAAGAGTGCAGGTTTGATTTTGAAGTGGCACCCATCTATGGGCCTGACCACGAGACCAACATTATCGCGGTCGGGGTGAATGAAACAACAAATCAATGGAATGCAGAAAGGAAGTTGCGGGAAAGCGAACAACGGTATCGTTTTCTGGCCGATAATGTGGCCGATGTCATCTTGCAGATGAATGCCGCGGGTGATCTGATGTATGTTAGTCCCGGCATCGATCTCTTCCTGGGACTTAATCCTGCAGGTGTTATCGGGCAACAATTCAATTCAATTTTGGCACCCGACTCGGTGAGTGAATTCCACTCTGTTCTTTATCGGCTGAACCAGACAAAAAGCAACGCTGTCGAGAGTCTTGACCTGCAATTTCTTAGCAAATCAGGTCATCTGGTATGGGGAGAAGTCAGGTTTAATGCCGTGTTTGATAACAGGAACCGGTTGACCGATATAATGGGGGTGATTCGTGACATTACACTACGGCATGAAACAGAAATAAAACTAAAGGAGACTTCTGCGCGCCTTCTTGAACTTAACAGAACTAAAGATAAATTCTTTTCTTTAATTGCCCATGACCTCAAAAATCCGATGAATGCAATTTGTGGATTTGCAGAGTTGCTGAATGATGAATTCAACGATCTGACCGATGAGGAAAAAAGGCATTATGTTAAAAATGTTCTTAATTCTGCCTCAGATATTAATCGATTGCTTGACGATTTACTGGTCTGGTCACGTACCCAAACTGGCAGTTTCAGCTTTAGACCAGAAAGCGTTAATCTCAGCCTGTTAATTAATGAGGCGATCATCTTCACTGGATTAAATGCTGAAAAGAAAGCCTGTTTAGTAATTAATGAGGTTTTGTTTGAGCAGACAGTTTTTGGTGATGTGAACATGATCAGGACGATACTCCGGAATATCATCAGCAACGCGATAAAGTTCTCCTACAGGGGTGGACGTATTATCATAACAGCCACTCAAACCGACCAATCCGTATGCACAACCATTTCTGATAATGGGGTAGGTATGTCGGATCAAATGGTATCTGAACTGCTGAATTCAGAAAACTCAAAGAATACAGTCGGTACAGAAGGAGAGAAGGGTACGGGTTTTGGGTTGTTAATTTCGAAGGAATTTATCGGGCATCACAAAGGGCGTTTAGTTATAAATTCCAGACAGGGGTACGGAACGGCTATTTCATTTACGCTTCCATTGAATCTTGAGGCGTTTAAGTCGGCTTTTGTCCCCAGGTAGTCATATTAAATCTGTCAAGGCATTGTGACTTCCATCCTGACCCGAATTATACTGTGGCGGACTATTGATGTTTAACACCTATATTTGCATCTAAAGCAGAATGTTTAATCAATTTAATGTCGAAATCACAGTCAATCCATAGGGTTTTAATTGGCTATATCATAGGTGTAGTTGCTGTTACATTGGTTGGCTTTTCAGCAGCATGGATTTGGCTTGAAGTAAGACGGCATCGGGCAGACAGAATGGAAGCCTATCGCCAATACACTATTCAGCAGGACAACTATTTGAAGGGAGAGATGGATAAGATTTTTGATTTTATCACATTAAATCGCTTAACGAGAACACTAGCATTGAAACAGGAGTTGTCAACTCGGGTCAATGAGGCCATCGCTATTGCCGATGCCATTGCAGAATCATCAAAAGGCAGGCTATCGGATGAGGCGATTAAAATCTTAGTTACTCAAACTTTAAGGCCCATCAGGTTTTTTAATGGCAGGGGGTATTATTTTATCGTTTGTCTCGATGGGACCGAGGTGCTTTATCCACCCGAATCCCAATATGAAGGTCAAAATCTGATGAATCTTACCGACCGGAATGGCGTGAAGGTGGTAAAGGAGGAAATTGAAACAGCCAGAAAGCTGGGCGAGGGATTTGTGGTAGGGTGGTGGCCAAAACCCGGGGTTAATGACACTGCTGCTTTTCCAAAGACCACCTTTGTTAAGCGGTATCAGAGGTTTAACTGGTTGATAGGGTGTGGCGAATACCTCGATAATATTGAACTCGACATCTCCAGAGAGTTAATGATCAGTCTGCGTAATATCTTCAAAACCGAAAACAGGTATGGTCTTGTATTTGATCTCAAGGGGCGTATGATTCTTAATACCATCCCTTCGATGGATGTTCCCGGAAGAATATGGAATTTTGCCGATGGACATGGGTTACCAATCTTTAATATGCTGCGTGATTCAAGTCTGGCTGAGGAAGGTGGCTTTTTGAATTTTCATTTTACCGATGCCATCAATCACAAGGCACATCGGATGCGCCTGCATGCACGACGTGTAAAAGAATGGAATCAGGTGATAACACTGGCCATTGATTCGGATTCTATGGCCGACGAAATTAGCAGCGTTGTTCAGAATTCAAATGATCGGATGAGTAGGCAGATGCTTCAACTCATCCTGTTTATTTCAATCATTATTACTCTGATTTTGTTAGTGAGCCGATGGTTCTCGCTACGCATACAAAGAGGTCTTAACCTCTTTTCAGAGCGGATGACGACTGCCCTCAGGCAAAAAGGGGCAGTCAATGCAGGTGAATTCTCTTTTACCGAATTGCAGCAACTGGCAAATTCGTTTAATTCAATCCTTAGACAACGCGAACGGGTGATGGCAGAACTAGCGGAAAGCGAGCAGCGTTACCGCATGATGGCTTCTAATGTATCTGACGTTATTTTTACGCTAACCCGTGGATTTCATCTCTCGTATGTCAGTCCGTCTGTGGCCTTGCTCTTAGGCTATGCGCCAAAGGAGGCCGAGTCGATGATGCCTGAATCTTTCCTTTTCGTTCAGGATCATCGCAGAGTGAGAATATTGATTATCAATATGATCAACAGAAGAGTCAGAAATAGCGAAGGTGAAAGAGGCGGAACCATCGAAATGGAATTACGTCACATTAAAGGCCACCGGGTATCCGTTGAAATTTTTGTAAATCCTGTTACCGATTCTGAAGGTAGATTTCTTTATCTGTTAGGAGTGGCCCGGAACATCGGTGAACGTTTGAAGGCACAGCGCGATTTGCTCGAAAGTGAGGAACGTTACAGGCTGATAAGTAGTAATGTGCGTGATGTAATCTGGGGTTGCAACAAATACTACGAAATTTCATATGTCAGCCCGGCTGTGTTCCATCTCACCGGATTCTCGGCGAAGGAACTTGCCGGCGCATCACTGCAAGCGGTGATGACCCCTGAATCTTTTCTGACACTGATGAACAGAATGCAGGATACAGTACGCAAGGCTTCACAGGGGAAAAAGAATCTTGTTGGAAGCCTGGTTGTTGAATTGGAGCACCTGCGACGCGATGGGAGTAAGTTCTATGCAGAAATCAATGCCTCGGTGGTGTTTGATGATAATGGCCGTGTGATCGGCTACAATGGCATTACCCGTGATATAACGGAACGTCGCAAAGCCAATGATGAATTGTTGCAATCGGAAAGTAAACTGCGTGAAATCAATGCCTCGAAGGATAAGTTCTTCTCTATCATCGCCCACGACCTGCGTAATCCTTTCGGCGCACTGCTGGGCTTCTCAACAGCCTTATCAGATCGTTTCGACGATTTTTCTGATAGCGAAAAACTTACAATCATCAACCAACTCCGGTTTTCATCTGAAAGCGCATACCGTTTGATCGAGAATCTGCTGGAGTGGAGTCGCACGCAGACCAATGCTATAGAGGTTTCTCCTACACTTTTCGATATCTCGTTACTTGTTAACGAGACTTTGCGCCTTCATTCAATTCAGGCAGGACGAAAGAAAATTGAGCTGATTAACAATCTCCCTGTTAAATTTCATGTGTACGCTGACCGTAACATGATTGGTACAGTCTTAAGAAACCTGATCTCAAATGCTATCAAATTCTCGCTCGAAAGGGGAACAGTTGTGGTGTCGCACGAAACCACAGAAGAATTGGTTACTATCCTTGTAACTGACAAGGGAATTGGCATCCCCGCTCATAACATTTCCAAACTCTTCAGAATAGATGAGAAGATAAAAACCAGCGGCACTTATAATGAACCTGGTAGTGGTCTGGGTTTAATTCTATGCCGTGAATTCATTCTGCGAAACGGGGGTATGATATGGGTTGAAAGTACCAGCGGAAGAGGTTCCCGCTTTAGTTTCTGTCTTCCCCGGCAATAGATCAGACGCCAGATTAAAAATGACTATGTTTATCTGGCGATAGGGTTGCGAATTCTACGAGCCTAAAATCAGTTCGTCGGCACAATTCAAGCGACATAGCACTATTTACGTTGACCACGGGATGCCATAGCCAACCTTGATTTATGAAGCCGGGGTATTATCGTCTGTAATGATTTTATAATTCCGAAATCTTTGTCTGGTGTTTAATGAGGAATTCTGACAGTCGGAATATGAAACAAACTGGCAGGCATGCGCAGAAAAAATGAGGAAGAAAACATCAGTACAAAATATTTAATCATAACTTTAAATAAGTGTGATTAACTATCATTTAATTAAGTTTTTAAGTGAAATTATAATCAAAATATTGAATCAGGAAAAACACACGAACATATTGTTAAGTCTGCCAGAAAATGTGGCTGGCGAGGCAAAAGCAGACTAGCGGGTTTTTACGAGAAGATGATAGAGTCATGTCTGGAACAATAGGGGATAAAAACTTGGAAAACTAATCTGCATGACTGAATGAAACAGAAACGTTGAGATTGGTTGGAACAGGGAACCTGTTTGGGCTATGAAATAAAAAGTCTATACACGAGTACGAAGGAAATGATTATTATCTATATTCTTTCGCGATGGATGATTCATCTTTCTCCTTACCTTTGCCCAAAACAGTAGAATTCTTGATACACCGCACGCGACTATATCTGGTTGTATTTATCATTGGTATTACTGCCATTTCATGCAGTCCGACGAGAAAATTGCCTTCGAATCAGAAACTTTTGGTTCGGCAGGAGATCGTTATCGACAACAAAAGTATCAATAAGGATGAAGTTGAGAGCCTTATCATCCAGAAGCCTAACCAGCGGTTTTTAGGTATTTGGCACCTGAATCTTTGGGTTCAGCAACATACAAGTCAGGGTGAGCAAACCCGGTTTAAGAAATGGCTTCGCCGGTCAGCAGGCAGGCCACCTGCCATATTCAACGCATCTGATCTGATGCAGAGTGAGGCCTACATTCAATCCTATATGTCGGGGAAGGGGTATTTTAAAGCCCATGTTGAATCTTCTGTTATTACAGAGGACAACACCGTTTCGGTTAATTGGAAAATTACTACAGATACCCCCTGGTTAATCCGTAATTACCGTATAATGGCGGAAGATTCCATCGTTGGGGCTCTTGTAAAGCAATCGTTGAATGCAACCCTGATCAAGACCGGAGAGCCCTATGATGTGACTTCATTACAACTTGAGCGCGATCGTGTGACAACCTACCTTCGCAACGAAGGATATTTTACTTTTTCGAACGACTATGTTGTTTTCGAAATAGACAGTTCTTTGCGAAGCCGTCAGATGGATGTTTACATGAATGTTAGAAATCCAAGACGCCTCATTGGCTTTAGTGACAATCGCGAACTGTATGGTATAGACCGTCATAAGAAATATTACATTGATAAGGTTTGGGTATATCCCCAATATAGTACGCTTCGTTCAATTCAGGCTTCCGGTGAGTCAAAACCCGATACAGTCCATTGGTATCTCCCTGTTGCGGGTGATACATCAGCAGGAAACAGACTTTCGTTTATTTACAACGAGAAGTCACATATCAGGACTTCCACGCTTATCGAGTCAATCTCAATCAGACAGGGAGACCGCTATAACCTGCGGCATGCCGAGAACACCTATCAGTCATTATCAGCTTTGCCAATCTACCGGTCGATCAACATTAACTATACTCCCTCGGACAGCAAAATGGTGGGGCAAGACACGGCAACCATAGGTCTTCTTGATTGTGCCATTCAGATGTCAAAGAATAACGTGATGGCGTTTTCGGTCGAGGCAGATGGAACCAACTCAGGCGGGGATCTGGGTATTTCCGGAAACTTTAGCTTTCTGAACCGGAATATCTTCAGGGGAGGTGAACTGTTGAATGTTAAATTGAGGGGAGCCCTTGAAATGCAGCAAACCTTAGGTGATCCCGAACAAAATAAGGTTTTGTTGTTTAATACTGTTGAGGTGGGCGCCGATGTTAGCGTAATCTTTCCGCGCTTTTTGGCTCCTTTCAAAAGTAATAGTCTGCCGCGCTATCTCAGACCACAGACGACCCTTACATCGGGGTTTAATCTTCAGTTCAGGCCCGATTACCGTCGGTATATTACCAACGCGGGATTCGGCTACCGATGGAAAACTAATTCGCGAATTTCACATTACTTTACCCCACTCGAAGTTAATTCTGTCCGCATTTTTCCAACCGCCGAATTCGAAGCAAAACTGGAGAAATACAATGAGCGTCTTAAAAATCAGTATACCAACCACTTCATTACCTCCATGAAATACTCAATCGTGTATAACAATCAACAATATGAAAAGGTACACGATTATTATTTTTTCAGGGTCGACCTCGAAAGTGCCGGTAATGCACTTTATCTGATCGATAACATCGTGGGGGCACCCCGTGATGCTGATGGTAACTTTACATTGTTTAATATTCGTTATGCCCAATACCTCAGGGCAAATCTCGATTTCAGGTATTTTAAAATGTTCGACCAGAACAACATGCTGGCAGTCAGGGGGCTTATAGGTATTGGTAAACCGTATGGTAACGCAGCAGTTCTTCCATTTGAGAAAGGGTTCTATGCAGGAGGTGCCAATGGGATGCGCGGCTGGAATCTGAAGAATCTCGGACCGGGTTCATTTTCCGATCCGAATGGTGAATTCAGCGAAAGGATGGGCGACCTGCAGTTGGAAAGCAACATTGAATTCAGGTTCCCGATGTATGCTTTTATAAAGGGTGCCCTGTTTGTTGATGTTGGAAATATCTGGCTTCTAAGTGATATCCCGACCTATAGCGGAGGGAAGTTCAATACATCAACCTTCGTCTCAGAACTGGCAATGGATGCCGGATTGGGATTCAGGCTCGATTTTACCTTCTTCGTGTTTCGAATCGATGCAGCCCTGCCTGTCCGTAATCCCGCAAAACCTGAAGGCGATCGTTGGGTAGTTTCCAAAAGCCGAATCGGTGATATACTTTGGAACTTTGGAATAGGATACCCCTTCTAATGATTTCGCGCGACGATATTATGGCCGGCATAGCGCTGGCATTGGGGCATGAACCAACTGCCGGACAACAGAAAGCCTTGTTGATGCTGGGTTATTTGCTGCACGATGACGGTCGTTTGAAGGCAATGTTATTGAAAGGGTATGCCGGTACAGGAAAAACTACTTTACTGGCAGCCATTGTAAAATCATCAGCATTGCTTGGTTACCAGACAGTGCTGATGGCACCAACAGGCAGGGCAGCCAAAGTATTAAGTGCCTATACCGGACAGGCAGCTTTCACCATCCATAAAAAGATTTATCGTTCGTATACCAATGTAGCGGGTGGCGTGGGATTTGCAATGCAACCCAACCTGCATCAAAAGACTATCTTTATTGTAGATGAAGCTTCAATGATTCAGGCTGATGATTTATACCAACCAGGTTCCGGGGTCGAATCACGAAATCTACTGGCCGATTTGCTTAACTATGTTTCCTATGGTAAGCATTGTCGTCTGATAATCAGTGGTGATACTGCGCAGTTGCCCCCGGTTCATGCCGAGCAGAGTCCTGCCCTCGACAAAAGTGTGATTGAGCAACATCTTAATTGGCGTATGGCAGAGATGGAACTGACCGATGTGGTTCGGCAGGAACTCGATAGCGGAATCCTTTATAATGCAACACAATTAAGAAACAGAGTAGGTGAGGAGCAGGTGAGTAAGCCCTTTTTTACTACCGAAGGGTATAAAGATGTGAGACAGCCTGATCCTTCAACATTCAGCGATATATTTGCCGATGCATTCACTGGCAGTAATCTCCATGAGTCGGTTGTGATTTGCAGGTCCAATAAAAGAGCAAACATGTATAACCGTGAAATCAGGGGGCGAATCCTGTTCAGGGATGATGAACTGAATGCAGGCGATCTCCTGATGGTGGTGAAGAACAATTATTTTTGGATGCCGGAAGATCAACCATACGGGTTTATCGCCAATGGCGATATTGTGGAGGTAAAGCGGATTCTGCGGATTACAGAACTATATGGATTCAGGTTTGCCCGGGCAGAAGTATCGTTTATTGATTACGAGATGCCTCCGATACAGGTCAATTTGATGCTCGATACGTTAAATTCAGAGAGCCCTGCATTAAGTCAGCCCGACCAGAAACGATTGTTCGATACCATTCTGCTCGATTATACCGATATAAAAGGAAGACAGAAACAGATTGATGAAGTACGCCGCAATGAATGGTTTAATGCACTCCAGGTGAAGTACGCCTATGCTCTCACCTGTCATAAAACACAAGGAGGTCAGTGGAAGCGTGTATTCATCGATGCCCCTTATAATCCCGATAATGTATTTACCACTAATGATATACGTTGGTTTTATACAGCCATCACACGTGCCTCAGAGACGGTTTATCTTGCCGGATTTGATCTGTCTTATTTTAATTAATTAAGTTGCCTTGTGCGTAATTGCTTTGATGAAAATATGAAAACTCTGGCCATTGGATACTATGGCAATCGGCTTTAACGTTGGCTGTTTCTGGATTTTTAATATTGAATTTTGAATCAGAACCCATGACATATTCAGAAGCTCTCGAATATATGTATAACAGGCTGCCGATGTTTCAGCGCATTGGGGCAGCCGCCTATAAAGCCGACCTGTCGGTGACAGTAGCCCTGTGTCGCGCATTAGGAAATCCTCAGGTTAAATTTCCTTCAGTACACATTGCTGGGACCAACGGGAAAGGTTCGGTTTCTCACATTACTGCATCGGTGCTGCGGCAAGCAGGATATCGCACTGGCTTGTTTACATCGCCTCATTTGAGAGACTATCGGGAAAGGATGAGAATTAACGGAGTCATGATTCCTGAGCAATTTGTGACCAGATTTGTTGAACAGAACATACCCCTCTTTGAAAAGGTGAAACCTTCTTTCTTTGAGATGACATTTGCTATGGCATGTGAATGGTTTGCTTCAGAGAAGATAGAAGTCGCGGTTATGGAGACAGGTATGGGAGGGAGGCTAGATTCAACCAATACCTGCCGGACAGTTTTATCGGTCATCACCAATATTAGCCCTGACCATATGCAGTTTCTGGGAGATACCCTTCCAAAGATTGCGGCTGAAAAGGCCGGGATTATCAGAAGCGGGATACCGGTCATTATAGGGCAAACTCAGAAAGAAACCGATTATGTGTTTACTGATAGGTGCAGAGAGCTCAATAGCAGGTGTTTACATGCTGATCAGGAATTTGAAGTTAATAGTGTCAGTTACCTGCAGGATCGGAATGTGTTGCAAATGGATGTTCTAAAGAATGGTTTTCCCTATTTGCCAGATCTATTTTCACCCTTACCGGGGAGTTATCAGATAAAGAATATCATCACAGCGGTGAAGGTAAATGAAATGCTTCCTGATGCAGGGTTTCTGACAACAATTGAGAATTTCAGAAAAGGACTTGAGCGGGTAATAATCGACACAGGGATAACCGGACGGTGGCAGAAATTGGGGGATAATCCTTCTTCATTTTGTGATACAGGGCACAACGAAGACGGTATCAGGCAAGTTCTCCATCAACTTTCGCTAATGCATTATAGAAAGCTTCATTTTGTGATTGGAATGGTGGCCGATAAAGATATTAACCATGTGCTTTCTCTTTTGCCGGAGGATGCCGTGTATTATTTCTGCCGCGCCGGCATTCCCCGGGCGCTGGCTGCTGATGCTCTGGCAGCTATTGCACTGACTTACGGGCTTAAGGGAACCATATGCGGCTCAGTTGATGACGCCTATCGTATGGCACGAGAGAATGCCGGGACTAATGACATTGTTCTTGTCGGCGGGAGTACTTTTGTGGTAGCCGAAGTTGTTTGATTGGATCCGGGTTGATTTATTGAATTGTAACATCTACATTTGTTTTTTCGTCATGTGGTCATGAAATTAAAAGTACTTCTTCTTTCTTTTCTGCTTGTGATGCTTGGTTCGGTTAGCCTTAAGGCTCAACAGGATCAAACGGTCAGGTATTTAAACAAAGCAGTTGAACTCATCGATCAGCTTGATTATGAGACCGCTGCTGTGATGTGTACTTATGCCATTAAGTCGGATAGCTCTTTCAGCGACTCTTTTTACCTACGGGGGCTTTGTTTTAATAAAATTGGGAACCAGTCTGCTGCCTTGCGTGATCTTGATTATGCAATAAGGTTGAATCCAAAGATTAGTGAGGCCTTTTTGTTACGTAGTAAAGTTCATCAAAGCCTTGGTAATCTTAAGCTTTCTGTATCTGACTTAAACAAAGCCAAGAACCTGGATCCCGTGGGTACTACAGTATATCTGGCCAGGAAATTCTTCAGTTCTATTCTTCCCTGAAAATTCTCTGGGGGAAAAGGTATGTGGATTAATGGCTTTGAAGCCATCATAGTTTGGAGGTTTTTTTGTTAATTTGTGTTACCATTCAATTGTTCATTTATTAGATTCTGGTAAAGGACATAAACTTACCAAGCCATCCAATACATGATTGACATTTACTCTTAACATTGGTGATGGGCATTACCTGAATTTTGATATAGTAATCAAAGCTCAGATTTTTTGGCACAATGCTGATTGCTTATGCCAGTAATTCGTGTCGACTACAGGGAGTCTGGTGAACTCAGCGAGGCGATTTTGCAAACTCCTTCGAAACAGGCAATTTATGGGAAACTAAGTCAAGCCATATACAAGAAACCAATTTTTCATGGTACTAAATTACATCTGGATTGCCTTTTTCGTCATCGCCTTTGTGGTGGCGTTGGGCAGGCTGATTTTTTTTGGCGACACTACTGTATTCCAGGATATGGTAGGCAGCACCTTTGACATGGCCAAAACAGGATTTGAATTATCACTCGGACTCACAGGCGTGATGACACTCTGGATGGGACTCATGAAGGTAGCTGAAGCCGGTGGTGTTGTGAACTTGCTTGCCCGGTTAATAGGTCCTTTCTTTCGAAAGCTGATGCCTGAAGTTCCACCCAATCATCCCGTGTTTGGTTCGATGGTGATGAACCTTGCGGCAAATATGCTGGGATTGGACAATGCGGCTACCCCCCTTGGGTTGAAGGCCATGACCCAATTACAGGAGTTAAATCCCAAAAAGGACACAGCCACCAATCCCATGATCATGTTTCTGGTGCTGAATGCTTCCGGGTTAACCATTATTCCTGTAAGCATTATGGTGTATAGATCTCAGCTTGGTGCTGCTGATCCTTCTGATGTTTTTATCCCTATTCTGATCTCTACTTTTTTCTCAACTTTTGTCGGTGTGTTGACCGTAAGCCTGTTTCAGCGTATCAAACTCTGGCAACCGGTAATATTGGCTTATGCCGGTGGGCTAACTTTGGCTGTATCGCTCATAATCTGGTATTTCGTGCACCTGCCGCAGGATAGAGTAAGTATTGTCAGCTCCACTGCTGCCAATGTAATTCTTATGACCATTATTGTTGGATTTATTGTGATGGCATTACGGAAGAAGGTTGTAGTGTACGATACTTTTATCGAAGGGGCAAAGGAGGGTTTTCAGATAGCTGTCAGAATAATACCATACTTGGTTGCTATACTTGTTGGTGTTGGAGTTTTTCGGGCAAGCGGAGCCCTAAACTTTATTGTTGACGGGATTGGTTATCTGGTTGCAGGAATGGGTTTCGATGCACAGTTTGTTCCGTCTCTGCCGGTAGCATTTATGAAACCACTGAGCGGAAGTGGTGCGCGGGGGCTGATGATAGAAACCATGACCCAATATGGCGTTGATTCTTTTGCAGGCAGGTTGGCTTGTTCTTTACAAGGGGCTTCCGATACCACTTTCTATATAATAGCGCTATATTTTGGCTCCGTTGGTGTTCGTAAAACCCGCCATGCATTGGCAGGAGGGCTTATTGCTGACCTCGCAGGAGTGATTGCTGCCATTGCTGTAGCTTACATTTTCTTTGGCTGAGATCGTTTTGTGAAGAGTTATCCATATTTTTTCAACACAAGGTTGTTAAGAAAGTAAAAATCGTTACTTTTGCACCCTTAAAAACCTTAATTATCATGGCTAAAAAAGATAATACCGAAGACAAAATCGTTGCTGTTGAGGAAGCTCTCGGCAGAACCGAACAGTTTATTGAAACAAACCAAAAGTATATCATGATTGTATTGGCTGCCATTATTTTGGTGGTTCTTGGATATTTAGGGTATACTAAACTGTATATAGCTCCCCGTGAAGCAAAAGCACAATCAGAGGTTTTCATGGCTGAGAAATATTTTGAAAGCGATTCACTGGATCTGGCACTCAATGGTGACGGTAATTATATGGGTTTTCTCGAAATCATTGATAATTATGGGTCTACAAAGACAGGTAATCTGGCCAATTACTATGCCGGTATGTGTTATCTGAAGAAAGGTGAGTTCCAACAGGCGATCAAGTATCTTGAAGATTTTAGTTCTGATGAGCTGATGGTATCATCGATGGCCACCGGTGCAATGGGCGACGCATATCTTGAACTGGGAAACAACGAGAAAGCCATTAGCTGTTACACTAAAGCTGCCGAAAATAAGCCCAACGAATTCACAAGCCCGGTATTTTATATGAAAGCCGGCTTAACTTATGAACTTAAGGGTGATTTTGATAACGCACTAAAAATGTATGAAACTATCAAAACCAAGTACCCCCGCAGTTTGGAAGGTCGTGACATCGAAAAATATATTGTGAAGGCTACTGAGCTTTCAACTTCTAAGAATTAGTATTAAGTGTGAATAAACACAGGACCTGACCTTAAATGGTCAGGTCTTTTTTTTAAGACCAAAGCTATGAAACGCAGTGATTTAAGGATCGTTTACATGGGCACTCCCGAGTTTGCCGTGGCACCTCTGGATGCCTTAAGTAAGGCAGGTTTTGTGATAAGTGCAGTAGTCACTGTAGCTGACAAACCAGCCGGAAGGGGAAGGCAGTTACAATATAGCCCTGTAAAGGAATGGGCAATTTCTAAGAATGTGCCATTCCTTCAGCCAGTAAGCCTGAAGAACGAGGTCTTCTTAAAGGATTTGGCTGCTATAGATGCCGATCTGTTTGTTGTAGTAGCCTTTCGGATGCTTCCTGCCGTGGTTTGGAAGATGCCACGATTAGGAACATTTAATCTGCACGCGTCTTTGTTGCCTATGTACAGGGGTGCAGCCCCGATTAATCATGCCGTGATGAATGGGGAGAAGTTTTCGGGGATTACGACATTTCTACTTGATGAACAACTTGATACAGGTCGTATACTGTTTCAGGAATCAATGCCTGTTGGACAGAATGAAACAGCAGGAGACTTGCACGACCGGATGATGATTGCAGGTGCAGAGATGGTGATAAAAACATGTGATGCGCTGGCTTCCGGAAACATAACACCCTTTGCTCAAAAATATTTGCCTGGATCCGACCTGAAAGAGGCGCCCAAGATATTCAAAGAGGATTGCCGTATTGACTGGAATCGCAAGGGTGAACTGATCAGAAACCAAATTAGGGGGTTATCGCCATATCCGGCAGCATTTACCGATCTCCTGCTCCCGGGCGAACAACAGGCCTCTTTAAAGATATTTATGGCTCATTTTGAGTCTGGTAAAATTGATAAAACGGGCGATATTCATACTGACGGAAAGACCTGTTTGGCCTTTTCATGTGCAGATGGCTGGATTTTCGCCGATGAAGTTCAATTGAGTGGAAGAAAGCGAATGAAGATTGCTGATTTTTTAAGAGGTTTTTTAATTGACAGCACTGTCAAAGTGGATGGTTTTTCGTCTATTTGAGCCTTTTTTTTAGTGTGTTGGGGATAAGTTTTTAACAAAAAGGGGGATTTATTAACTATTTTGATGAAAATAGTGGCAAACACTTGCTTTTTCTTGAATTAGGATTATTTTTGCAAGAGTTCTGGATGTAAACTAAAATTTAGCAAGAAAATGAACAAAGCTGATCTTATCAATGCCATCGCTGATGGGGCAGGAATCACCAAGGTTGCTGCAAAAAAAGCTATTGACGCTTTTGTGGATTCGACCTCTAAATCGTTGAAAGACGGTGGTCGTGTATCATTAATTGGTTTTGGATCCTTCTCCATTTCCAAACGCGCTGCCCGTACAGGCCGTAATCCGAAAACCCAGAAAACCATGCAGATTGCTGCCAAGAATGTCGTGAAATTTAAACCAGGAAGCGGACTCACTGATCTGGTTAAGTAAATTTCAACAGATTGGATGTTGAAAAAGGCTCCTTGCTTTGGGGCCTTTTTTTTTGCTATTTTTTTGTATTCCAGCTGAGACTGTTGTCGTCGTTAATCTTTACTTTTCCTGAATCTATGAGGTAGCGGATTGCATTGGTCAGTTTTTCCTCAGTCAGTAATGGAAATTTCTCCAGAATCGTCTCTAGTGTGCAATTACTCATTAGCAATACCGGTTTAATAATTTCCATCATTTTGTTAAACTCCAGTTCACTCAGATCAGCCTTGTTTCGCTTAACGCAATAATCACATTTGCCGCAGCGGCGGGTGTCATCCTCATTAAAATAGGTTAAAAGCAGTTGTGATCTACAACGATTTCCGGTGATAATATAGTTTGTCATGGATTCTACGCGTTTGCGTGCTTCTTCCTTTCGGGTCTCATAATTGCCTGTCGAGATGACAACGTCCCGATCATCGAGGCGGGGCATCGTAAATACAATTTGAGGTTTGTCTTTACGGGCGACATAAACGATGATCCCCAGTTGGTTGAGATAGTTTAATGCCTTGACTATTTGATCAGTCTGTGCATTCAGGCGCCGGGCCAGTTCATCCTCGCGGATGTTTATCAGATCGTTAAACAGGCCGGAATAGCTTCTGAGCATCATCTTTAACAGTTTATCGAGGGTGGGATTTTCGACCTGAAACTTGTATAAATCGTTCCTGGTTGCCTTCACCATGACCCTTGAAGGTAGACGAAGAGCCTCTGTCATGCTGATGATTCCTTCTTTTTCGAGGAAGCGGAGAGAACTGAAGACTTCCGCCGTTTTTTGATTAAAACGATCGCAAAAGAGTGGAAGATCAAAATCGAAACTTTCGTCAATACCTGTTCCTACTGCAAGTTGCAGATGGTTGCACACTGCCCGGTAAATGGATCTGATGGTGCTGATTGGTGGAAAACTGGAGTTAAACTGCTCCTGTAACTCGTCCAGATCGGTATGGTCATAAAGCAGGATCGCCCAACTGCTCTTTCCATCACGGCCGGCACGGCCTGCCTCCTGGAAATAGGCCTCAGGACTGTCGGGAATGTCAAGATGGATAACAGTTTTGACGTTGGATTTATCAATGCCCATACCAAAGGCATTGGTTGAGACAATGACACGTGTGGTTTCATTCATCCAGAGCAATTGAGCCTTGTCACGTTCTTCGGGCGTCAATCCTCCATGGTAGAAACCAGCCGGGATGCCTCTGGCCTGTAATTGACCGGCCACTTCACGCGTCTTTCTGCGACTACGAACATAGACGATTGATGGACCTTGTAGTTTTTGAAATATTTTTTCCAATCGACCCATCTTGTCCTCCTCATATTGAACGACGTAGGTTAGGTTTTCCCTAGCAAAGCTTTGTCTGAAGAGATTTTTTTTTCTAAAAAGGAGTCTTTCCTGAATGTCTCCGATCACATCGGTTGTCGCTGTTGCCGTCAGTGCAAGCAGTGGTACTTTTGGGAAATACTGTCTGATTTCTGCAATTTCGAGGTAAGGGGGGCGAAAATCATAGCCCCATTGAGAGATGCAGTGCGCCTCGTCGACGGCAATGAGGTTAACCTTCATCAGAGGAAAGCGGGCCAGCAATAACTCACTTTTCAGTCGTTCGGGCGAAACATAAAGGAATTTCAATGAACCATGAACCGCATTGTCGAGTACCCTTTCAATTTCAAAACGGTTCATGCCACTATACACTGCGTTGGCGGAGATTCCTTTCCTTTGTAATCCCTGTACCTGATCTTTCATGAGAGCTATCAGGGGCGAGATTACCAGACAAATCCCTTCCAGAGCCATGGCAGGTACCTGATAACAAATCGATTTGCCACCTCCGGTAGGAAGCAGGGCAAGGGTATCGTTTCCAGCCATCACCGATTGAATAATCTCTTCCTGTAATGGCCTGAAGGAACTATATCCCCAATACCTTATCAAAATATTCCTGATAGGCAAAGTGTTTGTTCTTTTATGGGATTAAGGTTAAAAAATGTAAAATTATCCTTTTTTTTAGCCAATCCCTTTCAATTGTCGTACTTAAATCGGATTTTTGCGTTACTAAATAACGCTCAATAACATTATAATGGATCCATTGATACTGATTTTACTGGTGTTCACCTTTTTCCCGGTGGTATTGTGGCCTGTCTTCAAGGAAAACAATATAAATCCGTTGCAAACTCTCATTCCGTTCTACAATTATTTTGTCTGGAATAAGGTAATCGAGAAACCATTTTGGTGGTACATGCTGCTTTTTTTCCCTTTCCTGAATGTATTCATGGTCTTTTTAATGATCGTTGAAACAGCCAAATGTTATCAGAAATACGATCTGGGAAGTCAGGCCATCGCAGTTATCCTGCCATGGATATACCTGCCTTATCTGGGCATTTCCGTCAAGGAGAAGTATCTCCATCCTTCGAAACGACCTAAAATCAAGAAGGGTCCGGTCAGGGAATGGGTTGATGCAATCATTTTTGCTGTCGTGGCTGCAAGCATTATTCGCATATTCCTTTTTGAAGCCTATACTATTCCTACGAGTTCAATGGAGAAATCACTTTTAGTGGGCGACTATCTGTTTGTGAGCAAGGTTAGTTACGGTCCAAAGATACCCAATACACCCATTGCTTTTCCGTTTGTACATCATACCATGCCATTTTCAACTTTTACTAAATCTTATGTTGAGTGGTTATCGTTGCCCTATTACCGTTTTCCGGGATTTGGAAAGGTTGAGCGCAATGATGCGGTGGTTTTTAATTATCCCAGTGGTGATACAGTAGTACTAGAGCGTCAAAATGAAGATTATTATAGGATTGTGCGTGACGCTGAGCGGGAGTATGCCAACAGAATGGGAGCCCAATACAAACCCGGAATTGGAAGGGATGCTGTCTGGCGCACTTTCACGGTAACCGCCAGACCGGTTGATAAACGTGAGAATTATATCAAACGGTGTATTGCGTTACCTGGCGATACGCTTTCAATTGTTGATCAGCAGGTTTATATTAATGGTGTGAAAGGTAAGAATCCTAAGGGGATGCAGTATAATTATAGCATCACCACCAATGGTGTCCCTATCGCAGAACGAAAATTGCATGAGCTTCGTATTTCAGACGAGGATATTCAAATCTTCTATCGTAACCAGGGAATTCTACCTTTAACAGAAGAGACAGCTGCTGCTATCGGCAAGTTCCCTAATGTAAAGGAAGTCCGAAAGACGCTTTATCAATCGGGCGAGTGGGAGCCCAATATCTTTCCCTTTGATCATCGCCATTACCCATGGAACGTTGACCAGTTTGGGCCGCTCTATATCCCCAAAGCAGGTGCCACCGTTAAACTTAATATGGTTACGTTGCCTCTGTACAGTCGAATTATTGAAATTTATGAAGGTAATACGCTGGAGGTAAAAGATTCTGTAATTCTTGTCAACGGAAAACCAGCCAATAAGTATACCTTTCAGCAAAACTACTACTGGATGATGGGAGATAACCGTCACAACTCTGCCGATTCAAGGTATTGGGGATTCGTTCCCGAAGACCATATTGTAGGCAAGGCAGTATTTGTATGGTTGTCGCTGGATAAGGACCGTACGCTTACAGAGGGTAAGATCAGATGGAACAAGATGTTCCGTTTTGTTAAGTAATATAGTTACTGGAGAACAATTTTTCAACATGGCCGGATTTTCCGGCCATGTTTGTTTATATGCCGGCTAAATTCTATGCAACAATCGAATTATTGGATTGAGTTGTCCTGTCGTTCATCTGAAGCTGACTTATAATTCGTTTCTTCATAATTACCATCAATTGTATTCTTATCTGGGTTGGTCAGAAGAGAATCATATAACCAGGGGAAAACTCCGGGTTTATGTAGTTAGATTCTTCTGTAGTTAACTTTGGTTGTGCTATTAGTTAATAGCTATACAATTCCCTCGGGCAGAGCGGTTTTTAATTACTGTTACCCGCTTCAGTTAGAATTAAAAGCAATAGTGGCAATTTTGTGCCATGATCATGTTATTTCCTTGTGAAAAAAGTATAATTTTGATAAATTCGCCAAATATGAGAAATTCAGTTTATTAGTCTTGTTAAATTATTATACCAATGAGCAATAAAAAGATTTGCAGCCTTCTGCTAATGATTATTCTGATAATTGCTGGTTGTGATAAAGAGAGTAATGATCCCTATCGGCCGGATGATGAGTTGCAGCAAAGGCTTCAGCGGTTAGTTGATTCAAAGGTTGCTGCTTACAAGTTACAGGTACCCGAATATCCGGGTGGGCTTGTACTAAAGGTGCTGAAAGGTAGAAGATCCTGTTTTGCAGCATCCGGGATGGTTGGTAATGTGTCTGGTGCTAATTATTTCAGGGCTGCCAGTAATACAAAGACATTTACCGCTACGGCCATTTTGTTGCTTTATCAGCAAGGGAGGCTTAATCTTAATCATAGGATTACTGATACGATTCCGGGGACTAATAAGACCTATGTCCCTGATGGTGCCGGATATGATATTCCTTATAAGAGTTCAATTACAATTCTGGATCTGCTTCGCCATCGGGCGGGTGTTTATGATTTGGCAAACGAAACAATCCCTGACACGATAAGCAAACCACTTCCTTATAAAGGCCGTAATTACATTGAATATGTTTTAAATCAGGACTCCTTACACTCCTTTACTTTTAATGAATTAATCAATGTGGTGGCGGAGACCGGAATGTCGTACTTTATGCCGGGAACAGGGTATCATTATTCAAATACCGGCTATTCCCTTTTGGGGAAGATTATTGAGCGGGTCTCAAATATGACCTACCAGCAATACCTTACCGAGCAGATTATCCTTCCCATGGGATTGCATCACACCTCTTTTCCTTTCGAAGGGAATGACACCTATCTGCCTATACCTTGTGTTCAGGGTTTTATTTTGGATAATCAAGGCGTCAAAGACATAACATCTCTAAACGTTTCAGCTAACATAGCTGAAGGAAACCTGATCACAACACCCGATGATCTTGCCATTTTTATTCAAAATCTTCTGAAAGGAAAAGGCCCGCTTTCAACTTTCATTGTGAATTCAGTCATGATGAATTGTCTTTCATCCAGTTCTTTGACCGCCGGAAGATATGGATGTGGCTTGATGGAGATTAATAATCTTGGATACGGACATACTGGTGCCGTGGAAGGTTACCTTTCTTTGATGGTTTCTGACCCTGCCAGTGATGTCACCATTATTATCTATACCAACGCGTGGAATATACGCGGGGAAATGTCGAGCCTTATAGATCAGGAATATGATTTAATAGAGAATACCGCTTATAGCGCAAAAGCAATCATTTCGGAATATTCCAGTTTTTAACAACCCAAATTTATTCATTATGAAGTATAAAAACTTGTCATTGTTGTTTTTGACGACGATTATTTTAATAGTGGCCTGTAGTAAAGATAATGAAGAAGTAATCCAATCGCCAAAACTTTCGGTCATTTTCAGTGATATTCCATTTAAAACTGAAAAATTTTCCAGAATAGGTTATGTCTTGAAGATGTGGGAGTTCAAGAAGGATGGCCTCCTTTTTGAAAAGCTCCGGATTCTTGATAACCATACAAAAGATGTACTGATGGTAATCGACAAAACAGATAGTGTTGTGATTCATAGTAGCCCTATTAAACCAAATGGTTATTTTGTGTCTGATCAGATTGATCACTATTACATGTCGGTTCAGTTGCCAATTCCGGTTACGCAGTCAATTCCTTCCTCCATCGCTCACCAACTGGTTTTAAAAGACACCGTTCATGACACCGAGGTCATCGTAGATGGGGCTATCTTCTCTCCGCGATCAACTGAGACTCCAATCTCAATTCTTTCACCAGTAAAAGGATATGACTGGCTGTTTATTAATCAGTCAACCATGCAATACCATTTTAATACGATGTTTTTTGTCGATGGATCAATTTACACTGGGGAGCGTTTTGCTTTTGATAACGTCAGAATAGATAGTACCGGAGAAATACGTAATGGAGATCCTGCTGTTAATGAGTCGTACTACAATTATAAAGATACCCTCTTTGCCGTAGCTGATGGCTCAATTGAAGCTCTTCGGGATGGAAGACCTGAAAACTCAGGAAATCAGCATGATGTTGTGATGAATTCGATAGATGAGATGGGTGGAAATTATCTGGTGTTGAAAATTGATAATAATCATTACGCCCTTTATGCCCACTGTGTGCCGGGTTCGTTTCTTGTTTCTGAGGGGCAGACGGTTCATGAAGGAGATCCAATTGCTTTGCTCGGAAATTCAGGTAACTCTGATTGTCCACATGTACATTTTCAGATCACCGATTCGCCAAATTTGTTTTTTAGCAGGGGGCTGCCTTTCGTCCTGAAAGAGTGGACTAAGATTGGCGAAATAGCAACGGGAAGAGTGGATCCTCCCGTCAGGTATTATAACTGTATGATGGAAGAGTTAACAATTATATCATTTGATTAATCCGGCGCGAATTTAAATCGGGTTTGATATGCCGTATGCCCATGAAAACCTGGCGTCCTGCTATCTTTGTTGTTTGCTCTTTACCGGTTTCGGGAATGATGTGTACATACTAATTTCCTGTGCTATGCTCCAAAGAAAGATGGCCACATAATTGATATATCACCATAACTGAACTTCATTATGGTTAAAATTGGTTATGTATTCGATTGATCATTTTTTATTCTGTTTTGTTATTTATGGTTATGTTTTAGAATATTGTAGTAATCTAATTTCTTGGACTATCGGGTCCTGAGTTCGGTACATTTTTATGGTTTCCATGTTGT
>MEOA01000006.1 GCA_001768515.1 Bacteroidetes bacterium GWE2_42_24 | reverse complement strand
TAAGGTGCTATAGGAGTTGTCCATAAATCGTTAAAATTTATCAGCAAAGGTCTTTATTTCCTCCATCCCCCACAACTTTTGAACATGATCCATTTCTTTCTCTTCAGACTTACTAAACTGTATGCTTAATATTACTCGCCCCCAGGTTTTGGTTGTGATCCATTATCACAGGCTCTGGATCATTTTATCCTAAAAACAGCCGGGGGGCAATCCTCTGTTGAGAAATGCCCCCCGTACCGAAAAGTTTTACAGTAAATGATTACCCCAGATATCCTTTAAGGATTTTGCTTCTGGAAGTATGTTTAAGCCTCCGTATGGCTTTTTCTTTTATCTGACGAACCCTTTCACGGGTAAGGTCAAATTTCTCTCCTATTTCCTCAAGCGTCATCGGATGCTTCCCTTCGAGACCGAAATAGAGACGAATAACGTCAGCTTCACGGGGAGTCAGGGTGGTGATGGCACGATCAATTTCACGGCGCAAAGACTCATAAAGAAGTCCGCTTTCGGGGGTAGGCCCGTCATCGCTCCGCATCACATCGTACATGTTGTTCTCCTCATCCTGAACGAGGGGAGCATCCATTGATACGTGGCGACCGGAATTGCGCAATGATTCTTTAACTTCATTCTCTGAGATTTCAAGCATCGAGGCTATTTCCTCGGCATTGGGTTCCCGCTCATACTCTTGCTCGAGTTTGGCATATGCCTTATTGATCTTATTAATTGATCCTATCTTGTTGAGGGGAAGCCTGACAATACGCGATTGCTCAGCCAGGGCCTGCAGAATGGACTGACGAATCCACCATACTGCATAAGAGATGAATTTAAATCCACGTGTTTCATCAAACCTTTGGGCAGCTTTAATCAGGCCAAGATTGCCTTCATTGATTAAGTCGGGCAAACTTAAGCCTTGATTCTGATACTGTTTGGAAACAGAAACTACAAAACGAAGATTGGCTTTCGTCAATTTCTCGAGCGCTACCTGATCACCCTGCTTGATACGCTGGGCCAGAGCCACTTCTTCTTCAGCAGTTATCAGTTCGACTTTGCCGATCTCCTGAAGATACTTGTCCAAAGAAGCGGTTTCCCTGTTGGTAACCTGTTTTGTAATTTTTAATTGCCTCATAAAATATATTTAGTTTTATCCACGGTTCCCTTCATACGATGCCTTGCCTGAATGGTTTCAACATCGGTTCAGCTTATTTCTTTCCGTCAGGTCTGGGCAGCAGAACCTTACGGGAAAGCTTCAGTTTGTTGGTTTTCTTGTCGACTTCGATGAGTTTCACCTCAATCATCTCACCAACCTTCAAAACATCTTCAACATTTTCAATCCGTTTCCAATCTATCTCGGAAACATGAAGCAATCCATCCTTGTTGGGGAGAATCTCAACGAAAGCACCAAAGGCGGTAATTGTCTTTACTTTACCGGTATAGATTTGCCCCACTTCAGGAATAGCGACAATACCTCTGATTCTGGCTTTTACTGCTTCAATGGCCTCAATGTTGGCACCACTGATGTCAATAATACCCTGTTCTCCTACTTCTTCAAGCACGATTACGGTACCAGTTTCACGCTGCATTTCCTGAATAACTTTACCACCAGGTCCAATCACAGCACCAATAAACTCACGAGGAATGGTCATCTGAACCATACGGGGCACATGAGGTTTGTAGTCGGCACGGGGCTCGGTAATGGTCTTGGCAATCTCGCCAAGAATGTGGAAACGACCACGACGCGCCTGATCCAAAGCCTGAGTAAGCACTTCATAAGGAAGTCCGTCAACTTTGATATCCATCTGGCAGGCGGTAATACCATCAACCGTTCCGGTAACTTTAAAGTCCATATCACCGAGGTGATCTTCATCGCCAAGGATATCAGAAAGAACAGCAAACTTTCCGGAAGTGGTATCGGTGATAAGCCCCATGGCAATTCCCGATACGGGTTTCTTCAGTTTAACACCTGCATCCATCAGTGCCATAGTTCCGGCACAAACCGTAGCCATCGATGATGAACCATTTGACTCGAGAATATCAGAAACGACACGAATTGTGTAAGGATTGATTTCCCGGCCGGGGATCATGTTTTTGAGTGCACGCATGGCCAGATTACCATGACCGATTTCCCGGCGGCTGGTTCCGCGTAATGGCTTTGCCTCACCAGTCGAGAACGGTGGGAAGTTATAGTGCAGAATGAAATTGCTTTTCCCTTCAATCACAGCACCATCAATGGTCTGTTCATCGAGTTTGGTACCCAGGGTAACACTGGTCAGCGACTGCGTTTCACCACGGGTAAAAATAGCTGAGCCATGAGCCATAGGAAGATAATCTACCTCGCACCAGATGGGACGGATCTCATCAAGTTTTCTGCCATCCAGACGAGTACGCTCATTAAGCACGACATCGCGCACAGCATGCTTATTAACATCATGGAAATACCGTTTGATCATCGAACCCCTGGCTGCACGGTCTTCCTCAGGAAGGGTTTCAATAAACTCGTTCAGCACGGCATCGAAAGCATCGGAACGTTCATGTTTTGCCGAAGCCTTTGACGCAATGGCATATATTTTTGAATAGCAGAAATCATTGATGGACTTGCGAAGATCCTCGTCGTTGACTTCATGGCAGTATTCGCGTTTGGTAATTCCACGTCCTGATTCCTGAACAAGGTCAATCTGAGCCTGACATTGTGTCTTAATAACATCGTGCGCGAAACGAAGGGCTTCAACCATTTCGGCTTCACTGATCTCTTTCATCTCACCTTCCACCATCATAATATTGTCGATGGTGGCTGCTACCATCATATCGATGTCGGATTTCTCCATATCGGCTACTGTCGGATTAATGACAAGTTGTCCGTTGACACGACCAACACGCACTTCAGAAACAGGTCCATGGAACGGAACATCTGAAACGGCAAGTGCCGATGAAGCGGCCAGACAAGCCAATGCATCAGGAAGCGTATTTTTATCACCTGAAATCAGGTATACTAACACCTGAGTATCGGCGTGATAATTCTCGGGAAACAGTGGGCGTAATGCACGGTCAACAAGACGAGCCGTAAGAATTTCGGCCTCTGCAGGTCGGGCTTCACGTTTAAAAAAGCCACCGGGAAACCGCCCGGTTGAAGCATACTTTTCTTGATACTCGACAGTCAGAGGCATGAAGTCAACATCCTCCTTGGCCACTTTGTTTGAAACAACAGTGGCTAGCAACATGGTATTCTCCATGCGCACAACAACGGAACCATCGGCCTGTTTCGCCAGTTTACCGGTCTCAATCTGGATGGTTCTTCCGTCGGGTAATTGAAACGATTTAATGAATGCCTGCATATATTTAAAATGTGTTGGTTGATAAACTCAACAAAAGCGACCCCTTTCAGTTCAACCAAGAACCCTTTCCGGTTTCTGTACCGATTACATTCGTCTGAAATAGATCCCCAGACTGTAGTGTAACCTTGATAACAGCTTAAAACCCCGGGTCAGATTGGTTAGTACCGAGAGCAACCACTTGGTTTGTAATTAATTCTGATACACGTATAAAATATCAAAAAAGGCAATTGGTAAAATTGCCTTCTCTGACGGTATCTGCTTGAATGCCCCGGAAATTACTTTCTGAGACCCAGCTTGCTTACGATAGCCCTATAACGCTCGATATCGGTTTCCTTCAGATAATCGAGAAGTTTTCTTCTTTTTCCGACTAAACGAACCAGACTACGCTGGGTGTTTTTGTCTTTGCGATTGTTACGCAAATGATCAGTTAGATGGCTGATGCGGAATGAAAACAACGCAATCTGACCTTCTGATGAGCCGGTATTCACCTCGGAATTGCCATGCTCTACAAAAATATTTTTTTTAATTTCAGGTGTTAAATACATAACTGCTTACGCTTATTTTATTTAGCCAAAACGGGCTGCAAAAATACAAAACTTTTTTGAAAGGAACCGGGTAGAAATAAAATCTTTTTCAAACTTTCTGATTAGCAACCTACAAATTATTCAAATTCATGAAAAAAGAAGGGTTTTCCCCGAATGTCATTCATGTGTCATCTAACTGTTGATGAGCAATAATCATGCTTCAGAGTGCCTATATTTACTCATCAAGAACCTTGAGAATCCTTCTTTCTACAGCTTTCTGACAGACCGGACAATAGGTATCGGGATTATTTGATTTCATGTTACAATCCATAACAGGGCTAAATATTCCCTTTGAAACATACCCGCCCCCCTCAAAAAGGCCAACTTTCCCTTTCCATGCCTCGATACGGGGTGTTGGTTCCGGTGTGCCGGCATCGATCATCCCGGGCCATTTTTCTTCAAAGGCAACGCGTGTGGTAATATTAGGTTCCCATGGTTCAATCGTCAGATTGTAAAATTCGTCGCCTGCCACTTCAGCATTGTAATATTCATCAGCCAAACCTCCAAAGCCGTGTCCGAACTCATGCATGCTCACTTTTGGAGTAAGATAGTTATCCGAAGTACACGCCGTATAGAAGTTGTAAAACCCTCCGCCCCCGTAACGGGTCGAGTTGATCAGCACGTATATCTGATCATAGGGAACAGTAGCTGCATAATTGCACAAAGTCTTGTAATCAAATGTTGTAAGATATCTGTCAACATCAAAAGTGTAATAGGTTGAACCTGCAACCGTATTGTTATAGATATGTTCACCGGGCACATCGGGACCGGATTGCTGCGATGGGGCTTCAATAGCATAGATGTTTATCCTGTCCCGGTACTTATTGAAGGGGGGCTTATCTAGAATATACCCCATCACCCTCAACACATCTGCGCGAAACTTCTCCATCTGATCCTGTGTATACCCTTCAGCGATCACCGCGATATCCAGCGATTTGGCGGGATTACCCTCCCCTGCTACCCGATCATGGCGTACACGGGGAAGCTCCTCCTTCAGAATAAAATAACTTTGGGGATCGACCTCCAATCGGAAGATGTTCTTGAATTTTCCATCCTGATGTTGTCTTTCATCTACTTCAAACCTTACTTTCTGCCGGGGGAATGGCATAACGGCAGCCTGATAAAAAGCACGGCTGATATTCCGGGCTTCTGGGGTTGCCTTCCACTCCTCGAACAAACTGCCGAACCCTCTCTCAAAAATCAGCAGACCAGTAACTGCATCGTAAACCCGGTACCTGAAATTACCATATCCAAACGGATCGGTAAGGTTTTTAACCGGGCCACCCCAATAAGGCTCCTGCTTCATCTCTTTCAGAAATACCATGGTGAGGGTATCGTTACCCCCAAGTTCAAAGTCTATCCTGAGGGTCTTGGATTCAAAGTAGTCAGAAAAAGAAATCTGGGCATTTAATGCAACCATTCCCATCATGGCGAAGGCTAAAAGTATAATTTTCCGGTAAATCATATAATTTCGAATTTCATTAATTAACGGGGACCTGCAGCAAGGTTATCTTTCCAGAACTTTTCCATCGACCGGTAAAGGTGAAGTGTTGTTCCTTCCCTTTCATAGATGCCATGTGAGCGCATGGGATAAGCAAGCATCTGGAACAGCTTATTGTTCTTCACCAATTCATTTACCAGCATTTCGCAATTCTGGTAATGCACGTTATCATCGCCAGTGCCATGAACAAGCAGCAGATTTCCCTTCAGGTTACCGGCATGGTTGATGGGTGACCCGTCTTTATAACCTTCCGCATTTGTTGAAGGCAGTCCCATATACCGTTCCTGATAGACGGCATCATAGAGCCGCTGGTCGGCAACAAAAGCCACGGCAATCCCGGTTTTATAAAGATCGGGATATCGGAACATGGCATTGAGGGTCATGGAACCTCCGCCACTCCATCCCCAGACTCCAATGCGTTCAGCATCCACGAACGGGTATGTCTTAATAATTTCCTGAACTGCTGCAGCCTGATCACCCGGAGCAATGATTCCTACTTTCTCATAGATGCATTTACGCCAATCCCGACCTCTGGGAAGATTTACCCCACGATTATCGACACTCATAACAATATACCCCTGTTGTGCCAAATACTCATGCCAGAGATCACCCCCCTCCCAGGAGTTTTGTACAGTAGAACCGGCAGGTTCACCGTATACATGAAAGATCACAGGATATTTCTTAGCCGGGTCAAAATGAGGCGGTTTAATCATCCAACCATCCAGTGTCACATCACCCACGTTGACTTTGAAGAACTGATGCGGATTGATCTGCAACGCGCCAAATTCTGTGACCACAGCCTGATTATTCTCAAATTCTCTGATCACTTTGTGCGCCGGTAACGACACCAGTGTATAAACCGGAGGGGTAGTGCTGTTGTGGAAAGTATGAACTGCCCACCTGCCATTGGGCGAAATGTTGTAGGAATGATGCCCGTGCGTATTGTCGGGAGTTATCCTTTCAGGGACACCTTTACCATCAAGGCGACTCCTATAAAGGTACTTCTCAATTGGGTTCTCAGGCGAGGCCAGATAATAAACATACCCTCCTTTTTCATCGATCTGCAGAACGCTTATCAGGTCAAAATTGGGGCCAGTGATGGGCATAAATTGTTGTCCGTTGCGTGTAACCCTGTAAAGCCGGCGCCATCCATCGCGCTCACTGGTCCATGTAAATGAATGATTTTTATCAAGCCATTTGGTGTCGTCATACACATCAACCCAGGCTTTATCAGTCTCAACAAAGAGCACGGCAGTCTTAAGCGATTCTGTGTTGGCAGTCCATACAGTATTGGTATTTTGCAATCGGTTAAATTGCTGTATAAACAGGTCGTTCGATTCTGGTATAAAATCCATGCGGGGCAGGTAATTATCGCGGGGATTACCGGGAATAGAAATCCACCGGGTATCGCCACCATCCGAACTTATAACCCCAACTCTGACAGCCGAAAGGGTCGTCCCAACCTTAGGATATGGAATCGGAATGATGCTTGGGTAGATTGAATCAACATTATTAATCATATTGAACACACCTGTTCCCCGCGTGTCGCTTTGCCAAAAGGCGATGGTTAGTCCATCAGGACTCCACCTGAATCCATCACGGCAATCGAATTCTTCTTCATACACCCAGTCGAAAGTACCATTCACAATGTACTCATTGCCATCGGAGGTCAGTTGCTTTGCCGTACCATCAGCCAGCAGTTCAACATAAATATTATTACGGCTTACATAGGCCACCCTGGTGGCATCGGGCGAGAACTTGGCAAACATCAGCGATGATTCGGGCAGATTCTTTCCTAATTGCTGCAATTTACCTGATTTCACATCCAGTACCCAGTAATCACCGCGGGTATTATAACGCCAAACACGCTGCGTGTTGGTAAAGAGCAACAACTTGCTATTATCGCCACTCCAGGTATACCCCGACAGCCGAAGGGGTTTATTGGAACCTTCGGGAACAAATTTTTCTCCCGCTACGAGAACTTTCCGTTTATCGGTTTTGGCATCAACTTTTACCATATCACGCATTGAGGAACCCTCTCTGCGCTCCATCGTCAGGTAGCTGTCACCATCAGGAAGCCAGCGGACGGGAGCCATCCCTTTGGTGTTTAACAGGCCTTCATTGAAAATCTTTTCGAGTGTAAGCGTTTCCTGTGAACTGGCTACGGACAGAACCGACAGGAAAAGAATCAACAACACTGAACGGAATGATGATTTCATATCTGTATGGGTTTAAAGATAAATTTCATCTGCAAAGAAAAGCAAATTGATTTGTTTAATATCACTGTCCGGGGTTCATTAACCAGAAACAATCCAACAACACGCATAGTATTCCGGCATACAAATATGTGAATACTGTTTAATACCATCATATCTTCATGTGTCCTTCTGCATGCATGATCATTTTTTAATCACCAGTTGAACTTAACAGGACTGACTGACACAACCCAACTGCCCATCCAAAAGAATTGCAGAAACAACAATCTACCCGACCTCTGCGTTTTCATTTCAAGTAAATCTGATTTAACATGACCACGCTCGCCAATAGAATTGTTCATTTCAACCAATGCCTTGATTTCAAAGGGACTCTGCCCAAAGGGATCAACCTGCTGAATCCATACAAGGAAAGCGAAGTCATCCGGACAATTGTCAGGGCATTTTACAGCAAATACTATAATGACGACCAGTTACGCCACATGATTCTGGGCATCAATCCCGGCAGGTTGGGTGCAGGTTTTACGGGGATCCCTTTTACCGACACACGCCGCTTACAGGAAAAATGCAGCATTGAATATTCGGGACGTGAAACGCATGAGCCCTCTTCTGTATTCATCTACGAGATGATCGATACCTTTGGAGGTGCTGAAACTTTTTACCAGCAATTTTACATTGGCTCGGTTTGCCCGCTTGGGTTTACCTCTATGGGAAAGAACGGCCGGGAGGTAAATTACAATTACTACGACAGCCGTGAATTAACCATGTCAGTTGAAGGCTTCATCATTGAGAATATCCGGAAGCAAATCAACATGGGCATGTCAACCGACATCTGTTATTGCTTCGGTACAGGAAAAAACGAAGCCTATCTGCGCCGGCTTAATGAAAGGGAAAAATTCTTCAAAAAAATCATCGCGCTTGAGCACCCGCGCTTCATCATGCAATACAAATCGAGATTAAAACAGGCTTATATTCAAAAATACCTTGAAGCTTTCAGTCAGGCGACAAGCGTTAGCGGATGATACGTCCTGACAGGCGCAGTAATTCTGTCTCCAAAACCTTTACCTGATAGAACGACTGCAGCAGACTGTTCTCTACTTCAATCTGCCTTAACTGAATCTGCCTGAGGTCAAGATCGTTGAGTTCACCAAGCCGGTATTTATCAAGCGCTATTCTGGTATTGTTTCTTACCACTGTTACATTACTTTTTTCAAGTGCTACCAGTTGCTGTTGCGCACGATAATCAGAATAGAGCGTATAAAGAGTTGACTGAATGGCCTGCAGGGTCTCATCAAGCGCGATGGCTGCATTCTGTTCGCTGAGACGGGCATTCCTGATGCGCTGGCGATTGCGGAAACCATCGAAAAGAGTATAACTCAGGTTAACACCGGCATTTGGCCCATAATTACGGTTTGATTCTACAAGCCCGATGGCAGAGGTTGATTTGGTAAACGAATAACCAGCCGTAAAATTCAACTGCGGATAGGTTACACTTCTTGCCAGGCGGGTTTCATAGATTGCAATCTTCTGCCTCCGCTTAGCCAGTTCTATGGTTGCATTTTGGTCAATCAACGGGTTACTCAGCTCTTCATAAGTAAGATCAGGGAGTAACCCGATTGAATCAACAGTGGTGAAGGTTACAGTAGCACCACGCACCAACAGATTGTTCAGGGCTACTTTTGTCCTGAGCAAATCGGCCTGCTGCCTGAGATAGTCAGCACTATCTGCATTCAGATCGGCCACAGCCTGAAGGTAATCAAGTTCGGAACTTATTCCAAGGTCAAATTTTTGCCGGGCAAGTGCTTTGCGGTTGTGTCCGAACTGAAGCGCGTCGTAAAGCACCTTAAGTCTGCGATCTTGTTGTACCAGACTGTAATAGGTCGTAATGATTTCCGAAACCACTGCTTCCATCTGGTCGCGCAATTCAGCCTCACCACTCAACTCCAGTTCATCGAGTCGCTGATCTTCGACAAACATACCAAAACCGTCAAACAATGTCCAGTTAAGGGCAACTCCGGCCGTAAATGAATTGGATTTGGAATTGGTTGCTTCACGCAAACGGCCGTCGTAATATTGCTGACGACTGCTGTTTAAATTTTCGTTGTAGGAACCTGAAGTTGTCACTGTTGGAAGATAGCCTGCACTACCGGCCGTGTTGTTGTTATGAGCTATTTGCAGTGTATTCCTCGAGATCTTAACTGAAAAATTATTCTCAAGCCCTATCGCAACGGCCTCATCGGGCGACAGGTACGACTGCCCGCGCAGACTGGAAAACGAAAACAGAAACAGGAGAATTATCAAAACACCATGTCGCATAATAAGCTATTATAAGGGTTTTCGGTTGCTTGAAACATAAGTATATAGCGCCGGAATTACATACAGCGTAAGAATAAGTGAAAACAATAATCCGCCAATGATGGTAATACCCATCGGAATCCGGCTTTTCGCAGCCGCTCCTAAAGCCAGAGCTATAGGGAATGCCCCAAGTATAGTGGCCAGACTTGTCATCAGAATGGGGCGCAGTCGTTGGGTTGCAGCATCAACAACGGCGTCGTGCAATGAAAGGCCGGCGGCCTTCCGTTGATTGGCGAATTCAACAATCAGAATTCCATTCTTCGTTACGATACCTATCAATACAATGACGCCGATTTCACTGAAAATATTCAGCGTATGACCAAATAGCCACAACGACAGAACGGCTCCGGCAACTGCAAGCGGCACTGTAAACATGATAATCAAAGGGTCACGGAAGCTTTCAAACTGGGCTGCAAGTACCAGATAGATCAATACAAGGGAAAACAGAAACGCGTAAATCAGGCTTCCGCCGCTTTCGTCCAGTTCACGTGAAGTCCCGGCGAGGCTGGTGGTAAAATTCTCAGGCAGCACTTCACCTGCAATTCTTCGCATTTCGTCAATTCCCTGTCCTACTGTATAGCCATCGGCAGGCTGGGCAGAGACAGTGGCGGCTGCATAACGATTGAACCGGTACAATTGAGGCGGATTGCTCTGTTCAACCATTTTAACCAGATTTGATAACTGGATCAACTCCCCTGTATTGCTTCGGATATATATAGATGTCAGGTCGGCAGGTTCATCCCGGTTAAGCCTTGAAGCCTGACCAATCACCTGGTACTGCTTTCCGTGGTAGATAAAATAGCCATATCGCTGACCGGAAAAGAAAAGCTGAAGGTTTTCGGCAATATCATTAACCGAAACACCAAGCGTGCTTGCCCTGTCCCTGTCTATTTCTATTCGCAGTTCAGGTTTACTGAACTTCAGGTTCACATCCACCACCTGAAAAACATCGCTCCCCTGTGCTTTTTCCATAAACACCGGAAGTGTCTCTTTCAGTTGTTTGATATCAGGCGCCTGAACAACGAATTGCACCGGCAGACCACTTCGCATACCTGTATTAATTGTCTGCTCCTGAGTAACATATGCACGGGCAAAGTTGTATTTCTTGAGCTCTTTAGTCAGGTAGTCGGTGATTTCCTGTTGCGATCTTTCCCGCTGATCAGGGCTAACCAAGCCAACCCGTACGAAACCAGAGTTCACCGATCCTGTGCCGTATGATGCCGTCACAGCCAATATAGTTTCCTTCTCAGGGATAGTATCTGCAAGCGAAACCAGTTTGGTCATATAGGCATCCATGGCCTCAAAAGAGGTCCCTTCGGGTGCTGTAGCTGAAATCATCAACCGGCTTTTGTCTTCCATAGGCGCCAGTTCGGTTTGCAGCAGAGAGCCTAGCCCTGCAACCATCAGCACAGAGAGCACCATAATCAGCAAGGCAATATACCGGTGCATGATAAACCATTGCAGCGAGCGGTTATAGCCTGTTGTCATTCCGTTAAAGAACCTTTCACTCCATCTATAAATCGCGGTATGATAAGTCTGATGGTGCAACATGCGGGCACTCATCATCGGGGTCAGGGTTAGGGAAACAAAAGCAGAGATGAGTACTGCTCCGGCGACAACAACCGCGAACTCTCTGAAAAGGCGTCCGGTGAGTCCCTGCAAAAAGATGATTGGAAGAAAAACAACTGCCAGGGTAATGGTAGTACTGACAATCGCAAAAATAATCTCCTGCGATCCTTTATGTCCTGCGGCAACCGGATCAAGTCCGGATTCTATCTTGCTATAAATATTCTCCAATACCACGATAGCATCATCAACCACGAGACCTGTCGCCAGTACAATACCCAACAGTGTAAGGATATTAATCGTGAAACCGGCAAGGTACATGATGAAAAACGTCCCTATCAGCGAGATCGGGATGGCGATAATCGGGATCAGGGTAGTACGCCAGTGACGGAGAAAGACAAAAATCACAAGCACCACCAGCCCAAATGCCATCAGAATTGTCTCTTCAACCTCGCTGATGGCTTTGCGGATGCTCACCGTTGTATCAAGCATGGTGTCGAGCATGATATCTTTTGGAAGTTCCTTCTTCAACTGGTCAACCCTTTCATAAAATGCATCGGCAATGGCCACATGATTCGATCCCGGTTGAGGCGTAATAGCCAGCGCGATCTGCTGAATGCCCCCATTACCGCGTAAAAGCGACCGCTCATTCTCAGGTAGCAATCGTGCCTCACCTACATCTTTCAACCTGACTGCTCCACCCTTATATTCTTTAAGAATCAGATTATTAAAATCACTTTCAGTTTCAAGTCGCCCGAAGGTACGGATGGTAAGCTCGGTTTGATAACCTTCTATCCTGCCCGATGGAAGCTCCACATTCCCCGCGGCAAGGGCCTTGCTGACATCGGATGGGGTGATCGCGTAGGAAACCATTTTGGAAGGTTCAAGGTTGAGCTTCATGGAGTACCGCTTCTCTCCATAAATCCTGATTTCGCTCACACCCTGAATCGTCTGCAATCTTTCCTTAAACACATTGTTCCCCATTTCGGTCAGGTCAAGCAGATTTCTGGTATTGCTTCTGATGGTAAGAATAATGATAGGATCAGAGTCAGCATCAGATTTAACCACAACCGGCGGATCAATATCAGCCGGAAGATTCCTGATGGCTCTGGAAACCCGGTCACGAACATCGTTTGTTGCCGTTTCCATGTCGATGCCCAGGTTGAATTCAACGCTTATCCTGCTCCGGCCATCACTACTCGTTGAGTTCAGCGTCCGTATCCCCTCGATCCCGTTGATCGATTCTTCAAGAGGTTCGGTGATCTGGGCTTCTATGACATCGGCATTGGCACCTACATAGGTTGTGGTTACAGTCACGATAGGAGCATCAACACTCGGGTATTCACGCAAACCAAGAAAAGCGAAGCCTACAACGCCAAATAACACGATAACGATACTCAGCACCGTGGCCAGTACAGGCCTGCTGATGCTTACTGATGCAATGTTCATTCTTTTGCGCCTTGTTTATTTCCTGCACCCTGAGGCTTTACCCTGGAACCCGGTTTGATCTGTAGCAGCCCTGTCAACACCAGGCTATCGCCTGACTTTAATCCGTCAGTTACCTCCACCTCACCCGCCATACGACGCCCAATGGTAACATCTCTTGTCTGAGCAATCCCGTTTTCTATAACAAATACCTGCTGTCCATTCAAAACAGGAATGATGGCACCGGCCGGAATCATGATGCTTTCCTTATCGGTCAGCAGGTTAAATTTCACCCTTGCAAAGGCGCCAGGCAATAAATAACCATCAGTATTTGAACAGCGTGCGCGCAACCTGATGGTGCGTGTTGCCTCTTCTATTCGCGGGTCAATGGCGTAAACTTCTCCCCTGAATACGCGATCGGAACCTTCAACTGTAAATTCAATCGGAATACCCTGTTTCAGGTATCCGGAGTATTGTTCGGGAACCGAAAATTCAATTTTTATTGGGTCTACCTGCTGTAACGTGGTGATCAATGTTGAAGAACTCACGTATGCGCCCTCGCTCACCAACCTCAATCCTACCGTGCCGGTAAACGCAGCACTGATTTCCGTTTTGGCAATCTGGACACTGATCAGATCCTGGGCCGCAGCCAGTGATTCATATTTCACCTGGGCTGCATCATACTCCTCCTGACTGATCCCCTTCGACCCCAGCAGTTCTTTCCGTCGGTCCATTTCGCGGCGCGCCTGATCAGTCAGTACTTTGTTTTGCCTCAGTTGTGCCTGCAATTCCCTGTCGTCGGTCTTTAAAAGCAAAGTACCCTTTTTAACAACTTGGCCCTCATTGAAAGCAACAGACACCACCCGGCCGCTTGACTCTGATCTGATTTCTGTCTCTTCGTTAGCCTTTAAAGTGCCGGCAAACCCTAATGAGAAATCGACCTTTGCCGATTTGGTAACAAATACTTCTACAGCAACAACGCCTCCATGCCCCTGCCGTTCTTTATCCTTTGTACCCCTGGTGCTACATCCGGCTACCATGATTGCAGCCATCAGTACCATATATCTTAGATTCATGAGGTAAGTAACATTAATTGGTTTAACCCGCAAAGGTAAGATTTCAATCTATTGGAAGGAGATAGCAAAAAAAATGCACATATTTCCAAATGGTATCTTTCCTGCTCAATCCCGCGTGGGCAAAATCAATGGAACCTTCTTCCACTTACAGGCTTGCCTGAAGGAGAGAAGGTGTATTGATTGGCTGCGAAGCCGACACCCTATCCTCCTTCTGCCACAAACGGCGAACCTGTCATCCCTACTAAAAGGAGGAATCTCTTCCTTTACCTCTCTCAAATGAACCCGCCACACCTTCGTAAGAAATATCCCGCCTGCCATTAACCCGGATGGATATGAATGGCATTTCAAAATCTTCGTCTTATCATTGCCTGACCAACAGCACGAATTACATCCGGGTTTTAATGTCAGCCTAAACAAAAGGCAACCCAACTGATCAGTTTATTCGGGGCTCATCATTGCCCGTCGGGAAATACCTTTAGGCTACCTCTGGTTGTATCCCGGGCTTATGCATAGATTTGCCGTAATGCCACATTCAATCTATACAGAGGTTATGGTGTTGCATGATTCCTTAACAATCAACATACCCTAAATACCAGTGCAAATATCAGCCGGTGTAATAGCCGGTACCAATCACCCGCTTCCATGACTTCATCACATGAAGGTACTCATGTAAACCGCTACCAGTCTTTTGTTATCAACATAGTAAAGCCAATCACCGAATATCTGGAAATCATCTTCTCCTATGTCGATTGTTGCAAAAGGTTTCCCTTCGTTGTCAATGGCAATCAGCTTCTTCTTATCCCTGAGCAGCACCGATCCTGTACCAAAGCCCAATTGCGCTAAAAACAACCTGCTCCTTTCGATTGTATCGGTCACATGAAGCTCAGAATTAATCAGTGCTATTTTCCCTTCAGTAAATATAATGGGGTATCTGTTATGGAAAAGACTATTTGCATGTTTATATAAGGAATCAGAAACCCGGTAATAGACACGATCAGCCAGTAATGAATAAGGTTTTCCTAATTCAGAATCATCGAAAAAGGCTGTATCCAGAGCCTGATCACGCGAATAATCATAGCTAACAAGCTTCTTATCGAAAAGCAGTACCATTGTATCAGTGCTTATGTCAAATTGCCTGATGAAATCGCGTTTCTTTCCAAGTGCTCTGAATGATTTCTTTGTACCCGTTTCCCGGTCAAAACTCTCGATTGAAGGCTTATCGTCAGAAACCTTTGCCCTGCCATGATAGGCAAACCCCAAATTAAGCCTGTACAATAAGGAATCACGTGTCCAGAGATAGGATTGTCCTTCATTATCCGACTCGATGGGAACGCTCCACAAGCTATCACCTTCATGAGAAAGGCACGACAGCCGCTTTCGCGAAGCATACCACAGATGACTGCTATCGGCCAATATATTCGAGCCATAGGTTGCGACCCCGGGGCCGTACGAACCACCCAATGGTATGACAAATGCACCACCGAGAGCACCAAAAGCAATGCCAAAACTAACACCCACGACTACACCTGCGTAGTCTTTTTTTACTGTTAAAGCATTGTAATCCCAGCCCTTACCGGTATAAGCATTGAACTGATGCAAACCGTTAGATGAAATAAGCAGCGTACTATCAGCGGGATACAAAACAGATTGCCATCCCCCCTCACGTGGCATATCCCGCCGCCAGAGCAATTTACCGGTTCTCAGGTTAAAAGCGGTCATAGGTTCCATCACCTCCGATGGATAACCCACATCATAAAAAAAAGCAACAGGAGGATTGTCATGGATATGCCAAAACCCACCTTTAACCTTCCATATCTTTTCCCCTGTATTAAAATCAAGACGTTCAACCGTATAATCATCCCTGTGCGACAGCAGTATTCCACTTACAACAAAAGGTTTTCTGGTAATATAGTTGATTTTCTGAAGCCAGTACAGCGAATCGGATTCAAAATTAAACACCCCGAAGTAACCCTTATTTTTCAAGGATTTCCCGTTGCGTCTCAGTTCGCGGAACTGAACTAAGCAATTACTGGCAGTGCTATCAAAACCAAACGAATTAACCCGTGCATCAAAAAGATATTCCACACCTTTGATCGGTGAATTGTTATTCAAAAACCGTCCGGCAATAATCTCGCTTCTCACAGCCTTTAAGCCCGGCGTTTGCGACCATCCCGCGGTTGTTATCAGGATAGCGGCCAAAATAATGAACGGTTGTTTCATACGTTTAATCGTGATTGTTTTAACAGATGCCTTCAGTCATGCCATTCATTACACAAAGGTCATCCCAGGTATATTTCGGTTATCTGATGCAAAGAAATGGAAATAATACGAAAAATCTAATCAATTAATGAACCAGTTGATAAAAGAAATAGAAAGACCACATATAAGGTCAACGCAACCGACCATTTTATCCATTGCTTTTACATTGCTTGACCCATTTTCCTGAAAAGAGACCAAAGCATATAGCAATGACGCTTGGTGGCTTCGCCTGTTTGGTATTACGGCAGGAAATATGAGAAGGATCAGGCGACTAACGTGAAGATACTATTCACTATATCTTAACAACCATAAAAGAGTATTCATAAAAGATGCTTTAGATAAAGTTTTCGGGGAGTAACAAAAAAAGAAGTGATCAGGAGCAAAGTACTTGATTTATGGTTTTGAAGGTTGTATCTTTGTCACTCAACCCGTTTAGATAAGATTCTAAATCAACTTAAATCATATTGTTATCAAAAAAAGTTTAACCTCAGAGAAAAGCAACCAACAACAAATTCCTCTAACAATTAACAGTCAAACATATACACACTTTAATAAGGCTCTTATACAATTCAGGAAAAAGAAAGAAATTTATTAAAGAGTTTTAAAGGCTGCTGGTAGTTGAACAACCTTTCTCTTATTTGCATGTAAAATCTTAATAATCAATGACAAGAAATGTAACCGAAAACAATTTAAAACAGCAATCCCGGCTTTTGGCCGGGACTACTTAATTTTTCACTTCGGAATAATCCTTATTGTGAATTGCTTCAATCGATACAAAGATAAATCATAAATCTCAAAAGTCAAGGTATATGTTAAAAAAAATGGTTGTGTTTTAAAATGATGTAGAAATTTATTATTTTTGTAATAAAATGGTTAAAAGATGAAAATAGAGACACTACTTTCAAGACTTAGTTA